>CAJUDO010000003.1 GCA_910585405.1 uncultured Peptococcaceae bacterium | reverse complement strand
TATCAGTATGATTTGCTGCGGGGTATGACTGTGTCCTGATGGATGTTGAAAGTGGTAGGGAATGGGACATACCCTACTGCGTAATTTACGCGGTAGGGGTAGGAGATGGGCTGTGTGTAAGGGAATGGGAAGGAATCCCTGAAATCCTATTGACTTAATAGGAAAAAAGACTATAATAGAACATAATCGTTGAATCGTGAATAATGGAGGAATGAAGTATGCTGGAATTGAAGCAGATCACTTTTTCGGCTGACCAGAAGACCATTTTGCATAATGTGGATTTGGTGGTGCCCGACGGACAGCTTCTGGCGATCACCGGTCCCAATGGCGGTGGGAAATCGACGCTGGCAAGAATTATTGCAGGGATTGAGCAGCCTGATAGTGGTCAGATTTTGTGGAATGGACAGGATATTACCAATTTGAATATTACAGAGCGGGCCAAGCTTGGCCTGGGCTATGCCTTTCAGCAGCCTGTACGGTTTAAGGGCATTTCTGTGTTTGAATTGTTGAAGCTGGCGGCAGGCGGCGATTTGACGATCGCACAGGCCTGCGACTATCTCAGTCAGGTGGGATTGTGTGCCAGAGAGTATGTGGACCGCATGGTGGACGGCAGTTTATCCGGCGGGGAGCTGAAACGGATTGAGATTGCCACCGTTTTGGCGCGCAGGATACAGCTGGCTGTGTTTGATGAGCCTGAAGCCGGGATTGATTTGTGGAGTTTCCAGAATCTGATTCAGGTATTTGAGGATTTGCAGAAAAAACAGCAGCAGTCTATCGTGATTATTTCCCATCAGGAACGTTTGCTGAAAATTGCCGACCGCATTGTGGTCATCGAAGGCGGACGCGTGGCGGAGCAGGGCGCGGCGGAACAGATTTTGCCGGGACTTTTGCATCAGAAGCCATGCTGCAAATCAGGACGGGGGTGTGAAAAATAATGACACAGCAGCATTTATCACTGAATCTGACAGGGGCCAATGGTTTTGCCGAACAGCAGAGCGGGATTGACGAGGCACAACAGCACCTGTTGTTGGAGATTGCCGGATTGAAGGGAATGCCTCAGGGCGCTTTCAATA
Organism: uncultured Peptococcaceae bacterium; assembly: GCA_910585405.1. Taxonomy (GTDB): domain Bacteria; phylum Bacillota; class Peptococcia; order Peptococcales; family Peptococcaceae; genus UBA7185. Next base: position 161,408 of record CAJUDO010000003.1, on the reverse strand, counting down.
TTCGCGCCAACGGCGCCACGGCGCAGCGTCAAAGCTCTGCCAATGTGCGCATTGTGGGCAAAACAGAGGTGCAGGGGATTGATATTTTTGTAGCGCCGGGTACAAAGGACGAAACGATTTATATTCCTGTGGTGATGAGCCAGAGCGGTATTCAGGAATTGGTATATAATGATTTTCATATCGGAGCGGGAGCGGATGTGACCATTATTGCCGGCTGCGGCATCGACAACGGTGGGCATGAGGACAGCCAGCACGACGGGATTCACAGCTTTTTTATTGAAAAGGGCGCCCGTGTCAAATATGTGGAAAAGCATTACGGCTGCGGCGCCGGAGACGGCGGACGGATTATGAATCCGGAAACCATTGTGGAAGTCGGCGAGGACGGATACATGGAGATGGAATCGGTGCAGATTAAAGGGATTGATTCCACGCACCGCAAGACCAGGGCAACCTTGGCGAAAAATGCTACCTTTGTGGTGACGGAGCGGCTGATGACCCATGGCCAGCAGGATGCCATCAGCGAATTTGAGGTGACGCTGGCGGGCGAGGGAGCGGGCACCCATGTGGTCTCCAGAGCAGTGGCCAGGGAACACTCGACGCAGACCTTTATCTCCCGGATTTATGGCGAGGCGCCCTGCAACGGCCATACCGAATGTGATGCAATTATCATGGATGATGCCAAGATCAGCGCTATTCCGGAGATTAAGGCAAACTGTCCCGATGCCTCGTTGATTCACGAGGCGGCTATCGGCAAAATCGCCGGGGAGCAGATTATCAAATTGATGACATTGGGTCTGACTGCTGCGGAGGCAGAGGAACAGATTATTGAGGGCTTCCTGAAATAAAGTTGAAATGCGGCGGTATTGCCACAGCAGCAATGACAAAAAGATACTGTAGAAATATACTTTTCCGCAGTGTCTTTTTTGTGGAGCGCTGATAGGTATCATCGGCAGGATAGATGACAAGAGCAGGAGGAATCGTATGGAGTGGGAGGAATATTTCCCTGACGGCGCCAGTATGGTGGCCGGGGCAAAGCGGCGCATAGAGGGAGAGGACAAGCCTATCCGCTATGTGAATGGCCGTTATAAGCTGCGGGGCGAAAAGGAAAGTCCCTGGCTGTATAATATCAGCTACACGGTAGCAGGAGACTGGCTGCGTATTGTGGAGGAGGAGCAGGACAGGGAACTGGAGCTGCCTTTGACGCAGGTGGAATATCTGAAGCTGCGCCCCTTTTATTACGCCGCCTGTATTGGCTTCAAGGCTTTTGTGTTTTATAATGGGGAAGCGCGGTAAGGTCTGCGCAGAGAAATTTTGTGGCAATGTATACAAAATTCTCTCAAAAAATGCTTGACAGAGTGCTTGCAAATGCATATACTAATACACATAGAAAACAGCAATGGCGCTGTGAGTGGAGACACTTGCAGCGCTTTTTCTTTTATCTGGGACAGAAAGGCGAAAAGATGATAACATGTGGAGGGGTAATTATGGAAACTGCAATCACGGATGTACCTGAACTGTTTGGCAATATGGTGTTTAATGACGCTGTCATGAAAGCGAAATTGCCTAAGGATGTGTATTTGAAGCTGAAGGATACCATCGATCAGGGCGTTGCCCTGGATTCCGCCATAGCAGATGTGGTGGCAAATGCGATGATGGACTGGGCCATGGAAAAGGGAGCGACTCATTATTCTCACTGGTTTCAGCCTATGACTGGAATCACCGCAGAGAAGCATGACAGCTTTATCACGCCGGCAAACGGCGGCAGAGTGATGATGGACTTTTCAGGAAAGGAATTGATCAAGGGCGAGCCGGATGCATCCAGCTTTCCGTCCGGTGGTTTGCGCGCCACCTTTGAAGCCAGAGGCTATACAGCATGGGATCCTACGTCCTATGCCTTTATTAAAGACCATACGCTGTATATTCCTACGATATTCTGCTCCTACAGCGGAGAAGTGCTGGACAAAAAGACGCCGCTTCTGCGCTCCATGGAATTGTTAAACAAAGAGGCTGTCCGTCTTCTGCACATCCTGGGCAAGACAGATGTGACCCGCGTGACGACAACGGTGGGACCGGAGCAGGAATATTTCCTGGTAGACCGGGCGCTGTCCTATAAGCGGAAGGATATTTTGTTTGCTGGTCGTACGCTGTTTGGCGCTAAGCCGCCAAAGGGTCAGGAGCTGGAGGATCATTATTTCGGCGCCATCAAGCCTCGCATCACAGCGTTCATGGCTGATTTAAATGAGGAATTGTGGAAATTGGGTGTATTGGCTAAAACAGAGCACAATGAAGTAGCACCGGCACAGCATGAGCTGGCTCCTATTTTCAGTACTACCAATATTGCTACGGACCACAATCAGCTGACCATGGAGGCCTTAAAGGATGTAGCCCGCCGGCATGATTTGTCCTGTCTGCTGCATGAAAAACCTTTTGCCGGGGTCAATGGCTCCGGGAAGCACAACAACTGGTCCATGTCTACCAACACCGGCGAAAATCTGTTGAGCCCTGGGAAAAAACCGGAGAACAACATTCAGTTCCTGTTGTTTTTGGTAGCGGTGATCAAAGCGGTAGATGAGTATCAGGATTTGCTGCGGGTATCTGTAGCAACGGCAGGGAATGACCATCGTTTGGGGGCCAATGAGGCGCCACCTGCCATTATTTCCATGTTTTTGGGCGATGAGCTCAGCGGTATTCTGGAATCCTATGAGAATGGCGTGGAGTACGTACCGGTAAAGGTACAGCCCATGGAAACCGGAGTGGCTGCCGTTCCTCGCTTCCAGAAGGATACCACCGACCGCAATCGCACATCACCTTTTGCTTTCACCGGCAATAAATTTGAATTCCGCATGCTGGGCTCGGCTTCTTCTATCTCAGGACCGAACACGGTTATGAACACCATTGTGGCAGACGCCATTTCCTATATTGCGGATGAATTGGAAAAAGCGGATGACGTGACGGCCAAGGCCAAAGAGCTGATTCGTGATCTGGCTACCAAGCATAAACGCATCATTTTTAACGGCAACAACTATTCTGATGAGTGGGTGCGGGAAGCAGAGAGCAGAGGACTGCTCAATTTGAAAAATACTGCCGATGCGGTTCCCCATCTGGTGGATGAGAAGAATATTACCTTGTTTACCAAACATGGGATTTACACTGCGGAAGAGTTACATTCCCGCTGCGAAATTTTGTTGGATAACTATTGTAAGGTGCTGCACATTGAAGCGCTGACCATGCTGGATATGAGCAAAAAGGAAATCATTCCGGCGGTATCGGCGTATTTGAAGGATTTGAGCGCAACGGCTTCTTCGATAAAATCTGTTGTGGCTGATGCAGACTGCACCATGCAGGAACAGCTGATTCACAAGATTGCCGCTCTGTCCGGTTCGCTGTATAAGAAAACAGAAGCGTTGAGTACAGCTGTGCTGAATACCAAGGACCATGAAGAAAATATTGAGGAACGGGCGCAGTATTATAAAAATTATATTTTCTCCGGGATGCAGGAATTGCGCGCAGTAGCGGACGAATTGGAAACGCTGGTGGGCGAAGAATACTGGCCGTTCCCGACCTATGGGGATTTGTTGTTTAAGATTTGAGTTCGAGAATGTTTGGCGAAAAAATAAAATAGAGATGCTGAGACAAAAGCAGAAAACACAAAGGCGTGTTGCGAGAATTTCTCGACACGCCTTTTTTCTTTGGCAAGTACAGGTTCATTTTTAGGGGGAATGCAGTTATGTTTTCATCAATTGATTCGGTTTGGGTGCTTTTTGGCGCGGTATTGGTATTTTCCATGCAGATTGGCTTTACGATGGTGGAGGTCGGACTGACGCGGCTGAAAAATTCGGGCAATATTATTATGAAAAATGTGATGGATTTATGTCTGGGCACAGTGATGTTTTGGCTCATTGGCTTTGGGCTGATGTTTGGCACAGATGTCGTGGGCTTCATTGGTCTTCCCGATTTCTTTGTGCGGGGGAATTATGACCAGAGCTTTACCGGGTACACCTTTTTGATTTTCCAGACAGTGTTCTGTGCCACTGCGGCCACCATTGTTTCCGGTGCTATGGCTGAGCGCACCAAGTTCAGCGCGTATTTGCTGTACAGTGTGGTGATCAGCGCGGTGATTTATCCCATATCGGGACATTGGATTTGGGGCGGCGGTTGGCTGAGTCAATTGGGCTTTCATGATTTTGCCGGTTCTACCGCGGTGCACATGGTGGGCGGCGTGGCGGCGCTGGTAGGCGCCAAGATATTGGGACCACGTATTGGCAAGTATGATGAAGGAAACAACTCCAAAGCCATTCCCGGACAGAGCTTGCCGCTGGCAGCGCTGGGTGTGCTGATTTTATGGTTTGGCTGGTTTGGGTTTAACGGCGCTTCCACCCTTGGCGCTACAGGGGACGAAGTCTTGTATTCCATGGGACTGATTTTTGTCAATACCAATATGGCGGCGGCAGTGGCGGCAATCACAACAATGTGCCTGACCTGGAAGATCTATGGAAAGCCCGACGTTTCTATGACCTTAAATGGAATTTTGGCAGGTTTGGTGGGAATCACTGCGGGCTGCGATATGGTATCGCCTGTGGGCGCTTTTCTCATCGGTCTGGTCAGCGGTTTGCTGGTGGTAGCAGTGGTGGAAGCCGTGGACAAGGGATTGCACATTGATGATCCGGTCGGTGCTGTTGCTGTACACGGTGCATGCGGTGCCGCGGGGACAGTCATGGTAGGGCTGTTTGCCCTGGATGGCGGGTTATTCTATGGCGGCGGATTCTCCCTTTTGCTGGTGCAGCTGCTGGGTGTTGTGATGGTAGCTTTGTATGTGGCTGTGACGATGACGCTGGTTTACAAGATGATAAAGGCCACATTGGGGCTGCGGGTGAGCGCTGAGGAGGAAATTGCCGGTTTGGATGTCACAGAGCACGGCTTGCCGCCTTATACCAATGATTTCAAGGCGATGTTTGAAACGGCCTACCACACCAGCCTTTCTCCTGCCGCCATTCCGGCGACCATGGAAGAAGCGGTGCCGGTGCAGGAAATGCCATTGAGCCATGAAATTGCCGCTTCTGATGTGAAAATCAGTAAGGTTGAAATCATGACCAATGAGACCAAGTTTAATGATTTGAAAGCGGCTATGGCGAAAATCGGCGTCAGCGGCATGACGGTAAGCCATGTGTTGGGTTGCGGTCTGCAAAAGGGGCAGAAGCAATATTATCGTGGCATTCCCATGGAAATGAATCTGTTACCCAAAATCAAAATTGAGATTGTGGTCTGCAAGGTGCCGGTGGCGCTGGTGGTGGACACAGCGCGCAAAGCATTATATACAGGCAGAGTCGGCGATGGGAAAATTTTTGTTTATCATTGTGAAAATGTGGTGCGTATCCGCACAGCGGATGAAGGCTACGACGCTTTGCAGGATGAGGCTGAGTAAATGCAGCTGGGAGTATTTTTACAGTACTGTTAGATAACTATGGGGAATCGGTCCAATCTGAGAACGCGCTCATAAGGCAGATGCTTTGTGAGCGCGTTTTCATGTCATTGGGTGTTCGGCTTTTGCAGTTTGTGTTGTTTGCTGTTTCCTAGAGCGATGATAGGAATGGTGATTAAAATCAGCAGAAAGCCGAGAAAATCCATGGCGGTCAGCGGTACATGCAGAAACAGCACGGAAAGAACCATGGAAGCAACAGGCTCAACGGAAGAGAGAATGCTGCCGATGATGCTGCCCACAATCCCCACGCCGGCCTGATAGAAACAGAAGGCACATACGGTGCCGATGAAAATGACAATTCCCATATTGAGAAACAGAATAGGGTCGACGAGAATGGTGATATTCCAGGGCCGAAACAATCCTGTCAGGGCGCCGCCGCCAATGAGCATTCCCCAGCCGATGACGACAATGAGGTCGAATTGCTGCATAAGCCGGTGAGGCTGTATGGTGTAGACGACAAAGGCGGCAGCACTGATCAAACCCCAGATGAGTGCCTGCGGTGTGACGGACAGGCTCTGCGGGTTGAGGTGGGTTGCGCATGTAAAGGAACCGGCAATGACCAGCAAGACGCACAGTGCTTCATAAAGCCGGGGCAGTCGCTTTTCTTTGGCCAGCGTGTAGAGCAAAATCATGGCTGGGGAGGTGTAGGCCAGCACGGTAGCCAAGGCCACATTGGAATATTGAATGGAAGTATAGTAAGCGTATTGGCAGAGCGCAGAGCCCAGCAGACCAAAGATTAAGATGTCGATGACAGTTTGTTTGGTGTGCCAGACAGCCCAGATGTTTTGTCGGCGCAACAGTGAGAAGGCAAGAAGGATACATCCGGCGACAGTGAGCCGAATGGGCACCAGCCAGTTGGAGGTCATCTGGTTATGCTGAAAGAGATATTGGCCGCAGGCGCCGCCCACTGCCCAGAAGATACCTCCGCAGACAGCCAGGATATAGCCCATGGCCAGAGATTTTTGTAGACCTTTCATGATTTATTCCTCGATTCAAAAAATGATTTCGTATGCGGTCCATGTGCTGTCGTGTTTTTTGAGAGCGCAGGATGAAAATTGCTCCGTGAAACTATCTGAGGTAAGAAAACTGACTGCGAATTTATTATAACAGTCAGTTTTCTTACCGCATGTTCTCTTATGGCTTGCTGCGTTTTGCTTTTTGCGCCATCCAGTCGTGGAGAAGTTGACAGACTTCCGCCAACGGCTTGCGGAGGATGGGCTGCTTGGGCAGAGAATTGATAAATTCTTTGCCGTAGCCTTTGCTGAGAAGTCGTTTATCTAAAATGATGATCGCACCCCAGTCGTCGACAGAGCGAATCAGGCGGCCGCAGCCCTGGCGAAACTTGAGAATGGCTTGGGGTAGGCTGTAGGCAGCAAAGCTGTTTTTGCCCTGAGACTGAATATATTCCATCTTGGCGCTTGTGATGGGCCGGGTCGGCGGCTGAAAGGGGAGCTTGGTGATGATCAGGGTGGTCAGTCCGGTCCCTTTGACATCGACGCCCTCCCAGAAGCTGTTGGCGCCCAGCACGATGGTATTTTCCGTTTTGTTCAGACTTTGCAGAATGCTGGTGCGGTTGCCGTCCTGTCCGTGCGCCAGAATGTTGAAATGCTGCAAATCAGGATTGCGCTTTAGAGCAAAGTAGGTTTTGTTCAGCATAGCGTAAGAAGTAAACAACACCAGGACACCGCCGGTCACTGCCTGGAAGATTTGCGAGAGACTGTCGATGAGCATTCTAGAATAGACCTCCTCGCTGACCTGAGAGTAATCGGTGAGGTCAGTGGGAATGGCAATGCACGATTGCTTTTGATAGTTGAAGGGCGATGGTGTGATATAGGAAAGGTACTCTTCTTCTGTCAGCAGATACAGCTGCGCGGTATATTTCAGGTTATTGGCGATGGCCAGCGTGGCAGAGGTGAGAATCACACTTTTATTGCTGTCAAAGAGCCGCTCCTTCAACAAGGGCATCACATCAATGGGCGCCACAGAGAAACACAGGTTGGAGCCCCAGCTGCTGCGGGTGTATTCAATCCAGTAAATATCATGCTTTCGCTTCTCGCCCAAGAAGGTTTCGATAAAGTTTTGCTGTTCGCTGAACCAACTCTGGCTGAATACCAGCTCCTTGGCCAAGAGATCTAGATCCTCGAACATATCGATTTGATTGCGAATATGGGAGAGCCGGTGATGAATGGTGGTGACCAGATCGCCGATTCGGTTCAGCTGGGCAGCTAGCTGTTGCCACCACTGGGTCTTGCGCTCCTTTTCTGTGATGCGCCATTCGTTGCTGTGAGCCAGCTGGGACACGGTAAAGATGAAGTCGATGGCGGTCTTGATGTGCTGCTCTAAAAAGCCGATGTCCTCTTTCAACTGGCGCTGCGTCAGAAGCAGGTCATTATAAGAATCGGTATCCTCATGCAAATCCTTCACCTTGTTGACAATGCGCGAAACTACACTGTTGCTGCGCAGTAAGTGCTGCGCTGTCTTGCGCATAAACTCCAAATCAATGGTGTCGGTGAATTGCCTTGTGGCTTCGTCCTCCAGATTATGGGCTTCATCAATGATGATGTGTTCATAGCTGGGCAGAATTTGATTCTCCAGCTTGAGATTCTGCAGCAGCAAGGCGTGATTGGTGATGATGAGCATACTGTTTTCGCATTCCTTGCGATTGCGCATGTAATAGCAATAGCGGAACATGCTGCACTGACCGCCCAGACAGGTTTCTGTCTGGCTGGCGACAGACGCCCAGTATTGCTGCTCCAGCTTATTGAGATTGAGCGTTTCTTTGTCACCCTGCTCGGTGAAGGACAACCAATGCACCAGCTGCGCCAAAAAGAGTTTTTCTGTCCAGTTGACATTGTCGGACTGTTTGAGATATTGCTCAAAACGGCGTATGCAGATATAATTGCTGCGACCTTTGCTCAGCGCCACAGGAAAATCAAAGTCCAGACACTGCTTTAAAAAGGGGACATCCTTGTGATACAGCTGTTCCTGCAAAGCGATGGTATTAGTGGAAACCAACACTCTGCATTGATTTTCATAAGCCCACAATAACGCCGGCAGCAGATAGGCAAAGGATTTGCCGGTACCTGTTCCCGCTTCGATGATGCCATGGCTTTCGGTGAGGAAGGCGTTGACGATGGTCTGCTGCATTTCCAGCTGTTGCGGGCGGTGCTGATAGGACGGCGCGGCCTGGGCCATTAAGCCGCCTGGCTCAAAAAATTTCCGCGTCTCTGAAAAAGAGAGCAAAGGCCGTTTTCCGTAAACCGGCGCCAGCTTGTCGGTGGCATAGGTCTTGCCAATCTCAGCGTGGGCAACAATATCAGTTTGAATCGCGCTGAGCAACGTTGTCAACCCGCAATCCTGGTCTTTGAAGACGGAGAGAATGCGGGACATGGTGTTGGGATCCAGCTGACAGGCCAGGTCCGTCAGTTTCAGCAGTACCTGCGCAGTGGTGTCGGCATCCTGCAAGGCGCGGTGAAAGCCCTGGCTGTCGATTTCCAGTGCGCCGGCAATGCTGATGAGCTTGTAGCTTGTGAGCGTAGGCAGAAAAATTTTCGCCATATCGTGGGTGTCCACCCAGGGATTGGGCAGGATGCGCTGCAGATGATTTTCCAACATGCCCCGGTCGAAGCTGACGTTATGGGCCACTAAAGTCGCGTCGCCGATAAAGTCCAGCACTGCCTTCTCAATTCCGCTCCAATAAGGTTGATCTTCCACCATCTCATTGTCAATACCGGTGAGCTGTGTGATGGGCTCGGGAATCGGGCAGGAGGGTTTTACCAATTGGCTGTAGCGGTCAGCGATTTGCCCGTCGATCACCTTTACCATACCGATTTCGATGATTTCTGCGGTGTCATCTAAACCGGTTGTTTCCGTATCTAAACAAACAAAAGATAATTTCAGCAAGGGGGATTCCCTCCAGTTCCTACAGCTGCCAGCTGTTGAGATATTCCTGTTGTTCTGCAGTGAGACTATCAATAGAAATATTCAGCGCCTGCAGTTTGATTTGCGCTACACGCTGATCAATTTCTTTGGGCACAGAGTGTACAGTATGGGCCAAACCGGGATGGTTCACCACATATTCTAACGAGAGCGCCTGCAAAGCAAAGGTCAAGTCCATAATTTCCGCAGGATGCCCGTCACCGGCAGCCAGGTTTACCAGACGGCCTTCTCCTAACAGATAAACCTTGCGGTCATCGGCAAAACGGAATTCTTCAATGTTTGGTTTGACCTGTGTATGGGACACACTGAGACGGTTCAGCGCGTTTTTGTCGATTTCTACATCAAAATGGCCTGCGTTAGCCAGGATTGCTTTATTTTTCATCACCTTGAAGTGCTCTTCTGTGATGACCTTTTTGTCGCCGGTGACTGTGATAAAATAGTCCCCTAACGGTGCGGCGTCCACCATTTTCATCACCTGAAAGCCGTCCATAATAGCTTCAATAGCCTTGATAGGGTCTACTTCGGTGACGATTACCTTTGCTCCCAGGCCTTTAGCGCGCATGGCCGCGCCTTTGCCGCACCAGCCGTAACCGGCAACGACAACAGTTTTCCCAGCTACAACCAGATTGGTTGTGCGCATGATGGCATCCCAGGCAGACTGACCGGTTCCGTAACGGTTGTCAAAAAAGTATTTGGTCAGCGCGTCGTTGACGGCAACCATAGGAATTTTCAGTGCGCCGTCATGGTCCATGGAGCGCAGGCGAATAATACCGGTCGTGGTTTCTTCTGCGCCGCCCAAAATATGGGGCAGCATTTCAGGGTATTTACTGTGAAATAGAGACGTTAAATCTCCGCCGTCATCAATAAATAAATCCGGCTCCGTGTGAATCAATGCATCGATGTGACTGAAATATTCCTCATCGGTAGCGCCATGCCAGGCAAAGGCAGTAACGCCGCTATCCACCAGCGCTGCTACCACATCGTCCTGGGTGGAAAGGGGATTGCTGGCTGCCACAGATACCTGCGCGCCGCCGGCCTGGATGACCAGGGCCAGATAAGCAGTTTTCGCTTCTAAATGCAGACAGATGGCTACCTTCTTTCCGGCAAAGGGTTGGGTGCGGCGAAATTCTGCTTCCAGTTGATTCAAGATGGGCATGTGATTTTTCACCCAGTTGATTTTGTCATGTCCCTGCGGGGCTAGGGCGAGATCTTTGATTTGACTTTCCATATAATAAAAACTCCTTTACAGCAAATCGTTGAATTGATTCGTTTAACATACCTACTTATTATAAAAGAAAGCAGGTGTAAATTACAAGCCATTTCTTGACAGCAAGGCGTTTTTCTCCTCTATTGTGACAAAATATATTTTATGCGAAAGAAAGAAGCAGCGTTGGGAAAGAAAAAGAGTACGTTCCCCTTTTGCAGACATAACAAAAATAGGGAAGCATAGTTTTTTCACGATGCTTCCCTGAACTGAGGAAAAGAATGCTGTCCTTGCGGACGCATTCTTTTTTGCTACGGGTGCTGGTTTGCGCAGGATTTATGGTGTTTTGCTTTCATGGGAGCGGGAAATGGCTTCGTAGCGGTGCATTTCCTCTTCCATGCGGTCAATGGCTTCTACCAGGAAATCGAACCGTTCGTGTTGGAGATATGCTTCCCGATTGCGTTTTATTTGCAAAATGGCGTTGGCGAGATCGAAGTGATGATTTTTTTCGTGCAGCAAATCATATAATTCGACATCGGACATGGCGTCCGCGTAGGCTTGCTCCGCCAATTCTTTGCTCTGTGCATCTTGCGGCGTGCTGGTATGGTATTGGATTTGTGCCTGATAATAGTCGGTCATTTCGCGAAGGTAACTGTGCAGAATGAGATTTAATTTTTCGTTGATGATGAGTGGCATCTATCGTCCGTCCTTTCACAAATATCTTTAAGGCAAACTATACTGTAAAGTTAAGAAAATGTCAATATTATTTTAGCGTTAATTTTATTAAAAGGGGGACATCTGAGAGATGCAGGCGCTGAAAAATAAAAAATGTCGTTTGTTTGCGCAAACGACATGGACTTGAGGGGAATTTTATCACTGAGGAGCATGCTCTTTCTTATGGGATTGGTGCAAAAAGGAGATGTGTTTTCTTTTTTTGCAGAATATTTACACTATTGAGTCTGCAATAGGTGGACAAATGTCTTTATAGTATGATACAATTGAAGCAAGAATTTATAACAACAAAGGAGGATGAGTATGCAAAAAAGGAAATGGTTTGGCTGGTTGGTACTGCTTATATGTTTGTTGCTGCCGGGAGCGGCTTGGGCAACTGAAGTGCCGGAGGTGACAGCGGACGAGTATCGCTATTATTTAGAATATTCTGCATGGTCTTGGCTGGATGAGGTCGATTTTTCTCACTATTCCGATGCAGAATTACAGCAACTCGTAAAAAAAGCAGTAGAGGAAGAAACGGGCGATTACGTAGAAGAGCTGGAATTTGTTTTGTGGGATGACTATATGTTTGAAGAGGCAGATATGGGGAAATTTACAGAAGCTGAGCTGGAAAAATTTATGGCTCGTGCACTGTCAGATGAAGCCTGTAACGTTTACGCCTGGTGTCTGAAAAAAGAATATCAGATTGAGATTGATCCCGCCGATTATACGCCGCAGGAGATAAAGGCACTGTATTACAAAACCTGCTTGAGAGAGAAATACCAGATTACAGAGGGTGTGGAGACTCTTACCTGGTATCAGTTGGAAGATTTATACTACCGCACAGAGCGGGAAAACAATCTGCGGGAGGAATATGGCGTAACGGAGGATTTGTCCCATTATACGAAGGCAGAACTGATTGCTCTTAATGACAGACTGTGGTTGGAACAGCATCTGCGGGACACATATGGTGTAACGGAGGATTTATCTCATTATACGGAGGCAGAACTGGATGCTCTTGAGAACAGACTATCGCTGGAGCAGCTTCTGCGGGAAGAGTATGGCGTAACAGAGAATTTGACAAACTATACCGTTGCCGAGCTGGAAGAAATGTATGATGCTTATTGTGAACAGCAATGGCAGCAGGAGCAGGCAGAAGCCCGTACCCAGATCAATATACAGATTAACGGAGAAAAGATGTATTTCCCAGAGCAGAGTGGGGATGACTGGAGAAAATCTTTGTATAAGTATTCTTCTGATGTGCGGCCTGTGATTAAAGAAGACAGAGTTTATATTCCGTTTCGTGCAGTATTTGAAACACTGGGTGCAGAGGTTTCTTACGACACAGCCGGAAAAACAGTGATGGCTAAGCGGGACAACAAAACGGTATCCTTTATGGCAGGTCAGTCCCAGTATGTGATGAATGGTGTCACAATTCAGATGGATGCGGAAACTTTTGTGAAGGATGGCCGCACTTTTGTACCGGTACGTTTTGCTTCGCAGGCACTGGGCGCTGCTGTTGGCTGGGACAACGATACCCGCACTGTGGTGATTCTGGAGCGAGATAAAGTAATCAACCGCTACAAAGGGAAATTTACCGTAGTAGAAAAATATTTGCAGCATTGGGATATGAGCCAAGGTAATCTGGCCATGCAGGGAAATTTGAATCTGACAATGCAGATCCGTACAAATGACGAAAATACTGGAAAACAGGTGGATGTGCCGCTAAGTCTGATTGTGGAAATGGAGCAGCTTTCTTCTGACACAGTAGTTAATACAGATACAACCGTAAGACTGGATATGGCAGCACTGCTCAAACTGTGGCAGCAGGAAGCGGTACTGGATAAGGAAGCTGTGCAGAGGCTGAACAAGCTGCAGAATTTCCGGCTGCAATATCTGGTGGATGTAGAAACTGGGATAGTGTATATTAAATCAGATTTGCTGGATTTGTTCCAGGGACAGAAAAATGCATGGTATCGTCTCTCTATTCAGGATTATCTGGATGAGACTGGGTATCAGGAATATGTGCAGCTGGTGCAGAAAGCACAGCAGGAGGCAGCTGTTTCTGACACAGAGTTCAGTCTGGACGAGGTACTGACTGAAGTGATTAATGAGATGCCGTTAAACGATTCTTATGATGTACAGAGTACGCTAGAAGGACTGCAGGCGCTGTATCGTGTACTGGGCGATCCGTTTATGGGAAAAATTGCTGAAGGCTATGTGCATAGCATTACAGCGGAAGATGGCGTGAATGATGCCAGAATCATTTTTTTAGGTAATCAGGAGCAGATCAATGGCTTGCGGATCAGTTTTGCTCTGGAATCAGGAGACAGCGTAATGCACATGACCATAGAGGAGCAGAACCATGTCATCTGTTTTCATATTGACGGAGATCTGGACGACTGGGACACGCAGGTAATACTGGAGTACAACGGCGAATTTGCCTATCGTGTTACAGATGAGGAGCCGCAGCGCAAACCTGCTGATGGAGAGCCAGTGTATGATTTGATGCGGCTTCTGGAAGATTACAATGCATCATTGCCTAGTTATGAACAAGAGGCTGATGCAGCCTGATGCTGAAGGAGATGTTTGACAGAATAGAATAAATCTCTGCTGTAACTGAATTACTGTGTTGCAGCAGAAATCGTGCAAAGCAGACTGTTCACTACCTTGATGGGTTGGCAGTCTGCTTCTATGTTTAGTGAGTTGATGGTTGTTGTTCTTACAAAGTCGGGTCACTGTTTTTATTCTGTTGTATGCTTATCTGTGCTTTCATTGGAACCATAATCTGTTCTTCTTCCGGCAGCATCAGCGGTGCCCAGATAGAAGTGGTAATGGCATGGAGCATGCGCTCTTTTACGGTGGGATTCATCGCTTCCAGACGGGCCATTTCTTCTTTCATGCTGTGCCGTTTGGTGATGCCGTCGGCAGGACAGTTGTTGGGCACGACAGGCAGCTCCAATTTCTTGGCGATGGAGACGATATCTTTTTCGTGTACGTAAATCATCGGCCGAATGACCGTGATATCTGCGCGGCTTAGATAGGTGCGCGGTGCGAAGGTATGCATGCGCCCTTCAAACACCAGGCTCATGAGAAAGGTCTCCAGCGCATCGTCCAGATGATGCCCCAGAGCGACTTTGTTGCAGCCCAATTTCTTGGCGATGTTGTTGATGGCGCCGCGGCGCATATTGGCGCACAGGGAGCAGGGATTGCTTTCCTTGCGTTCCTCGTAAACGATGCGGCCGATTTGTGTCTGCTCCAGATGAAAGGGCACGCCCAGGGTCTGGCAATATTGGCCTACTAAGTCATAATCGTTGTTCCAGCCCACATCTAAAGAGATGCCCTGCAGGGTAAAGGGAAAGGGCAGAGTTTTTTGCAGCACAGACAATGCATAAAGCATAACGGTGCTGTCTTTTCCGCCGGATAAGCCCACAGCGATTTTATCGTAAGGCTGGATGAGTCCATATTCGCGGCTGGCGCGCCGCATTTTTGCCAGTAGAGGTTTGTTGAATTTACGCCACATAAGGGTTGTACTCCTTTATAAAAATAGGATGAAATAGGAAAGAGCAGTTTATTTGCGTGTGCTCTGTGCGTATGGCTCGAGGTACTGACCACAGAAGGGACAATAGCTGGGCAGCTGCGCTCTGGTGTCGAATCGTTTACCGCATTTGGGGCACTTGTAGAAGAGAAAAGCTTGAAAAATACTGCCCAATATAGCAGCCAGACCGATCACGCAGAGGATCATGGAGAGTGTTTCGCTGCTGTCAGCAAGATCAAATCCCAGACATGCAAGGAGGACGCCGCCTGGCACACAGATATTAAAAATAAAACGACTTTGCTTATAATTCACGGTGACCTCCTGTGATTTCCGACCGATTTGGTATAGTATACTTTTATTATAAAAGAGAAAACGAAAAAAAGCAAAATAATTATGGTTGTTCTATAAATAAAGTATGTTATAATATATAGATATAAAATTTCATCTATATTGATTTTAGATTAGGATACGAGGTGTGCAGAAGTTTATGTTAAAATTAATCGACGGAAAACAGTTGGCGCAGAAACGCCGCGAAGAAATTAAGCGAACTGTGGAACAATTGAAAGCAAAGGGAATTGTGCCAGGATTGGCTGTTGTTTTGGTGGGGGAAGACGCAGCTTCCCAAATCTATGTGCGCAACAAAGAAAAAGCCTGTGAAGAAGTGGGCTTTTATTCAGAGGTATATCGTTTGCCCGAATCGACCAGTCAGGAAGAGCTTCTGCAGTTGATAAAGCGGTTGAATCACGATGAAAAAATTCATGGACTTTTGGTGCAATTGCCGGTGCCTGCCCATATTGATGAAAAGGCAGTGATTCATGCCATTGACGCCCGCAAGGATGTAGATGGGTTCCTCCCAGAAAATTTGGGCTCTTTGCTTATTGGGGAACCGGCTTTTGAGCCGTGCACACCGAAAGGATGCATTGATTTGATTAAGCAGACAGGCATTGAGATCACGGGTAAAAAGGCAGTGGTGGTAGGTCGCAGCAATATTGTGGGGAAACCGGTTGCGATGATGCTGTTAAGGGAAAATGCCACAGTGACCATTTGCCACTCGAAGACGAAAAATTTGAAAGAAGAGTTGTTGACAGCGGATATTGTGGTGGCTGCGGTAGGCAAATCTAATTTTATTACCGGGGATATGATTAAGGACGGCGCGGTGGTAATCGACGTGGGTATGAACCGTTTGGAAAACGGCAAGCTGACCGGCGATGTGGACCAGGCCAGCCTGGAAGGGCGTGATTGCTGGCTGACACCAGTGCCCGGCGGCGTAGGTCCGATGACTATTACCATGCTGATGCAGAACACCCTGGAGAGTGCTACGCGCTAGGAGGAAACATTCATGGCAAACGAAAGAGAAGCGTTGGATCAGCAGATTCTTTTAATCTGTGAGGATATTGAGCAGTGTTTGAAACGGGCAGAGTTGCTGCCGGACTATAATGACAGTTCGTCCTATTACTGCCGTTTGGTGACGTTGAAAGAAAAGGTTGCGACAGAGCGTCGCCTGCAGGAGGAGCTGAGCTTGCCCTGTCGGTTTCTGCTGGAGCATTTTTCTTTATTTTTGGGGAAATGGGACTATACCATCGGCTGCAAATATGGGCAGATGCAGCGGGGACGGGGCATGCTGTCGGATATAAAAATCAGCCAGTGGGGCAATGTGAGTCTGGTGATTGACGGTCTGGAGATTACTTGGCGGGATGCGGATTATAACTATATGTTTTATCCCGATAAAGTGATTTTACGGCCCAAAGCTGCGGGAAAAAATGATATTTATCTTTATTTCAGCTATGCTTTTAAATATGGGAATGTGCTGAGCCGGTTTGCCGATGTGGCAGACGACCCGCAGACCATTTACTGGCATCAGGAATTATAATAGATACAGAAGAGTTGTCACACCGAGGGACAGACTTCTCCAAATGGACAAGTTTTATTAATTTGCTTGTTTGCTTAGGAGAATGCGCACCATGTGGGGCAACTCTTTTTTGTCTATTGTTTGCAGAAAGAGAAAACTAGCGGAAAGATAGGCGGTTTCCGTTTCAGAGTGCAGTCTTTTGTGGTAAAATACTAACACGTAAGAGTTTCTGGAAGGAGGGAAAAGGATGATTGATGCCAATCTTTGGCGGCAAAGCATGCATAGAAAAGGGCTTTTGCTGGGCAGCTGCCTCTGCGGGATTCTCTGTGCCGGAGTGATTCTGGGGCAGGCCTTTACGCTGGCGGGCATTTTGGATCAGGTGTTTTTGCATGGCGGGGATTTTTATGCTGTGCTGCCGGAGTTGATACAGCTTACGGTGCTGGTGACGCTGCGGTTTGTGCTGCAGGCTTTGGAGGAAAATCTGGCTTTTTTGTTGGGGCAAGGTGTGCAGATGGATTTGCGGCAGGCGATGCTGCAAAAAATTGCTGCCCTTGGGCCTGTTGCCATGGGTCAGGAGCAAAAAGGACAGGTGATGTATCTGCTCAATGAGGGAATTGGCACCTTGGAGAGTTATTTCAGCAAATATTTGCCGCAGCTTTTTCAAGCAGCTGTCATCCCGCTCCTGTTTCTTTGTTTTATTCTGCCTCGCGATTTACTGTCAGGTGTGATTTTGTTATTGACGGCGCCGCTGGTTCCCTTTTTTATGATGCTCATTGGCAAATGGACGGGCAAAGTGAATGCGAAACAATGGAAAATTATTAACCGGCTCAGCGGTTATCTCCATGATGTCATGGCGGGACTCACGACGCTGAAGCTGTTAAATCAGAGCGCCAGGCAGCGTGAGAAGATTGCGCAGGTGGGCGAGGACTATGCGCAGGCTACACTGGCAGTGTTGCGCTGGGCGTTTTTGTCTTCTCTGGCGCTGGAGCTGTTCACGACCATCAGCATCGCCTTAGTCTCAGTGGGATTGGGCTTGCGGCTGGTGGAGGGACAGCTGGATTTTGCCACGGCATTTTTCATCTTGTTGGCGGCTCCGGAATTTTATCAGCCGCTGCGAACCTTGGGCGCACATTTTCATACCAGTTTGAATACCAGAGAAGCGGCCGCCGAGCTCTTTGCCTTTTTGGACAAAGAGGAATTGATTACGGAGGTAACTATGGATAGGGCGCAGGTGCCCATGGTGGAATTGCGGCATGTTTCTGCGCGCTATCCGGGATCCGAGGTTTCGGCTTTGCAGGATATTTCCTTTACGGTAGCGCCGGGTGAGGTGGTGGCGCTGGCCGGTCGCAGCGGCAGCGGAAAAACCACTGTCCTGAATCTGCTGCAAGGCTTTTTAAAGCCGCAGGACGGTGAGATTACCATGCAGTGCGCACCGGCGGTGATTCAGCAGAGACCGTATATTTTTGCTGGCAGCATTTTGGATAATTTGCGTTTCGGCAGTGAGAATTTATCTGAGGAGCGGATTTTGGAGGTTTGTCGGCAGACGGGATTGGCGGAGCTGCTGCGGCAATTGCCGGACGGTCTGCACACACAGGTAGGACAGGGCGGCGCGGGATTATCCGGCGGGCAGCGGCAGATGATCGCAATGGTGCGGGCCATTTGTCAGCAAAAGAATTTGATTCTGTTGGACGAAGCCACTGCCAATTTGGATTTGCTCACAGAACAACAGCTGAATCGTAGCTTGCGGCAGCTATTGCAGGGGAGAACAGTTCTGCTGGTAGCCCACCGGCTGACAACGCTGCAGCTAGCTGACAGGGTGATTGTGCTGGAAAAAGGCGCTGTCATAGAGCAGGGCACGCCGAAAGAGCTGCTGGGGCAGCGGGGAGCCTATTATGAGTTGGTGCGAAAGGGGCTGGAATCATGAAAAGAAAAGAAACCTATGGTTTTTTATGGGCTTTGCTACACCCTTTTCGCTGGCTGATTGCCGGTGCAGTTTTGCTAGCTGCCGCTACCGTATTGGCAAATGTGGGATTGTTGTCCGTTTCGGCAGTGTTGATTTCCTTTGCAGCGCTGCAGCCGCCGCTGCTTGATTTGATGGTTTATATTGTGGGCGTGCGGTTTTTCGGCATTTCGCGGGCGCTTTTACGCTACAGTGAGCGATATGTGTCCCATAAAATCACATTTCGCATTCTCACAGCGCTGCGGGTGCAGGTGTATACGCAAATTGAGCCGACAGCGCCGGCAGGTCTGCAGCAATATAGCCACGGTCAGCTATTTGACCGTCTGCTGAAGGATATCGATGTGCTGAAATATTTTTATTTGCGGGCAGTCATGGCACCGGCAGCGGCTATCCTGGTGTTGTTGGTGTGCAGTGTGGTACTGGCCCATTTTAGTGTGGCAGCCATGGTGCTTTTGCTCTTTTTATTTGCATGCTTTGGAATTTTGCTGCCTTGGTGCATGGGGCAGCTGACTGCGGACAAGACAAAAGCTCTGGCGGAAGAACGGGAGACGTGGCAGAGTTTGTTAGAGGATTATCTGGGCGGTTTGGCGGATTTGCACAATAGCCGCGAAAAGCAAACCTATTATGGGCGAATGACAGAAAAGCTGGCGGAGATGGCAAGGCTGGAGCGCAATATAGGTGTGTTGGGCAATCTTACCACCAGTCTGCTGCAGTATGGCAGCAACTTATCTTTGGTGCTGGCGTTGCTGGTAATCATACCGGCGGTGACAGCGGGCAGTCTGAATGGTGTTTACAGCGCCATGGTGTTATTGTTAATCTGGTCCAGTTTTGAGGCGATTCAGCCTTTTCCTCAGGCGCTCGTTCAGCTGCAGCAGTCCTTAGAGGCAGCCAATCATTTGCTGAAACTGCCCCGACAGACAGAGGACGCGGAGCGGAAGTGGCAAACTCCGCAGAGCTTGGAGCTTGCGGTGGAGCATGTTGCCTTTGCCTATGAAAATGGCCAGCCTGTCTATACAGATTTTAGTCTTTATTGTCCTCGCGGTACCAAGCTTGCTTTGGTTGGAACCAGCGGTAGCGGAAAAAGTACGCTGGCCTCTCTGCTGGTGGGTTTTTGGCAGCCGCAGCGGGGACAGATTTGCTTAGGCGGGATTCCCTTGGAGAAGTATCCCAAGGAGCAGCTGCGGGAACTCATTGCTGTGGCAGAACAGACGCCCTTTTTGTTCACCGCAACTGTGCGGGAAAATTTGCTGCTAGCCAATTCGCAGAGCACAGAAACGAGATTACAGCAGGCGCTGCAATTTGCTTGTATGGAAGATGTGGTGACAGCGCTGCCTGATGGCATGGATACCATGCTGGGAGACAATGGCTATCGGCTTTCTGGAGGACAGCGGCAGAGATTGGCCTTGGCGAGAATCTGGCTGCGGGATTGTCCCATTGTGATATTAGATGAAATTTTTCAGGGACAGGACGCGATCACAGCGGAACAGCTGCGCGCCCATCTGCGAAAGTGGGGCGCGGGACGTACTCTTATTTATATTACCCATAGTTTGCAGCATTTGCAGGAGTTGGATTGTGTGTATGTATTGCAGCATGGCGATATTGTAGAGCAGGGGACTGCAGAGGTCTTATTGCAGCAGAAGGATAGTATATTTTATCAGATGTGGCAGTTGGAGCGACAGCAGCTTGGCGGAGAAACATGGCAAGGGCTGTCATAAAGAGAATGAGATTATCAGACGCAGAAGCAGGAGAGAATGGAGGATTACGTATGTTTCAACAGGAGAGAAAAGGGCGCTTAACGGTGTTTCAGTCACCGCTTTTGCAAAAAGAACGGGATTTGCTCCACGGCTTCAGCAGCAGAGGCGGTGGATACAGCCAAGGGTGTTATGCCGGTTTGAATTTGGGACTTACCAGCGGAGATCAAGTAGTGACTGTGCAGCAAAACCGGCAGCTCTTTGCGGCGGTTTTGGGCATTTCTCCAGAGCAGGTGGTGTGTGGTCATCAGGTCCATAGTGCCAATATAGCCCATGTAGGGAAAGGGGATATGGGACGGGGCTTTTTGGACGCGCGGCAGGCGTTGTCGGAAACAGATGGCTTGGTTACCAATGAAAGGGGTATCGCCTTGATGACGCTTTATGCCGATTGTGTGCCGGTACTGTTTTATGAGCCGGTGCAACGGGTCATTGCAGTGTGTCACTGCGGCTGGAAGGGCACTGTGCAAAAAATAGCTGCAAACATGGCCCAGGTGATGGTGGATAGCTATGGCTGTGATGTCCGGCAAATTAGGGCGGCTATCGGTCCGTCTATTTCTCAAGATGCCTATGAAGTGGATCAGCCCGTGTTGGAACGTTTTCGTCAGGCATTTTCCTTTGCGGAGCAATTGATTGTACCCACAGATGGGGAACATGGAAAATTGGATTTGTGGGAGGCCAACCGGCTGCAATTGCTGGAAGCAGGTCTACAGGAAAACCATATTGATGTGAGCGGCTTGTGTACCTTTCAAAAAAGTCAGACCTTTTTCAGCCATCGGGCCGACCAAGGCAAAACCGGCCGCAACGGCGCGCTCTTGATGATGGCGTAGCGGTGTGAAAAAAGAAGGGGATTTTGGTTGGAGAGAAAGATTTCTGGAACAAGTTGATATAATTCGAAAATGCGCGGCGAATTTCACGTTTCTGTGAAGTTCGCTTTTTTATAAAATTTCCGAAAAGGGCAGTGATAATATAAATAAGAGTTACAGTGGAATTGCCGTCGACAAAATGCTATACTTATGATGATACGATGAGCAAAAGCTACAGGTGGGAATGCGAGGGAAGGATATGCTTGAAAATAAATTGGGGATCACAGATTCGACAGAATTGGCAAGAGCGGAAGAAAAAATCAGTAAGCAAAAAGCTGTAGAAATGTTTGAGAACGGTTTTCTGGAAAAACTGGAGCCTGGCACATATGAGAGCCTTGCAAGGATTCATTGCTACCTTTTCGATGAAATCTATGATTTTGCCGGTGAACTTCGCAAGGTCAATCTTGCCAAAGGGAGTTTTAGATTCGTGCCCCTTGTGTATCTGGAAACAGCATTGCAGAATATTGATAAAATGCCGCAGTCAACTTTTGAGGAAATCATTGAAAAATATGTAGAAATGAACATTGCCCATCCCTTCAGAGAGGGAAATGGAAGAAGCGCAAGAATCTGGCTGGATCTCATGCTGAAGAAAGAGATCGGATATGTGATTGACTGGAGCAAGGTGGACAAAGAGGATTATTTGCTTGCGATGGAGCGAAGTCCCATCAAAGATATTGAAGTGAAATTCCTTTTGAAACATGCGCTGACTGACCATATTGATGACCGTGAAATCTACATGAAAGGAATTGACCATAGCTATTATTATGAAGGATATTATGCATATAAGGCGGAAGAATTGTAAAACAGATTGGAAGGTGTTTTAGCGTATTCTGGTGAATCCATTCGATTTAGAAGGACAATGAGTGTGTGACAGATGGAAGATGTTCGGCTGATGCATGAAGAACATTTACAGGAGAGTGAAAATGATTATTCGGAGGTATCAAGCTTCGGATTGCGAAGAGACGGCAGAATTGTTTTATGATACGGTGCATTGTGTAAATGCCGGAGATTATACGAAAGAACAGTTGGATGCGTGGGCAACGGGAGAGATGGATTTGGTGCAATGGGACTTATCGCTTCAGGCGCATTACAGTATGGTTGCAGTTGAGGATGAAATGATTATTGGGTTTGGCGACATTGCGCAGACGGGCTATCTGGATCGGCTGTATGTTCACAAAGATTACCAGAGGCAAGGCGTTGCTTCTATGCTTTGTGACCAATTGGAGAAGGCCTGCACGGTAGAGAAAATTGTAACCCATGCTTCTATTACGGCAAGGCCATTTTTTGAAAACAGAGGATATGAAGTAGTTCGAGCGCAGCAGGTTATCAGAGGAAACTGTATTTTGACAAATTATCTGATGGAGAAAAGGGTTTGATAAAGTGCTGTCTAGATTGTTTTGGCGCGGTGGTTTTTTAAAAGGGATGGGAGTTGAATTAAAAAAGAGTTCGTTTCACCAAAATGTTTCACGTGATTTATGTATGCTTTTTGAAAATGGATTACTCTATTCTGCAATGTTGTTTTAGTCGGTGATGGCAAGGAAAACTGTGAAAGAATGATAGAGCAAAAGCTTTTGCGGAAATTATTTATTATAGCAGGATAATAAAGATTGCGGTAGCGAAAAAACCGCTTGAGAATCATACAAAATTCTCAAGCGGTTTTTCTATGCGGTTAGTGGCTGATAATTGTTTCGATTTCATCAGATTTTAAGAAACGTAAAAATTCTTCACTAGCCTGTGTTTTGAATTTTTTCTTGTGATAAATGATACGGAATACACGGGTAAACTCGTCTTCCTTCAGGTTGATTGTGTGCAACAATCCTGCTTTTGCTTTATCCTGCACTGCCCATTTGGACAAGATGGAGATTCCCAAGCCGCTTTCTACGGCAGCTTTAATGGCAGAGGAACTGCCTAGCTCCATGATGATATTCAGGTTGTTTGCAGAAAAACCGGCTTTTTTCAAATGCTGCTCGGTTTCAATACGGGTGCCGGAGCCTTTTTCACGTGAGATGAAGGGAAATTTGTCCAGTTCAAATACGGAAATGGTGTCCAGATTAGCCCAAGGATGATTGGTGCTGGTGATTAGCTGCAAATGATCGGTGAGGAATGGAATGGATTCCAAATCTTTGCCGATCAATGGTCCTTCAATCAAACCGATATCCAATGTGGTATCATGGATGGATGCTTCGATGTCTTCTGAATTGGCAACCTCCAGGCTTAACTCTACATCTGGATACATATTTTTGAAAGCACCTAAAATATAAGGCGCAATATATTCACCAATGGTGGTGCTGGCACCGATTCTCAATTTACCTTTGATATTGCTGGTGAGATCCTGCATCTCCCGTTCCAGTTCGGATTGTAAACGATTCATTTCGTTTGCATATTTCAGCAACAGATGCCCTGCCTCTGTAAGAATGATGTTGCGGCTTACACGGTCAAACAATCTGGTACCGTAATATTCCTCCAGCATTTGAATCTGAAAACTGACTGCTGGTTGGGTTAAAAAGAGGGCTTTGGCAGCTTTGGAAAAGCTTTTCTTTTCCACAACGGTCAAAAACACTCGAATACTGTCATTTAACATTAATCTCAACTCCTATACATAAGGGACACCTGTTAGTGTTCCAGAATTTTATTGATGTTGTCCACATCAAGGAAGTCGAGGAATTTCCCCGTTGCTTCTGAATGGAATTTTTCCTGATTTAAGATGATATGGAAACTGCGTTTTAAGGTCAGTCCCTGTACATTTAATGCAGCTACCTTACCGGCTTTCACCAGATCTTGCACAGCCCATTTGGAGATTGTGGAAACACCCAGGCCGCCCATGATGGCAGATTTGATAGAAGTGGTGCTGCCCAATTCCATCACGATATTGAGATCTTCGATATCAATATCAGCATCAATCAATGCCTGTTCAAAAATGAGGCGACTGCCAGATCCTGGTTCACGGGTGATGTATGGCAGTTCTTTCAATTCTTCTAAGGTGATGGATTCTTTTTTCGCAAATGGATGGTCGCTAGGAATAGCTAAAACCAATTCATCTTCTAAGAAATTATGTGCTTCAATTACATCTGACTGCTCCAATGGTCCTTCGATAATGCCTAAATCAAAGGTTTTACTTTCCACGGCGCTACTGATTTCTTTTGTATTCATGATTTGAATCGTCACGTTTACATCAGGGTAATCCTGTTTAAAGCTACCGACTACATAGGGCAGAATGTATTCTCCAATCGTAGTGCTGGCACCGATAAGCAGTTCTCCTTTCACATGTCCTGTCAGTTGTTGCATATTGCGTTCCAATTCGGCCTGCAGATTGTTCATATGGATTGCATAATCCAAAAGCAATTCCCCGGCAGCAGTTAGTTTGACATGACGATTTACACGGTCAAATAACATGGTCTGATAGTATTGCTCCAATGTTTGAATCTGAAAGCTGACAGCTGGCTGTGTCAAAGAAAGCGCTTTGGCAGCTTTGGAAAAATTTTTTTTATCAGCAACAGTGATAAATACACGCATGCTGTCACTTAACATTGAATATCCCTCCTGTGATATCTAAATAAAATTTCTTAATTTAGATGCGTTTCTATACATATACAAATAATATAACAAAAAAAAACTCATTTGTAAACGGAATAAATGAAAAATATTGTTTTTTTCTGGTGATATTTTGCGCATAAGGTGGAAGAAAGCTTTGGAAGAAATACGGCATAGAATAATCTTAGAACATTGTGAAAAAAGTGATAACGATATGATGAAAGAAAATAAAAAGGACGGCACAATCGCCGTCTGGAAACATAAATATACAAAAAAATTGATAAAAATGATTACAAAATGTCTTTATTACTGTTTGGAATTTTCAGCTCGGATGAGTACAACCTCATCAATTTTGTCCGTTTCCGTAAGGCAGACATGAATTCCTTCTAAGTGAGAGGTGGGAATGCTTTTGCCTACAAAGTCAGCTTTGATAGGCAGTTCGCGGTGGCCACGATCAACTAGTACTGCCAATTGAATATTTTTAGGCCGACCATGGTCGATGATGGCATCTAATGCAGCGCGAATGGTACGACCAGTAAAAAGCACATCATCTACGAGGATAATTTTTTTCCCGGTTACATCAAAAGGAAGTTTATTAGCTGGAAATTCGGCGTGGGCGGCATATTCCCCTAAATCATCGCGGTAAGAAGTGATATCCAGTTCACCTACGGGAATCTCTTGTCCTTCGATTTGAAATATTTTTTGCGCCAAACGGTATGCCAGGGGAATACCGCGGCTGCGTATACCAATAAAGGCTAAGTGATCTGTTCCTTTGTTGCGTTCCAAAATTTCATGGGCAATACGGCTCAGCGAACGATTGATTGCCGATTGATCCATGAGAATGGTGTTGCTGGTCATGGTATTCACACTCCTTGTGCCAATTCTTTTAATACAGTTTGAAAGTGTTGGGGTAATGGGGCTTCAAAATACAACGGTTCTTCAGTTCGCGGATGGATGAAGCCCAAGGCATATGCGTGCAGAGCCTGTCCGGGAAAATCCAAGTTATTTTTGCGGGTGCCATATAAAGGATCCCCCACAAGAGGATGTCCCAGATACGCCATGTGTACGCGAATTTGATGGGTACGGCCGGTTTCGAGACGACATTCAATAAAGGTGTTGCGAGCGAATCGTTCTTTTACATAATAATGCGTGCGGGCTTCCTTTCCGTTTTTTAGATTCACTGCCATTTTTTTGCGCTCTGTTTCATGACGACCGATAGGTGCGTCGATTAGACCGGCAGGTTCACTGAGGACACCTTGCACTAGAGCGTAGTAAGCCCGCTTTGTGCTGTGCTCTTTTAATTGCGCAGCCAAATGTTGATGGGCCATATCGTTTTTTGCAATCATTAAAAGCCCGGAGGTGTCTTTATCAATGCGATGGACAATACCAGGACGCATTTTACCGTTGATGCCGGATAAATCTGTGCAGTGTGCGAGAAGCCCATTGACCAATGTACCGTGGTAGTGACCATGGGCAGGATGCACTACCATACCCATTGGTTTATTCACAATAAGCAGATCTCCGTCTTCGTAGACAATATCCAAATCCATGGGCTCCGGCAAAATATCAATGGGAGCGGCATCAGGAATTTCTACGAATACTTGATCAGCAGTCTTAATTTTATAATTGGCCTTTACGGGACGACTGTTTATGAGAATGTATTGCTCGCTGATTAATTTTTGTATATAAGAACGGGATATCCCATCTAATATTGCTGCCAGATAGGTGTCCAGCCGTGTACCGCTTTCTGCAGCGGTAATTTGTGCTTCAAAGATGTCCATTATAGTTCTTCTCCTTTAAAAAATAACAAATAACAAAGTAAAGCTAAACCGACACAGATACAGATGTCGGCGATATTAAAGATCGGCCATATACGCAGATCAAATAAATCGGTGACAGTTCCGCGGAAAAAACGGTCAATAAAATTTCCAAGGGCGCCGCTGATTACAAGTCCGAGACTGAAGGCCGTGAGTGATTTTTTCTGACATAATTGAAAATAGAGATAGAACATAATGCCTACAATGATAATTGTCAGCAGGAGAAATAGAAGACGTCGATTGGCCAAAATTCCAAAGGCTGCACCGGGATTCTCGATATAAGTGAGATGAAAAATACCTGAGATGATGGGAATCGATTGCCCCAATTCCATATTTGTGCGCACCAGATATTTTACGAATTGGTCCAGCAAGAGAAAACATACAATAGGAAGATAAAAATACATGATAAAGAGAGGACTCCTTTTCTATAAGATAAAGTGGTTATTTGATCATGTTGTAATTATTCTGAATCATAACGATGAAGCGCGTAATGAAATCACTGATACCAGGCAGATTTAACATAACAAGTTTTTGCACAAAATAAGCAAATACCCCTATTACGATAGCTAAACCAATGGTACTGCCCAAA
Source organism: uncultured Peptococcaceae bacterium (assembly GCA_910585405.1). Lineage (GTDB taxonomy): Bacteria > Bacillota > Peptococcia > Peptococcales > Peptococcaceae > UBA7185. The sequence continues at coordinate 134,177 of CAJUDO010000003.1, read as the reverse complement.
CCTCTGGCGATACCAATCAGAAAATTGGTCAACAGAAGTCTTCCCGGATGCTCCAGGTATTCCACATACTCTGCAATCCGTGTTTTTTCCATGGTGCGTGTAAGTTCCTCCGTTATTTTTGCAAGCTGCGTCAGTTGCTCAGGTGTTGTAACGCTGAAGGGTTCTGGCGTTTGCACGGAAGGAGGCACATGTTTTTGTAATTTCTTCATGGTGAAGCCACCTTTCTGAAGTAATAAAAAATGGGATAAGATGTCTTTTATTATAGCATGATTTTTTTTATTGAGAAAGGGTAAGTAAGATTTTATTTTTGGCAATTTCTAAGTCTTGTAAAATGCAATAAAACACATGTTTCTTGTAAAAGTTACAAATTAGTTACAATTGGGTTAGAGGAAGTATTTGTATTGGATTTTACACAAAAAGTGGTGTATAGTGGTATAAAGTAGTAGTGAATGGTGTATTGTGGTTTAAAATCATGACTTGAAATCTGATTTTAATATTTATAAAAAGAATTGCTGCAAAAATCCAGAAGGAAGGGAGGCCCATTTAGATGTTTTTTGGTGAGTATGAACATACGCTTGATGCAAAAGGTCGTGTGATCATTCCAGCTAAGTTACGAGAAGAACTGGGAGATACGTTCATCATCGCTAAGGGTCTGGATGGTTGTCTCTCTGTATATCCACTAGATCAATGGACTGCTTTTGAAGAGAAGCTTCAGTCATTGCCTTTAGGACAAGCCGATGTGCGTGCTTTTGTCCGTTTCTTCTTTTCCGGTGCAACGGAGGGAGAAGCAGACAAGCAGGGGCGTGTCATGCTGCCTCCTAATTTACGGGAATTTGCCAAACTTTCAAAAGATGTTGTGATTGCAGGTGCGGGAAATCGGCTGGAAATTTGGGATAAACAGGTACGTGAAACCTATCTGTCCAGCACGGCTACGCCGGAGGAAATGGCAACGAAGATGGCTGAATTAGGCTATATCATTTGAGTGTGGAGGGTGAATAATGGAATTCAAGCATATTCCGGTGTTATTCCAGGAAATTATGGAGATTATGGAGCCAAAACAGGGTGAACTATTTGTGGATTGCACCTTAGGCGGAGGAGGACACAGCCAAGGCTTTTTAGATCGCAACGGTCCTGATGGACGGTTAATTGGAATCGACCAGGATACAGAGGCTTTAGAAGCGGCAAGACAGAATTTGTCAGCTTATTCGGAACGTGTAACTTACGTGCACAGCAATTATAGTCAATTAGATGAAATATTGAATTTGTATGCTCCAGAAGGTGTAGACGGTATATTGTTTGATATTGGCGTATCCTCTCACCAACTGGACGAAAAAGAGCGCGGATTCAGTTATATGCAGGATGCTCCTTTGGATATGCGTATGGATCAGGAACAGATATTAGATGCCTGGCATGTGGTAAACACCTATAAGGAAGAGGAATTGGTCCGTATTTTGAAAGAATACGGAGAAGAACGCTGGGCCAAACGGATTGCAAAGTTTATTGTAGAATTTCGTAGAAACAAATCTATTGATACCACAGGGGAATTAGTTGATATCATCAAACGAGCCATTCCTAAAGGGGCCCGTGAGGAAGGGTCCCATCCGGCGAAACGGACTTTTCAGGCTATTCGCATTGAGGTCAATGACGAATTAGGGGTATTAGAACGCACAATTGCAGTAGCTGTCAAACATCTGAAAAAAGGTGGACGATTAGGTATTATTTCATTTCATTCATTGGAAGATCGTATTGTGAAAGAACAGTTCCGTTATTTTGCCAGCGATTGTGTTTGTCCACCGGAATTGCCGTTTTGTCAGTGTGACAAGGTATCAGAGGTAGAAATTTTGACGAGAAAACCAGTTACTGCGTCATTGGAGGAACTGGAGTTGAATTCTCGAGCAAAGAGTGCAAAATTTCGGGCTGTGAAAAAAATTGTTTAAAACCCAGGATTCTATTGTTGGAGAGGAATGAATAGATATGAAAAGGGAGATTAAGCGGTCGAATGCGTCTGTGAATTATGCGCAGCGCAATTCTGCGCAAAGTACACGGCATAAGGAAACGTATAATAGCCAACGAAAACAATATCAGAATGTTTCTCAGGATTACTATATGTATACAGCAAATGCGGTAGCACGGGATTATCGATATGAAGATGAAATGACGCATTCTCCGCAAAAAAAGAAAAAAAAGGCGAAACGTCCGGTATTGGCGCAGCATATTTCTACGCTATTTGTAGTTTTCCTTTTAGGTATGGCGTTGGTAGTGCAGTATACTTATATACAAAATTTGGGCTATCAAATCAGTCAAAGTAAGAATGAGTTGAAAACTGTACAAGATGAAAATGAAAAAATAAAAAAACAAATTGCCGCCATGGGTGAATTGCAAAACGTAGAGAATATAGCGGTTAACAATATGGGCATGCATAAACCTAATGAATGGGAAATAATCTATCTGCCGCAGATTGAGCAGCCAGAAAAGCAGAGTGGGGATGAAGGTAGCTTAGACCAGGCCGTCAACCAGGTAAAGGACATTATAGGAACAATCATGCCCTGATAAAATTGGAGTTGGGATGATGAGAAGATGAGCGAAGGTATGAAAAAACGAATGATCGTTGTGTTGGTGATCTTTTTTGCTGTTGCATTAGGAATAACTGGGAAATTAGGTTATGAACAATTATTTAATGCATCCAAATTAGAAAGTGGTGCATTGAATGCACGTTTACGGGAAATTGACATCAAGGCAAACCGCGGCACCATCTATGACCGTAATGGAGATCCTTTGGCCATTAGTATTGCTAGTCAATCGGTATACATCAACCCTAAGCTGATCCGTAAAGAGGACCAGAGAGAAAATACAGAGAAACGTCAAGACAAAGATGAAGTTATTCAAAGTCTTGCATCAATTCTGGAAATTGACGCAAGTGAAATAGAAGAAAAGGTTGAAAAAGATGTAAGTTTTGCTTACATTAAAAGGCGTATTACAGATGAGCAGGCTGAAGCATTGAAAGAATTAAAGTACACTGGTGTATATTTTTTGGAGGAATCTCGGCGTTCGTATCCAAAAGGGAGTCTTGCCAGTCATATTATTGGATTTGCTGGGATTGATAATCAGGGATTGAATGGCATTGAATTGCAGTATGATAATACACTGTTAGGCACTTCTGGAAAATTTTTAATGGAATATGATGGTGTAGGAAATGAACTCCCAAATGCCACAGAAAAATATGTGCCTTCTGAGCCGGGGTGTGATCTGTATCTGACAATAGATGAAACAATTCAATATGTTGTAGAACGGGAACTGAAAAAAGTAGTGCAGGAGCAAAATGCTGCCAGTGCCACTGCTTTGGTGATGGACGTAAAAACAGGCGCTTTGTTGGCTATGGGTAATTATCCTGATTATGACCCCAATGATTATGGTGCCGTTGACAGTAGTGTATGGAGCAATTTCGCAGTAAATGGGTTGTATGAACCGGGCTCGACATTTAAAATTTTGACGACTGCCATGGTATTGGAAGAGCGGGTAACGAGTGCAGATGAAAATTTTTATTGCCCTGGATACCAATATATTGGGAAAATGAAAATGAACTGCCATAAGAAAATCGGGCATGGGGCAGAAACGTTTACACAAGGCGTTGCCAATTCCTGCAATCCTGTGTTTGTAGAAGTGAGCCGCCGCTTGGGAATGAACAAATTTTATGATTACTTAGAGGGCTTTGGCATGACGAAACCAACAGGACTTGATTTACCTGGAGAGGCAGATAGCCTAATAGTACCGGAAAAAACAGCGGTTCCTTATGATTTGGCGGCAATGTCTATTGGGCAGTCTAATGCCTTTACGCCAATACAGATGATCACGGCAATTTCTTCAGTGGCTAATGGCGGAAAACTGATGAAACCATATATTGTTGAGAAAATTATGGACCCGGATGGAAACCTTGTGAAAGAAACAAAGCCTGAGGTTGTCCGTCAAGTGATATCAGAAGAAACAGCCCGTGAGGTTTGGACGATTTTGGAAACTGTTGTATCAAGCGGTACTGGAAAACAGGGTCAAGTAGAAGGTTATAAAATTGCAGGGAAAACGGGTACAGCGGAAAAAGTTGCAAACGGTGGATATTCAGCCAGAGCGCGTGTTGTATCTTTTGCAGGTTTTGCTCCGGCAGATGCACCACAGATAGCTTGCCTGGTAATCGTGGATGAACCAATTGACGCTCATGGTGGCTCTACAGCAGGTCCTGTTTTCAAAAATATTATGGAGGATACATTGCGTTATCTAGAAGTGCCAAAAGAGGTAACTCTGCAAGAAACTCAGAAGGTGGAGGAAGTAGCTGTTCCAGATATATCAGGAAGTAATCCAATGGATGCTATTGAAGCAATAAAAGCTGTAGGGCTAACGCCAATTGTGGAAACGCAGGGTGAAATGTTGTATACTTTTGTTCCAGCAGAAGGTACAAAGGTACAAAAAACGGGAAATGTATATCTCTATTGTGGCTCTGCTGAAGGTACGCAAGTAGTAATGCCCAGTTTGTATGGGAGAACGATTAAAGAGGTTGACAGAATTTTGGCCGGTATGGGACTTAGCGGCACGATGAATGGCAGTGGTTTGTGCACAGGTCAAAGTATAGAAGCGGGGCAACTGGTAGACAAGGGAACCGCACTGTTTGTGGACTTTGGAACAATTTCCACCGCACCAACAGAAATAGAGGAAAATCTTGATGGGGCAATAGATGCATCTGAATCTAGTGGCGCAGATTCGGAAGAAAATTTGGGTGAAGAAGTTGTGTTGGACACAGATACAGAACAAACGTCGCCAATGGGCTCTGAACCTATTTGGGATTAAAAACAAGGTGGAAGAATGGACGAAAGCCAGTCCATTTTTCTGTTTTTAAGCAAAAGTTTGTACAATGTAAAATATAAAATCTATTTGGGAGTATAAGCGGAGATGCTTATTATTTTTGATATGCAAAAAATTGTTATAGATGGGAGAGAACTATGATCATGAAAGTGCTGAAAGATTTATTACAAGAAGTAAATTACAGGGAACACTGTGTAATGGAAAGTGTAGAAATAACGGGAATTCAATATGATTCCAGGAAGGTGCAACCAGGTAATTTATTTGTAGCGGTGAAGGGCTTTCAAAATGATGGTCATCAGTATATCCGTCAGGCTTTGGAGCTCGGTGCAGCGGTGATCATAATTTCCGATGAGGCTTATTGCTCTTCTGATTATTCATGGATTTTGGTGGAGGATTGTCGTTTAGCATTAGCACAAATCAGCAACGCTTTTTATGAGCATCCCAGTGAAAAACTGACTTTGATTGGTGTGACTGGTACAAATGGAAAAACTACAACGACAAATTTAATTTGCCATATTCTTGAAGCACAAGGAGAAAAAACGGGGTTAATCGGTACAATTCATAACCGAATTGGAGCTGAAATTTTAGAAGGTTCCCGCACAACGCCAGAAGCGCTAGAATTGCAGCAAATGTTCGCTCGCATGGTGAAGGAGGGGATTCATTATGCTGTGATGGAGGTTAGTTCTCATGCATTAGAATTGCATCGTGTAACTTGCTGTGATTTTGATATTGCTGTATTTACTAATTTAACTCAGGATCATCTGGATTATCATGTTACGATGGAGAATTATTGCAAAGCGAAGACAAAATTGTTTCGTATGCTTGGTGAAAAAGGTGAAAGAACCGGTTTGCAAAAAACGGCGATAATTAATATTGATGATGAATGGGCAAATCATTTTATGGTTGCATCCAATGTACCAGTAATCACATATAGCATGAAAAAGGATGCAAGTTGGAAAGCAGAGGATGTGCATATAGGCGCGGCGGGTGTAAGTTATAAGGTAGATGGATATCCAGTGCAATTGCACTTAACGGGGAATTTCAATGTGTATAATTCTTTAGCGGCATTGGCTGTAGGGGAAGCCTTAGGTTTTCCACTGAAAAATGTGATTGGGGCGCTGGAACAGGTAAGTGGGATTGCTGGTCGCTTTCAGACTGTACCGGATACGAAGGAGTTTAGTGTAATCGTAGATTATGCGCACACGCCGGATGGGCTGGAAAATGTGATCTCTACAGCGCAGGCTTTTGCAAAGGGGCGTGTGATTACTGTGTTTGGCTGCGGCGGTGACCGTGATCGGACAAAACGGCCCTTAATGGGAGAAGTTGCGGCAAATCTCAGTGATTATTGTGTGGTGACTTCTGACAATCCGCGCACGGAGGATCCAGAACGAATTTTGCAGGATATTCTGCCCGGGGTAGCGAAACATATGGAGCCGGAGTTTTATCATGTGGAGGTAGACAGACGCAAAGCAATTTTTTATGCAATCGAGATTGCTCAGACTGGCGATGTGGTATTATTGGCGGGAAAGGGTCATGAAAATTATCAGGATGTACAGGGTGTGAAACATCATTTCGACGATTATGAGATTGCCCAGGAGGCTATAGCAAAAAAACAAGGAGTCTGATGAAAAAAAGAAATCTAGGATATGGGGAGGGAAATTTATGCGGGAAACTATCAAAAATATTGCAGAGACATTGGGCTATGCTTACCGGGAAGATGATGAAAAATGGATAACTGGTATTGCAATTGATAGTAGGACGGTACAGCCAGGAGATTTGTTTGTCGCTCTGGTTGGCGAAAAAACAGATGGGCATCGTTATTTGCGCCAGGCAATAGAACAGGGTGCTGCAGCTGTAGTGATTAGCAGAGAAGAAATATTGTCGGCAAATGACTATCAGAATTATATTTTTGTATCTGACGGCGTTTTGTTTATTCAGCAACTGGCCCATTGGCAGCGCAGTAAAGTGCAAATTCCTGTGATTGCCGTAACAGGAAGTACAGGAAAAACCTCTACAAAAGATTTCTTAGCGGCATTATTGGAACCATTGGGGCATGTTGTTGTTACAAAAGGAAACCATAATAATGAGTTGGGTTTGCCGTTGACCATTTGTGGTCTGGAGAAAGACACAAAAGCAGTAGTGGTAGAGATGGGTATGCGTGGTCTGGGACAAATTGATTTTTTATGTCGAATTGCAGAACCCAATTATGGAATTATAACGAATATCGGGAAAAGCCATTGTGAACTTTTAGGCTCACAAGAAAATATAGCCCGAGCAAAATGTGAGTTATTGCCATATATAAAAGAAGACAGTATAATTGTACTGAACAAAAAAGACGAAGCGTTTTTGCAGCCATGGTTATCTTCTTGCAAAGGGAAGATTTTATGGTTTGATGCCACTGGGCAGCCTGCGGATTTGTGGGCTGATGAGATCTTCCAAGGGGAAGACACAATCAGCTATCAATTGCATTGGGGAGATGAGCAGCAAGAAATTGTTCTATCCGTGCAAGGGGTGCATAATGTATCTAACAGTTTAGCCGCAATAGGGATAGCACATAGCTTAGGTATAAGCTGGGAAGATATTCGGCAAACTTTACAGAAAGTGAAATTGACAGGTATGCGGCTTGCGATGACGGTGTCGGCACAAGGCGTTAAGATTATCAATGATGCGTATAATGCGAATCCTGATTCTATGAAAAGTGCCTTAGGTGTTTTAGCACAACAAAAAGGCGACCGCAAAATTGCGGTGCTGGGAGACATGTATGAGCTCGGATGTTATGAGGGAGAAAGTCATAAAGAAGTGGGGACTGCTGTTGCGATGCAAAAAATCGACTATTTAATTGCAGTAGGTGCGTTAGGCAAGTTGATTGGAGAAGCTGCACAGGTAGCAGGTTGCCATGTGGACTGGGCTGAAAACAATGAGCAGGCAATTACGCTTTTACGTCAATATGTGCATGCTGATGATGTTGTCTTAGTAAAGGGCAGCCGCGGGATGCAGATGGAGCAAATTGTACAGAACATGATGGGGTGAAATTATGTGGCAAATCGTCTTAGCTTTTGTGCTCAGCCTTGGAACGTGTCTTGTGATAGGTCCGGTCATGATTCCGGCGCTGCGACGCTTAAAATTTGGGCAGAGCGTACGGAATGACGGCCCACAGCGGCATTTACAGAAGCAAGGCACGCCTACTATGGGTGGTGTGATGTTTTTCTTCAGTTTAATTTTGGGCACAATTTTTCTGGCACGGGATAACTATATTGGTTATTATTTATTGTTGTTTACATTAGGATTTGGACTGATTGGTTTTGTGGATGATTACATCAAAATTGTAAAAAAACGTTCGCTGGGATTAACAGCAGGTCAAAAAATTGTGGCACAGTTAGGTTTTTCCTGCTTATTAATTTTTTTAGCGTTGCGTTTCTTAAGAATCAGTACAGAAGTAATGATTCCAATTATTGGAGTTACAATAGATTTAGGTTGGCTTTATGCGCCATTTTTGGTTTTCTTGATGGTGGGCACAACTAATGCGGTAAATTTGACAGATGGCTTGGATGGTTTGGCTTCTGGTGTGACAATGATTGTAGCACTCGGCTATACGTTGATTGGGATTTTGTGTCAGCAGTATGCAGTGGTAATCTTTGGTGCAGCATTGGTAGGCAGTTGCTTAGGCTTTCTGGTATTTAATCATTATCCGGCAAAGGTTTTTATGGGAGATACCGGTTCTCTTGCACTGGGCGGCGCTGTAGCAGCATTAGCTATAGTGACAAAGACAGAGTTGTTTTTACCGTTGATTGGGATTATTTATGTAGCTGAGGCGTTTTCCGATATCATTCAGGTTGGTGTATATAAGTGGAAGCATGTGCGGGTTTTAAAAATGGCACCTTTACATCACCATTTTGAGCTGTGCGGTTGGTCAGAATGGAAAGTTGTGCGTGTATTCTGGGCGATTACGGCAGCGGCAGTGCTCTTGACATTGCTATGCTACAATATTACATTGATGAATTTATAAATTTTGCGTCTACGCATTTAATATGAAAAACGTGTTTTATATGATGTACGGATACAAAATAATATGCAGAGAATTTTTCGAAGAGGTGCAAACGGATGGGAAAAGTATTGGTGATAGGTGCCGCGCGTAGTGGTTTGGCGGCTGCAGAATTTCTGGTCAAGCAGGGCGAAGAGGTTGTGCTAACTGACATGAAACGAGTAGAAAATACTGATGCACTGGAGAACTTGGGAATTCAGACACTTTGGGGAGAGCAGCCGGATGTGGCGGCGATTCAGCCGGATTATATTCTGATGAGCCCTGGTGTGCCGCTGAGTATTCCGCCGGCTGTATACGCCAAAGCACATGATATCCCTGTAATTGGCGAATTGGAATTGGCTTACCGAAATTGTAAAGCGCCTTTTGTGGCCATTACTGGAACCAATGGGAAAACGACGACGACGACGTTAACGGGAGAATTGCTGAAGAAAACGGAAAAAAAAGTATTTGTGGGCGGTAACATCGGTGTACCAATCATCAGCTATGCGGCAGATTTACAAAAGGACGATGTGGTGGTAGCCGAAGTGAGCAGTTTTCAATTGGAAACTACAGATTCCTTTTGCCCTCATTTGGCACTAATGCTCAATTTGACACCGGATCATTTAGACCGACATGGTGATACGGCAGGATATTTAGCTGCAAAGGCAAAAATATTTACTAATCAAAAGGATTCCGATTATCTGGTATTAAATTATGATGATGAAACTTTGCGGGGATTGGAAAGCCAAAGCAAAGGAAAAGTGATATTTTTTAGCCAGCAGCATAAACTAGAAGAGGGCGTTTATCTGGATGGAGAAGAGGTAATACTGGCATTGGAAGGAAAAACGATTTCTATTTGCACTACAAATGAAATTGCGATAAAGGGACGGCACAATCTGGAAAATGCTATGGGTGCGATTACGTTGGCTTATTTAAGCGGTGTGACACCAGAGAAGATTCGAGAAGTATTAACAACGTTTCCCGGTGTAGAGCATCGGTTGGAGCCGGTACGTACTTTGCATGGTGTACTTTACATTAACGACTCAAAAGGAACCAATCCAGATTCCACAATAAAGGCCCTAGAAGCCTATGATCGGCCTATCGTGATTATTCTGGGGGGAAAAAACAAAGGCGTTCCATTTACCGAGCTAGCCAGTGTAGTAAAGCAACGGGCAAAGAAGGCTGTGGTTTTGGGCCAGGCCAAACCGGAACTGATAGAGGCCTTAGAAAGTGTAGATTTCCATAATTATGTGATAGCTGATACCTTTGCGGAAGGTGTGACAACAGCTGCTCAGTTGGCAGAATCGGGCGATATCGTACTCTTATCGCCGGCCTGCACAAGTTGGGATATGTTCCGCAGTTATGAGGAACGAGGAAAGTTATTTAAAGAAATTGTGACAGCATTGGAGTAGATAGAGTTTTGATTGTGAAATAAATGGAGGTGGCAGCTGTGGAGCGAAGAGGTCCAGCAGATCTTTTGCTGTTTTTTATCACATTAGTTTTACTGGCAATTGGATTAATCATGGTTCTCAGCGCCAGTTCTTATGAAGCCATGATTGACTATAATGATGCATTGCATTATTTTAAACGGCAGTTGATTTTTATGGCGCTTGGTTTTGTTTTTATGTTCATCATGATGAACATAAAACCGGAATTTATCAAAGGGTTAGCAGTACCTGCTATGATTTGTTGTGTAATTATGCTGTTGTTGCTGCCAATAATCGGTGTAGAAGTAGGCGGCTCCAAACGATGGCTAGGTACGACAACTGTGCGTTTTGCACCCGCTGAGATCGCCAAGCCGGTAGTGATCGTGTTTTTTGCGATGTGGCTTAGCTCCATAGGCAAAAAAAACCTGCAAACGTTTAAGGGCTTTTTCTATACGCTGCTTATTTTGGCTGTGATTCCGGGGTTGGTTGTGATTGAGGACCTGGGTACGGCTATCGTCATTGCGGGGGCTTTGGTGTGTATGATGATTGCCGCGGAAGTACCTTGGAAATATTTGGGGGGGACAATGGGTATAGGCCTACTGGGAGTAATCGGCATGATTGTGGTTAAACCTTATCGTATGAAACGGATTACTGCATTTTTAGACCCTTTTGCCGATCCTAGTAATACAGGATATCAGGTTGTACAATCCCTCTATGCTATAGGTTCAGGCTGGCTTTTTGGTGTTGGTTTAGGTGCAAGCCGACAAAAGCTCTTTTATCTACCGGAAAGACATACGGACTTTATTTTTTCTATTATTTGCGAGGAACTAGGATTTGTAGGTGGTTCATTTGTAATTCTTTTATTTGCGATGTTTATTTGGCGCGGTTTTTATATAGCATTACATTTGGATGATAAATTTAAGTCGCTGACAGCATTTGGTTTAACAGCGGTAATTGGAATCCAAGCTATGGTGAATATTGGCGTTGCTGTAGGTGCAATGCCGGTAACAGGGATTACTTTGCCTTTTATAAGCTATGGCGGAACGTCATTATCCTTTATGCTGGCGACAGTAGGTTTCTTGTTAAATATGTCTCGATATATGAGACACTGATAGTATTTCTATAAAAAAGGAAAAAAGGTGGTGTAATAGATGCGTATTCTACTGGCAGGCGGCGGTACAGGCGGACATATTTATCCGGCTTTAGCGATTGCCGAAAGAATCAAGTATTTACATCCCGCATGGGAGATATTATATGTAGGCACAGAAAAAGGTTTGGAGAATAGAATCGTCCCCCAAAGGGGTGTTCCTTTTCAGACCATTGCAGTGGAGGGCCTTCCGCGAAAAATCAGTCCGGCTTTGCTGAAAGCAATGGGTAAAGCTGGAGGCGGGTGTTTGGAGGCAAGGAAAATAGTAAAGCAATTTGCACCGGATTTGGTGATTGGCACGGGCGGTTATGTGTGCGGACCGGTAGTATTGGCCGCCAGGATGGCAGGTATTCCAGCTATGATACATGAACAAAACGCCTTCCCTGGTGTAACGAATAAAATTTTAGCACATTTCGCCAATCAAATTATGGTGAATTTCCAGGCCTCTGAAAAATATTTTGTACATAAAGAGCGGATCAAGGTTACGGGGTTGCCAGTACGGCAAGAAGTCTTAAATACAAGAAAAGAAGAGGGGCTCTCCTACTTTGGGTTCTCTGGTGGAAAAACAACGTTGTTGGTTAGTGGTGGAAGTCGTGGGGCACGGAGCTTAAACAGAGCGATGGCTGCTGCATATCCGCGATTGGTACAGCATAGTGATTTGCAGATTTTACATTTAACTGGTAACAACGATTATGAGGACACTTTGCAGGCTATTACAACAAGAGGAATAGATTTGAAGCAATATCCGCAAATTATTATAAAACCTTATCTGGATGAGATGCAATATGGTTTAGCAGCTGCAGATTTCTGCGTAGGCAGAGCTGGCGCAACTTTTCTAGCTGAGATTACAGCTTGCGGATTGCCGGGGATTTTGGTACCTTATCCTTACGCAGCGGAAAATCATCAGGAATATAATGCGAGGGCGCTGGAAGCTCAGCAAGCAGCGATTGTAATTCTTGATGGCGATTTGTCGAGTTCTCTGTTCAGTCAGAATATTTTGGATTTATATCAAAATAAAGACAAGCGGGAAAAGATGGCAGAGAATGCGCGCAGTATAGGGAAAAGAGATGCGTTGAATCAAATTATTCAGTTGATAGAGCAATATAGCTAGGGGGGATTATGGGTGCATAGTATAAAAGATAAACACGTATATTTTATGGGAATCGGCGGGATCGGTATGAGCGGGATTGCTGAGATCTTACTGGATTGGGGATGCCATATTTCTGGTTCAGATATAAAAACGTCAAATGTAACAGAAAGACTACAAAGAAAAGGTGCAATCGTTCATATTGGGCAAAAGGCGGAAAATATTACAGAAAAAATTGATATTGTGGTACGGTCCAGTGCAATCCGTGAAAATAATGAAGAACTGATACAGGCGCGAAAGTTAGGTATTGAAATTCTACATCGTTCACAGATGTTGGCGATGCTTATGGAGCATAAGCGTGCAATTTGTGTAGCAGGTGCTCACGGAAAAACGACAACTTCCTCTATGATTGCCCTGATGCTGGAATTGGCGGGGAAGGATCCTACAATTGTGGTGGGCGGAGAAATTGCACAAATCAGCAGCAATGCAAAAAGCGGGCAAGGCGATTTGCTTGTAGCGGAAGCAGATGAGAGCGACGGCTCTTTTCTTAATCTGTTGCCTTGGATGGCCGTGCTTACCAATGTAGAAGAAGACCATCTCGATCATTACAAAGATTTAGACGAAATTCGTCAAGCGTTTATTGCTTTTATTAGGAAAACTGGCGATCATGGTGTTGTGGTGTTGAATTATGACTGTGAAGAGACAAGAAAAATGGCAAATTTAGTTCCTGGCAAGATGATTTCTTATGGATTTTCTGAGGATGCGCAACTGCAAGGGCGAAACTGGCGTTATGAGCAAGGTTTAAATTTGGCAGATGTCTTTTTTAATGGAGAGTTGTTAGGTACATTACGGTTGGCAGTTCCAGGACAACATAATATCAGCAATGGTTTGGCGGCTGTGGCAGCTGGTTTAGTGTGTGGTATGGGTTTTGCAGAAATGGCAAATGGACTGGCGCAGTTTGGTGGTGCAAGACGTCGTTTTCAGCTATTAGGACATGTGCATAATATTCAGATTATTGATGATTATGCCCATCATCCTACAGAAATTGCGGCTACCATTCAAGCGGCGCGTGGTGTACATAATGGTCGTTTGGTGGCAGTATTTCAGCCCCACAGGTACAGTCGTACAAAATTTTTAGCTGATAGATTTGCAGAGAGCTTCAAACTGGCTGATGAAGTAATTTTAACGGATGTGTATTCTGCTGGGGAAAATTTGTCTGAAGGAGCAGAAAGCCAAGTAATTATTGATTGCATGAATCAGCCGGTACAATTGGTGCATAGAGAGAACTTAAATAAATTTTTATTGAAATTTCTTCAACCAGGTGACATGGTGTTAATGATGGGAGCCGGGAACATTTGGCAAAATTCTATGCAGCTGGTGGAAGATTTAAAGCACAAAGAAATTTGAACAAAGTGTTTAGGTGATTTTATGAAGGTCAAAAAAAATGAACCAATGTATAATCATACAACCTGGCGTATTGGTGGTCCTGTTGAAGTACTGTTGCAGCCAGAAACTGTTGAAGAGCTTCAGCAGGCGCTGTTGGAAATACAGCGGAGAGGAGAGCTGTGTCATGTGTTGGGTGGCGGTTCTAATGTGCTGGTAGCTGATGAAGGCATCGCAGGCACAGTAATTCAACTGAGCGGTAGCCTTTGCAAGATGGAGATAGTTTCCCCCTATATCACAGCGGAAGCAGGGGTTCCCCTTCCGGTATTAGCCCAAAAAGCTGCGGCAGCAGGGCTTTCTGGATTGGAATTTGCTGCCGGAATTCCCGGTACCGTTGGCGGTGCAGTGGTAATGAATGCCGGTGCCTATGATGGACAAATTTCCGATATTGTGCGGCAAGTGATCTGCTGTGATAAAAAAGGAAAGTTGGTTGCTTTAGATTCAGCTGACTGCGAATTTGCCTATCGCAACAGTCGTTTTAAGCAGGCACAGGATTTGGTAATTGTTTCTGTAAAATTAGAACTAATTAAGGGAAAAAAAGAGGAAATTCAAGCGCGCATGCAGAAACATACGGCATTACGAAAAGAAAAACAGCCTGTAGAATATCCCAGTGCTGGAAGTATTTTTAAAAATCCTCCAGGGGAAGCAGCAGGTAGATTGATTGAAATGGTGGGCGCAAAAGGTTGGAAACAGGGCGATGCTATGGTATCACAAAAACATAGTAATTTTATCATAAACACAGGAAAGGCTACCTGCGAGGATGTTTTGCAGTTGATAAAACGGGTCAAGCAGGCAGTAGAGAAGCAAACTGGTGTGCGATTAGAGGAAGAAATTTTAGTGTTAGGAAAAGAAAATCTTTGAAAGGGCAGTAGACAGCCTTTCAATCCTTTGCTATAATAAAATAGAGAACAGTGTAAAGTTGTGGTATAATGAAAAAACAAGACAAAATTGTTGTTTTGAACGATTATAAGTCGCACACAGAGAGTGAAATACCAGTGAGTCAAAAAGAACGGGCACCAAAAAGAAGATTTCGGCGAAGTGGAATAAGGTTCCTCAAGCTGTTTGGTTCAATGGGTCTTTTTTTGATTTTGTTATATCTGTTGGGGTATCTACCTTTCTTTCAGGTTGGTGAGATTGCCGTAGAAGGAAATCAAGCGCTTACTAGTGAAAAGGCAGTTTTACTGTCAGGCATTCAGTCAGGGGAGAATTTCTTTTTCGTAAACACTTGGGCTGCTGAGAAGCGATTACGTGTCAATCCTTTTGTAGAGCAGGTGAAAATACGAAGAGCTTTGCCGAATAAGCTGACGATTGTTGTCACAGAGCGTAAGGCCATTGGTTATATCGTAACCAGCGACGGCTATGCGCAGGTAGACCAAGAGGGTAGACTTCTGGCAATTCAGCAAACGCTGAGCAATTATAATCTTCCTGTAATTAGCGGCGTGGAGTTTAGCGAGTTACCGACCATCGGTGGGTTCATTAAAAACGAAAAACTAAAGCAGGCTTTGGAAATTTTACAGGAATGCGATGAAACATTGTTGAGCAACATTGCTGAGTTAAATGTTGGACAAGAGTATTATATTTTAGCATATACGAATCAAAAATTAGAAGTACGTCTTGGCGGGCTGGATCAGATTGAACAGCGTTTGCAAGATTTGGATCAGATTTTAACTACTGTAGTGGGACAAACAATTGCAGCAGATCAGATTTTGTATATTGATATGCGTTATGAAGATTCACCGATCATTAAATTGAGATCATAACAATTGAAATAAATTGGGGGAGCGTGTAGAAATGTTTGAACTGGAGAAGAATGAAACTGGAAATTTAGCCTGCATAAAAGTAATTGGTGTTGGTGGCGGTGGCGGCAATGCGGTAAACAGAATGATTGCTGCAAATGTCGAAGGAATTGAGTTTATTGTAGCAAATACCGACGCGCAGGCATTGGAACTTTCGAAAGCTCCGACCAAAATTCAGTTAGGTGGAAAGTTGACACGTGGTTTAGGTGCTGGCGGCAATCCTGAAGTAGGCTGTAAATCTGCAGAGGAAAGCAGAGAGGAATTGACACAAGCTCTAAAAGGTGCTGATTTGGTATTCGTAACAGCCGGTATGGGCGGCGGTACAGGGACAGGTGCTGCGCCGATTGTAGCTGAAGTGGCAAAAAGTATTGGTGCATTGACCATAGGTATTGTGACAAAGCCATTTTCTTTTGAAGGCAAACGCCGCATGAAGCAGGCTTTGGAGGGGACGGAAAAATTGTCAGCGCAGGTGGATTCTATTGTAACTATTCCGAATGATAGATTGTTGCAGATTGCCGACAAAAATACAACACTGGAATCGGCGTTTTCTTTTGCTGATGATATTTTACGTCAAGGTGTGCAGGGTATTTCCGACACCATTGCCAAAGCAGGGATTATTAATTTGGACTTTGCGGATGTACGTGCAATCATGGAAAATACAGGTGTTGCTTTGATGGGTGTTGGTTTGGCAAAAGGCGAAAACCGTGCAGTAACAGCAGCAAAAGCTGCAATTTCTTCTCCATTGTTAGAATTGTCCATTGAAGGCGCGAAAGGGATTTTGCTTAATATTTCTGGCAGCAATCTTACTTTGTTGGAAGCACAGGAGGCAGCTGATTTTATCTATGAGTCGGCAGGTACAGACGCAGATATCATGTTTGGTGCTTTTGATGAGGACAACGGTTCTGATGAAATCAAAATTACAATCATTGCCACAGGGTTTAATCAGCCACAGCCTGCAGAGCGGGTTGCTACGGCAGAGAAAAAAGCGAATGTAATCGCAAAAGACAACGTGCGTCCTGCTCATCAGCAAAACCCAACGCGGGGTGAGATTCCAGAAAGCAAATCTGTATTAGACGGAGTAATTATTCCTGAGTTCTTGTTGAGAAAGAAAAATTAAGCGCGTCTAGCGTTTTGCAGTTAGGAAAGGCTCTATATGTTATATCGAAAGCTGAATTATGTTTCAACTGTTTGAAGCATAATTCAGCTTTTTTGTGCATTTTTTTATCTTCTTTCTGCAGAAAAATTTAAAATCTACATCCTCAAATCGACAGCTTTCTCTGTAAAAACAAGATATAATAAAGAAAACAGTTTGTTCGGATGGGAGCGCGAGCTATGACCGTTTATCTTGACGAACTATTCTTAGTAAATTTCCTTATGGATTGGTTGATTTTATGGGCTACAGGCAATATGGCACAAATTGCAGGGAAGCGTGGCCGATTGATTGCCGCAGCTTTTTTGGGGGCGTGTTATTCTATTGCGATTTTTTTGCCTCATGCAGAATGGCTGCAAGCGCTGCCAATTAAAATCGGTTGTTCCCTTGGAATGTTATATATCGCTTTTCCTTTTATACGTTGGCGAAATTATCTGAAATCTGTTATTTATTTCTACTTGATTTCTTTCGTATTGGGAGGCGCTTCTATTGCCGCAATGTTTTTGTTTGGCCAGTATTCCTTGCCAACATGGAATGGTGTTGCTTTAGTGCAAATAGATTTCAAACTATTTTGGCTGATTGTAGCAGCTAGTTTAGTTTTGGGAGTTATATTTTTCTTGCGGCATTATTTGCGGCAGGATATTGCTGTGACACCAGAGATTGTAACTGTACAGATTTTTTTTCAGGAACGGCAGGTGACGTTGCGTTTATTGTTGGATACAGGAAATCATTTAACCGATCCTTTGAGTGGGCAACCTGTCATTGTAGTGGAACAAAGCAGTTTGTTGCCGTTATTTTCTCCTGATCTGGGGAATTTGCTGCAAGAGACAAAGAGAAATGCTACCGAATTATTGCTTATGATAGTAGAACGAGAAGAGCTGGCCGGATGTTGGAGGTTGATTCCTTATCAGGCAGTGGGACAGAGAGGGATGTTGTTGGGATTTCATCCGGACTGCCTGATTTTACAACATGGAGAAGAAAATAACGTATATACAAATGTGATTGTAGCATTATCAGAGCAAAAATTTTCTCCTTATGGGACCTATCAGGGATTGGTACAGCCAGAGCTATTTTAAGAGAGGGGTAGTACAATGAAGTTACCGCAAAAAGTGAATCTAATTTTGCTTTGGATGGTGCAGAAACTGCATTTGCAAGAGGGCGTCTATTATATTGGCAGCAATGAAACCTTGCCGCCGCCTTTAACGCCAGAGGAAGAACAGCAGCTGTTGAGCAAAATGGAGCAGGACGGCGCGAAAGTGCGCACAGCATTGATTGAACATAATCTGCGGCTGGTGGTTTATATTGCTCGCAAATTTGAAAATACCGGTATTCCGGTGGAAGACTTGATCTCGATTGGAACCATTGGGTTAATTAAGGCGGTCAATACCTTTGACAACACAAAAAAAATTAAGCTGGCCACCTATGCCTCACGCTGTATTGAAAATGAAATTTTGATGCAATTGCGCCGCACCAGCAAAATGCGGTATGAAGTCAGTTTGGATGAACCTTTAAAAATTGACTATGATGGCAATGAATTGCTTTTGTCTGATGTGATGGGGACAGACGAAGACACCATTTATCAGTATATTGAAAAAGATATTGATTATTCTTTGCTGCAAACCGCCATGTCGAAATTGTCCAAACGGGAACGAACCATTGTGGAATTGCGGTTTGGTCTGCGAGGACGCGAAGAACGCACGCAAAAAGAAGTAGCAGATTTATTAGGAATTTCACAGTCTTATATTTCACGATTAGAAAAGAAAATCATTGGGCGATTGCAAAGGGAATTTCAAAAGTTGGAGTAATAGTTTATACTGTGTCAGTGATGGAAAGTTTAAGCTTGATTGCAGATTGCAAAGAAAAAAGGCTTTTCAACTTGAAAAGAAATATTTTCTTTGGGAAAGTAAATCATGTGGCAGCCCAAAATAAAAAGGTGTAGCAGTGAGAGGCTATGAATAAAAAAGAGGTGTTATGTAGAGGAAAAGGCTGTTGTCAGTTGATTTTGGCAGCAGCCTTTTGCATGCAACGTGCGCTACAATTTATATTTTGTCATCCAATAATTAATCTGCAGCAAATAGGCCATCATTTGCGGTCCCGCCATCAGTTGACCGAACCAAGGGCGGCCGTAATCGGATGGTGTATCTAAAAAAGTATGCACTTTTTTGACGTCTACGATATCCAGCAGAGGAGAGTTGGGATAGGCTAAGACTTCCAGCAGACGATTGCGCAAGAGGGCTTCGTAGGCGGGATCATATGTTTTAGGATAGGGACTTTTTTTACGATATAATACCTCTAAAGGAAGTAAATTGCGGCCAGTCTCCTGCAGCAGACTTTTGGTGTGTCCATTATGGCATTTCATTTCCCAGGGGATGTTATAGACATATTCTAAGATGCGATGATCGGCGAAGGGGACGCGGGCTTCCAGGCCGGAATACATACTGGTGCGGTCCATGCGGTTAAGGAGTGTGGCCATAAACCAGACGACGTTGAGATATGCGATTTCCCGGCGACGTGCCTCTAACCCTGTTTCCCCTTCCAACCGTGGTGTGGCAGCAATGGTATTGTCATAAGCTTGCTGGGCGTATGCTTCCAAATCCACTTCATTCAAAAAATCATCCCGCAAAAGTGCAGTGCGGGCGTCCATTTGATAGGACCATGGAAAATGATGCCGTTGTAGTGCTGCTGGCTGATGAAACCAGGGATACCCACCAAAGATTTCGTCGGCGCATTCACCGGTAAGCGCCACACGATTGTGCTGCGCCACCTGACTGCAGAAATAAAGCAGGGAGGATTCCACATCGGCCATGCAGGGCAAATCACGAGCATCTACAGCTTTGTAGAGATAATCTGCCTGTTTTTGGTTGGTACATTCCAGATAGGTGTGTTGGCTACCGATGTGTTTTACCATCAGCTCCACAAAAGGACGGTCCAATGAGGATTGAAAACTATTGGCCTGAAAGTTTTTATCATTGTCGACAAAATCAAAAGAGAATGTATGTAGCTGTTTTCCTTCTTTGGCTAATTTTCGAGCGCAGATTGCGGATACCAGGCTGCTGTCTAATCCACCCGAGAGAAAGGTGCAGATTGGCACATCAGAAATCATTTGCCGCTCTACACTATCCTCCACCAGTGCAGCGACAATTTGCACTGTATCGGTGTAGGTGTCCTCGTGGGGCTTTGCCTGTAGCTGCCAGTAGATATTGTCGCGGATCTGCTTGCTTTGGATGGATAAATAATGTCCCGGTAATACCTCTTTCATATCGTAAAATACACCGTGTCCCGGTGTGCGGGCTGGGCCCAGCCCCAGAATTTCTCCCCAGCCGTCAGCCTTGAGGACAGGCGAGATGCCAGCCGCAAAGAGCGCCTTTTGCTCAGAGCCGAAGATGACTTCCTCAGCGACCTGTTGATAAAACAGCGGCTTTACGCCGAGACGGTCTCGACAGAGCAATAAAACGTCTTCCTGGCTGTCATAGATGGCAAAGGCAAAGATGCCGTTTAGCTCCTGGAAAAATGCTGTACCGCAAAAAAAATAACCATTCAAGATTACTTCCGTATCGCTATTGGTCTGCCAAAGTACAGGATAAGAACTCAATTTTTGACGCAATTGGGCGGTGTTATACAACTCACCGTTATATACGATGGTGCAGTGGCGCTGGCCCTCTGTTTTGGTCATGGGCTGATGGCCTTTGACCAAATCAATGATGGCCAGTCGGGTGTGCGCCAATCCCGCATGAGGATAAAGAATCACGTCCTGCTCATTGGGACCGCGGCGTTTTAAGCTGTCTTTCATTTTTTCCAATCGTTCATGCCATTTTTGATTTTGTGTATAATCAAAAGATGTCTGGTAGAATCCGGCAATTCCGCACATAGCGTGTCACTCCTTCCATTGCTTTTGTTTCTGTTAGTTTTCCGGGTAGGGACTGCGAATCACAGGCTGAATCTGCTTGCCATTCAGCGCTTGCTGAATGGTTTGGGGGATTAGATTGGTATGGGCAATCATAGAATTGGGCTTGGTGCGATAATTATCCTGCCCGAAGGGTACAAAATAAATATTTTTTGTGTTGAGCAAAATACCGATATTCTTCAGATTCATGCCCAAGGCATCGTTGGTGGACAGAGAAATGACCAGAGGCCGATTGTTGCGCAGATGTGCCTTGGCAGCCATCAAAACAGGCGTGTCTGAAATGCCATTTGCCAGTTTAGAGAGGGTATTGCCAGTGCAGGGGGCAATGAGCAGAATATCGAACAGAGCTTTCGGACCGATGGGCTCTGCATCGGGAATGGTGGAGATGGGTTCTTTTCCGGTGATGTTTCTGGCTTTTTCCAAAAATTCAGAAGCCGCTCCAAAACGGCTGTCGGTGTGATAGGCATTATCTGAAAAAATGGTGTACAGGGAAGCGCCGGTTTGCGCTAAGGATTCCAATTCTTCAAACACTTGCCGAAAGGTACAGAAGGAGCCAGTAACGGCAACGCCGATGGCTTTGTCGTGAAAATCAATAGTCATAAGAAATCATCCTTTCTGAGGGAGTGCAACAATTTGCAAATGGCTCAGGAGGTCAGCCGCCAATTTTTGACCAGCGGTTTGCGGTGCTGTGCGGCCAGGTAAACCAGGACAGCTCTGGACAAATAACCCTTGTTTTTTGGCGGCTTCCTGCGCAATACCTCCCGGCGCGCTGGCCAGGTCAAAAAGCTGTGCGTCCGCGGGAAACAGTTGCAGCAGGGGCGCGGTGAGCAGAAGTTCCGGTACTGTATTGACAACTAAGCGGTGAGCAGGTAAGGAAGCGGGCAATTCTTCTGGTGTGAGTGTGGTGAAACCCTGCGCATCAGCCAGACTACGCCGTAATGGATCCTTTTCGCAAACCGTCACCCGACAGGCCAAAGCCTGAAGCTTTTGAGCCAGTAGCATCCCACAGCGTCCATAACCCAGAAGCAATATAGATGCCTGCTGCAGAGCATAGGGTGTTTGGGTCAGCAATACAGCCAGCATTCCTTCGGCGGTGAGAACAGCGTTGGCAAGCGTCAAAGAGGAAGAGTGCATATAATCATAAATTTCGATTTGTTTATCGTGGCATTGTGCAATAAAAGAAGCGGGAAAATTACCGCCGGCAACACATTGACCTGGCTGCAAAAATGCTAAAAATGATGAAAGAGACATGGGTGCCGCCGTATAGGGAAGTACAAGCTGCTCCTCGCGGCAAAATGGCACAGGACCCGTAAGACAGGCATATTGAGAGAGTTGGGCAGGATGTTCCAGTACTGTGACATGGGGAGAAGAAGGCTGATAATCAGGTACTGCATAAACGGCAGAAAGCAAATTTTGCGCTTCTAGGGTATGGGCCAGCCATTTTTGCCGCGCATCGCCGCCAAAAACGGCAATAGAAGGGTAAGACATAAGGAAAACCTCCTTTCATTCATATTAATCAGTATATGGATTGGAAGTTGTTTGGTGAAACAGATTAAAAAATTTGTGCAAAAGACAGTTGTATTTTTGTCGGCAGGTGCTATAATTGAAAGGTGGAATAAGAGGTTTGTAATGTTTAAACATGCAAGCTATCACGGAAAAGAGGTCTTGACTTGTGTTGTCGGTAAATCAAAAACAGGGATATTTCTACATTGCAGTGACCACTGTTTTTTTCAGTCTGATGGAGATTGTGTTAAAATTTATCGGAGGCGATTTGAATCCGGTACAGGTTACCTTCTCACGTTTTTTCTTTGGAGGGTTGGTGCTCTTGCCCTTTGCTTTCAATAGCTTACGTCGTTTGGAAAAAGAGCAGATACGTATGGAAGCAGCCGATTTGCGCTATTTTGCCTTTCTGGGGCTGATTGGAATTGTAATCAGTATGATGCTTTATCAAATGGCAACACTGCATGCCAATGCATCTGTAGTGGCAGTACTGTTCAGCAGCAATCCTTTATTTGTCCTGGTGCTGGCTTATCTGATTCTGCATGAGCCCATTTATATGCGGAATGTAATAGCGCTGCTGCTGGACATTGTGGGGATTATATTTATCATTGACCCGTTTCACATGGATATTGAGCCGTTGGGGGTCGTGCTAACACTGTCTGCTACTTTGCTTTTTGCGTTTTATACGGTGCTGGGCAAACGAAAATGCTACAAATTCGGCGGTGTGGTAGTGACCTGTTTCGGCTTTTTGTTCGGTAGCGTCGAGTTGATTCTTTTAGCGGCGGCGGGACACCTTCCTGCGGTTGCGGATTTTCTGCTGGCTCATGGTTTACAGAATTTTGCCTATATTCCCTTTTTTACAGGCTATACCTTACAGAACCTGCCTATGGTGCTCTTTGTGTATATTGGCGTGACAGGGCTGGGATTTGCCGCTTACTTTATCGCCATGGAAAAGACATCGGCCAATACAGCGGCACTGGTATTTTTCTTCAAGCCTGTCTTAGCGCCGATTCTGGCGTTCCTGATTTTGCATGAATATATTCCGGTGCATATGATTCTCGGTATCGTATTTATTTTGTGCGGCTCTCTCACCAATATTCTTCCCGGTTTGCTGCATAAACCTTCCGTACATGCTGATTGAGCACGATAAAAAGCTTCCGCAAAGCGTCTTTCCTAAGGGAACAACACTTTTGCGGAAGTTTTTTTGTTGGAATCTATTTAAGATGCGCAGCATGCTTATCGATTGGCATGTGCGGATTTTGCAGAAAGCTCTTGTATTAAATGCGACTTGTAGCTACAGTTCAGACAATTTTTTGATCAGTGTTTGCATGATAAAGGAGTCATTGGTGTTTATATGTCGAATGATATAGACTGTAGCGTAAAAATCTTCAATCAAGGGTATATTTTTAAACTCAAAAGGATTGCTTTGAGTCTCACGTGCTAAGGACCAGTAATTGTCAGTACCCATAAAATTGAGATACAAAAAAGTGTTACTGATTACATATTGTATTTGCGGTTCTCCATAATATTTCAACAGACGATAAAAGATATTTTTTTCCAGAGAAACGTTAGAACACAGCACCAATTTCTTTTTCAGTAATTCATTTACCGAAATTTTTGTGAGTGTATTTGCTTCCGGATTTTGTTTTCGGGTGATGGCAGCATAATAGGTTTTTTGTGGTAGTTCTGTAGCGATTAGAGTTGCTGGCAGTTTTGATAAAAAATTTGTTACGAAAAAGGGAACGTTAAGTACCACAATAGCTTTTTTGTCGTGCAACGCTAACTGAAGCGCTTCTTTGGCAGGACGGTAAAGGATGCTTATTTCTACATGTGGAAAAATATCATTGAATTCTTTGATCTTTTGTGTCCATAAACCAGGACTGAGCATATCTGGAATATATATAGTAATATGATCGACTACATTAGCATAATGTCTTTTGCTGGGATAAAGATGGGTTTGCTCCAACTTGTCAGCGATGGCCAGCATCTGTCGGATTTCTTTCAAAAAGTATTCCCCGTCTTTGGTCAGGGTGATGCCTTTGATATCCCGTGTAAAGATCGTGATGCCGTAGTATTGTTCGACTTTTCGAATGGTGCCGCTGAGATTTTGCTGCCGCAGATGTAATTTCTCTGCTGCTTTGCTGATAGAACCGCATTCAGCAGTAGTTGCGATATACTGATAGTAGTCCAGATTCATGAGATCACCGTCCTTTATGCGCTGATTTTATTATAGCGGTTTTACATTATAACGACAAGTATTTGCTACATATTTTTTTAGATAGATTTTGCAGAAAAACCACAATTTTTTGGGGACTATTCCAATCTATAAGCCGGATTTATAATAAGCACATAAACAGTATTCTTTTTCCTGTCGACAGAAACAGATACACTTATTACTTTATCATAAAGATAGAATAAAATCACAGAAGGAGCGAAAAACGATGAATAGAAAAGCTTTCTCCGATAAAATTATGATTCTGGGCGTGGATGGTATGGATCCGGTTTTGACAAAACGGTTTATAGAAGAAGGTGAATTGCCAAACGTGAAAAAATTCTTGGAACGGGGCGTGGCACGTGAAGACCTGGTAATGTTGGGCGGACATCCGACTATCACACCACCAATGTGGACCACCATGGCTACTGGTACCTGTCCGGGAACCCATGGAATCACCTGTTTCTGGAATCCTGATCCGGAAAATTTGGAAGATTTGTCCTACGCACTGGACTCCCGTAAATGTAAATCGGAACCACTTTGGAATGTATTTGCTGAGGCCGGTAAAAAGACATTGGTATGGCACTGGCCAGGTTCCAGCTGGCCTCCAACCAGCGATAATCCAAACTTGTATGTGGCAGATGGCACCACTCCCGGCTTTATAGGTACCGGTTTAACGGCACTTGACTGGGAAAAAGTGATTGTGGCGGACCGTTCTATAGAAGAAGTCGTTTATAAACCTCGTATTCAAGTTTCAAACGGCGCTGGCTGTGTGTTGACCGATGTAGATGTGGCGGATGAAAAGGAAACCAATAGCGTTTCATCAAGTGTTTCCGGTGGATCTGGCGGTGGCGGTGTAAGGAATATTGAATTGAGTGAAGCCGACGGTGAATTGGGATTGGATGATACCCCAATCGATGTAGTAAACTCCCCAATCAAAGAAGCTAAGGGCTGGGCAGATGCACCGGCTGATGCGTTGGAATTTACACTTGTATTGGGCAATGGGTATGTGAGAAGACCGGCTCTGATTCTGAAAAATGCGCAGGGTATATATGAAACTGTTGCCATCTATGAAAATAAGAAAGCAACAGAACCAATGGTAACAATTACAGCTGCAATGCCACAGATTCAGTTTGTAGACATAGAACCTGCCGCCGACGGCAGCAAAGTTCCTTGTTTGCGCAATCTGAAGGTGCTGGAGCTAGCGGAAGATGGTTCTCATGTAAAACTGAATATCGGTACAGGTGTGAATAGCACAGATAAATCAATTTGGCATCCTCATGCTTTCAATGATGAAATTATTGAAAATATTGGTTTGCTTCCATCTATCCCATTTTATGGTTCAAAAGAGCCGAGTACAGCCAGAGATCTGATGATTGCGGCTTGGGAAAAGGTGTGTGATTATCAGAGTAAAGTAATGCACTATTGTATCGAAGAAGCCGGTTTTGAAGTAATTTACAGTCATATCCACAACGTGGACCATATGGGTCATAAATTCTGGCATCATGCCAAACCACGTGAAAATACACCGGAAGCTATTGCCAGAGCAGAAGCTTATCAGGAATGTATCCGCGAAGTATATCGCCAAACCGACCGTTATCTGGGCAAATTCCTCCATTTGTTGGATGAAGATTGGAGTATCTTGATCGTAAGTGATCATGGTCTGTTGGTCATGGAAGAGGAGCATCCACCACTGATTGGTGACGCATTTGGCTGCAATGTTCGGGTGTTGGAAGAATTGGGCTTTACTGCATTAAAACATGACGAAAACGGCAATGCTTTGAAAGAAATTGACTGGGAACATACCAAAGCAGTGGCTACCCGCGGCGGTCATATCTATATTAATCTGAAGGGGCGCAATCCACACGGAATTGTAGACCCTGCTGATAAATATCAGGTGGAAGAAGACTTGATCAAAGCACTCTATCAGTATGAATATCAGGGCAAACGGGCCATCAGTTTGGCACTGCGCAACAAAGATGCAATGCTACTAGGTATGTATGGGCCGGAATGCGGTGATGTGGTATATTTCCTGGCAGAAGGCTTCAATCGTCTGCATGGCGATTCGCTGAGTACGACAAACGGGTACTGGGGTACATCTGTATCGCCTATTCTGATTATGGCGGGCAAGGGCTTTAAGAAAGGAGCCACGATTGATCGTATTATTCAGCAGGTTGACTTTGCGGCTACTGTTGCTGCCATCGGCGGTGTGCGTATGACCCGCGAATGTGAAGGCGCACCGGTTTATTCAGCATTTGAAGAAGAATTCTAATTTTCACTTTACAAAATTGAGTATATGTTGTATCGAAAAACCGCAGTATGGTAAAAATAAAACTATAGTAGTTTTCTAATATTATATTGTACTGCGGTTTTTTATATCAAAATTTGTTGATGGAGCTTATATTAAGGAATTGAACTGACAGCATCATTGTTTATATGATTTGAAAAAATCTTATTATGAGGATAGTGTTTCTTTTCGTAAATCACGAAAATTCATAAGTTTTTTTTACTTATGGTAATTTGGAATAGAAAGGAATGAAATTATATGGGAGAAGTTGCTGCTTCTAAGAAACGTCCGAAGAATTTATCTTACTGGATCAATAGTATTATCGTTTTTGTATTGATGTTTGGCATTGGACAGTTACCGCCCTTTGGAGAGGTCACGCCTTTGGGGATGCAGGTTTTAGGCATTTTCGTTGGAGTATTATATGGCTGGTGTACAGTTAGCTTGCTGTGGCCCAGCTTAGTAGGGATAGTAGCCGTGGGTGCTACAGACTACTGCACAGTGGTTCAGTCTTTCAGCTCAGCTTTTGGGGCAGAAATTCCATTAACTATCGTTGTCGTGTATATATTGGCTACTTATGTAGAAGAAAGCGGGTTAAGTAGCTGGATTGCCAATTGGTTTATCAGCCGCAAAATTGGGGAAGGACATCCTTGGATTTTTACGATGTTGATCTTTGCAGCCGCTTATGTGATGTCTGCTTTTATAAGCTTATTCGCTACGATTATTATTCTGTGGACCATTTTTTATAAAATCTGCGAACAAATTGGGGAACCACGTCAAACAAAATATACTGCTATGGTGATTTCGGGGATTGTATTTATTTGTGGGTTGACTGCTATAATTTTTCCCTTCAAGACACAATCCGTTATTCAGTTGGGTTTGACGCAAAAAGCACTGGGAACCACACTGGATGTCAATTTTATAACCTGGACCGGGTATAATTTTATTGTTAGTGTTACCATGATTGCAGTTTATTTGTTGGTTTGCAAATTTGTATTGCGCCCTGATTTGAGTCGTGTCAAGGATGCTGGTGCCAAGTATGCTTATTTGCGGGGAGAAAAAATGACTTCGCAGCAGAAAATTGCTACTGTGGTATTTCTTGGCTTTATTCTGGGTCTGATGCTGCCGAGTATTTTGCCTAAAACAATACCGGGAATTGCCCTTTTGTCTCAAATGGGAATAATCGGTCTCGGCACGATCTGCATGATTGTGTTGGCCATAGCCAAAACAAAAGAAAACAAGAGTTATGTGGACATTCCTCACTTGGTCAGCAATGTTAACTGGGAATTGGTTATTTTGGTAGGTGCGACCATGCCGCTGTGCAATGCACTGGAGGCAGAGGAATGCGGCGTATTAAAGACAGTGATTGGATGGATGACGCAAACCTTCAGCGGGCTGAGCGGAATCATGTTCTTGGTAGTGGTGATAGCATTGTTCTTGGTTGCAACTCAGGTAGCGCATAATATGGTATTGATGTTGGTATTTACGCCAGTGCTGACTAAGATGGGACTAAGCTTTGGATTAAATCCAATGTTGGTTATGATGGTGATTGTCTACACTGCCATGTCAGCTTATGCGACGCCGGCCGCTTCTTCTCAAGCAGCATTAATTTTCGGAAATAATGAATGGATAAAGACGAAAGATGCTTATCTGAATGGTTTCATCATCATTTTTGTTTCGTTTATAGTACTGGTCAGCGTAGCTATTCCGTTAGGGCAGATTATGCTGTGACAAAATTAATAATGGAGATTTAAAAATAAAAGATTCTGCCACAGAAACGCTTTACGATACGGAGGGATTGTATTTCTGTGGTAGAATTTTTTTGTATTTGTGTAAAAGGAGAGAGAAAACATGGAAAATCTATACCAATCAGAAAGCAGGATGGAAAACCTGAAACAGCGAGCCAAACGCTGTGTGTGCAAATATTGCGGACAGCCGTTATCGTTAAAACGGATTCTGTTCAGCGATCATACTGATGCCCGTGTGGAAATCTATTGCGATGTCTGCCAGCGTATTGAGTATGGTGTGGAGCCGGAAATTTATCAGAGCGCTCAAAATTTTGTAGATGATCTGGAATTCAATTATTATAACGATCTGGCGCAAAATGAGGAAACTTATCGTATGAATGTAGCAAAGGTGGCAGAGATCATCGCCTGGGGCTACCAAAGTGGCGGTCTGCTGGATGAAAATGGTTTCACTGTACCGCTGAAAAGACAGGGGCATTTGCAGGATCAATGCCTGGTCATCACAGAACAGGAGCTGCAGGAGATAGATGCAGGTTCCGTATCGGAGGAGGCATAAGCCATGGAGGATACAATCATTCGGGCAGAAGGGCTCTGTATGCAGACTGGGAAACAGTTTTTGCTGCGGGATGTCAACTGGGAAGTCAAACGAGGTGAACACTGGTTGATTTTTGGCATGAACGGTAGCGGCAAGACCACGCTGCTCAGCATGGTGGCCGGGTTCAAATGCCCGACCAGAGGACGGTTGGAGGTATTGGGGCAGACCTACAGCAATGACAATATTTTTGCGCTGCGCCGCAAAATCGGTTGGGTCAGCAGTTCCTTTTTTGATATTTATCTGTCTCTGGAACCGGCACTGGATATTGTGCTGTCGGGACTTTCCGGTACATTGGGGATCCGATACGGCATCACGGCTGCCGATGTACGCCAGGCAAAAGCCCTGCTGCGGGAATTGCAGCTGGCAGATAAGATGAACACGCCCTTTTGCCACATGAGTAAAGGGGAACGACAGAATGTACTGATAGCCAGAGCACTGATTACTCGGCCTGAGATTCTGGTATTGGATGAACCCAGTGCCGGGTTGGATATTTATGCGCGGGAACACATGCTAAATACGGTGCGGGACTTGGCAGCGCATCAGGATGTGACAGTGTTGTATGTAACCCACTATCCGGAGGAGATACAGCCATTTATGAATAAGACACTGCTTATGCGGCAAGGGCAGGTATTTGCCCAGGGCGATACCGATTCGGTGGTGACATCGGAGTACATATCGAAGTTGATGGGCGATACGACTACGGTCAGCAGAGAAGCAGATGGTGGGATTCGCATGCAAATCGGTGCCGCCAGTCGAGTAAGAGAACTTTGTTACGGCACAGGGGAAAGGAGATGAGATGGGATGGCAGAACAGGAAATGACCTTTGCCCAGACTTTTGGCGGCAGTCGGGACATGTGCTGCATAGCAGCTGTGGGCAATATGGCCAGTATGGGACGTTTTGAAGAAGAATTCAGCATGTATGGCTGTGCTTATCTGGAAAATGGAAATGTAACTTACCGGATTAGCCCAGTGGCAGAGCAGATGTATGAGTTTGTGCGCAAAAGTGCACAGCACGCCTGTTATCCTACTCGTGTGCTTTGTCATCGCTGTAATACAGAGGTGCCCTCTGGCATGCGGGAAAAGATTGCCGGTGAGGTCAAGCTGGAGACTGCGCGGAGATTGCGCAGTCTGTATCCGCAGGCATTTTTTACAGAGCTGGAGCCATTGGCCAAAACGGCGGCGCAGAACAGTGCAATGCCATTGCTGGAGGAGTTGGTGGATGCCATAGACGGGCATTTTGAGGAACTGGAGCTGCAGCTGCTGGAAGGAACGATACAGCTTGCCTGGGATAGTAAGCTGCTGCAGGAGGATAGCCATCGGCAGTTGGAGCAATGGGTGGTCAAAACCAGAAGGCAGATGGCGGATGATCCGGTGCTGGAAACAACGGTGAGCCGTATCTTTTACGGATTCTGCTATCAGGAAAAGGGCAGAGCGATACAGACGGTGGTGAATGCCCAACCGGTGCAGGTCTGGGAGCAGCAGGCCAATAAGAAGCGTAGCGGTGCTATCACTGGGCCAGTGCTGCGGCAGACAGTCTGGTTTGCCCATGAAGGGCAAATCGCTGAGGGACGCAGCCGTTTTCGACAGAGCGTGCAGAATCTGCAAAGCGATAAATATTTCAGCCTTTTGCAGCAATTGAAGGCACTGCCGGGCGCAGTAGATACTGAGGCTTTCCAGAAGGCGTTGCATCGGCTGGAAGTACAGGCAGGAGCAACGCAGGCAATAGAGGACCTAAAAGGCTATGGTTATCAGTGGAATTGTCTGTGAATGATTATGATGATTGCGAAAAGAGCTGCCTTAATGTGCAAAATGCAGAGCGAGGCAGTTCTTTTGTTATATTTGTGATGCACTTTTTCTGATGGTTTCCATCAGTTCTTTGTTGCAGTCCTTAAATGGGCTGCCTTTTTTATAGAGAAGACCGGTGAGCAATTTGATATGCTCTTTCACCGGAATCAGCACATAAGAGGACGGCTGTGCCGACTTGACGGCAAACAGGTTGTGGTTCAGCAGAAAAACCAGATAGCCTTGATGAAGAACCAGGTCGCTCAAATCGGAAATGCGATTTGTTTTGATCAGTTGCGGTTGGGCGATATAACGTTTCAAAAACATTTCATGCCAGCACTGGTTGAATGAGGAATTATAGATGACCAGCGGGTGCTGTAGAATGGTTTTTAACGACAGGCTCGGCTCCTGTGCCAGCGGAGAATCGGGTGCGACACCGATATAGAGCTGGTCGCTGCTGATCTTTTCGATTCCCAGCCGGTAATCTTCCACCAGCTGCTGTACTTCTTTTTCGGCGAGAATGTCCTGAATAATACAGAACACACCGAAATCGCATTGACCTTGTCCCACTGCCGTGAGAATATCCAGAAAATCATATTCCCGCACGGAAACAGCACTCTGGGGAGATAGCTGGCGAAAATGGGCGACAGCAGGATCCACCAGATATTTTCCGATCTCCAGTGTGGTACAGATGTTGAGAGGCTTTTCCTTGACGGACGGTTTGGCCCGATAAGGCTCCAGGGAAGCAGAGAGCTGCTGGTTCAACTGCTGCATCTGAAAAAGGAACTGTTGGGCAGTGCGGCCTGCTTCGGTCAAAACAACGCCATGGTTGGAGCGGGTGAGCAGCTGCACATCCAGTTCTTTTTCCAGTTTAGTGATTGCAGTGCTGACAGCTGGTTGGGTCAGAAAGTTTTTTTCTGCGACCTCTGACATGGAGCCACACTGAGCTACTTCCAAAAAATATTTAATCTGCTCGCTGCGCATGAAGAAATCCTCCTTTGCTGGTAATTGTTGCCGTAGTTCCATGATGAACGGTATCTGATATTCAGTTTAACACAAAAAGTCTTTTTGCTCAAAGTTTTTCTAAGAGCAAAGGCCGTTTTTCTCTAAAGTTCTGGTAGTTCCGCCGAAAAAAGCAAGAGGCTATAATAAAGACAACGAAAGAAAATAACTTGCGAAAAGCAGGAGAGGAGAAGATTAAGATGATGCAAAAAGGATTTGGCGCAGCGAAAAAGGTTATGATGGTTGGGATTGATGGAATGGATCCACTGTATACCAGAAAATTATTAGCAGAAGGGAAACTGCCCAATTTTCAGAAATTTTTAGCCAGAGGAACAACGACAAAGGACATGGGCATGATGGGCGTACTGCCTGCGTATACGCCGCCAAGCTGGTGCACCCTGGCTACAGGCGCATGGCCTGGTACCCACGGGATTACCGACTTCTGGAATCATAAACGGGGCGATGAACTGAGCAAGCTGTCTCTGGGCTTCAACTCCACATTGTGTAAGGTGGATTACGCCTGGGATACCTTTGCCGAAGAAGGCAAAAAGGTGATTGTATACGGATGGCCTACCTCCTGGCCGCCGCGCAATTCCAATACCATTATGATAGACGGCTCCGGTGTACATCCGTTCCTGGCAAATAAAGTGGATTACGAAAAATTCATTGATTGTCGGGCCGGTGACTTCCCAGTACAATTTATCCCGCATGATAACAATGACAGCGGTGCAGAATGCTTTGTCACCGAAGATATTCAGGAACTGGAGTTCAAGCCTACAATGCCTGCAGAGCGCAATCAGATTATCGGCGAAAAAGGCGGAGAAGATGACAATATCGGCGGCGAATATGACCTGGTAAAAGCTCCAATCAAACCGTCCAGCGGCTGGGCTAATGCGCCAGCCAACGCTATGGAAACAGTGATTGTCGTGAATACAGGCAGAACACGCCGTTATGTGTTGATTACGGCGGATGACGGCACACACTACAATCGGGTGCAGCTCTATAAAGATAAAAAACAGGAAGTGCTACTGGGCGAAGCTACGGTTGGCAACTGGATGGACAATGTGATGGATGAATTCAGCTTGGGCGGTGATAAAAAGGAACGGGTTGGCTATCACATCAAAGTAGCTACCCTTGCAGAAGATGCCAGCAGTCTGACCATGTACTACAGCTATGCACTCAGTGCCGATGACGACCGCTATGCGCAGCCGGCAAGCTTGAAAAAAAATTATACGATAAATTTGGCGTACCGCTGCTGTTGTCAAATATGTCCCATGAAGAAGTTGACAAGATGGCTATTATGGCTGACTGCGGCGAAAGGGCTTTCAAATGGTCCATGGATACCATTGATTATATTTTGGATAACTATGAATGGGATGCAGCATTCCATGGTTTGCATATCATTGATTTTGCCAACCACCTGTATCTGGATCACACCCTGCCGCAGTTCCCGACCCACGAATTCAACAAAGAATGTCTGGAACGCTTCTATGCCATCGCTGACGAATATGTGGGACGTATGCTGAAATGGCTGGACAAAGACGTGGCAATCATGGTTGTATCTGACCACGGCGGTCTGATTAAGTATCCTGATTATGACACACCGAAGATCGGTGATGCCTGGGGGCTGAATGTAGGTCTCATGGAAGAACTGGGCTACACCAAAACGAAGGTTGTGAACGGGGCGTTGGAAATCGACTGGGAACACACCACAGCCATTGCTCAGCGCAGCAGTTATATTTATGTGAACCTGAAAGGCCGTGATCCGCAAGGCATTGTTGATCCGGCGGATTTGGATGAATTGGTGACCAAAATTATCAGTGATCTGTATGCGTATCGGGATCCTGTGCATGGCGAACGGGTAATCAGCATGGCCATGCGCCGCAGCGAGATGGCAGTATTGGGTTTGAATGACGCTTCAGAAGAAGGATTGGGCGATATCTTCTTCATGTTGGAGCCTAAATTTACCCGTGATCAGGGGAACTCTTTCAGCAACTGTGAAATTTTAGGCACTTCGCTGAAATGTATGTTTATGATGGCTGGACCGGGAATCAAAGAAAATTATATCATTCCGCGGGATGTGCAGGAGGTGGATGTGACACCGACGCTCTGCCATTTGTTTGGCTCGAAAGAAATGCCCAATGGCGTAGAAGGCGGCGTACTCTATCAGGCGTTGAAATAAAATTCTAAAAGAGACGTTAAGACAAAAAGAGACTGCGCAGTGAGGAATCAGAAAAAAGGATTCCCCGCTGTGCAGTCTCTTTTTGTATGCTGTCGTAAAAAACTATTTTTTCATGTAAGCAGCATGCGGTCATTGTCCAGCGCTTGATTGCTTTTGCTGGAATAGAGCTCTAGCAAATCATTCAGGGACATGGTTTCCCGCTCTTTGTCGTGAATATCCAAAATGAGCTGTCCGCGGTCCATCATGATGGTACGGTTCCCTGTTTGTAGTGCTGCATTGAGATTATGGGTAATCATCATTGTGGTGAGATGATGCTGGGAGACAATCTCATTGGTGATGGCCATAATCTTTTCCGAGGTGGCAGGGTCCAAGGCGGCGGTGTGTTCGTCTAAAAGCAACAGTTTGGGCGGTACCAGAGTGCACATTAACAGTGTAACCACCTGGCGCTGTCCGCCAGACAAAAGGCCAACTTTGGTATCCATACGATTTTCCAGCCCCATGTCATAACGGGCCAAGGACTCGCGAAAGAATGCCGAGTCCTTCTTGTTTAATGCAAAATGTAATGGTCCTCTTTTGCTGCGCGAGTAAGCAAGGGCCAGATTTTCCTCAATGGTCAGATTGGGAGCAGTGCCCCGCATGGGGTCCTGAAACACACGGCCAATAAAAGAGGCGCGTTTGTGCTCCGGCATCCAGGTGATGTCCTTTCCGTCGATGGAAACGGTACCGACATCTGGGAAAAAATTGCCGCAGATGACATTGAATAGGGTGGACTTTCCAGCGCCATTGGAACCCACAACAGTGACAAAGTCGCCGTCCTTCAGTGTCAGATTTACCTGCTGTAAGGCGCGATGTTCGTTGGGTGTGCCTTTGGAGAAGGTCTTAGAGATTTGTTTTAGCTGCAGCATGTTTTTGCGCCTCCTTTCGTGTTTTATACACAGCCAGTGATTTCTGCATGGCGGGTAGTGACAAGGCAAAGGCTACGATGCAAGCCGATACCAGCTTCAGCATATAGGCGGGCAAAATGGTGTATTTGGTAGCCAGTGCGATGATGAAGCGGTAGATGATGGCGCCTAAGAGTACAGCCAGAAAATTTCCCGTCAGGGTGCGGCGGCTTAGCAACACTTCGCCGATAATGACAGAGGCCAGACCTACCACTAAAATGCCGACCCCGGAGTTGATATCAGCAAAACTCTGGTATTGGGCAATCAGTGCGCCGGTGCAGGCAATGATGGCGTTGCTGATGGCTAACGCCAGAATTTTTGTATTGTCTACATGGATGGAAGAGGCGCGTACCATATCTTCGTTGTCTCCTGTGGCACGAATACACAGTCCAATATGGGTTTTAAAAAATAAAATAAGCAACAGCGCACAAAGGGCGGTAAAGCATAGTGACACCAGCAACTTTACCGTGTCTTTGTCTAAAAAGGGTAGTAATGTGCCCACTATCTTAAAAATAGTTGTGCTGTTGATCAGGGAAAGATTGGAGCTGTTGCCCATAGCCAACAAATTTACCGAATATAAGCCGCTCATGGTTAGGATACCGGACAGAATGGGATGGATTCCCAATTTGGTATGCAAAAGCCCTGTCACACAGCCGGCAGCTGCACCGGCTAAGAGTGCAGCGCCAAGACCCAGCAGCGGATGACCGGCGATGGTCAATACTGCAGACAGAGCCAGCCCCAATGTGAAACTGCCTTCCGCAGTTAAATCGGGCACATTCATAATACGGAAGGTGATGTAGACTCCCAAGGCCAACATCCCGTAAAGAATGCCCAATTGCAAAGAACCAAGCAAGATTACCATAATACAAAACTCCTTTGCCTATAGATACCGGGGAATGGCGTCCCGAATTTTGCGTATGTTGTGATGATTTTTAGTTGGCACTATCTCTTACAAAGGTAATGTCAGCTTTCTGCTCATCGGAGAGGGTAACGCCTAACGCCTCCGCGGTATCCTCGTTGACCACAATGGCGTTGGCTGGTACAACCAATGCAGGAATCTCGGACATTTCTTTTCCCTCAAAGTGGGCAATGGCCATATCTGCGGAAATCATGCCGATTTCTGTGTCCGTGATGGCAACCGTGGCAAAGGCGCCAGAGTTGACCATAACTGCGGAGCTGCCATAGACTGGAATCTTGGCATCGCGCGCCACTTCCGCTACTAGAGGCATAGCGGCCTGAATCACGCTGTCATTAGGCACAAAGATGGCGTCCACATTGCCGACAAGAGCCTGGGCTGCCTGTTGTACTTCGGAAGAATTGGTCACAATCTGCTCCACATATCGGAGTCCCTTTTCATCCAGATAGTTTTTGGCGTTTTCAATGGTGGTCACAGAATTCACTTCGTTGGTGCAGTATAAAAGCCCATAAGTCTGCATGCCCGGTGTAAGGTCTTCAGACAGCGCAAAGATATCCTCGATGGGAATGGCGTTGGAAGTGCCGGTAGCGTTCTTATCCGGCTGTTCCAGTGTAGTGAGCAGTCCGGCACCGATTGGATTGCTTACAGAGATAAATACGATGGGAATATTACTTTCCATAGCAACCATGGCCTGGGAGGCTGGTGTGGCAATGGTTGCCACCAGGTCTACCTGACTGTCCACCATTTCCTGACAAATGGTGTTCAGGTTTGTGGCATCACCCTGGGCATTTTTGTAGATGATTTCTACTTTATCTTCTCCGTAGCCTTTATC
Organism: uncultured Peptococcaceae bacterium; assembly: GCA_910585405.1. Classification (GTDB taxonomy): domain Bacteria; phylum Bacillota; class Peptococcia; order Peptococcales; family Peptococcaceae; genus UBA7185. Next base: position 97,363 of record CAJUDO010000003.1, on the reverse strand, counting down.
CTGCAATTCCTGAATAAAGCCGTCGCGCATGTCTTCGAAAGCGCCGTTGTCAATGAGTTGCACAATTCCGACCTTCAATTTCTCTCCGTCAGCGTCGGATTGCTGTTGGGTGTTGTTGCCGCAGGCAGTAAGACCAAAGAACATAGAGGTGCATAAAGCGGCAGATAAGATTTTTTTCATCATAGATGTTTTCATGGGAAATTCCTCCTAAAGATAAAATAAAATATATAGAAATAGGTATAAAAATGAGACAACTGATCAGGCAAAATCCTGCTGGTTGCGCAGGGCGAGCTGCTGAAAAGCTTCCTGTAGCATGGGAACTGTGACAGCGTAGGGATAATGCTGCACGTCTTTTGTCTCGGGAATCAGCGGGAGCAGGCTTTCCATCTGTTCCGCAGTGATTTGTAAATCCGCCATGGATACCGGCAGATGGACGGCGCGGTTAAACTGATAGATTCGTTCAAATTCCTTCAGCTGTCCATCACATAAAAGCATGAGCAATACTCCAAATCCTACCACCGCGCCATGTAAATGGTTTTCCTCAAAATGGGGCAGCGTCGTCATGGCATAGAAGATACCGTGAGCCAGACCGCTGTTGTAGTCGGCAGTGTGCTCTCTGGTCACCAGAATGGAGACCAGACCGGTCGTGACGATGACTGCTAATATCACTTGCTCCAGCGCATAGCTGGCGCGTCGGGCACTATTATCCGTCAGAGCAGCCTGACCGTATTGCAGCAGTGGCTCCAGACATTGACGGCTCAGCTGTACGCCAATGGCATTATAGTGCTCCAGGCATTCGCCTCGGGAAGAGACTGTAGTCTCGAAATACTTGGCGTAAGTGTCCCCCAGGCCCGCCCATAAATATTGGGGCGGCGCAGTGGCAAGGATGTCCGTCTGGATAAAGGCATGGGTGGGCGGCTGCAAAAAGAAAAAAGGTTCTCGAAAGCTGCCGTCTGTATAGTACATGATAGCCACTGTGGTCACTGCAGCACAGGTTGCCGCAATAGTGGGAAAGGTAAATACCGGTTTTCCTGTTTTTACACTGAGACATTTACATGTATCCAGGGCCTTACCGCCGCCAATGGCAAATATCATGTCCGCTGCCTGCACCAGCGGCAGGGATTCCAGGGCTGCCACGTTCTCGTAGCTGGCTTCGCCGCCGTACCAGACATAGTCTAAAATTTCCAAATCAGAATGGGCGATAGCCTGATCAATTTGCGGACGGGCTGCCTGGATAGCCCGATAGCCGCCGATGGCAATGATTTTTTGCCCATAGGGACGGCAGACTGAAGAAATCTTTTGATAAATGTCAGTTCCAATCGAATAAGCAGGGAAGATCATACTGTAATTTTGCATAGCTTACACCTCCGAAAAATAAAAAAGCACTCATCCCACAAAGGGACAAGTGCATATAGCGCCTGCGGTACCACCCAAATTAGCCGTTACGGCTCGCTCTCTCATACACCATCATGTATGCTTCCTTTGTAACAGGTGAAGATCCCGTCAACGCCTACTGAGACAATGCCGTTCAGGTTGCCCTCACAAGCCCATTCCATACAAACCTTCATACTGCAATCCCACCTTCTGCAGCTCTCTGTGATGCCAGATTTCTGTATGTACTCTTCTTGTTCACTGGTTTCTACAAAAATGTATTTTTAAATATCCTATGCGATTCTTTTGAGAATGTCAAGACTTTTTTCAAAAAAATACAAAATACAAAGCTTATATGCTACAATATCAATGGCGTTGCTTTTTAGAAAGGTTTTACAGAGCAGAATGTTTTTTTCTAATAGCATATATTTGTGAAAAATTACTTGCAACAAGCGCGTATTTATGGTAAAAGTATAATACAGAAGATATTTAAGAAGGGGTGTCCCAAGAATGAAAAAATTATATGAAGGCAAAACGAAAAATGTATTTGAATTAGAAAACGGCAACGTACTGCTGCAGTTTAAAGATGACTGCACCGGAAAAGACGGCGTGTTTGACCCAGGTGAAAACAGCGTAGGTCTAACTATTGAAGGGATTGGTCGTGCCAATCTGGAAACATCGGTGCATTTCTTTGAGCTGCTGAAAGAAGCAGGGATTAAGACCCATTATGTCAGCGCCAATGTAGCCGATGCGACTATGGAAGTACTGCCAGCTAAGGTGTTTGGTCATGGATTAGAAGTGATTTGCCGTTTGAAAGCGACAGGTAGCTTTATTCGTCGTTATGGCGCATATATTGCCGATGGTACACCGTTGGAAGGCGGATATGTCGAGACCACATTTAAAGATGATGCCAAAGGGGATCCACTGGTAACTTCCGAAGGTCTGGCTGCTTTGGGCATTATGTCCCAGGAAATGTTCAACGACATGAAAGCACAGACACTGAAAATTACTAAGATTGTAGCAGAAGATCTGGCCAAAAAAGGTCTGGATTTGTATGACATCAAATTTGAATTCGGCTACAATCAGGACGAAGTCATTCTCATCGACGAAATCGCCAGCGGAAACATGCGGGTTTATAAAGATGGTGCCATTGTGGACCCGATGGAATTGACAAAAATTATTTTGGGCAAATAAAAACATCTGTTGCTTTATGGTAAAAAAGATGCACAGCTCCAGTCGGACATGTGTGCAACATAGAAGCTGCTTTGCGGTATCTTTTCAGAGAAGATGCCGCAAAGCAGCTTTTTTGCTATAAGCGTAGTTGCAATCGCTCCAGCGGTGTGTTACCATAAAAAGCAGAATATTTTACAGTATTTGCTCAAAAACAAGGAGGAAACTTGTCATGCGAATGGAAAATAATCCAATGGAAGTGTTGACGGAAACATATAGTGAAGAAGAACAACGAAACTACGCAGGCGGTTTTTGCGGGTTCGTATTGTTGGAGGAAACACAGTATGATCTGCCCGCCTTATTGGTGCGATTGCAGAAAGAGTGGCAGATCACGCCGCTGGAGGCGCCTACAGTACAGGAAATGAAAGCAGGCAATCTGGTGTTTGAGATTCCCGGCGCTATGATTACTGTGGAGTTTCTTCCCACGCTCATCCCCGAGGGAGAAGCAGTGTATGCTGCCAGACACAATGCAGACTGGGCGGATGCGGTGTCTATTGCGGAAAATCACAAGGCGCATCTGATGGCGGCAGTACTGCCCTTGGGAATGGCACCCTTAGAAGCGGGAAAGGTTTATGTCAAGCTGTTGTCTTCCTGTCTGGCTGGTGAGCATGCTATAGCTGTATACACCTCCGGTACAGTATTGGAGCCAGGCGCTTATCAGCGGGAGACCCAATCTATGAGAGAAGGAGAATTGCCCATTCATAACTGGATTTATTTAGGCACCTATGAGACAGAAGCAGGAAGCAATGCCTATACAGTAGGGATGGACGCTTTCGGGAAAGATGAGCTGGAGATTTTGGGCAGCCGTCGCAGCGCAGAAGAATTGAAAAAATTTCTCTTTGACGTGGCCCGTCACGTTCTGGTAGAGGATATCACTCTGCATGGGGAAGCGCTAGTTGGGTTTGCAGGCGATGAGGGCTTGCAGATACAGCGGCGGGATGGCGTCATGGTAGAAGGGCACAGTATACAGATTGCCTATTGATGGTGAAAGCTTGACGGAAATGAGAAGACAGGCCAATTACCTGCGGCGGAAAGGGAGGCAGTCACGATGGATGAGATAGAAAACGCAACAATATCTTTTCGACAGCGGGTGCTTGCTTTTTGGCACTTGTTTTTGGAGCAAGAATATGAAATCCGCTATTTACTAAACAGCCTGGAAGACTTTGAGGCGGCAGACAAACTTTTGGGCGGACTGTTGGCAACTGTGTTTCAGCACCCTGTTTTCCTGCTACGCAAACAGGAGGAATACTATCAGCTTGAAGTGTCCGCAGATGGAGATATCAGCCGCCTGTATGGGTTGAATTATTGGCGTATGCAGGCGCCGTCTGCGATAGAGGAACAATGGGATATTTTGGTAGGAAAATTGCCTGTCGAGGATCCAACGCAGGTAGAGGTAAGGATGGAAGGCTTATCCATACGGGCAGATGAGATTGAGGTATGGCCATTGTTTGAGCCAGGAGGAAGGTTGGGTCTGGAATATTATAGTCTGGAGATGCTGCAGCTCAAGCCTGATATGGCCTATACATTGTTTTGCACCATGTTAGAGCAATGTATCGGAGAATTGTGTCTGATGACTAATATTGCTTACATCAATATGCTGGAAGCTGCCAATTTTGAAGAGCCGCTCCTGCTGTCTGAGCTGGCGGATTTTATTGCTGACTGGCAATTGGCGGGACAGCTGCCGCCGCAAAATGATCCTCTGGGATTATATAGTGATTATGAAATGACAGAGCAGGACGGTATGTGGGAACTGCGGAAGGATATTCGCTCCGGGAATGTTTCTGCGGCAGCTTTGCCAGTGTTAAACTGTTATTATGCCCAGGTGGATTATCTATTTTGGGAGCAGGCAGAAGAGGGGTTGATCTGGGGCTTTTTGTTTTACTCTGGTGCTGGCCTCACAGCAGAGCAGAGGATGCATGTCTGCAATGGACTGGAAGAAGATCTGAACCGGATTGCTGCGCGGGAACAAGGTGTGGGAGAGTGCGTAGGCATAGCTGTCGGTCTTGAATATATGTATTTGGACTGTGTGTGCTATGACTGGGACGCTTTTTTAGAGATTGCCGCTCAGTTGCTGCAAAGCTACGGTGCGTTGTATCAAATACAGACGGGCGGATTTTCTCAGTTATATAAAGGTGGTCAGACAATAAAATTATTGTAACCGTGTAAAGAAAAATTAAGATTATGAAAAGGTTGCAAAATGGCAAATGATTCTTTATAATACATTAGAATACGTTTTGTGCCATCTGCGTTACAGTATGGTAGGATGTACAGTTTTGCTTTGCAGAGCTGGAAGGAGGAAGCATGAAAACAGAAGGATTGGTAGCACAGGTAGGAACGTTGCCGCAAGAGATTCAGCATATGCAATTTTGCCTGCAAAAAATAGACAGGGAACAGTTTAACGAAACAACATTGCAGGAGATCATGCCCGATGCGGTATTACTTTGCTCAGATTTGGGGGCAAATGGAGTGCTTGCCTTATTAGAAATTGTAAATCAGTCTGCCATGACAGGACTTCCGGTTATTGTGTTGGATGATGGATATCATGATGAATTGGAGTATACTGTATTACAGAAAGGTGCAGCTGATTATCTGGCGGCGCCTTTTCGAGATGAGATTCTATTGTGGCGCGTGATGGGTGCGGTGAGGCGGTACAAACAATATCGGCAGCTACAGCGTGAAGTAGCAGAAAAAAATAAAGAACTGGATCATCTGGTAATCCAGACATTGTCTGCCATTGCAAATCTGGTAGATTCTAAGGACCGCTATCTCAAAGGACATTCAGTGCGGGTGGCAGCTTATGCCCGTGCCATTGCGGAAAAGTTGCACGAAAATGAAAAGGAACAGCAGGAAATCTATTATATGGGCTTGTTGCATGATATCGGGAAGATTGGGATTCCCGATACCCTCTTGATGAAAAAAGGACATCTGACAGATTCTGAATATTCTGTGATTCAGCAGCACACAGTAATAGGGGAGGAGCTGTTAAGGGACTTTACAGTTATGCCTTTGGCTTCTTTTGTTGCGGGATATCATCACGAACGGGTAAATGGGACAGGTTACCATAAAGGACTTCGAGGCGATGAAATTCCTTTGACTGTCAAAATCGTAAATATTGCTGACGCCTATGACGCCATGAGTACGGACCGTTCCTATCGCGAGAAATTGAGTAAAGAAGAGATTCGCAGGGAACTGGAAAGGCAGAGAAACGAGCAATTTGATTCTCAAATGGTAGATGTGATGCTGGAATTGATGGAGGAAGACTTTACTCCCCAACCTATACTGGACATGGATTCGTTTTCTGTTTCTTCTTTAGCAGGAGAAGGAAATGCCTTGCTGCAGCGGTTATTTTTGGAATATACAGAAGAAATCAAGGCATTGTCTTCCCGGGATTCTCTAACCGGCTTGTGGAACAGAGGTTATTTAGAAAGCCAGATAGACGCCTTTTTGCATTCAAAAAGACATACAGGCGCTTTCGTGATTATGGATTTGGATCATTTTAAAGATGTAAACGACAATTATGGTCATTTGGCAGGCGATCGGCTGTTGATTCAATTTGGTGCGATCTTGCAGAATTTGAGCAGAGAAGAAGATATTGTAAGCAGACTGGGTGGCGATGAATTTGTCGTATTCTTAAAAGATCTTGGTGATACTGCTGTGATTCAGCGAAAAGTTGAGTTATATATGCGCACCTTTTCTGAAAAAATATTGGAGCCAAAAGGGTATACTACAATTTCAATTTCCACAGGAATTGCCCTTGCGCCGCAGCATGGAAACACTTTTCTGGAATTATACCGGAATGCCGATGATGCGCTGTACTACGTAAAAAAACATGGAAGAAACGGTTATAAAGTTTATGAAAATGGAATGACAGTGTGCAAAGGCGAAAGATAACAGGATATTGCGCTATGAGTTAGCTGCTGAAAAGAAATCAGCAGCTATTTTTGTATATTCAAGATGAAGAAATCCCCCAAAAATGAGCGTAGCGAGTTTTATGGGGGATCTGAAAGGTAAGAGTAGTTTGATGATCTATGAGCAGTTTGGAGAGTTGAAGTATAAGTACCGAAACAGAGAATTTTGGTGCAGAGGATATTATGAATGTTTCTTTTTATGAATACAAGCTGTCAGAAAGGTGTGTAGCGGGCCTCAGTCCGCCACGGCGGGATCTTCGGTGGTGCTGATTTCAATGTACTCGGTAATTTTGCAGAGCTCGTCAGCGAATTTGAATCTCACGCTGATATTGCCGTTTTCGTAAACCTTGATGTAGGCCACAAGTTCAATAAGAATTTCCCGGTTGAGTGTTTCAAGATTCTGGTGTTTCATAAAGGCCATCAGAGCGGGATGCTCGTTGTCAACGCCGTTTGTCAGTTCCGCCCGCTCGGAAGTCAGTCGGGCCAGTATATCCGAGAGGGATGCAATCTGCCGCTCATAGTCGGCTTTCATATCCCGGTAGTCCTGCTGGGTAATTTCCCTAGTTTTTCCACTCTTGATAAAGGGAACGTTTATATCGGGTGATTTTCGCCAGCTCCCGCTCCTTTGTGGAGATCAGATCGTCCAGTCGGAAATAGCTTTAATGACAAGCATCTGTCATTTACAAATCACTCTTTTTGTATATTCTTTTAGCAAATCACGTGTTTAAATTATTCCTCAATATCCAGCCTTTCAATTTTGAAAATTACTGGACGAGTGCCATCGGAGCAACAGGTAATCATGGTGTTCTCCTCTTTCATCCAACCTTTCATAATAGACCCGCCCTGTAATCCAGTATAGATATAACGAGCAATCGCATCCCATGCCTCAGAGCAGTGTGGCATTTTCGGGCCACCCGCAACAGTATTAGGGTCAGCATTCGTTTTAACCAGTGTACTCAGCCCCATGTGCCAAAAATCATCTCGGTTGCCATTACGCTCAAAAATGAATTCATCCCCCACATTGTAACAGGGGCAAGCTCCCGATCCCGGATCGGCGCAATACTCCTGCTGTAATTCCGGGTATAGTTTCTTGTCGATGACCGTTACTTTCACTTTATATTTCATAATTCTGTCCTCCAATTATTTCAAATAGAATCCCCTGTTTTCTTTTCTCGGTACTGCATCTGGATAGTCGCCATCTACATATCCAAGAGCGCAATGACCTATGCCCTTATATTCTCCATTAACACCAAGAGAATTGAGTAGTTGCTTTCCCCAATCTGTTTCAAATTCTTCCTTTGCTCGATGTATCCAGCAACTACCTATCCCTAAATCATGTGCCGCAAGCATAAGATTACCATAACAAGACTGCCGTCATATACGCCATTCGCCCAATCCTTTTTGGCAAGGACTATAAGCACAGCTGGCACTCCATAGAATGGATCAAAGCCATCTCGCCAACCACTGAGTTCACAGTTTAGCTTTGAAAGCTTATCGCGCAACTTCTTATTTGTCACTTGGATGATAATTGTGTTCTGATGTCCCATGCCGTTGGCAGCATATAGTCCGCTTTCAATGATTTGATCCAATATTTCCTGTGGAATGGCGTCAGGCTTATACTTGCGAATACTTCTTCTTGATTTAATTTTCTCCAACACTTCACTCATCATTTTCTCTCCATGTGCTCCTATCTACCGTACCGCCTTTCCAAGCGCATAAGATTTCCCTGGATAATCTGTTTTCTCAATGTCGGCTCGTGTGTAACACCCATAAGCAAGCAGCGTTCCACAATCCTTCCATCCCAAATACTTTGCTGTTTCATGATAGCTTGCAACTGCGCCTCGAAAAATGCTTTTAACCTCGCTGGCGGCTGTCATAATCAGCATTGTTTTTTTCGGAGTTCCACGCAACAAATCATCAATTCCATGAAAACGATCAATGGCCATCTTGATTTGAGAAGACATAGCATGATAGTAAAGCGGAGAAACGAATACTACCATGTCTGCTTTTAATACTTCCGGGTATAGTTCATTCATAGCGTCGCGAAACACGCATGGCTTTTTTCCACACCCGCAGGCATCGCACCCGATACAAGGATGAACACACTCATGGGCTGTATCAAAGCGATAAACACTATGACCAGCTTCTTTTGCGCCCCGAATAAATTCATCCGCTAACAATGCGGAGGTGCCATTTTTGTGAGAGCTTCCTGTGATTACAACGATATTCATTACTTTCCTCCATTTTCTGCGTTGGACAATAGAAAAAGCCAACGACTTATGATATAATTTTTTTGTGCTTTGTTGAAAGAGAGGTGATTACCATGCTAATACCACGATATTATTTTGCGGATGATTTTCGCCCATTCTATGCTTATTTTCTATCACAACCTCATAGCGTCCGAATATTTCATAAAGGCGACTACTTATGGCCGCTGGGAGCACCTTATGAAAAGATACATTACATTATCTCGGGAGTGGAAATGCACTACGCCGATCACGAGAGTGGGCGCAGAAAAATCATCAGCTTTCATGGCCCCGGAACCGTTTTTCCCGGTTACCGCCCAAATGATTTCCGTGTGGAGCTTTCCTTGATTACGGTTGCTCTTTCTGAAATGGAAGTGCTGGAATTTACCGTTCCACAGTTCAAAGTGATGTTTGAGACTAACACAGCTTTGAGCGAACAGGTCGTAAACTGGTATTCCATGTATATCAACCGTTTTCTCTTTGAAACAATCCACCAAGCATATAATTCTTCGCTGACGAAACTATGTAATCTCCTATATCTATTGACTATCAACCAACCCACTAATTCCGGTCTGGTCATTGATATGACACAGGAGGAGCTTGCAGAAATCCTTGGTATGAGCCGGGTACAGATTACTCGGGAAATCAGCGAATTACGTCACAGAGGCATCGTGGAGACATCAAGGGGTAAGTTGCTGGTTTCTGATTTACCATCTCTATCCTCCCTTTGCACTCAAGAGACAATCTGACCTTAGCTTCAATTACTATTTTAATTGCTATTTGATCTTTCGTCTGCTTCAAATGAAGCACAAAGAAACAAAAACACGAAATTAAATACTCGGTAGCATGAAAATCAAAGTCGTTCAAATACTAACACCTGAAATATAAAATTACATTAGATGATGTTATAAAGATAGAACAGGACAAACGACGGTTTGATTTTCACGATATAGGCAAAGAAATTAAAAATTGTGGAGGCCACTACCCAAGCAATGAGAGCCGCCAAAGAAACGGAGGATGCGTAAGAAAAGCGTGACCTCCGTTTTTTGCGCCATGTAGCGGGATCGCACGAAACGGCAAGCAGGGCAGGTGTGGCCACACCTGCTATTTTTGCCGGGCCAAAGGCCCCGCAAAAATGCTTGTTGGGGAACTCCCCCAAACCCACTGGACTTCGGGACAAAGTGTCCCAAAGTCCCGGCGCTATGCGCCTGTTGTCTGCGGCCTGTCGCTATCGCTCCTGGGCCTTATTACTCTACCAATCATGTAGTCAAAAGGATGTTGACAGCATTTATTAAAAACAGGAACAAGACATAAGATAATATGGAGTGCTGCCGTTTTCAATGTAAATCTGTTGATATAAAGTCATTTTTCATACTCTAATTGTCAACACTGGTCAAAGATAAACTTAGAAGTTATTCCCTTCATTTTTTTCTCAAGATACCTTCGAGGGTAGTGGAGGTAGTCCCCAACCGCCGGGCCACAGCAATATCATTCTTCATAGCCTCGGTCATGTTGTGACCGCATACCATCAGCACCCGGAAACGGCGGAGCAGATCACGACTGATGTCAATGCCGCTTTTATGCTCCTCGGGCACTGCGTCATTGAGAAATAGCGGCAAATAGAGAACTGGACAGATCGGTGAAAAGCCCGCCTCGTACACCGCCCGGCAATACTGGGCGGCCAGTTCTGCATTTTCACTGTCACCGCCGTACCAAGCGGCAGGGGTATATCCTCCAGAGTCTCTATACACAGGGGCTGCGCTTTGGGACAAAGTGTCTCGAAGTGTAGGTAGGTTATCAGTATTAAAAATCGTTAATGTGATAGATTAAATTTGTTTTTTGTAGTTGGTAGGCTTCGAAAAGCCTTGTACTTATAGCGTTCCTATTAAGAAATAATCATATGTAGATACGGTAGGGAAAAATGCGAATAAGATCAAAGAATATATAAGACATCAGTTGGAAGAGGATAAACTGGGAGAACAATTGAGTATTCCATACAAAGAAGACCCGTTTACGGGTAGCAAGTAACAGAACATGCAGATGTCAGGCTTTTTATGCGCCTTTTAGGCGCTGCTTAGTAATAAAGCCTTATAGGCGCATATGTAAAACCCCTGGCTATGCCAGGGGATACTTATTATGACTGGACTAGCGGAGAGTTGATATTTTTCTCTGTATTTGCTGTAGGATTGAGAATGTAAAAGTTAAAAAATTCTGCTTGCCTACAGGAAAAAGCCGCGGTATAGTATAAGAAAAATCAGTTGATTGAAATCGGTACACGCGTGGAAAAATGCAACCAGTTTCCATATTTCTGGCAAGAATCAGTTTTACAGGTATGCATTATTTGAGGTGTAGCCATGTGTAATACTGTTCTCAAATGAAATCATATTATGTGAGTCGGCTAGATGTATAGTTTGCGCAAATTATATGGTTAATATAGAAGATAGCATCTAAAGGATGTTATACGAGGGGTGAGGGCTGTGAATTTGAATCAATTCAAATATTTATTGGCGATTTATCAATGGGGTTCCATTACGAAAGCAGCGCAAGAGTTATTTGTAGCGGCTCCTTCAGTCAGCAGCGCAATGAAGGAGTTGGAGGAAGAGTTAGGATATTCTTTGATGACACGGCATCGCAATGGCGTTACTTTTACAGAGCAGGGAGAAGCAGCAATAGAAATTATAAAGGACATAGAAAATAAAATTGATCGCCTGAAAAAACTTGATAACATGGATGAAACAGTTTTGACAGGACAGGTCACATTAGGTGGAACCCCTCATTTTAATAGCTCCCTGTTATTAAATTTGCTGTTAAATATGCGGCAGAAATATCCCCAACTAAAAATTGTGTTAAAAGAAGGTGACAGCCAGGCTGTTTTGAAAATGGTGGCGCAGGGTACTGTAGATTTGGGTGTGATTATGTTGGGCAATGTGGATGAATCTATTTTCTTGCGGGAAATCAGAAGAAATAAGTTACATTTTACGCAATTGTTTATAGACGAGTTGTGCTTTGTGGTGCGCAGTGATCATCCGTTGGCAGTGCAGGAAACAGTAAAGCTGAAAGATATTTTGCAATATCCCTATTATACTTATGGGGAAGCGTTAACAGAAAAAACACTGGAGCTTTTTGCGGAGTATAATCCTGAACAGGAAATTGTGCAGATTGATGACAGAGACAGCTTGCGTCGGATGATTTTGTATTCAGACGGAAGCACATTGATGCCGTTATCTAACAAACAGTGTACACAGGAACAATTTGCAGGACTAACCTTTTTGAGTATTGAGGATTTTTCTTATCTCTGTAAAATCGGTTGGCTGCACAATGGAGAAAGGCTTAGCAAAGTGGAACGAGCGGTGGTGCAGGAGCTGCAGGACGAATCTTTGTTATTATGCCGGTAAATCAGAAGAGAAGGACGCATATTATGAAACCTATACTTGGTTTCATGATATGCGTTTTTTTTTGCGATTTAGTATTAGGTTTTGCCTAAGATAGAATTAGTAAGTAAATATTATACAAAACATAAATGATATTTTATAATATACCTAAAGTTCTTGCAAGAATAAAAATCTAAACGAAAGAGGTGTGGTTTATGCCACCAGTAATTGATGAATCGAAATGTGTAAAATGTGGCTTGTGTGCGCAGATTTGTTGCATGGATGTAATTAAGAAAACGGAAACGGAACCGGCCGAGATAGTTGTTCGCTATCCAAATGAATGTTGGCATTGTCGTGCTTGTGCCATTGACTGTCCGACACAGGCGATTACAATTCGATATCCGTTGTCCCATATGATGTTGCATGTAGATGTGCCAAATGTGAATGGAGGGAAACAAGAATGAAAGTGACAGTAAGAGAAGATGTGGTAAAAAGTGATGTATTGATTATTGGCGGCGGGATTAGTGGCTTGCAGGCGGCAATTGCTGCTGGAGAAAAAGGAAAGCAGGTTGTTGTAGTAGAAAAAGCGGATACCAGACGGTCCGGCTCCGGGGCTACAGGGAATGACCATTTTATGTGTTATATTCCTGAATATCATGGAGATGATTTTCAGGAAATATTGCAGGAGGCTTCCGAGACATTGGTCGGTCCCATTCAGGACATGAACATCTTTGCTCTGATGATGCGGCGCTCTTTTGAATTGGTGCAAAAATGGGATTCCTATGGTATTAATATGAAGCCTACCGGCAAGTGGAATTTTGAAGGACATGCTATGCCTGACCGCAGAAGATATCATTTGAAGTATGATGGACAAAATCAGAAGCCGGTATTGACGAAAAAAGCATTGGAAACCGGGGCTAAAATTTTGAATAAAACGACAGTAACGGAATTATTGACAAAAGATGGTCGGGTAGTTGGAGCGATTGGTGTATGCAGCAAGTTAGATCAGCCGGAAATTGTTATCTTTGAGGCAAAAAGCGTGATCATTGCTACAGGTAATTCGACTCGGTTATATCCAGGGAATAATCCTGCTTTTGTCTGCAATACGTCTAACTGTCCTGCTGCTGCCGGCGGTGCAGCTGTTGCCTATCGTGCAGGCGCCCGTCTGGTAAATCTGGATCAGCCTTATGTGCATGCCGGTCCCAGATTGTTTGCCCGTTGCGGGAAAGCGACATGGATAGGCGTGTTGACCGATTTGAACGGAAAACCTGTTGGTCCTTTTGTTACAAAACCCAGTCGTGAGTTGGGAGATATTACCGCTGATATTTGGCAGAGTGTATTTGACGAAAAAATGGCAGATGGTTCTGGGCCTGTATTTATGAACTGCTCGCAAACCTCAGAAGAGGATTTGGAGCATATGAGAAAATCGTTTATATCAGAGGGAGATACCTCTCTGAATGACTATATGGAGCAATATGGAATTGATTTGCATAAGGACATGGTGGAGTTTGGCACGTATGAATATATGCTGACCGGCAGGGGATTGGACATTGATATGAACAGTGCTACTACATTGCCAGGATTGTATGCTTCAGGGGATTTAACCGGCAATGTGCGGGGTGACATTACCAGTGCAGCAGTGTTTGGACAAATTGCTGGTGAAAATGCTGCTGATTACTGCCAAACCGTAGAGTTTGAGGATGTGACAAGGCATCCATTGATTCAGGAAAAGATTGATTTGTACAATACAATGATAAGTCGTAAGAGTGGCGCACATTGGATGGAAGTAAATTCTACATTAAATCAAATTATGGACAAATATGTCAGTGTAAAAAATGTACGTTCTGAAACACTGCTCAAATCTGCTTATAAATATTTAACAGATTTAAAACGCTATGCTGTAGAGCAAATGAAAGCAGAAAATTCACATGAGTTGGTACGGTGTCTGGAAGTGCTGGATTTATTAGATTTGGGGCAGGCAACAGCATTATGCTCTGAAAACAGAAAGGAAAGCCGCGGTATGTACAATCGTCGCGTAGACTATCCATTTACCAATCCGTTGATGAATAATAAATTTCAGACTATCTATTTAGGTGTAGATGGTGCAGTCATGGAATTCCGAGATAAAGTTAAAAAATTCTGAAATGATTAGTTCTTGCTTGTGTGAGAGCAGGAAAAAATTCAGCTCTTATACAAGCAGGGCTGCTTTATGAGATGAGGAGCAGACCTATGGATGATGTAAAAAAAGTTGATTGGAGTTATTTATTAAAATGGGCAATTATTATATTGTGTCCGCTTTTGATATTATGTGTTCCTGTAAATGAGATGTTTACTTGGCCTGTAAAAATGTTTTTTGTGATCACATTGCTGGCAATTCTGTTATTTGCCTTAGAAACAATCCAGCAGACTGCGGTGGCAATTTTGTTACCCATTGCTTATGTGGTCTTTCAGATAGCGCCAAGCACAGTAGCCTTTTCTCCTTGGACAGGAAATATTCCATGGATGATGATTGGCGGATTGATTTTAGCCAATGTTTTACAAAATATTGGTTTGCTGAAACGGATTGCTTATAAATGTATTATCTTGACGGGCTGCAGCTATAAAGGCATTATTTATGGAATTGGTCTTGCCGGATTGATATTGAATGTCATGATTCCTGCACAGGCCACAATCCCTTTGGCTGCGTTGGCGTTTGGAATCTGTCAGGCAATGGGGCTGAAAAAGTCAAAAGCTGCAGCAGGAATTATGTTATCGGCAGGATTGGCTGCTTTGTTGCCCAATTATTTGTTTTTGAATCCGAATCTATTGATTGTTTATGGTGTAGGCGAAACGGTGACAGGGCCCTCGGGTGTTACTTGGGCAGGTTTTCTGTATCACAATGCGCCAGTAATACTTTTTTATGCTGCGATGTTTTGGATTACAACCAAGCTGTTCAAGCCGGAAACAGCAGTGAATGGAAAAGAATGGTTTATGGCTGAATATAAACAATTAGGTGCGATGAAAAAAGAAGAAAAAAAAGGTGTTTTGATTTGTTTCTTGCTATTTATTG
This sequence comes from uncultured Peptococcaceae bacterium, assembly GCA_910585405.1. Taxonomy (GTDB): domain Bacteria; phylum Bacillota; class Peptococcia; order Peptococcales; family Peptococcaceae; genus UBA7185. The sequence goes on along the minus strand of CAJUDO010000003.1, from coordinate 82,188 downwards.
GCCTGATTACGCAGCCTTTGCATAAAATTGAGGTTGCCTGGGTGTTTGCCTTTATGCCCATGCTGGCATATATGCCGGGATTTCAAATTGGGACAGCTGATGATATTAAGAACGCCAATTTTCCGTTTATTATGTTCGTGACAGCTTGCATGAGTATCGGTGCCACTGCCGGTTCTTTAGGGATTGGACAAATGATTGCCGATATTGCCCTGCCGATGCTGGAAGGTAGAAGTGTTACTTTTGTTCTGGTATTTATGTGGCTGCTATGTATGTTGGTAAACTTCATATTGACACCGTTGGCCATTGGGGCGACCTTTGCAGTACCGCTGACACAAATTGCTTTGAGTTTGGGTATCAATCCGGAGGTTATGTGGCTGACAATCTGCCACGGATATGATCAGATTTTATTGCCTTATGAGTATCCGCTGTATATGTTATTTTTCTCATTTAATTTAGTTTATCTGAAGGATTTTATTAAATTGTTCGGAGTAAAAATAGTTGTAAATCTGATATTCTTTGTATGTATTTTATTGCCATATTGGAATTTGATAGGTTTTATGCATGTATAAATGACAGCTGAATTATTAGAGAAAGGCTAAAATTTTCAAATCTTCGTTGTTCTGTTTTGGAGCAGCGGAGATTTTTTTGATGTACTGAAAGGCATTGAGCCCATGGATAAGGAGGTTGTATCCATGGGCTCAATGCCAGTTGTGTATGTGGTTATGAAAATAGTACTTCTACGCTATTTTTGTCTGGGATACCGGAAGGCGAAGACGAGACCGAGGAGCAGCACGACAAGGCTGGCGAGCAGCAAATACTTATCTCCATTGGAGAGGAAGCTTTGTTTCTGCGTAGGTTCCAGGCGCTGCCCTTTTTCGCCGGGTCTGGGTGTTTCCGCTGGTGCTACTCTGTTCGTCGCGTTATTTTGAGGCTGCCCCATTGCCGGAGCGGCCGTACTACTTCCTTCTTGCCCATTATCATCTCGCGCATTGACATTTCCCTGATTATCCTGGGATGGGGGCGCTGTTGGCGCTGCCATATTGTCTCCTCTGCCCATCTTGCCTTCTCTGCCGGTGTTCATTGAGCCCATATCGCCAATTTGCAGGTCGCCAGCGTCGATTAAGGTGGCAGGATCCTGTGTGGTAGAGGTGGAGCCGATGGTTCCGTCAAGCTGACCGCTGATACTTTCTGCGCGAAGCAGGCAGAACGTTTTCAGCGCAGAAACGCCTTGCTCAAATTCTTCATAGGTGCAGAATTTGCTGGGGTCCTGTTCTACATAAGGCGCAATCATAGTGCTTACCTGGTCAATCATCGTTTCAAGATAGCCGTCGCCGAAATAGGCGGCGAGAAATTCAGAGAAGAAGCTATGATACAGTGCTGTGTATTCTTCATCTGCGAAAATCCAGGCCAGCATTGGTCTGTCCTCCACATTGCCTCCAGATACCGGAGAATCAATGGGATAGTTGACCAGCGCAGTGGCGTCTGCCATGGATTGAAATCCGCCGAAAGCAAGATTGTAATCCCAGGGAATCATCTGCAGCTGTCCGTCTTCCTCATAGAGATAGTAGTTGTGAATCATGGAGCCGGTATAGCTGTCAAAATTCAGAACAAAGTTATGCACGACAAAGTAGCGGATGACCTTTTCCATATCGAGTGCCTGGGAGAGCGCTTCACCCTGGCTGAGCTTTTTTAAGGATTGAATGAGACGACGCTTATCACTGCTTGAAGCGTCGGTTTTTGCGTTATCAAAGATATTGGTGTAGCTGTCGATGTCATCGTCAATATATTTCAGCAGCACATCGTCGCTGCCGCGCAGTCCTTCAGAACGAGAATTATTTTGGCCGTTGGGCATATGAAATGGAGCGTTGCTTATATCGCCGGACACATCATTTTCTTGCATGGGCTTCTGCGGCGGAGCTTCTTGGTCAGAGTTACTCGGGAATACTTCCTGCGGCGGTTGGGAAGAAGGAGTCGCTGTATGGGAGGTGTCCCCGGCTTTTTCTTGATTTTCCGGCGCAGCATCGGGTTGCAACTGTGCCATGTCAAATTTTTCTCCATTGCCGCGGCCGCCGCCCAGATTCATGCTGTCGGGCTTATACAGCTCGCCGTAATTTTTACCGTAGTTGCGCTGCAGGAAAGATTCTTCTACGCCTTCCACTGCGAGATACAGTCCCCAGTCTTCTCCGTTTACCGTGATATATACATAGCTGCAAAGGGGCGAGGCCACTCCTGTTTGGCCCATCATTTGATAGGTCAGATAATCCTTCATGTAGGTGTTGTCCTGAATGATATTATTCAGACAGAGCTTATCCAGTCCGTAATAGGTGTTGGAGCTGTTAAAGCGATCGAATTCAATCTTGAAGCTGTAGCGGTCATTGCCGTAGGCTTTCACCTGCGTCAGCGAGGTGTTGCCCTTGGCGCGAATAGCGACATTCTGATAGGTTTCATTGTCAATGACGACAGTACAGGGAGAATATTCCTCGCTTTCACAACCTTCGATAAATTCGTCCCAATCGTCCATACGGATATTAATTGTATGCACAATGGAGGTGGAAAAGAGCTTATCCTCATATCCCATGACGGTGGAAGCCTTTTCTACGCCAAAACGTTCGGCATTGAGAAAAAGAACAGTTAAAAGCAGTGTAAGCGCAAGTACAACATAGCAAATCTTATCAAAATGCTTATGTGTTGACATCGTTTGCCTCCTTACCCCATATATTCGCCGTTATAGCTGACAAGTACTGCGCTGCGAATACCGGGCAAATCAGAAAGGGCGTTGATGAAATCGGTATTGTCATTCCGCATGCGGATTTCCATATTGAGCTCAATCATGCCCTTCTGCGCAGTTTTGCTTTTTACAACACTTTTGAGTACATGCTTTTCTAAAAGGGCTTTTGCCTGTGCTTCTGCTGTGGAGTCAGCGCAGGAGAGCACCACAATATAAGGATTACGATGGCTCTTTTTATTTACGAAGAGGAGCAGCACTATACCGATGAAGATGCTGCCCAATACCGCCAGCGGAATCATTCCTGCCGCCAGTACAATTCCTACAGTGATAGCCCAAAACAGGAAGGCAATATCTAAGGGCTCCTTGATGACAGTACGAAAACGTACAATGGACAGAGCGCCTACCATACCCAGAGAGAGTACTACGTTGGAGGTGATGGCCAGGATGACAACAGTGGTAATCATGGTCAGCGCGACTAGTGTGGTGCCAAAACTGGAGGAATACATCACGCCCTGATATGTTTTTTTATAGATGAGAAAGATAAACATGCCAATGCCCAAGGCAAGGACCAGAGCGATGAGCATGTCGAGAAGGGTCACGCTGGCAACATTCTCCAGAAAGCTTGATTTGAAAATATCGTTAAATGTCATAAACAATTACTCCTTTTTGAATTTATTTTCAGCCGTAAATTCTGCACGCGGCATATTTGGAAAAGGCGCACACGCGGCGGTTTCCCAGATTCACTGCGTCACGGATGATGTCCGGCAGATATTCGTCCCATTTTACCTCGAGAATGATGGGCGGCTCTCCAGGCGGAATCATCACACAATGGGGGTTCAAAAAATCCGTACAGCGCATGCCTGTGCGAAGGTCATCGTCTATGGTAATCCGCACATTGCCCGGTGCAAAGACAAAGGCTTCTCTGGTGTAGTCCACAATGGTTTTAGGTCGCAAGCCCTGCCCCAGCATTTTGCTGTGCAGTTCTACAACGAGAGGGCTATTGCTTTCGGTCATCCAATCCCAGTTGCCGTCGACGATGGCCTGTGCCTGTTCTTGTGTTAAGGTTGCTTTTGCTTTGTGGCATAGTCCGTTGTTTTTACTTTTCTTTTCCAACTGGATGAGCGATGTGTCATAGTTGTACAGGCGAATCCGAAATTTTTCCCGGATGGGTACGCCGTCTATTTTTTCTCTGAGCGCTTTGTCGGAGGCGTTGTCAAAGTACAGACTGCGAATCAGATATTTGCCGTTCTTAGCAAAGGGATCGTGCTGGGCAACAGCGGAGAGTCGCTGGCGCAGCACAAGCTTATCGCAGTAGCTGATCTCATGCTTCCATTCATGTCGGTATTTCATTTTCTCACTCCTTTCCTGCGCATTCTCGGGTACAAAAAAACTTCTGTACCCTGACATGGTCATTGTACAGAAGAAAGCTTGAAGTTTTATTGAATTTATTAAAAAATTTATTGCCTTTTGCTGTTGTTTTTATATCTGTCTTTTCTGCTTTGTCATTGTAACGGCAGGAGCACTTGAAATTCCACCAGCCCGTCGTAACAGAGAACATGAATCCGTCCTTTGTGCGTCGTTGCGATGGACTTGGCAATGGCCAGTCCCAGACCGTAATGCTTATCCTCTCCACTGCGTGCAGAATCCATGCGATAAAATCGATCAAATAGCTGTTCTCGCTGGGGGAGGGGAATTTCTTTTCCGGCATTGATGACGGACAGCTTGGCCCATTGATGTTCCTTTTCCAGGGCAACAGAAATATCCTCTTGTCCTGTGCTGTGCTCCAGAGCATTGTCCAGCAAAATGGAAACTAATTGCTTTAGCTGTGTGCTGTTTCCTGTCAGAGAGATTCCCTCTGTGATATGGCAGCGCAAAACGAATCCTTTTTCAAAGGCAATGCTCTCGAAAGGCAGCGCTTCACCGCAGACAAGACGGCTGAAATCAATTTGCTCCATCTGCGGTGTAATCGTTTCCGTACGGGCCAGGTCCAGAAGCTGCTCCACTAACAGCCCCATACGATTATTTTCCCATTGAATGTTGGCGAGCCAGATATTTTCACCGATTTCCCGCGACAAAAGCTCGGCGTTGGCATTTACGACGGAGATGGGTGTTTTTAATTCATGGCCTGCGTCGGAGATAAATTGCTTCTGTTTTTGATAGCTCTCTTCCAAAGGCTGTACAATTTTTCTGGCGAGAAATACCGCCAGAAAGAAAAAGATTACGATGGCAATGCACCCGAAGAGCAGCGTATAGCGCAGCAAGGTAGCGGCACTTTCATTCAATATAGTGTTGTCCATGAAGGTCACGAGCTGATAGCCGCCCTTATCCGCCACATAAAAGATGAGGTCCTTTTTGGTACCGTTGGGTTTACCGTTTTTCACGACATCACGGGCAAGCTCCTCCAAAGCCTGGTTGGAATGAAGCAGGGGCTGATCGTTCCTGATTTCAAGGATGGATCCGTCATAGGTGAGGGCCACCGAATAAAAAGTAGATAGCTGAAAGCGCGGCAATTGGGCAAAATTGGGGTTCCCACCATTTTCCTGCGCAGGCCGTTTGGGAGGAATTTTATTTTCATATTTGGACAGCATATAGAGTTCCGCGTGGGTCTTTAGCATTCTTTGATTTTGCGCCGACATTTCAAAATAGCTGGAAGCATAAATAATTGTGAGCATTCCCGCCCATAAGAGGATCAGCACGGACATGATTGCTGCGACGATTTTTCTTCTTGACTGCTTAAACATTGCCGCACCTCAATTCGTAACCGATGCCGCGCACTGCCTTTATTTTAGTTTGGGCCTCGATATAGGATAATTTTTTCCGCGTAAAGGACATATAGACCTCGACATTGTTGTACTCTGCTTCATTTTCAAATCCCCAGATTTTTACGGCAAGCTGTTCTCTGGTCAGAATCTGCCCCTGATTGGCAATGAAATATTCTAGGATGCGGTATTCCTTTTCACTGAGTCGGACACTCTGGCCGTTTGCAGTGCAGGACAAGGTCAGCGTGCCGGTATCAAGGGCGATATCTCCGTAGGTTAGAGTACCGTCAGCGGTGAGCGGAAGGGTGCGTCTAGTCAAGGCACGCAGCCGTGCAAGGAGTTCTTTGGTCATGAAAGGCTTGGTCAGATAGTCATCGGCTCCACTGTCCAGTCCTGTTACCTTGTCATCCAGCTGGGATTTTGACGTGAGCATAAGAATAGGTGTATGAATTCCTTTTTGTCGGACAGTTCTTGCAATTTCAAAGCCGTCCATTCCCGGCAGCATGACATCCAAGATAATAATGTCATAGATATTGCTCTCCACGGCGGCCAGACCGCTGATGCCGTCAGAGTAATGGTCTGTTGCATAGTTTTCCAGGCGCAGAATCTCACAAAGAGCCTGGGCCATTCTTTTTTCACCTTCCACGAGTAAAATTCTCATAGCAAGACCTCCCAGTGTTTTATTATATCATAAATGTCTGAATTGACAGGAGATACTAACAGGAAAACAGAAGAATGACAGATTGTCAAGAGGGGATTTTTGAAAATATTGTTTAATGGCGGGGAAAAAAGGGCATAGTAGTTGTGAAGAGGATTACAAATTTATAAAGGAATGAGAATTATGAGCAGATTATATAAAAAATTTTATGGGGCAGCAGCTTGTCTGTTGTTTGCCTTTTCCGCTGCTATGGGGTTTTTGTTGAATGAAGTTTACGAGGGACATTACAATTTGCCTGAATCGGAGGTGCGCGCTGCAGATATTCAGGCGCAAAAGCCGCGACAATTTTGCTGGGAGATGCAATATGAGCTGTGTCAGCTTTATCAATTGGGCTGTGAAAATCAAATGTTAGAAGGAGATCCTGCCACAGAGGAAATGCTGCGGGAACTGCCGCTGAACGAGGTGGCCAGCAGGTATCCTGTGCCAGAGTGGACTGTAAGTGAGATAGATAATGTCATCACGATTTGTCGCAATCAGCCTGGTCTTTGCGAAGTGCATCAGCAGATGTATCATTTGGGCAGCAATGAAAATGGGCAATATGTTGCGGTTTACTATGGTCCCAGTGCGGTAGGTAGTGCGGCGGGTGCTTTTCTGGTGACCGATGTGCCTGTGGCACGGCTCAGTGTAGAGCAGCGCAGCGAGTTGGAGCAGGGAAAGTATGAGTATTATTCTCAGGACGAGTTGATTTCTATGTTGGACAATCTCAGCGAATTGTAAGAATAGCGATTTATAGTGCAAATTGATTCTATAAGATTGATTTATGATATTTTTCAAAGATGTCTAGTAAAAATGCTTGACATCTTTTTTGTTTTTCAGTAAACTATCAGAGTGTTAAGGGAAAAAGTTAACAAATGAGGTGAGGGCGATGACGCTGGAGCAACGTACAAGGATGGCGATTCTGTATGATCTATATAGCGGACTGCTGACAGAAAAGCAGAAAAATGTGTTTGATTTGTACTATCAGTGCGACCTTTCTCTCGGTGAGATTGCTGCGGAGCAGCAGACCAGTCGCACAGCTGTGTTTGATTTGGTAAAACGCACAGAGCAGCTGCTGGAAAAATATGAAGCGGGGCTACATTTGGCCGCGCGAGAAAAAAAACGCAAAGAAATTTTAGAGCAATTATATAGTTTGGCGGCTGGCAATCAGGAAATGCTGACGCTGTTGAGAAAATTGAGTATGGACAGCGAGGAATAAGATAAATCAAACGCAGGGAGGAGGTCTTTGGCTATGGCATTTGACGGATTAGGCGACAAGCTGCAGGACATTTTCAAGCGCATGAAGGGGCAGGGAAAAATCTCTGAAAAAGATTTGAAGGCTGTGATGCGCGAGGTAAAGATGGCGCTCTTGGAAGCGGATGTAAACTATAAAGTCGTAAAACAGTTTATTGATAAAGTAAACAGCAGAGCCGTGGGGGAAGAAGTGATGGAGAGTCTGACTCCAGGGCAGCAGGTGGTAAAAATTGTACACGATGAGTTGACAGAGCTGCTGGGCGGTGTGCAGAGTAAACTGCTCATTTCTCCCAAACCTCCTACTGTGATTATGATGGTAGGGCTACAGGGGTCAGGCAAAACAACAACTACCGGGAAACTGGGACGTTTGCTGAAGAAACAGGGGAAACGACCGCTTCTGGCTGCCTGTGATATCTATCGTCCTGCGGCAATTAAGCAGTTGCAGGTTTTGGGCGAGCAATTGGATATTCCGGTGTTTACCTTAGGAGATCAGGTCAGTCCGGTGGACATTGCCAAGGGCGCTCTTGCGCACGCAAAATCCCATGGTAATGATATTGTGATTTTGGATACAGCCGGGCGGTTGCATATTGACGAAATACTGATGGAAGAGTTGCGGCAGGTCAAAGAAGCAGTGCAGCCCACGGAAATTTTGCTGGTGGTAGATTCCATGGTAGGGCAGGATGCTGCCAATGTAGCGGCAAGCTTTAATGAGCTTTTGGATATCAGTGGTGTGGTTCTCACCAAGCTGGACGGCGATACCCGTGGTGGTGCGGCATTGTCCATCAAGACTGTTACTGGCAAGCCTATCAAATTTGCCGGTATGGGTGAGAAGCTGGATGCTTTGGAGCCCTTTCACCCGGACCGCATGGCTTCCCGCATTTTGGGAATGGGCGATGTGCTGACCTTGATTGAGAAGGCACAGGAAAACATCGACCAGCAGAAGGCGGAAGAACTGCAGAAAAAAATGATGAAGGCCGAATTTACGCTGGAGGATTATCTGGCACAGATGGACCAGCTGAAAGATATGGGTAACATCAATAGTATGATGGAAATGATTCCCGGCATGAGCAAAAATAAGCTGAAGGATTTGCAGGTAAGCGATAAGGATTTAGCTCAGACCAAGGCCATCATTCTCTCCATGACAGCGGAGGAGCGGCGCAATCCAAAAATTATCAACGGCAGTCGCCGCAAACGCATTGCAGCGGGCTCTGGCATGAAGGTACAGGATGTTAACCGTTTGTTAAAACAATACGACCAGTCGCAAATGTTGATGAAGCAATTTGCCGGGATGGCCACAGGGAAAAAAGGAAAAAAGGGAAAGCTGAAGTTCCCATTTATGTAAAGTGTAATCGTATAAAAGTAGTTAGAGGAGGTGAAAATCATGGCAACAAAAATCAGATTAAAAAGAATGGGTGCAAAGAAGGCGCCTTTCTATCGTATCGTTGTAGCTGACTCCCGTTCTCCAAGAGACGGTCGTTTCATTGATGAAATTGGTATTTATGACCCAAATTGTCAGCCTGCTGCAATTAGAATTGATGCTGAAAAAGCACAGAAATGGATTGGCAATGGCGCACAGCCTTCCGATACAGTAAGATCTCTGTTAAAACAGGCTGGCCTGTGGAAATAAGGAGGGAGTTTTGTGTTAGCATTAGTGGAACACTTGGCAAAATCCTTGGTGGATCAGCCTGAAGCCGTGAAGGTGACACAGGTGGAGGATGGAAAAGAAATTACCATTCATCTTACTGTAGCACCGGAGGATATGGGCAAGGTAATCGGCAAACAGGGCCGCATTGCTAGAGCGATCCGCACAGTAGTGAAAGCAGCTGCTGTAAAAGAAAATAGGAAAGTTACAGTAGAAATCATGTAACGATTAAAACCACTTGTCGGGGTATCGGCAAGTGGTTTTTTGGTTGCGTTTATAGCTGCTCTTTGGCAAAGTGATAGAAAGGCTGACTGTCTTCATAAAAAATGTGGGTGCGGACATGAAAAATACGATCCAGCAGACCAGACTGGAGTATCTGCTGAGGAGTACCCTGTATTTGAATTTCACCGCGGTCCAGCAAAATAATCTGGTGGGAATATTCCAGGGCCAAATTTAAATCGTGAAGCACCATGATAATGGTTTTTCCCTGCTGATTTAGGTGACGAATCAAATCCATGATTTCAAAGCGAATGTGAATATCCAGATAGGTGGTGGGCTCATCTAAAAAGATGACGTCAGTATCTTGCGCCAACGCCATAGCGATATAAGCCCGCTGCCGCTGTCCGCCAGAAAGCTGACTGACAGGACGTTGTCGGTAGTCATTGGCTTTTACCAGAGAGATTGCGTGATCAATAATAATTCGATCCTGTGCAGTCAATTTTTGTCCGTAATGCTGGTGGGGATAACGTCCATAAGCGACCAAATCTTCCACCGGAATTTCTGGAGGATGGTTGGTCTGGTTGAGCAGAGAAATCTGCTGCGCAAACTGTTTGGTTTTCATGGTGCAAATATCCTGCCCACGCAGAAGAACACGGCCCGCAGAGGGTTTGAGTAATCTGCAGGCAATTTTCAATAAGGTACTTTTTCCACAGCCGTTAGGCCCTAAAATGGTGGTGATTTGCCTCTGGGGAAACACTGCGTTGATCTCTTTCAACAGAGGTGATTGTCCAGGATAAGCAAATTGGATATGCTCTAACTCAATCATAATGACCACTCCGATTGCGAATGATGAGATAAATAAAAAAGGGCCCGCCCAATAGGGATAATAAAATGCCTACAGGAATTTCATAAGGCGCGAAAGCCAAGCGGGAAATGAGGTCGCAAAGGATTACAAAGGCAGCACCGCCGAAGGAACTGGCCGGTACTAAAAAACTATTGTCATTCCCGATTAGAAACCGAATGGCATGGGGGACAATCAGTCCTACAAAGCCCAAGAGACCGGCAAAGCTTACTGCGGCACCAGCTAAAATTGCAGCGGTCAAGATGAGTAGAAAGCGAACTAGTGTGACATTCATTCCAAGGGATTGGGCGGATTGGCTCCCCAAAGATACGATATTCATATCACGGCGCAGAAACATGGCGAGGACAAGTCCCACGATAATGTAGAGCGTAGCAAAGCGCAGACTTTTCAATGTCACAGCGGATAAGCCGCCCACCAAGAAGGTGCTGGCACCGATATAAGCGTCGGGATAGAGAATCATAATGCAGTTCATTCCCGCGCCCAAAATGCTGCTCATGGCGATGCCAGTGAGTACCAGGGTAATTTTGGACACGCCGTTGCCCATGGCCAGGACAAAGATCACCATGGCGGAAAACAGCGCACCCAAAAATGCAGAGAGCGGCAGCAGATAGTCCAGTGCCGGAAAAAAGGCAGAGCATAAGAGTACGGCAAGTCCGGCTCCTGTGTTTACGCCGATGATGTTGGGACTGGCCAGTGGATTTTGCAGTACTGCCTGTAAAATAGCGCCTGACACAGCCAGCGCGCTGCCTGCCAACAGCGCGCCCAACACGCGGGGTAAACGACTGTGTATGACAATGCGGTAAGCGGACGATGTGACATCACCGGAAAAAAGTGCCTGCAAAAAGGAAGAAGGAGAAACCTGGGTGGAGCCCAGACAGATTCCCAACAAAATCGCAACCACAGTGAGAAATATGGTACAAAAAAGAGCCAGCCGACCTTTTTGACGGTTATTCATGCAGCAAATCGGCAAGATAGGCGTAGCTGTCGGCCCATTTTGCATTGGGTTTGTAGAGAAATTTATCCTTTGGCAGCAGGATATAATGTCCATTTTTCACAGCGGTCAGGCTGCTCCATGCAGGATTGCTTTCTACGCTCTCCTTGAGATTTTTTTCGGCCAGAGCGTCGTCATTCCCCATGGGGACGACAAAGATATAGTCAGGATCGCTTTCGATGATGTTTTCAACGCTGAAATCCTTCAATAGACTGGGATTGTCGTCAATGATGTTATGACAGCCCAATTGGCTGAGCATGTTGCCGGTCATGCTGTCCGAGCTTTGGGGGCGAATGCCGCCGGAGTATGTGATCAGGAACAACACAGAAGGGTGGTCTTCTAAGCGATTTTCCTCAATAATTTTGTTAATTTGTTCTTGCACGTCAGTGCCATTAGTTTTGTAAGCTTCTGTGTTGCCAGTAATATCTGTGCAAATTTTCAGCATATCCAGATAATCTTCAAAATGGGTCACGCTGAAGTACGCGGCGGGAATCCCCGCTTCACTGAGCGCGTCCTTTAGCGCCACATGACTATCAGTACGTGTGGTTTCAGAGGAGAGTAATACCAAATCTGGCTCTAACGCCAGGATGGCCTCAATGTTGGGATTCTGATAAGTCCCTACAATAGAAATATCTTCCGGCAAACCTAAATCGCGATTGTCTACTGTATCGTCACTGGTGCCTACTAAAGTGTCTGCGCCGCCAGCTAATACCCAAATTTCGGAGAAACTGCCCATCAGAGATACCACTCGTTGTGGATGGTCTACAGTGATTTCCTGTCCTAATGCATCTGTGAAGGTGTAGGCATCTTGGGCAGAGCTTTGCGCAGGTACATCTGTCTGTTTATTTCCACAAGCGCTGAGACAGACTGTGAGAATAAGACAGAGAATGAGTAAGCTGATTGCTTTGCGATGAGGGGAATAATTTAACATATTGCTCCTTCTTTCTACTATAATTAAGATTATTTATGGTGATTGTCTTTTAAGATTTGCAAGTAAAGTACTTTTTATTATCTAAACCCTTTTGCGAAAGTTATTTCAGTAACTGTTTACCAAAGGCGCAGTAGCTGTCTTCCTGCATGAAATCACCGTCGTGATAATAGGCGGAGCGGGCACGGCAGCCGCCGCAGATATCTTTGTAGCCGCATTTGCCGCAGGCGCCTTTATAGGCTTGGGTGCGCAGCTGGGCAAAGAGCGGACTGTTTTTCCAAATTTCATCAAAGGCCTGTTCATGGACATCGCCAGCTACTTCTGTCATGTAAGCGCAGGGACGCACCTGTCCCACAGGGCTGATGATGCAGTAGGTAAGACCGGCTAGGCATCCCCGTGTGAAGCGTTTATCCAATTCTACGCCCACTTGTTTTGCTACCCGAGTAAATTGGGGTGCACAAGTAGGTTTGATGGGAATGGAAACCTGTTTTTGTTTTTCCATAATGGTACGCAGCAGGTTTTCATATTCCAGGACTTCCACGGCAGTATTTTCAATATATACGCCCCGACCCACGGGAATCAGAAAGAAGAGATACTGGGCCATAGCGCCCATTTCTACAGCGAAATCAATGATATCGCACACTTCATCTTTGTTCCAATCCATGATAGTGGTGTGGATTTGGAAAGGCAGACCAGCTTCACGACAATTTTTCATACCCTGCACGGTACGGGCGTAAGCCTGGGGATGGCCGCGGAAATGGTTGTGCTTTTCCTCATTCAGGCTGTCCAAGCTGATGCCCATAGCGGCAGCGCCACTGTCTTTTAATTTTTGCGCTACTTCTTTGGTGATAAGCATGCCGTTGGTGCCGAATACCGGGCGCAGACCTTTGGAGGCGGCATAGGCTACCAATTCATAGATGTCGGGCCGCATCAGAGGTTCTCCGCCACTGAAAATCATAATTTTGAAGCCGGCGCGGGCAATCTCATCAATAAGTTTTTTGCCTTCTGCGGTAGTCAGCTCGGCCTTTTTTTTATTGCCAGCATCTTGATAGCAGTGGCTGCATTTTAAGTTACATTGGTTGGTTGTCATCCAGGATACGATCATGGTTTTTATCTCCTTGTGTCTCTTGATAATTTTTTACGGCGTTTTGTAGAAATTCATTGACCTCAAAGCGCAGTTCATGGAAGGAATCATATACACTGCTTTTTTCTGCAGAATCGAAAATAACGAAATCATGATAGTTTGTTTTCCGATTTACTGCGCCCACTTCGCTTTCCATGGCCAAATAGCGGCGGGCAATATCATGGCTTTTGCTGCTGCTTACAGGCTCATTTTGATGCAAGAGCCGAATAGTATCAGCGATAAGTTTATGCCATTGTTCTACAGCTTTTTGCTTTTGCGTGTGTAATTGGGCCAGCTCCCGCTGCTCTGTTTCCTGTTCCCGGTAAGCATTTTCTTCAAAGGAGCAGTTTAATTTCCACAGATATTTTCCTTCATCCTGAAAACGTTCAATGACATGGGCATAATGTTGCCAATTTACAATTTCATCGGATTTTACTGTTTCACTGAGATTCTTTAATGTAGCAAAGCGTTTCATCAACGCGGACATTTCTTTTTCCACATCATTGATTTTTTTCTCCAAAAGCAGCTTTATTTCACCGGTGGCTTCAAAACCGGCCAGGCTCTGGCGAATTTCTGTCAGAGATAAGCCCATAAATTTGAAGCAGAGAATTTTGTAAAGGGTTTCTTCATCTTTATGAGTGTATAGGCGTTGATTACGGCTTCCTTTAGCAGATGGCTTCAACAAATTTTCCTGGTCATAATATTGGATGGTTCGCACGGTCACGCCAACTTTTTCTGCCAGTTCCCCGACAGTCATATATGTTTGCTCTTGTTCTTCTGACATAGAAAAACCTTCCTTCCAGATTCAATACTATCAAATTATTATAGGGGATTACGCAGCGTCACTGTCAATCTTTTTTTTCTTGTATTTACTTGAGCGATATTTGTCGAAAGAAAGATTGATTTTTTGCCGAGATATGATATGATAAAGCAAGGTCATGGCGAAATGAAAAGCAGATGGAATATTACAAAAAACACAACAGCCTAGATATAACAACTACCTTTGCAGAACACACAGGAATTGATAAAATTTTGAAGGTGTCGTTTGCTGCCTTTCGTGTGATTACACTTTTATTTCTGAAAAAAGTTGAGAAACAACAGGAGAAAAGAAAGGTAAAGGAGTGAAATAAGATGGAAGATCAAGAATTTCTAGAGCTGTTTGGACAAAGCGCAAATCTGCTGCGGGAACGGACAATGCAGCAGATATTGGAGGAAAATGCAGAATATCAGCAGATTTGTCAGGCAGAAAATAACGCAGAAAAACAATATTTGCAGTTGGATTTAACAGAAGCACAGCGAAGAATCATTGATGAATTATTATCCATGAGGGAACGCAGCTGTCTGCTCTATGCGGATACAGCTTATTTGGCAGGTATCAAAAACGTATTGCAGATGTATCGCGCACTGCATCTGTGAGTATCGCAACACGCGTGTGGTCATAGGAAAGTATTGAAAAGAAAATACAACGCAAACGAGGCGTTTCTTTATCCCGCTACAGGGAGAAAGGAACGCTTTTTTTATAAATGCTGGTTTATTTTTATCATTGTCGGTTTCTGTTATAGAGTTTCAAGAAGTAAAATACAGTCGCTTTGCAAGATGTTTTGTGCGCTAGTTTCTTTATTTGTATGATGCTTTTTTTGTAAAAAATGTTAGTGTGTAAAAAATATTTAATTTTTTAGCAGTTTGGCGGCTATTTGACCGCCATTTTTATATTACTTATACAATGGATTAATTTATTGTAATACTTATGATAAATTTGTGTAACGGTATACTGTAACTTATAATTGCTATCTATGCGATGGTGCAAAAAAACTTATAATTAAAATCATCAGGGGAAACAATAAAAGTAGTTTGATTTATCTGTATAAGCAATTACTTAAGAACATTTATCTAATAAAACTATTGTGTTTCCAATGCGCGCAAATAACTGATAATTGCAAATAACTGATAATTTATAAAGATTTTAATTTGATTTTATTTAACTTAATTGAAATTGTTTTTCACAGAAATTATTTTGGAGGCGATAAATTTATGAGCAATAAAAAGGAAACAAAAGATTGGGTTTATTGGATGCACACTGTGATTACGATTGTCCTCATGTTTGGAATTGGATATTTAGAGCCTTGGGGTTCGTTGGAAACCATAGGGACGAAAGTATTAGGTATTTTTATTGGACTATTATGGGGTTGGACATTTATTGGATTTGTTTGGCCCAGTTTATTAGGAATTCTGGCGTTAGGGTTATCTGGTTATCAGACGGTCAACGCAGTTTTGACTGCTGGATTTGGTGCACCGTTAAATACGGTATTGTGTATTTTCTTGTTTATTTTTGCAGCATACATGGACAAGATTGGGTTGAGCAAAATTATAGCGAATTGGTTTATCAGCCGTAAAATTTGTGTGGGTCGCCCGTATGTATTTACCTTGATGGTTTTTATTGCGGCTTATGTATTAGGTGCAACTGTTAGCTTATTCACAGCAATTTTATTATTGTTCAGCATTTTTTACAATGTATGTGATACGTTAGGATACCAAAAGCGGGAAAAATATCCGGTTTTCGTCTTAACCGGGATTGTATATTCGGCGATGTTGGGTTTTGCGCTGTTTCCTTTTAAAGCGGTGCAGGTTATGGTTTTAGGTTCTTTGTCTACTGTATCTGGCGGTTTAACAGTAGACTTTGGCGGATTTACGGTTTTAACCTTTGCCATTACGGTTGTCTGTCTGGCGGTATGGATGTTGTTTGGGAAATTAATCGTACGTCCTGATTTATCAAATTTCAATGGCGTTGGAGATATGTTTGAAGAATTGAGACATGTGAACATGAATGATGAGCAAAAAATTGCTGCTTTCTTCCTTTGTTTATTTATGTTCGCCATGTTCGCGCCAAGTATTTTGCCAAAAGAATTTTTCATTGCGAAATTTTTTAATACAATTGGGATTACTGGTTCTTTAGTGTTTGTGCTGGTATTGATGGCGATGTTAAAGGTCAATGGCAAGGTATCGTTCAATTTTGCAGACTGCGCCAAAGACGGAATGAACTGGGAAATGATTGTGATGTTTGCGGCCACTATGCCGGTTTCTGCAGCAATGTCTAATGAGGATATTGGGGTTATTAAGTTTTTAGTTAAGTTATTGGAACCGATTTTTAATAATTTCAATGGTTTGGGATTTTGCGTAGTATTCTTGATTATTGGTGGATTATTGACACAGGTTGCGCACAATCTGGTACTAGCGGCTCTGTTGACGCCGGTGTTATATCAATTTTGTATTCAATTGGGTGGAGATCCTATTGCTATGTCAGTATTATTTTCATTCTCAATCGCGACAGCGGTGGCAACACCGGGTGGCTCAGCAACGGCAGCTTTAATGTTTACCAACGATTGGATTGGCACTAGTGATTCATATAAATATGGCTGGACCATGGCGATTATCAGTCTGATTGTTGTAATTGTAGTTGGGTTACCGTTAGGAACGCTTATTTTTTAAGCGCGTTTTCTTAATTGTACAAAGTGAATAACAGGGAAATCTCCCTGTTTAATTTTAAAACTTTTATCAGAGGAGGAGCATAAAAATGGACAAAGACAAGAAGAAAGTATTAATTTTGGGGATTGATGGATTGGATCCACGACTGACTAAGAAATACTTGGAAGAGGGTGCAATGCCCAACACAAAGAAATTTTTGGAGCGGGGCGCGGCTCAGGTGGATTATGAAATGATTGGCGGACAGCCTACCGTGACACCGCCAATGTGGACGACACTGGCCACCGGCGCAACTGCTCGGGTGCATGGAATTACAGGTTATTATCGGCATAATGAACAGCATGACATTCTGGAATATAATTTTGATTCGACCAATTGTCGCGCGGAGCAATTATGGAATGTGACGGCAGAGGCAGGCTTAAAAACTCTGGTATGGCACTGGCCAGGCTCTGCATGGCCGCCAAGCTCTGACAGTGAAAATCTCTATGTAATTGATGGGACTCAGCCAGGCGGCATTAATGTGGGTACAGCTCAGGTGGATCAGGAGTTTTTATTGTTGGCCAGTCCAAAGGTGGAAAGTGCTTCTTTCCGTCATGATGCAGCCAGCGATAAGGAAGTTCCCTGTTTTATCACTGGGATGGAAGCAGAAGAAAAGAGCGGAGATGCTGACCTGAATAAAATGGTAAATCGTCTGACTGTAAAAAAGAGTCAGCGTGTAACGACTACCGTAGAAGAAAATATTCAAAATCTTGATGAAACACCGATGAATATGGTAAGCTCTCCAATTAAACCGGCTACTGGGTGGGCAGATGCGCCTGCAGATGCATTAGAAGGCACAATGCTGTTAGCGGATGGGTATATCCGCCGGCCATTCCTGATTCTGAAAAATGAAGCGGGTAAATATGACAGTGTGGCTATTTATAAAAATAAAAAGGCTACAGAGCCAATTGTTGTTTTGGAAAAGGATGTTTATGTGCAGGATGTCGTGGATGAAGCGATTCGTCATGAAGAACGGGTGCAGGCAAATCGCAGTATGCGTTTGCTGGAAATCGCAGAAGATGGCAGTCATTTACGTATTTGGGTGTCGGCAGCCATGGACTTTCATGATGATACCGTTTGGTCGCCCAAGAGTTTGTGCAGAACAGTGGTAGAAAATGTCGGGTATCCACAGCCGGTCAGCTTAGGCGGCGGATTTGATGAAACGCTGGTGTCTAAATGCATGCGGGCAAGCTGGGATCATGCAGCGCAGTGGAATGCGGCAGGAATTAAATATATGGCGCGGGAGCATGGTTTTGATGTAATTTTCTCTCATTTTCATAATGTCGATTTACAGGGCCATGTATTGGTGTCGAATCTTAAAAATGGCGGCAAGCTGAGTCCGGAAGTATGTCAGGAATTGTTTAAGCAGGTTTATGTGCAGACGGACAACTACATCGGTGAATTTTTGGAGCTGCTGGACGAAGGTTGGACCATTATGATTGTATCGGACCATGGTCAGACGACGCCGGAACACGAGCCGTCCACCTATCGTCTGAATACCGGCGGTGTCAATGCCTATGATATGCGGAAATTGGGCTATACGGTGCTGAAGAAGGATGAAAATGGGAATGACATTCCGGAAATAGATTGGAGCAAAACTACCGCCCACACCGCTTCCTATTGTCATATCTTTATTAATCTGAAGGGCAGAGATCCCTATGGAATTGTTGAGCCGGAGGATAAATATGAGCTGGAAGAAAAAATTATGACCGATTTGTATGGTCTGCGCGATGAAAAAACAGGTCATCGTATTGTGGCGTTGGCTCTGCGCAATCGGGATGCCGCGCTTTTGGGTGAAGGCGGACCGGACAGCGGCGATATTATCTTTTATATTGCGGAAGGATACACTGCTGATCATGCCGACAGCTTCTCTACCATTGACGGCGCCTGCGGAACCTCTGTGCGTTCGGTATTTATGGCAGCAGGTCCCGGGATTAAGGAAAACTATCTGACAGAGCGCATTATCAAGCATATGGATGTAACGCCAACTGCGGCAGTGCTGTTGGGTGTACGGATGCCGGCACAATGTGAAGGGGCGCCGGTTTATCAGATTTTGGCATAAAAGAACAGAAGATTAAGAAACATCCTGTTTTGTTGAAAGGCAGGATGTTTCTCTATTTCTTTATTTGAATTGTTGGAGAAAGGGAAGAGCAGGATGTATTCATTATATTGTTCGGAAAGTCGCATAGAATTGTTGAAAAGAAGAAAGAAACGCTGCGTTTGTAAATATTGCGGCGGACCGTTGACCTTACGGCGCATTATTTTTCATGACGTGGAGGATGTACGTGTAGAAATTTTTTGTGATAGCTGTGACCGCATTGAGTTTGGCGTAGAGCCGGAGATTTATAGCAGCGCCCGCAATTTTGTGGAGAATTTAGAGTTTGATTATTATGAAAGTCTGGACCAGAATGAAAAGAAAAAACAGATGAATATTGCCAAGGTAAGCGAAATTTTGTCCTGGGGTTGTAAAAATCTAGGAATCTTAAATCAGGAGGGATTCCAGATTCCCTTAGAAATGAGGCAGTCTGACTGGGGTGAGTGTCTGGTGTTATCCAGTGAAGATATTGATTCGCAGGAAAAGCAGGTGAAGTACGATGCAGACAGTATTAAAAGCAAATAATCTATGTTATAAGTCAGGCAGGCGCTATTTATTAAATCATATCAATTGGGAAGTTAAAAAAGGAGAGCACTGGTTGATTTTTGGTATGAATGGCAGCGGAAAAACAACCTTGCTGAGTACGATTGCCGGTTTTAAATCAGCCACGTCTGGTCAATTGGAAGTGCTGGGGCAGCATTATGACAGCGCCTGTATTTATGCGCTGCGCAAAAAAGTGGGATGGATTAGCAGCTCCTTTTTTGACAGATTTTATAGAGAAGAGTCGGCGCTGCATATTGTGTTGTCTGGATTGACCGGAACCTTCAATGTGGATGATACCATCAGAGACGGGGATGTGCGTTATGCGAAGGCATTATTACGGGAGCTGCGTATGGGAGAAAAATTGCATCAGCCCTTTGGCTTGATGAGCAAAGGGGAACGGCAGAATGTGTTGATTGCCCGTGCGTTGATTACACAACCGGAAATTTTGCTGCTGGACGAGCCAGGCACGGGATTAGATGTCTATGCCAGAGCGCATATGCTGAACACGGTGCGGATGCTGGCAGAAAACGGCAGTGCAACGATTTTGTATGTGACCCACTATCCTGAAGAAATTCAGCCTTTTATGAATAAAACGCTGCTGCTGAAAAATGGACGGGCTTTCGCACAGGGTGACACCACTGCAGTACTGACCGGCGAAAATCTTTCTGCGCTGCTGAACGAACCGGTTGAAGTGCATAGAAAAGAGGATGGTACATTTGGCATGACTGCGCAGGCGTCGTCCCATTTATGGCAGATGTGTTATGGAAAGCAGGTGATCGAAAATGGGCAATGCGAGCTGTGAAAACCGAGATATGCGTTGCGCTGCTGACGTGGGACGTATGGCAGAGCTGGGCCGTTTTGACGTTCAGTTTGATGTGTACGGCAGCGCCGTATTGGAACAGGATGGCAGGATTTATTATCGTGCCACCGGCAAAGAGGAGAAATTGTACGATTACATGCTGCAGAAACGTTTGGAGGAGCAATATTTCACGCCCATTGTTCGGCAATCGCGGCGCACAAAAGTACCCGCCGGCATGAAGGAACAGCTTGGGCAGGAAATGAAATATGCTTTACTGCGGCAATTAAAAGAGGATTACGAAGACAGCGGTTATTTTGTTCTGATGCAGCCTTTTTTTCAAGTGGCGGCCAATGACGAGGCAATGTCTATTTTGGAACGGTATCAGGAACAAATTGACGGGCATTTTGATGATACCGAGCTGCAATTATTTTTAGGCGCGGCATGGATGGCCTACGAGGAGAAGGTATTGTCCGGCGCCAGCTATAAACATCTGCTGCGGTGGCACAATGCGGTGCGACAGCAAATGGCGGATGACCCAGTGGCGGCAGATAATTTGGAGCGCACCTTTTATGGCTTCGTTTACCGAAGGCCGGATGGCGGCAGCGTTTGTGTGATGGATGCGCAAAGGATGATGGTGGTGCGCCGGAGACAGGAAAAATTGCTGCAAGGGCTGTTGGTGGGTCCTATTATACGAAAAGATTACTGGTTTCAACACTCTCAGCAGTTAGGAGAGATTCGCAAAAGCTATCAGCAATGGCTGCTGCAAGGGCAGAATGACGACTATTTTCATATGCTGCGGGCCATTCGCTGTGCCAAAGGCAGAATAGAATATGCTGCTTTGCAGTCGATAAAAGCACAGCTGATGGACAACGAAAGGGCAATTCAGGCAGTTTCCTATTATCAGGCGTTATGGAATTGCCGAGAAAATGATTCAGGCATATAATCCTTTGTAGTAATCTTGGTAATATTTCAAGAACAAATCACAAAGTGCAGGTGCGTGTTTCTTTTTTATAACTCCATGCTCTACGTAGATTTTGTTGCGCAGCGGAAGTTCACTGATGGAATCATCAATAATGTACTGCGGTTTTTTGATGGCCAAAAACAGACAATCGGTGTCTGCCAGGATTTCACGGAATACTTTAATGTTACCGACTTCGTACTTGATGTTTGCAGTGCCAATATTTTGAAAAGCCTGCTCCATCAAAGAAGGATAGGTATCGTAGGGTTTAAAATTGATGAGAGGCAATTTACACAGTGTAGCCATTGAAATGGTTTTGTATTTTTTGATATAAGGGTTATCGGCGGCGCCGTAAACCATGAGATGCTCTTTGGACATGAGAGAAAATTCTAAGCTGTCAGGGATGGCGTAGCTCTGAATGGCTTCGCCAAATACTCTGGAGATAATGCCTACGCCGTCTTGCTGCAGCAAAGTTTGTACAATTTCTTCGCTGGCCATATTCTTGATAAAGCATTGCACGTTGGGATAGGCCTTGGCGAAATCCTTGTAAAAGCGGGCGTAGCTGGTCCAGATATTGATTTCCGTAAAGACATTCAAGCGGCCTGTCACGCTGTCTGGTTTTTCCTCCTCTACCTTGATGCCGTCATAGATGGACACAATTTGTTCAAATTTTTTAACGACGTCTTCTCCTTGTGGGGTTAAGAAGATGCCCTTTGTGTTACGATAAAAAATCTCAATTCCCAAGTCGGCTTCAACGGCGGCAATGATACGGCTCAGCTGCTGTTGGTTGATATAAAGATGCTGACTGGCTTTGTTGATGGATTTCCATTTAGAAACTTCAATAATATAACGCATATGCTCGATTTTCATAATGACACCTACCAAATTTTGTTTAACTTTCATTATATTTTGGAAGTAACCTGTTAGAGAGTTAAATATAAAATAGAACAAAATAGATGAATGTGGAGGGAACGATTCTCCACATTCATTTTTTATGGGCATAAAAGTAATGTTTCAGAGAAACAGGAACAAACCGCATGGATTTTTTATTCCTTCTCCAACAGGGCCGAGAGCTTTGCCAATCGCCGCAGGGCTTCTTCCAGAGTGGCGTCTGCGCGGGCAAAGTGCAGGCGAATGAGATGATTGACTGGTTCCCGAAAAAAGCTGGAGCCTGGCACGGCGGCGACACCGATGTGTTCTGTCATCCACTCGCAAAACTCTAAATCGCTCCAATGGGAAAACTGGGGCAGATTGAGCCAGGCGGAGATATCAATGAGCACATAGTAAGTTGCCTCTGGCGTGTTGTGCGGAATGTGCAGTTGGTCCAAGCCATTCAGAAAGACTGAACGCTTATGGGTGTATAAGCGCTGCAGATCGGTATAATAGCTTGGCGGAAAATGCAGTGCAGTCACAGCAGCTTCCTGAAGAGGCGATGGTGCGCCCACGGTGAGAAAGTCGTGAACTTTGCGACATCCATCCATAACCGTTGCCGGTGCGATGAGATAACCCAGTCGCCAACCTGTGATGGAGTAGGTTTTGCTGAGAGAGTTGCAGGTGATTGTGCGCTCCCACATCCCCGGCAGCGATGCAATGGCGATATGCTGATGGGGTGCATAGATGATGTGCTCGTAGACTTCATCGGTGATGACAAAGATATCATATTGTATGGCCAGTGCAGCAATTTGCTCCAGTTCCTGTTGGGTGAATGCTTTGCCGCAGGGATTGGACGGGTTGCAGAGAATTAAGGCTTTTGCGCCCTGCTGAAAAGCCTGTTCCAGCAAGCCGGAATCAAATTGATAGGCAGGCGGAACCAAAGGAATAAAAATGGGTTCTGCACCGCATAAGATAGTATCGGCCATGTAGTTTTCATAGAAGGGTGAGAAAATAGCTACTTTATCACCAGGATTGCAGACGGTCATCATGGCGCACATCATGGCTTCGGTACTCCCACAGGTGACCAGCACCTCGTCTGCGGCAGAAATGCTGCGCTTCAGAGCAGGACCAGCCTTTTGTGCGATAGCTTCCCGTACATTATCGGCGCCGTATGTGACGGAGTATTGATGAGGGCCGTTGTCAGCGATTTGTTTTAGTGTATCGGTCAATGCTTTTGGCGGCGGAAAATCAGGAAATCCCTGCGAAAGATTGATAGCTTGACAAGCGTCACTGATTCTGGTCATGCGCCGAATGACGGAATCAGTAAATAATTGTATTCTGTTGCTCATTTGGGGCATAAGTAGTCATACCTTTCAATAAATAACTTGTAGAATGTGGTTGATAATTGATTAATCATTTTTTAGTATAGAGCAATGGTAAATAGAAGTAAAGGCAAAAAGATATGCGAAAAAAATAAAATAAAAAAATGTGCTTAAGCCTTAAAAAAAAGTGGCGTGAATTGCTTGACTATCAGAAACCCAAGTGCTAATATACGGAAATGTAGCAAAAAGTGGCATGGAGGAAATGCCTGAAAAAAGGGAAATCTTTTATGAAATAAATAATATTTCCTTTTATGGATAGTATTTCGACAAAAAATAGCACAAATACAATTTATGTGCAAATGCACAATAAAGGAGTGGTTACAATGGCCTTTAAATTTTTAACTGAATTAAAAAATATCGTTTCTGTCGGAGAAGCGTTAGATACGTTGTCACGGTTGGTAGATTATATAAAATTTCGGCCATTGGCTACGGATAAACCAAAAGTGACATATGATTCTATGGCTGTGCGGGACTTAGGCATTAATGCTGGTGCGGTAAAATTGGTAAAGTTTTTTCAAAAAGTAGCAAAAGAGCAGGATCCCTCGGCAACAATGTATATACAGCTGATCAAGCAATATTTTCTCAACGCCTATGACTGGTCTGATCTGGAGCAGGAGGGCTATGATGAGTTTGAGAGCGATGCGCTGTGGTTTTGCGATGAAATGGAAGAATATTTGAGAAATATTAATGTACATGTAAATAAAAAGAATCATGACAAAATTGAACCGTTGGGCGATATCATTTTACGCCGCCGGATGCATGCAGAATAGTTTTGTGCGGAAATGCTGTCGAGTCTGTTTAAACGACTGGAGACAGCATTTTTTTGTCTGAAAGTGAAAAGCGTACAATAAAAAGTTTTTTATGAATAGAAGTTTATTTGATGCAGTTTATTGTTGAATAGATAGAAAAAATGTTATAATTTAGCCAAAATGATTAAATTCTGAAGGGGATATAAAATATGCGGATGAAAAAGGAATTGGGGGAATGGTTCGGCAATGCCAGAGGAGATATCTTAGCCGGTCTGGTATCTTCTTTTGCCGTGATTCCCGAGGTGGTAGGGTTTTGTATTGTAGCAGGCATCAGCCCCATGATGGGTTTGTACGCGTCTTTTTGGCTGACGGTATTGTTGGCCTTTCTTGGGGGACGTCCGGCGATGATTTCGGCAGCTGCCGGTTCAATGGCATTGGTAATAGTCAGTCTGGTGCGGGATTATGGGCCGGAATATTTGATGGCGGCGGCTGTTTTGTGCGGTTTGATCATGTTTTTCCTAGGTGTTTTGAAGGTTGGAAATCTGATAAAATTGATTCCCAACAGTGTGCAGATTGGTTTTGTAGACGCCTTGGCAATTTTAATTTTTACATCGCAGCTGGGCAATTTTGAAGGGGAAGGATGGCCGATGTATGCGCTGGTAGTATTAGGAATGGTGATTATTTATTTGTTCCCGCGCATCACGAAAGCTGTTCCTTCCACATTAGTCGCTGTTGTAATCGTCACGGCCATCGCTATTTTTACCGGCGCGCCAGTAAGAACCATTGGCGATATGGGCAGCATCACTGCGGCGTTGCCGGCTTTTCACATTCCAGATGTGCCGTTGACGATGGAAACGTTGCGCATTATTTTACCGTACTCGGTATCCTTGGCGTTAGTGGGACTGGTGGAAACCTTACTGACCTCAAAGGTAATAGATGAAATGACAGATACAGAAGGGGAACGTAACCGCGAATGCAGAGGATTGGGCCTTGCCAATATCGTGTCTGGCTTTTTCAGCGGGACCTGCGGCTGTGCGATGATTGGGCAGGCTATTGTCAATGTAAACTCTGGGGGCAGAGGACGTTTGTCTAATTTTGTATCGGGTTCGTTTTTAATGGTACTCATCTTTATTTTGAATGATTTGATGGTACAGATTCCGTTGGCTGCTTTGGTGGCGGTGATGATTACCGTCTCGATATCTACCTTTGATTGGGATTCGCTGCGCCGGCTGCATCGTATGCCGCGCACTGACGCGCTGGTGATTGTATTGGTAGTGGCTATTGTAGTAGCGACAAACAATCTGGCCTATGGTGTAGTGACAGGCCTGTTGCTCACGGCTGTCTTTTTTGCGGTGCAGATATCCAAGATTAAGGTGGATGTGCGTAGAGATACGGACAAGGTGACGTATTTTATAAATGGGCAGATCTTTTTTGCTTCAACAGAACCACTGATGAATGCCTTTGATTTTCACGATCCGGCTCAAACGGTAGTGCTGGATTTTTCTCAGGCGCAGCTGTGGGACGAGTCGGCGGCTACTGCTTTGAAAAAAGCGATCAATAAATTTGAACAAAACGGGAAACAGGTGAAGGTGCTGGGAATGGATAAAAATAGTACCAGTTTGGTGAACACCTTATATGGCAATATAAATGCGTAAAAGGCTGGAGGGTATGCTATGTTACAATTGATTACACGGGGGCCAAATATGATTGCTGTGCATACAGCGCAGCAGGAGAAATTTTTGAAGTATCTGCAGGCGCATTTTGCCTGTGTGCCTATAGATTATCTGTCTATGGGCATTGATGTGACGCAGATTCATTGTGTTCTGTGTGTTGCGGATATTGAGGGAACAGAGGAAACCATGCTCTATTTAGGCTTAAAAGAGCCGGTGAGTGATGTGCTGTGTTATCTGATGCAGGCGGATGTAGCGGCAATGATACAGCGTATTCGTCCCCTGCCACAGGTGATTATTTTCAATAGTTTGGGAGAACAAAAGCCGGTTCTGGAAAAAATACAACGGGAGCTTTCCGGTGAATCGGCGGGTTTGGATGAATTGCTGCACCGAGAGGATCGGGATGGTGTGGCGTTGGTTTTTCTGATGCAGGATGGGCCTGGTAAACGAAAATTTTATGAGCAAATTTTATTTATTCAGCAAGATTATGCCAGCTTACTGCGTTACCTTTCTATTCATGCGCCGCGTTATTTGGCGAAAGCCTTTGCACCGGATGTTTGGCATATGGTTGATTTGCGCATCTTTGACCGCTATGAAGCCTACGATTTGCAGTATAAACGGCTAACCAAAGCGATTGAGGATTTAAAGCTGGGATATCTTGTGACGGAAACATGGGATAGAGAAATAAGTGCTTTTGCAGAGCCTGTAGGCACCTATCGTATTCGCCTGCTGACATTTCTGAAGCCGTTGGATTTGAAAAAACTTTTGATTGCGCTGGAATATGGTCAGAGTGGGAGTCGTATTGTGGATTTGGATCTAATTTGGCATAACAAGAAGATTTCCTGGAAAGATTTATTAGATGATAAGGATTTGCGCAAAAAAATAAAAAATACAGTGAGCTTTTTCCCAAAATCCCATTTTTTTGCGGTGCAGAATGAAAAGGCAGAATTAATTAAATATTGTATGGAAGAATTGCGCGGTATGATGACAGAAGAAACGAAGGATATTTTGAAAATCTATGAGCAGCGCATTTTGGCAGATGCCGAAGGAAAATAGGATACTGCCTGATTTATAGGTCAGCTTTTGGGAGCTGGCCTATTTTTATGGTTTGGGATATTGGAACATAATGTGCAGGTTGGTCGCTAAAATAGAAAAAGTGTAAAGAATTTTAATGAACCTAAAATATTAAAAATAGTTGACAAAAGATTTGAAAGAAGATTATAATAAGTAAACTAAAAAATGAACGGAGGTTTACTATGAGAACACAATACGGGAAAACCACAAAACTTTTGTTGTGCGCTTTATTTACCGCTTTGGTAGCAGTGGGAGCGTTTATACGGATTCCAGTGCCTTTGGTGCCCTTTACCTTACAGTTTTGGTTTACGACCATGGCTGGACTGTTATTGGGACCGCGGTGGGGCGCTTGCAGTGTTTTGGTATACGTACTGTTGGGACTGATGGGTGTGCCGGTATTCACACAGGGCGGCGGGCCGGGTTATGTGTTTCAGCCAACCTTCGGATATTTGCTGGGTTTTATTGCGGGCACCTGGCTTACCGGAAAAATTGCCTGGGCCAAAGCGGAGCCTGACGTGAAGTGGCTGCTTTTGGCAACAGTGGCGGGATTGCTTGTGGTGTACTGCAGCGGGACAGCCTATTGTTATTGGATCAGCAACTTTGTGTTGGGAAATACCCTTACCTTTTGGCCGCTGATGGTTACATGCTTTTTTTTGCCGTTGCCTGGAGATCTGGCATTGTGCGTGGTGAGCGCGCTTTTGGGGAAACGCTTAATTCCCCATCTGCGGCAATATCAGAGTAAATAATAGGATAGGAAGTGCATAAGCGGATGGAAAAACAGGAGGAAACAGTACAGAAGTATAAACAGATGGTGCTGGACGGACAGTTATTGGGCAAAGCAGAGGCGACGGTGTTGGCACAGATGCCTTTGGAGGCGTTGTGCGTCGCTGCGGATGAGATTCGCCGACACTTTTGCGGAAATCAGTTTGATTTGTGCACCATTATCAATGCCAAGAGCGGACGATGCTCCGAGGACTGCAAATATTGTGCCCAGTCTTCCTGGTATTACACGGCAGCGGACAGCTATCCGCTGTTAGGGACAGAAGCATTATTGGAGCAGGCGCAATACAATGATAAAAAAGGCGTGCCCCGCTATTCCATTGTGACATCGGGGCGCAGTTTGAGCCAGCAGGAGATCGAGCAATTATGCGGCAGCATTCCGGTGATCAAAGAGAACACAGGGGTTTCGGTGTGCGTGTCGTTGGGTTTGCTGACGGAAGCGCAGTTTCGGCAATTGAAGCAGGTAGGTGTCAGTCGCGTGCATAATAATCTGGAAAGCTCACGGCGTTATTTTGCCGATGTCTGCACGACGCACAGCTACGATGAAAAAATACAGACCATTCGGGCCGCCCAGCGGGCAGGGCTCACAGTATGCAGCGGTGGTATTGTGGGATTGGGTGAAACCATGGAGGACCGCATTGATTTGGCCTTGACGTTGCGTGAGTTGGGTATCAAATCAGTGCCGGTGAATCTGCTCAATCCCATTGCTGGAACGCCCTATGCCCAAAACGAGAGATTAAGCAATGAAGAATTGCGTCGGATTGTAGCAATTTTCCGTTTTCTCTTGCCCGATGCCTTTATTCGTTTGGCCGGTGGAAGAGGACTGCTGCCGGATAAAGGGCGCAGTTGCTTTACTTCCGGTGCCAATGCGGCCATTTCTGGAGATATGCTGACCACCAGCGGCATTACCATAGAGCAGGATTTGGCGTTATTGCAGGAACTTCATTATGAGGTGGTGCGTCCCCATGACTAAAGGCTTATTCGTGACGGCCACTGGAACAGACGTAGGCAAGACGTATATTACGGCACTTTTGCTGAAAACATTGCGGGAGGCGGGCTATCAGGCAGGCTATTACAAAGCGGCGTTAAGCGGCGCAGAAGTGACAGCGCAGGGAATGGTGCCCGGTGATGCTGCTTATGTCTGCCGCACGGCAGGGATTTCTGAGAATCCCCTAGATGTGGTGAGCTATTGTTATCAGGCGGCAGTGTCTCCCCATTTGGCCGCACGGTGGGAGGGTAATCCTCCTGAATTATCTCGCATTCAGTCTCACTATCAGGAATTGGCGCGGCGCTATGCCTGTTTGACTGTGGAGGGCAGCGGGGGAATTTTGTGTCCACTGCGCTATGATGAGACCAGGCTGATGCTGGAGGATGTAGTACAATTGCTGCAGCTGCCTGTTCTGATTGTTGCCGACGCCAAATTGGGCAGCATCAATGCGGCTGGATTGACAGTGGCATATTTGCGGCAGAAGGAAATTCCTATCAGCGGTATCATCTTAAATCGCTTTCAGGCGGGGGATGCCATGGAGGAAGATAATCGTCAGATGATTGTGGAGTTGACCGGCGTGCCGGTGTTGGATACGGTAGGTGAAGGGGAACAGGCACTTCACCTTACTGCTGAGGAAATTCTGGCGTTGTATGCGTAAAAATATAATAAAAATTAAAGAGGCGATAACAATGAAACGGACCACAGAGGAATTAATTGAAAGCGATTTGGCGCATATCTGGCATCCCTGTTCGCAGATGAAGGATTATGAGCTGTTGAAGCCGGCAGTGATTGAGCGGGGACAGGGTGTGTGGCTTTATGACCGGGAGGGAAAGGCCTATCTGGATATCGTGAGCTCCTGGTGGTGCAATTTGTTAGGACACTGTAATCCCGCCATCAGCGAGGCCATTGCCGGGCAGGTAAAACAATTGGAACACGTAATTTTTGCAAATTTTACCCATGAACCGGCTATCACTCTTTGCGAGCAATTGATGAAAATTTTGCCGGAGGGCTTGTGCCGCTTCAATTTTTCCGACAATGGTTCCGCAGCAGTGGAGTGTGCGCTGAAAATGAGTTTTCAATATCAAAACCAGACAGGACGTCCAGAGAAAACGCGATTCTTTTGTTTGAGCGACGGCTATCACGGAGAAACCATTGGCGCTTTGTCAGTGGGAACCATGGACTTATACGCCAAATTATATCAGCCGATGCTGATGGACACCATCCGCATTGAAGCGCCGGACTGTTATCGCTGTCCTTATGGCATGTGCCGGGACAATTGCGATACGCCATGTTTTCAAAAAGCAGAGGAAGCCTTTGCGCAGTACGCCCAGGAGTGCTGCGCGATGATTGTAGAGCCACTGCTGCAGGGCAGCGCTGGTATGCGCATCTATCCGGCGCAGTATTTGCAGAAGTTGCGCAAATTATGTGATGCCTACGATGTGTTGCTCATTGCCGATGAGATTGCCACAGGCTTTGGCCGTACCGGAAAAATGTTTGCCTTTGACCATGCTGGCGTCAGTCCTGACGTGATGTGCTTATCCAAAGGATTGACCGGCGGCTATCTGCCCATGGCTATTACAGTGACTACCGATGCGGTGTATAATGCTTTTTATGCGGATTATAATGAAGGAAAGGCTTTCCTGCACAGTCACACCTACAGCGGCAATCCTTTGGGCTGTGCGGCTGCCTTGGCAGTACAAAAGCAACTGGCGGACGGTCATATTTTAGCGCAGGCAGCTGTGCGGGCAGAGTATCTGACAAAAAAATTGACGGAAGCGCTGGGGAATCATCCCCATATTGGCGAGATCCGGCATATCGGATTGATTCATGCCATGGAACTGGTTGTGGACCGTGAGACAAAAGAGGGCTATGACAGCAAGCTGCGCATGGGATATCAAATCTACAATAAAGCCTTGCAGAAAGGCCTGATTTTGCGGCCATTGGGAAATGTCATTTATTTCAATCCGCCGCTGATTATCAACGAACAGGAGATTGACCAGGCCGTGGCCTGGTGTAAGGAAGCGGTAGAAGAAGTTCTGGGAAAATAAAAGTAAAATATTTTTAGAGAAAGAAGGCATGCGGCGCAAAACTGCGTGTCTTTTTTTGCGTGCTGTGCTACAATAGAAGCAATTACGATGAAGAAAGGAAATAAATGGATGATTCGAATCAGTCATATAAAAATTGCGGCGGGGAAAGCGCAGGCTTCAGCCTTGGAGCAGGAAATCAAACGGGCGCTGCGGTTGAAATCCCTGCAAGGGATTTCCTATCATATCAGAAAAAAATCTGTGGACGCCCGTAAAAAGGAAAGCATTTTTTGCATCTATATGGTGGATGTGGAGGGAATTGCCGATGAGCAGAGAGTGGTGCAGAAATGTCATAAGGACACCATTACGGTGTTGAAGGAAGAATGCTATATGGAGCCTGTACCCGGGACACAGTCGTTATCCTATGCGCCGGTGGTGATTGGAGCAGGGCCGGCAGGGCTGTTTGCTGCGTTGCTTTTGGCGGAGCTGGGATATCGGCCGATTTTGTTGGAACGCGGGCAGGATGTGGAACGGCGCACAGTGGATGTGGAGCGTTTCTGGCAGACAGGAGAACTGGATACCGCCTCCAATGTGCAGTTTGGCGAAGGCGGTGCAGGAACCTTTTCCGATGGCAAGCTGAATAGTGTCATTAAAGATATTCGCTGCCGCAAGGTGCTGGAAAGCTTTGTGCGGTTTGGCGCACCGGAGGAAATCCTGTATCAGGCCAAGCCCCATATCGGCACAGATCATTTGAAGCTGGTGGTAAAAAATATGCGGCAGGCAATTGTTGCCGCGGGAGGACAGGTGCGTTTTTGCAGCCAGGTGACAGGAATCCAAAAAGAAAACGGCGTGCTGACTGGCGTAGAGATTAACGGCAGTGAAGTACTTCCTGCCAACGCAGCAATACTGGCCATCGGCCACAGTGCGCGGGATACCTTTGCCGCTTTGCAGGAACAACAAATTATGATGGAGCCGAAGGCCTTTGCCATTGGTCTGCGGGTGGAGCATTTGCAGCGGATGATCAATCTGGCGCAATATGGGATGGAAGAACCCTATGCCCATTTGGGCGCCGCCGATTATAAACTGACTTATCAGGCAAGCAACGGACGGGCGGTGTATAGCTTTTGTATGTGTCCCGGCGGTGTGGTCGTTGCGGCGGCCTCGGAAGCAGGAAGAGTGGCAGTCAATGGCATGAGTAATCTGGCCAGAGATGGTGTCAACGCCAACAGTGCGCTGGTTGTGAATGTGACGCCGGAGGATTTTGCCGGGCAGGATGTGTTGGCAGGCGTTGCCTTTCAGCGGCATTGGGAACAGTTGGCCTATGAATTGAGCGGAAGCTATCATGCGCCGGTTCAGCTGGTAGGTGATTTTTTGGCCGACCGGCCCAGCACAGCTCTGGGCAGTGTGCAGCCCAGCTATCGTCCCGGAGTTGTATTCGGAGAATTAAAGAATTGCTTACCGTCCTTTGTGACAGAGGCTTTGCGGGAGGCTATACCGGTTTTTGATAAAAAAATAAAAGGATTTGCTGCTGACGATGCGGTGCTGAGCGGGGTGGAAACCCGTACCTCCTCGCCGGTGCGTATTGTGCGCAACGAGCACTATCAGTCGCCCTCAGCTGCAGGACTCTATCCCTGCGGGGAAGGCGCAGGCTACGCAGGCGGGATTATGTCGGCGGCAGTAGACGGCTTGCGCATCGCAGAGCAAATTGTGACCACCTATCAGCCGCTGCAAAAATAATTGCGCCCGAGAGGATTTTACCATCTTGTGATGAATTTTCCAAAGAGCAGGGGAAAGGAGCGCAGAAGATGGATGGGCGCAAGGAATTGGGAAAGCAAAGTGAACAACTGGCCCGCCAATATTTGGAGCGGCGAGGCTATCGGTTGGTGGAGGCCAACTTTCATTGCCGATGGGGCGAGATTGATTTGATTCTGAAAAAAGGACAGGAGCTGGTGTTTGCAGAGGTGCGCAGCCGCAGCAATCTCCACTATGGTACGCCGGCAGAGTCCGTGGACGAGAAAAAACGAGCGAAACTGCGCAAGACAGCACAGTATTATCTTTACTCTCATCCCGATATGGAGGAATACTATTGCCGCTTCGATGTACTGTCGGTGCTTTGGGAAAAGGGCCATGCACGAATCGCCTGGCTTGCCGATGCGTTTCAGTAAAAGCAGGAGAGCAGTTGTTGAAAGAGAGAAAACTGTTTTACGCATGCTGAAAAGGTACGCTCTCTAATTGATGGGAATGTATTTTTTGTTTCAGTAATGCAGAAAGGTTACATTATAAATCTATAAAAAAATTTGCAAATGTTTCACGTGAAACATTTTGGAAGAAATTTACAGAAGAAATTACTTTTCCATGGTGTTTTTTTCGTGAGAGCGAACAGCGGCATAGAGGGGCGAAATCAAGAACAGGATTAATCACAGTCGCTGCGATATCTTTTCTTTAAAATCGCCTATGCACGGGCATTTGCTTCTGTTATAATAGAAAAAACTAGTATTTTGTGAAAATGAGGTGTATGACGATGCAGTATGATTTTACATCTATTATGGACCGGCGGGGCAGGGACGCCTTGGCGGTGGACGGCTTGGGCACCGGATATGCTCCACCGCTGCCCAAGGAAGGCGTGGAGCCCATTCCCATGTGGGTGGCCGATATGAATTTTCCCACTGTTCCCACAATTGTGGAGGCCATTGTGGAGCGGGCACGGCATCCGGCTTTCGGGTATTTTCAGCCTACAGAGGACTATTACAACGCCATTATACAGTGGCAGAGCAAGCGCAATGGCGTGACTGGTCTGACAAAAGAAGCCATTGGTTATGAAAACGGCGTCTTGGGCGGCGTGGTCAGTGCGCTCAATGTGTTTTGCTCTAAAGGGGATGCAGTGCTGCTCCATTCGCCCACTTATATCGGTTTTACCGGTTGTTTGCTGAACAATGGCTACCACATTGTGCATTCGCCGCTGGTACAGGATGAGGCGGGCGTGTGGCGTATGGACTTTGCCGACATGGAAGAAAAGCTTGTGCAGCACAAGATTCATGCCGCTATTTTCTGCTCACCTCATAATCCAACAGGACGGGTGTGGGAGCGTTGGGAAATTGAGCAGGCTATGGCGCTGTTCCAAAAGCATGATGTGTTTGTGATTTCCGATGAAATCTGGTCGGACATTATTTTGGCAGGGTATCAGCATGTTCCTACTCAGTCAGTTTCGGAGGATGCCAGAAACCGCACAGTGGCTCTGTATGCGCCGTCCAAGACTTTCAATTTGGCTGGCTTGGTGGGCAGCTATCATATTATTTATAACCAGTGGATTCGGGAACGAGTGGAAAAGGAATCGTCCCTGTGTCATTACAATGACATGAACGTGCTGTCTATGCATGCGCTGTTGGGCGCTTATAAGCCTGAGGGCTATGTGTGGCTGGATGAGCTGCGGCAGGTGCTGACCGGCAATGTAGACTTTGCCTGTGCTTTTATTGCTGAGCATTTTCCAGGGGTAAAGGTTTCCAAGCCGCAGGGTACCTACATGCTGTTTTTGGATTGTACCCAATGGTGTGCTGCCCATGACAAAACCATCGAAGAAGTGCTGAAGGCCGGTTGGGATGTCGGTGTGATGTGGCAGGATGGGCGCATGTTCCATGGCCCTTGCCATATTCGCATGAATTTGGCATTACCTTTATCGCGCGTGCAGGAAGCCTTTGCACGGCTGCAGCAGTCTGTATTTTGCGGCTGATTGTTATTGACAGGAAATTGTGAGAATTTCTCGCCAACAACGGAGCTATGTTATTCTGTATAAATCTATATATGCCCAAAAGAGTTTGTAACAAATATTAATGGCCTTCTGTGGTAAAATGCCAATACTGTCATAGAGGGCTGTTTTTTTATGCAGCGACCGAACGAAAAGATGGGTTTGCAATTGCGGAGGCTGTATATTTACAAACCTAAAATTTTTACTTATAATAAAAGTAAATAGATTGTGGTAAAGGGGTGGAACTATGCAGCTAAATCAATTGGAATATTTATTGGCATTATCCAGAGAGGGTTCTTACCAAAAGGCGGCAAAGCGGCTGAATGTTTCTCAGTCTACCATCAGCATGGCCGTGAAAAATTTGGAGGATGAATTGGATTTTCAAATTTTGCAACGCAATAATAAAGGTTTGCTATTTACAGAAAAAGGAAAACAAATTTTAGAGAAGTCGATAGAAATAGAATCGGATATGCAGGAATTATTGAACCTGAAAAGTACTTTCATGGATGAAATGGCTGGAAGGTTTTTTGTTGCAGGCGCATCTCATTATTATAATTTACGGCTTGTAAATTTAATTATTAGACTGCAGGAACAATATCCCAGACTGCAAATTTGCTTGGAAGACCGCAATAACATGGAGATTATTAGAGAAGTGGCACAGAAGACGTATTTAATGGGATTAGTGCAGTTGAATAGTGTGGATGAAATATTCTATTTAAGTGAAATCGAGAGACATAATCTCGTGTTTGAAATGATAGAACAGGAAAATATGTGTTTTGCGATAGGTCCGAAACATCCGTGTTATCAAGCCGAAAGTGTCACATTAGAAGAGTTTCTGCAGTATTCCACTATTATCTCAAGATATCAGATGAGTGAAATTTTTTTGAATTATTTACGAGAGAGAGGATATCAGGGAAGAATTATAATTTTACATGATATTTATGCTTCTAGAGATTTGGTGGAGAAGTCAGATTTTTATACAACATTGATTCCCGAATTTGGGACCACTTTTGATAATCAAATTTATAAACAAAATCTGAAAGTGGTTTCAATTAACAATTTTAGTTGTACTTATAAATCCGGTTGGGTTTATCGTAAAAACAGGTATTCTGAGCGGGAAGAAAAGATTGTAAATTTAATTCGACAAGAGTGGTAAAGAAGGTAAAGGTGGTTGGAGAATCAATGAAATTACGACAGTTAGAGATATTAGTAGCAGTAAAAGAATGCGGTACGATTACTGGAGCTGCTGAAAAGCTATATATTTCTCAGCCTTCATTAAGTACTGCCATGAAAGAAATGGAAACAGAGTTAGGGGTTTTATTATTTCAGCGTAATATTAATGGCGTGGTTTTTACTGCTGTAGGAGAAAAGGCCTATTTTTATAGTCGAAAAATTTTGCAAAAAATAAAAGAAATTCAACAGATTTCTTCCGATCATGTGATTGTTGAAAATCAAAATATTTTATTAGCCTCTAACTTTTTTGGTGGAGATCGTCTTTTGGTCGAAACGATATTGGCTTTGCAAAAGGAACGTCAGTTGTGTAGAAAATATCAGTTTACAAATAATATGGAAAAGCAAAGCTGGGATACTATTATAGAGAATCTGTTACGAGGGCAATTGGATTTAGCAGTAGTAAAAATTGATAGTTATCTGGAATCGGAGTATATGGAACAGATTGAAAAAGAACATTTAGTTTTTGAGGAATTATACACAGAGCAGCTTTGTTTGGCAGTTCGCAGTGATCATCCGTTGAGTAAAAAGCGTAGTACATTTTTAGATTTATGCAGGTATCCATGCATTTTTTATGAAAATGATCTGAACGCTTACATTCGTGCTGTTTATGGAGACATGTATTGTATTTCCAACACGTTGATTATGGAATGTCAAACAGGGATTCGACAATACTTGGAGTCTACAGACGCTGTCACAATCATGTCAGAGTGGGAAATAAAACAGAGTGATCACATATATGGCACACAGTTAGATATTTTGCAAGTGGAGGGCTTCTGTTGGAGTCGAAAAGTAGGATATTTACACAAGAATGTGGACTTAAACTGGGGAGAGAGTATGTTTATTAACAAATTGTTTGAGTTAAAACCGGTACAAGACGAAGTAGAAAACTAGGATGACAAAGCATTTCTGAAGCTTTTTAGAGTGTTTCAGGAATGCTTTTTTTATACGAAAATTTAAATTACTATATCAATTTTTCGAATAATTGATATAGTGCATGAAAAGCAAGTATTTTTCAAATGAATTAGTTTGATTTATTATAAAAATACAGAAATGAAGTATCAAACTATTTTTAATAAACAATATAGCACTTGGTTGCGCTGATGAAATGTAACTGATATAGAAAGGAGGAAACGATATGATTATAAAAAGCAGCCAAGGGAAACGTATTGTTTATGGTATATGCGTCAGTGCTTGTCCGTTGGACACGATATGGATTCATAAAATAACTAAGATAAGGATACGATTATAATTTAGGAGTGAATATGATGATTGAACATCTGTTGCAGCCTGGACAAATAGGAAATTTAAAATTGAAAAATAGAATTATTTATTCTGCAATGTCTTTTAATTTAAACCATCATCAAGGATATTTGTATGATAGTGAGATTAACAGTTTAGTATATAGAGCAAAACAAGAATATAGTCCAGGTTTGATTAATTTTCCAGGTATGAATACTTGCCCACCAAGTAAAACTGGAAAAAATATTCATCATACGGTTTATAATGATGAAACAATGTTGGCGGTTAGTAAAGCGGTTGAAAAAGTAAGGATTAACGGATGCAAGGTGATGACACAATGCGGTGGCGGAAAAAGTAATCCTGGATTAGGTCCATCAGATATGGTTAATACGAATACTGGGACGCCAATACGGCAGATGACAGTTGGTGAGATTCAAGGCTATATTGAGGAAGTAGTCAAATCAGCCAAATTGTGCGCAGAAGCTGGATTCGATGCTTTGGAAATTCATGCTTCAACGGGGAAATTTCTGAGTCTGTTTTTATCTCCATACACAAATCATCGCACTGATCAGTACGGCGGTTCTGTTTATAATCGTGCACGGATTGTTATGGAGTTATTGCAAGAGATGCGAAAAGCTGTCGGGGAATCTGTAGCTCTCACCACTCGTTTGACAGTAGATGATTTGGCAGGGTATCTGACGATTGACGACGGCATAGAGATAGCAAAATATCTTGCACCATATTTAGATGCGATTCAACCGTCTACAGGATTTAATGAATTTAAGTGGACTGTAACACCAGCTTATTTCTTTAAAAAAGGCTACATGTTAGATTATACCCAGGCAATTAAAGAACATGTAGACATTCCAGTTATCGCCATGGGCAAATTAGGGAATCCTGCTTTGGCGGAACAAGTGGTTGCTTCAGGAAAAGCTGATTTTGTATGTTTGGGAAGACCTTTGTTTGTGGATCCAGAGTGGATTACGAAAGCTGCAAAAGGAGAAGAAAAAGAGATTCTGCAGTGCATTGGCTGTGTGAATTGTTTTATGGAAAATGACCGCAGAGAAATTTATCCGCCACAGCGTGCATGCACATTAAATCCCAGCAATTTGAGAGAAGAAGCTTTTGCGGAACTGGTTCCAACAGAACATCCAAAAAAAGTATTGGTAGCTGGCGGCGGTTTAGCAGGGATGGAAGCTGCGATTACGTTAGCTAAACGGGGACATCATGTAACGTTGTGTGAAAAAAGTGATAAATTAGGAGGTCAGTGGATAGTAGCAGAACACGGTCCAGAGAAAGCGGAATACCGCACATTGATTCCACATAAAAAAAACGAATTACAAAATGCCGGTGTCAATATTCAATGTGGCGTAACCGTAGACAGAAGTTATTTGGAAAAATTCAAACCTGAAATGGTTGTTTTAGCTACAGGTGCGGTTCCAAAGAGTTTACCAGTAGACGAGAATGTGAAATTTAATGTGGTACAAGGTAACGATGTGATTATGGGAGAGGCCATCACAGGACAGAGAGTGGTGGTAATTGGCGGACGTTTCATTGGAATGGAAGCAGCGATCAAATTGGCACGTGAGGGGAAGCATGTTTCTCTGGTAGACATGCAGGAAATAGGAAAAAATGCCAATCCCCGGTTGGCTGGCGTGTATCGTAATCAGATGGTGGAAAGCGGTGTTTATCTGTATCCTTCTTGCCCCATCAGACGTTTTGCGGAAACTGGTGTGGAAATCACACATATGGATTTGCCGCTTTTGTTGCCGGCAGATACAGTCGTATTTGCTGTCGGAACAAAACCGGTTATCGACTTAAAAGCAGTTTTGGAAGAAATGCAGATTCGTCATTGTTTGATAGGTGACTGCAAACATATCGGCGATGCCCTATATGCAATTCGCGATGGAGCGGAAATTGGCCGGTTGATTTGATTTGCTGAAGGAGGAGAATCTATGTTAGAAAATCTTTTAAGACCAGGAAAGATTGGAAATCTACAATTAAAAAATCGCATTATATATCCAGGGATGACTTTCAGACTGGGAGACAATAAAGGACATTTGACTGCAGCAGAAGTGGATAGTATGGTATATCGCGCAGAACAAGAATATGGGCCGGCGTTAATTACATTTCCAGGACTGAATGATTCTATGTTTGGAAAGGTAAACAGAGCAAATATTAATGATGACGAAGCCGCGTATATACTTGCAAAACAAATAGAAAAAGTGAAAATAAACGACACGAAAACAATGGCCATTTTAGGCGTCATGGGCTTAAGAGACAATGGATATAATGAAAAGGAAAATCTCGGGCCATCCAATTTGATTTTTCCTTTTGAAACGAAGGAAATGACAATTGATGAGATTCAATTTTTCATTTACAAATTTGGGAAATTGGCGGCAAGAGCTAAACAAGCCGGTTTTGATGCCATTCGTATTCAAACCGGGACATCAAAGAAGGTTTTGGATTTATTTGTTTCTCCTTATACAAATCGCCGAAAGGACCAATATGGTGGCAGTTTGACTAATAGAATGCGAATTGTAATAGAGCTGTTGGAGGAAGTGCGCAGACAAGTTGGAGAAGATTATCCCATTATTTTTAATCTGCAGGTTCAAGAATTGATAAAACATGGTACTACGATACAAGATGGGATAGAGATGGCCAAGTTAATTGCACCTTATGTAGATGCATTTGAACCTGTTACTGCGAAACGATTTAAAGGAACGTCTATGCATGGCTCAGAGGCATACTTTACTTCTTATGGTCCGCTTTTGCCTTATGTACGCGCCATTAAAGAGGCTGTGCCAGAAAAAACTGTGATTGCCAGTGTTCGTATGGGCATTCCTGAATTAGCAGAGAAAACACTGGCCAATGGCGATGCAGATTTTGTCTCGCTGGGAAGACCATTGTTTGCCGATCCGGAGTGGATTACAAAAGCCGCTAAAGGTCAAACGCAAGAAATTGTGAGATGTATTGGCTGTATGAATTGTTATACAGAAGGGATACGAAAAGAACTGTTTCCGGCGTATCATCGCGCTTGTACAGTAAATCCGGCAAATTTACGTGAGAAAGAATTTTACCATTTGGAAGCAGCAGAAGACCCTAAAAAAATACTTGTAGTAGGAGGCGGATTGGCAGGTATGGAAGCAGCCATTACCTTAGCTGCAAGAGGGCATGATGTGACATTATGTGAACAAAACAAAGAATTAGGCGGGCAATGGATTGTGGCTTCTCATGGGGAAGAGAAGGGTGATTATAAGCTATTGATACCTTTTAAAAAGAGACAATTAGAGAAAAATCGTGTGAAAGTCTGTCTGGGGACAACTGTAGATAAAAATTATTTACGCAATTTTAATCCAGATGTAACAATTTTAGCAACAGGCGCATTGCCACGGGAGCTGCATTTTGATTTTCCATTAGGTGACGTGCAAGTGGTACAAGGAAACGATGTCATTATGGATAAGGTACAAGTTGGCGACGAAGTGGTGGTTGTTGGCGGACGTTATATCGGAATGGAAGTAGCGGCAAAATTAGCGGCTCAAGGAAAACATGTTTCTATTGTGGACATGGCTGAAATAGGAAAAGGACAAAATCCACTACTATTTGATCATTATTTGAATCTTATGCATGAAAATCATGTGGAGTTGCACTACAACACACCAGTAGTTAGTTTCACATCTTCTGGGGTAGACGTATTATGCAGCACAAGCCTACTTACACTTCAAGCGGATACGATTGTTTTAGCAGTTGGAACGAAACCGGAAGATAGTCTGAAGAAAGACTTAGAAGAATTGAATTTTAAGTATTGTATGATTGGTGATTGTAAACGCATCGGGGATGCCCTATATGCAATTCGCGATGGGGCTGAAGTTGGACGGATAATTTAAGAAATTGTTAGGGGATGAGAAAATATGAGTGAAAGTATAAAAATGACAACGATGCAAAAAGTTAAGTGGGCCATTTTGCTCATCGTGTTAGTAGCTTTATGGATGATTCCGTGCGGAGATGTTTATACCCAACAAGTGAAACACTTTTGTATGATTTCCGTGGCAGGTATTTATATGATGGCGTTCGAGCTAGTGCCAGCGTTTGTAGCGGCTCTGTCCATACCAACTGGATATTGGTTATTGTCTGTAGCTCCTGCGGCAACGGTGTTTAGTGCATGGACACAACAGGTACCGTGGGTTTTATTGGGCTCTTTGTTAGTAGCACAAATTATGAACAAAACAGGTTTGAGCAAACGGTTGGCATATAGTCTGATGATTGTCGGAAAAGGTAATTTTTATGTAGTAATGGCAATGTTGATTGTTGCTGGCGCTATCATCGCGGCCTTTGTTCCTGCGGCAGTAGCTCGTGCTGCGTTGTTTGGCTCCATAGCATTAAGTTTGGCGGATGCTATGGAATGGGAAGCAGATAAGAAACATGCGATTATTCTGTTTTCTGTTGTAGGCCTGGCGGCTACAGGATGCAGTTATATGTTGATGACAGGGACAAATAGCGATCTGGTGGTTGCCGGTGTGTTGGAGAGTGCTGGATATCCTATTAGTTGGGCTGAATGGGCTTTTTATAATATGATTCCAGGGATAATTGAGATTGTTGCAGCATTTTTATTGATTGCGTTAATGTTTAGAAATCATGATGGCAAGGAATCAAAGAAAATGGATAGCCAAGCAATCTATGCATACATCAAGGAGCAATATAAAACGTTAGGAAAGCCTGATGCGCAAGAGAAAAAAGCAACTGTTTTGTTTGCAGTTATTTTGATTTTATTGCTGACAAGTAATTATCATTCTTTCAATCCAGGTCAAATATTCATGCTGTTGGCATTGATGGCATTTTTGCCAGGCATTGGTTTGCTGGAAGCCGGTGATGCAAAGAAAATCAATTATTCGACTTTGTTCTTGGTCGCAGGGTGTGTTGCAATTGGTGATGTGGCAAATTCGTTGGCATTAGGGGATGTATTTGTTGATCTGGTTATGCCGCTTCTGCCGGATTCAATTATGGGATTGAGTGCGATATCCTTCATTATTTGTTTCTTTGGGAACATGTTAATGACGCCTGTGGCATTAGGCTCTACTTTAACGCTGCCGATTATAAAAATTGCAGAATACCTGGGCTGTAATCCCTATGGTTTA
The DNA here is from genome assembly GCA_910585405.1 of uncultured Peptococcaceae bacterium. Taxonomy (GTDB): domain Bacteria; phylum Bacillota; class Peptococcia; order Peptococcales; family Peptococcaceae; genus UBA7185. The sequence continues at coordinate 40,185 of CAJUDO010000003.1, read as the reverse complement.
ACGATGATATTCTGGACATCCTGCGGAGCTACAGTATTTCCATATGAGGCAGCGTCGGATTTATTGATATTCAGCTATGGAAAAATATCAATGAAAAACTGGATTAAAGTTGGGATAGTGCGTTCGTTGGTGCTATTTATTGGTAGGTTTATATTGTATATTCCATGGTTTAAACTATTGGGTCTTCTATAAAGACAAGTTTTAAATGTACAAAGTAAAAGATAATATCAGGATAGTTTGAAATTTGTATAATATTACAATTTTTAATATTAGGATTGCAAGAAATAAGGAGTGTGAGTGAGTATGCCACCAGTAATTAATGAAGAAAAATGCATTGGCTGCACAAAATGTGCACAGATTTGTTGTATGGACGTGTTTGGTCCAGCTGAGCCAAAACAGACACCACAAGTTCGTTATCCAGAAGAGTGCTGGCACTGCCGTGCATGTGTGATGGATTGTCCAGTAGGAGCCATTGATTTGCGGTATCCGTTGCCGTATATGTTACAAACAACAAATGTATCAAAAGCAAACTAAGGGGGGATTTGTGGTGATCGCTGTAAATAAAGAAGTAAAAGAATGTGATGTATTGGTCGTCGGTGGTGGGATTGCTGGTTTAATGGCTGCCATCGCCGCTGCCGACCAGGGTGCGAAGGTAATTTTATGTGACAAGTCTGACTCTCGCAGAAGTGGTTCTGGAGCGACAGGAAATGACCATTTTAATTGTTATATTGAGGAGGCACAGGGTGGTACGCTGGAAGAATGCCGGAAAGAGTTGGACAAAAGTATGGTTGGCGGTTGGGCAGATCCCAAGCTGCAGACCATTTTCCTGGAGCGTTCGTTTGAAGTGGTACAGGATTGGAATAAATGGGGTATTAACATGCGACCCCATGGTGAATGGGAATTTAATGGCCATGCTTTCCCAGATCGCATGAGAATCTTTTTGAAATATGATGGCTGTAACCAAAAAGCGGTGTTGACAGAGCAGGCTCGAAAAAGAGGTGTTGTGATTGAAAACAAAACGCCCATTACTGAATTTTTAGTGGATGAAAAGACAGGAAAAGTTGTCGGTGCAATGGGAATTTGCATTGCAAAATTGGAGCCAGAGATAAAAGTTTACAAGGCAAAAGCCATTATTTCCGCTACAGGAAATACCAGCCGTCTGTACCCATCTATCACCGGAGGTATGATGTTTAATACCGCGCATTGTCCAAGCAATGCTGGCGGCGGGCGGATTGCCGCTTACAAAATTGGTGCAGAGCTGGTGAACCTGGAAATTCCCAATACCCATGCTGGCCCAAAATATATGGAACGTTGCGGGAAAGCAACCTGGATTGGTGTGCTTTCAGACAGGAATGGAAAACCGGTTGGGCCTTTTGTCACCAAACCCAACAAGGAGCTGGGCGATGTGACAGCAGATGTGTGGCATTCGGTATTTAAAGATAAATATAAGGATGGTACCGGTCCGGTGTTTATGAACTGTACGGAGACAGCTCCAGAAGATATGGAATATATGCTGTGGGGGCTGAAATGTGAAGGCGATACCTCAATCCTCGACGCTATGGAAAAACAGAATGTGGACTTAAAAGAAGACATTGTTGAGTTCACACAGTATGAGCCGATTATGATTGGCCGCGGGATTCAAATTGATGAAAAGGGCGCTACCAATGTGCCAGGTTTATATGCAGCGGGCGATGAAGTTGGAAACTTCCGTGCAGATATTGGCGGTGCGGCTATCTATGGTCGGATTTCTGGAGAAAATGCTGCCATTTATGCCTTGGAAACTGCTGCATATGAGCAGGATTTATTGGCGCACAGTGTGGTTCAGAAACAGACAGCCTTCTACAGTGAAATTATGGAGCGGAAGCAAGGTCCTTCCTGGAAAGAGTTGAACATGGCTGTACAGCAGATTATGAATGACTATGCAGGGATCAATTATCCCCGTTCAGAATCTATGTTACAAGCAGGGTTAGATAATCTGAATGCGTTGGAAGAAAATGCAAAAGGGCAGCTGTGCTGCAAGGATTCCCATGAATTGATGCGGGCAGTGGAAGCCTATGACTTGCTGGAAGTTGGAAAACTGGTTTGCATTACAGCGATGGAGCGCAAAGAAAGCCGTGCAATGCACAGACGTTCTGATTATACCTTCACCAATCCGCTGCTGGATGATATGTTCCTGACTGTGAAAAATGTTGACGGAAAACCGGAAATGAGCTGGCGCAAAAAATATTAAACAATAGTAAGTAAATAGAGAAAAGTCTATGGAGAACTTTTAGTTCAGGTATTCCGTAGGCTTTTTTTGTATTTGGCAAATAATCTTTCGTAGAGCTCCAACAAAAAATAATTTCCCGCTGTTCTATCCCGAAAAACGAGGCATATATATGAAACAAGCGTGAGAGAGTATGGAGGGATGCTTGTATGGAAGATATCAATATTTTTGAGGACATTTCCAGTCGGACTGGCGGTAATATTTATATCTCTGCAGTTGGGCCGGTGCGCACGGGGAAATCTACGTTTATCAAAAAATTTATGGACTTGGTGGTATTGCCCCGCATCAGTGATGAATATGATCGGGCGCGCACTACCGATGCACTGCCCCAGAGCGGCGCCGGAAAAACAATCATGACCACAGAGATAAAGTTTGTGCCTGATGACGCCATTTCCATTGAGGTGAAGGATGGCGTGAAGGCCAAGGTGCGTCTGGTGGACTGCGTAGGGTATGCCATTGAAGGCGCATTGGGTTTTATGGAATCTGATGGTCCGCGCATGGTGCGGACGCCTTGGTATGATCACCCCATTCCTTTTGAAGAAGCAGCAGAGATTGGCACCAAGAAAGTCATTACGGACCATTCCACAATGGGAATTCTCGTGACGACCGACGGCAGTATCACCGATTTGCCCAGAGAGGCTTATGTAGAAGCGGAGCAGCGAGTGGTAGCGGAGATGACGGAGTTGAATAAACCCTTTATCGTAGTGCTCAACAGCTGCCATCCTGAGGATGAGGAAACGTTGCAGTTGGCGGCGCAGTTGGAGGAGGCCTATCAGGTGCCAGTGCTGCCCACCAATGTGGCGGGATTGGACGAAGATGGTATCATGAATATTCTGGAGGAAATTCTTTTTGAATTTCCGGTGTCAGAAGTGAACATTGGACTGCCTCAGTGGATTGAAGATTTGGACTGCAATCATTGGCTGCGCGCCAAATTTGAGGATGCTGTGCACAGTGCCATCAGCGAGGTCAAACGTTTGCGGGATATTGACCAATCCATTCAATGCTTGTCGGCCTATGATTTTGTCAAAGACATTGTACTGGACCATATGGATTTGGCTACCGGTGTGGCCAGCATTGAAATGGCTGCGGAGGACGATTTATTTTATCGGGTGTATCAGGAAGTCAGCGGCGTGGAAGTAAAAGGCCTGCATGATATTTTGAAAAATACGGTGGAATTCGCCTTTGCCAAAAAAGAATATGACAAGCTGGAGCGGGCCTTGGAGGATGTGCACGACAAAGGCTATGGCATGGTGACACCCACGATGGAGGACATGGTGCTGGAAGAGCCGGAGCTGATGAAGAAAGGTGGAAGCTTCTGTGTGAGATTAAAGGCCAGCGCGCCTACGCTGCACATCATTCGCTCTGATGTGACAACAGAAATTACGCCGCTCATGGGCTCGGAAAAGCAATGCGAGGATTTGGTGCGCTATATGAGTGAGAAATTTGAACAAAATCCCCAGGCCATGTGGGAGTATGATATTTTCGGGAAATCATTGCATGATTTGGTGCGGGAGAATATGGAAGGAAAATTGCAGAAAATGCCGGAAAACGTACAGCATAAATTGCAGGAAGCAGTACGCCGCATCACCAACGACGGCAGCGGCGGATTGATTTGCATTATTATCTGAAGATAGGAAACGTGAAAAAGGACAGATCATAGTATGGTCTGCCCTTTTTTATATTTGAGATATTCAGTATATCGGTCAATTTTAATTTTAACGACAGCGTTTATGCCAGCACATTCTTTACGTAATTATTTGCTCCATTTAGCAGGACGGAGGTTGTGCAGGCAGAGGATCCCACTCGTTTAATCCCATGCGCTGCATGTGTTTCGCCTGTTCTAAGGTCAGAACGGGTAAATCATCACGGAGATAGTCCAACAGTGCGTCAATGCCTTCCCGTGTTTTGTTGTTCACCAAAAAAATTTGCTCGCAGCCGATATTGATAAGCCATTGCTTCACCATGGGGATATTGGCGTGAGGCGAGTCAATTTTGGTAATCACGCCGATAAGAGGACGTTGAATAAACGCATGGCAGCCTGGACTGAATAAATTGAAGGGTTCATCAGCTGCTTGTACAACTGCAATCACGTCTGCTTCAAAGGAGAAGCAGGCCAGCCCTACGCTGAAATGCTTGGATTCTGCATATTCGCCGGGAGAGTCGATGGTATCGGTAGCGGTATTGACATATTGTGTTTTTTCGTAATGAAGGGCTTCACCCTTTAATGCCTGCGTCAGGGAAGTTTTTCCGGCTTCGCTTCTACCCATCAAAAATAATTTTTTCATGTGAACCCTTCCTTTCCTGAATTTGACGTTCTCTTAACTTTTATAAATGGGGCAAGTATGAAAGTGCAGTGTTTCCTCAAAAAATTTGACAACAGCTTTTACGGCAGTTTCTACTTGCGCCAATTCCCCGGTCAGAATGAGAGAACCGCAAAAACGGTCCATAAAACCGATTTGTACGTCAGCACTTTTTAGTGCTGTGTCGGCGGCAATTACAACGGCTTCCCAAGGTGTCACCCGAACCAGACCGATGGTTTCTCCGGTGTGATCTTCTCCTTCATGAACACCGATGTGCAGACCGAGATTTTGGTAGACTTCTGTGTGGGTGGGTGTGAGAATATGTGCCAGACAAACCTCTGTGCCCGGCACACTCAAACGAACTGTGCGCAGTGTTCCCTTTGTTTTCAAATCTTCATAATTGTCCTGGAAGATTTTTTGCAGGAATTCCTCTCTTGTGATCCGCGTCGTACTCACCATCCTATCGTTTTGTAATATCGCAGACGACATATCCTAAGGAATCCCGAAAATAATTTACGATCTCCGTCAAGGCAGAGGTAACCTCCGAGATATCTCCGGTAATGATGAGGGTTCCGGTGAAACGGTCAGCAAATCCCAAGTAGATATTGCCGCTTTTCACTGCGATATCGGAAGCGATGACAGCCGATTCTGATGGCGTCATATTCATGATGCCGATAGCTGACGATTGATAATCTACTTGCGGGTTTAAGCCCAATTTTTGATAAATGATAGGAGCAGGACTGCCCATGACGTGAGCGAAGGTAATTTCTTTTCCCGCTACAGTTTCCTGTACGATTCTGATTTGTTCTTCCTGATTCTGTTTCATAAATCTGTTCCTTTCTAAAAAACAAGTATGTAACAAATTTTTAACGTAAAAACTCGAGGGTCTATTCTAGAAAATATATAAATTATACAATAAAATTTTTATTTGTCGGTGCTGTTAAAAAACAACGGACTTATTGAAAATAATACTCTTTGGCAATAAGCCTGTCAAGTGATTTGCCGGAGTTTCTGCTTTTGTTCGCAGCACAAATTTTTTGTGCAAGGCAGGTGTGAATTCTTATGGTGAAACGTGAAAAATACAAGAGCGTTGCAGAGTTTTTTCAATAAAGAATGAGATGAAAAAGAAATGAGAGGTTGGATGTTTGCTGTTTTTTCTTTAAAGCGGAACAGAGAATCCTTTGTTTTCTTTTATGCATTGTACAATCCTGCTTTTTGCATTGACAAAGAGGCGGATTAGGCATATAATGTCTTGCATGCAAGGAATTTTATCCACCAGGAGAGAACAAAAATGCCTGAAACGAACAAAGAAAAGGGGAAGTTTTACATTGTAGACGAGGGGATTTTACCAGAAGCAATCTTAAAAACGGCCAGAATCAAGGAACTGTTGGCGAAGTATAAAGATATGACAGTGAATGAGGCTGTGGAAGAGGTTGGCCTGAGCCGCAGTGCTTTTTATAAGTATCGTGATGGTGTATTTCCCTTCTATGAGGCTACTAAGGCAAAAATTATGACCTTACAAATTTCTATGGATAATAAAGCCGGAATCTTGTCTAATTGCATTAATACCATTGCACGGGCAAATTGCAATATTTTGACAATTAATCAGGGGATTCCTGTTCAAAATGTTGCGATTGCTACAATTGCTTTTGAAACGGCGCATATGGAACAGGATTTGGAAACAGTAATAGAAATTATCGAAAAACTCAATGGCGTGTTACATGTGGAGATTGTAGGACAAAGTTAAGGAGGATATAACATTGGAAGAAAAAGTTTTGAAAGTTGGTTTAATGGGTTTGGGTACAGTCGGTACTGGCGTGTATAAGGTGATGGAGAATCAGAAGGAAGAATTTCCACACAAAATCGGTACCCGTATGGAGATCAAAAAAATCTTGGTGCGGGAAAATGAAATTCCTGCTGTAAAAGCAAGAGTACGGGAAGATATAGAGGTTGTCAGCAGCTATGAAGACATTGCTAACGATGAAGAGATTGAAATTGTTGTAGAGGTAATGGGCGGCATTGATTTTGCCAAAAAATGCATTCTGGCTATGCTGAACAGCGGCAAAAGCGTCGTGACAGCGAATAAAGATTTAGTGGCTGTCCATGGCAGGGAGCTATTGGAGACTGCGGCGAAAAATAATTGCGATTTTCTCTTTGAAGCAGCCGTTGCCGGTGCCATTCCCATTATTCGTCCGCTAAAACAATGCTTAGCCGCCAACAATATCAGTGAAGTGATGGGGATTGTCAATGGAACTACCAATTATATTCTGACAAAAATGACTTTAGAGGGTATGTCTTTTCAGGAAGCTTTGGACAAGGCTACTGAGCTGGGATATGCAGAAGCTGACCCAACTGCGGATATTGAAGGTTTGGATGCTGCCCGTAAAGTAGCGATTATGGGCTCTATTGCCTTCAACTCCCGTGTGGTTTTAGATGATGTATATGTAGAAGGTATTACAAAATTGACTGCAGAGGATATTGCCTATGCGACAGAAATGGGTTATACCATTAAGCTGTTGGGTGTAGCGCGGCACAATGCAGAAGAAGGCATTGAAGTGCGGGTACATCCGATGCTGATTCCTAGTGATCATCCACTGGCTACTGTAAATGATTCTTTCAATGCGGTGTTTGTGCATGGGGATGCTGTGGATGACGTCATGTTCTACGGACGAGGTGCAGGAGAGATGCCGACAGCCAGCGCGGTAGTGGGCGATGTGATGGATGTGGCCCGCAATATTCAATACAACTGCAAAGGCCGCATTCGCTGCACTTGCTATAAAGATATTCCTATCAAGTCTATTGATGATTGCAGAAGCAGTTATTTTATTCGGATACAGGCGCAAAACCGCCCTGGCGTATTGGCTAACATCGCCGGGGCCTTTGGCAAGAGCAATGTGAGCATTGCCCAGTTTGTTCAGAAAAATGTACATGATGAAGAAGCAGAGATGGTGCTGATCACAGAAAATGTATTGGAAAAGGATTTCCGTGCGGCAGTAGAGGCTTTAAAACAGATGCCAATTTTAAAGGAAATTTCTGCAATCATCCGTGTATATAGCGCATAAGATAAAAGGAGAGAAAATTTGGTGAAGTATATGCGGATTCCCGCTACAACAGCCAACATGGGACCGGGCTTTGACTGCATAGGCATGGCTTTTGATTTGTATAATTATATTGGTTTCGAGGCAGTTGGAGAGGCGGGGTATTGTGAACTGACTTCTTCAGGAGAATCAGGAAGTATTGATTTAACGAAGGAAAATTTGATTTATAAAGCCTACGCGGCAGTATTTCATTATATGAAGCAGCCCGTAGCAGGCATCCGGATGCATTTTGAAAATAATATTCCCTATTCCCGCGGATTGGGCAGCAGCTCTGCAGCGTTGATAGGCGGTGTAAAAGTGGCCAATGCTGTTCTGGGAGAGCCGTTGCATGATAGAGAGTTGCTGAAAATCGCTCTGCAGTTTGAGGGACATCCGGACAATATTGCACCGGCGCTTTTAGGCGGTGTGGTAATCAGCGGGATTGAGGAAAACGGCGAGGTATTTTACCGTAAAATTGTGCCGCCGGCCAATCTGCATTGCACGGTCATCATTCCCGATTATCCGCTGGCTACGCAGGAAGCGCGCAAGGTATTGCCAAAGCAGATTGCTATGCAGGATGCCGTGTTTAATATTGGTCGTATGGCGCTTTTGGTAGATGCGCTGCATACTGGAGATTTGCAACAGCTGGCTTTGGCGATGGAGGACCGTCTTCATCAGCCTTATCGCATGTCCTTGATTCAGGGCATGGAAGAATTGATTCCCCAGGCAAAAGCATTGGGTGCGTTGAATGTGACTATCAGTGGTGCAGGTCCAACGGTTTTGTTGGTCAGCGACAGGGAGAAGGATTTCAGCCCGCTATTGCCTTTATTGGAAGGAAAAGGGGTTCACGCCCGTATTATCCCGCTGCGTCCGGTTTGTGAAGGTGCAGCGATTATTGAAAGATAGGAGAGAGAAAGATGGCACTGATTGTACAAAAATATGGCGGCACATCTGTAGGAACGGTAGAACGGGTGAAATGCGTAGCGAAACATATTGAGAGTTTCCGCAAGGCAGGACACGATATGATTATTACCGTTTCCGCGCCCAGCGGTGTGACAGATAAATTGATTGATATGACAAAGGGGTTTGAAAAAAAACCTCCTACAAGGGAGATGGATGTGCTGTTGTCCACAGGAGAACAGATTTCTATTGCCCTGTTGGCGATGGCCTTAAATGATTTGGGGATTCCTTCCGTGTCCATGACCGGCAGTCAGATGGGGATCATGACCACAGATGCGCACATGAAAGCCAGAATCAATTATATTAAGACGGATAAAATTCGTAAAGAATTAGATGCAGGAAAAGTGATTATCGTGGCAGGGTTCCAGGGTATCACGGAAGAAGGCGAAATTACCACACTGGGCAGAGGCGGCTCCGATACTACAGCGGTAGCAGTTGCAGCGGCCACCAAAGCTGATTTGTGTGAAATTTATACCGATGTGGACGGCGTATACACTGCTGATCCCCGTATGGTAGAGAATACACGGAAGCTGGCTATGATTACCCATGATGAAATGCTGGAACTGGCCAGTCTGGGTGCAAAAGTACTGCATCCCCGTTCTGTAGAAATTGCAAAAATTCACGGTGTAAAATTAAGTGTACGTTCAAGTTTTGATACAACCAAGGAGGGAACCTTTGTGGTAAGCAGAGAGCAGTTAGAAAAAGAATTTGTGGTAACCGGGATTGCCTGTGACCAAAAAGTAGCGAAGATTGGAATTTTTGATCTGGAAGATAAGCCGGGATCTGCCACGAAGGTATTCCAGGCTCTGGCAGATGCCAATATTAATGTGGATATGATTGTGCAGAGTGCAATGCGCAACAACCTGAATGATATTGCCTTTACTGTACCGAAAGAGGAAGTGGACAATGCACTGGAGGTATTGGATGCACTGAAAGCAGAGCTGGGAATGTCGGAAATTGTATCTTCCACTGAGGTAGCAAAAGTTTCTATTGTGGGCGCAGGGATGATCAGTTCTCCCGGCGTTGCTGCAAAAATGTTCTCCGTGCTGGCTGAAAATGGGATTAACATTGAAATGATCAGTACTTCGGAGATCAAAGTATCCTGCATTGTGGAAAAAGCCAATGAGACACCGAAAAAGGCTATGCAGGCATTGCATGATGCCTTTGAGCTGGATAAATTGAACGTTTGAGTTTGCAGAAAATAGGGAAAAGGCCGCAGAGCGCGTATGCTTCTGCGGCCTTTTGTCGGCTGGGACCCTTTATTATTGACTTGTCGGATATTTTTTTGTAATTGGAAGATTCTTGTTGGCTTTGTGGAAACGTGTTGAAATCAAGCCTGATATCTGATAAACTAAAACGTAGATTCCGTCAGGGATGACGGTTGAAAACCTCCAAGGAGCGGAGCATTTTGATTATTTTACAGGGAAAAAATTTAAAAAAATCATATATTACCAATCTTATTTTTGAAAATCTTGACTTCCATATCCAAGAGGGAGAAAAGGTCGGCCTTGTGGGGCCAAATGGCACGGGAAAATCGACGCTGTTTCGCTGTATCACAGGAGAGGACAGCTTTGATGAGGGACAGCTGCAGATGAGCGCCCGGCACAGCATGGGCTATATGGAGCAGATGCCGGAGTTCGCGCCCAATTTTACACTGTTGGATGCTGTGATGGAGATGTTTAACGATATCTTTGCCATGCGGGATCAGCTGCGGCAGCTGGAGTTGGAGATGGGTAGCGTAGAAGGTGACGCCCTGGAAAAGCTGCTGGAGGAATACAGTGCTTTGACCCATCGCTATGAAGATTTAGGCGGCTTTAGCTGTGAGAGCAGAGCAAAAGGCATTATCAAAGGTCTGGGCTTTACCGATGCAGATTTTAACAGAGAAATAGCTTGTTTCAGCGGCGGCGAAAAAACACGGGCCTCTTTAGCGCGTCTGTTGGTGCGGGAGCCGGATTTGCTTTTGCTGGATGAACCGACCAATCATTTAGATTTGGAAGCGCTGGACTGGCTGGAAACTTATTTGCGCAATTATCGCGGCGCGGTGCTGGTGATTTCCCATGACCGTTATTTTCTCGATCAGGTGACAACGCGCACAATGGAGCTCAACCATCATGCGCTGAAAAGCTATGGGGGCAATTATAGCCGCTATCTGGTGTTAAAGGCGGAGCAGGAGATGGCACAGATGCGCGCCTATGAGAAGCAACAAGCGGAAATTGCCCGCACAGAGGAATATATTCGCAAATACAAAGCGGGAATCAAGTCGAAGCAGGCTAGAGGCAGAGAAAAGCAGCTCTCCAGATTAGAACGTCTGGAAGGGGTGCAGAGCGATAAATCTATGCTGCTGCATATGCATGAGGTATCCGGCACCGGGGAAGTAGTGCTGGAGATTCGGGATTTGGCCATGGCTTACCCGGACAAGGTGCTGTTTTCCGGTTTTACGGATACTATTTATAAAGGGGAAAAAGTCGGTCTGATTGGCGGCAACGGTGTAGGAAAATCCACAATTCTGAAAATCATTATAGGCCATTTGCAGCCTACTGGTGGGACGGTGCATCTAGGCGCGCGGGTAAAGATGGCCTACTATGACCAGGAGCATCGCCAGCTGAATCCCGATAATAAAATTATCGACGAAATTGTGTATCAGTACGATGTCACACTGCGCGAAGCGCGGGATTTGCTGGCGCAGGTGATGTTTTTCGGTGAGGACGTAGAAAAGCGCATCGGCGACTTGAGCGGTGGGGAGAAGGCCCGCGTGGCGCTCTTGAAGATTATTTTGGATAAGCCGAACTTTTTGATTATGGACGAACCGACCAACCATTTAGATATCAGCTCGAAAGAGATTGTGGAGCAGTTTTTGGAGGAATTTCCAGGGACAGTGTTTATGGTTTCCCATGACCGCTATCTGTTGGATGCGATTTGTACGCGCACGATTGTTTTGGAAGACCAAAAATTCAGCGCATATCTGGGCAACTACAGTTATTATCGACAGAAGCGGGCAGAACTGGAGCGCTTGGCGCGGGAAAAACAAGAGGAAGAGGCCCAGCGCAGCAAAAGCCAGGCAAAACAGGGAAAAGCCGCTGTTGTGGAGAAGCCAAAGATCAATAAATCAAAAGTCAGAAAAGAGATTGAGCAGCTGGAAGAACAGATTCAGGCAGGAGAGCTGCGGGCTGCAGAGCTGTCAGAGCTGTTGGCGGACGGCGCCACTTATCAGGATGAGGAAAAGAGCAGGCTATTTGTGGCAGAATATAAGCAGTTGGAGGAGCGTATTCCCGCATGGTATGAAGCGTGGGAGCAGTTGCAGCTTTTGCTGGAATAGACCGATTTTTAGACAAAAGAGGTTGCCATTGCGGTATGGCTGCAGAAAGGAATTTCTGGTATGAAAAAAATAGAATTGTTGGCGCCGGCGGGAAATCTGACGGCATTGAAGGCTGCTGTAGAAAACGGTGCCGATGCAGTATACATTGGCGGGGAAAAGTTCAGCGCCAGACAAAAGGCAGATAACTTTACGGCGGAAGATATGACGGAAGGGATTGCCTATGCCCATGAGCGGGGCTGTAAGGTACATGTGGCAATCAATACATTGCTGCGCAATGAGGAGATTGGCAGTCTGATTGAATATGTCTACAAAATTTATCAGCTCGGAGCGGATGCGGTGATCGTGCAGGACTTGGGCGCGGCGCATATTCTGCGGGAAACGCTGCCTCAGCTGCCGCTCCATGCCAGCACGCAGATGGCAGTGCACAACACTGCCGGTGTAACGTTTTTGCAGAATCAGGGATTTGAACGGGTGGTATTGGCTCGGGAAACATCGCTGGAAAATATCGAGCGGATTAAGGCCAATTGTGATGTGGAGCTGGAAGTGTTTGTACATGGCGCGCTGTGCGTGGCTTATTCGGGACAATGTCTGCTGAGCAGTATGATTGGAGGAAGAAGCGGCAATCGGGGCTATTGCGCGCAGCCCTGCCGCATGCAATATCAATTGTTGGATGAAACGGGAAAATACTATCTCAACGAAAAGGGCAGTTATTTGCTGAGTACGCGGGATTTGAATATGCTCCATCATTTGCCGGAACTGATTCGCTCCGGCGTGGCCTCCCTGAAAATAGAGGGCAGAATGAAACGCCCAGAATATGTGGCAACAGTAGTGCGACACTATCGGCAGGCCATTGACGCGTACTATGATGGGACAGGGTACGATCAGAAAAAGGCCGATGAGGAGCTGTTGCAGATTTTTAACCGCGATTTTACGACAGGCTATTATTTTAAGAAACAGGGCGCTGATTTGATGAGTTACCGTCGGCCTGACAATCGGGGCGTGTTGGCGGCGGATATTCTGAAAACAGAGCAGAAACGGATATGGATCCAGCTGCGGACACCGTTGTCTGTAGGCGATGGGTATCTGCTGTACAATGGACGGGGCGAGGAGATTGCCGGAAAGGTGCACAGCTTGTCCATCAAAGGAAAGACTATCGAATGCGGCATGCCGGGACAGATTGTACAGATGGCTGTGAGCGGCAATGCCCAGGGCGGCAGAGAATTGTATAAGACAGCCGATCTCCAGCTGCTGCAGCGGGCGGCGGACAGTTTTGCCCGTCCGTCCCAGCAGCAAAAGCGGGCAGTACATTTCAAAGTAGAGCTGCATGAAGGACAGCCCATTTCTCTGCTGGCGTGGGACGATGCGGGACATCAGCAATATGGAGAGAGCGATTACCTGGTGGAAAAAGCAAAGAATCGTCCCAGTGATGCGGAGAGTGTACGGAAGCAACTGGACCGTTTAGGCAATACGATGTTTTCGTTGGGCGATGTGATTACAGAACTGGATGAAGGCGTCATTGCGCCGGCCAGCGAGCTCAATGCACTGCGCCGCACTGTAATAGAAGGCTTGGAGACACAACTGCAGGGAGAAGGAGCGCCAAAGGATGTGTGCACCTATGAGGCGTATCTGGAGGACGCAGGAGATTTGCTGGACCGCATTCCGCCACAAGTGATGGCCTATGGGCTACAGCAAAAATTGGCGGTGACAGTGGGCAGCGCAGAGGCAGTGCGGGCCGCTGCTGAAAACGGTGCGGATATCATTTATCTGCAGAGTACGGCGCTGCGCCGTGGTGTGCCGGTAGAAAAAGAGCAGTATGGAGAATTGGCGGAGTATTGTCATGGACGGCAGGCAGCGCTCTATTGGACATGCAGTCCCATTCAGAATGACCGGCAGCTGGAGCGCGCGGCAGCTTTGATGCAGGCTGCCAAAGATTGCGGCTTTGACGGTGTGCTGGTGGGCAATCTGGGGCTGCTGCAGACAGCGCAGCAGCAAGGCTGGCTCAATATTGTGGCAGACTATCAGCTGAATATCTTCAATGATGTGACGCTGCAATATCTTTCCGCGCAGGAAATCAGCAGAGCGGTGCTCTCACCGGAGCTGAGTCTGGAGCAGATCGGGGACTTTGCTTATCTGGGCAATCTGCCTTTGGAATTGATTGTACATGGAAATTTTCCGCTCATGGTGTCGGAGCAGTGCGTGACTGGCTCGGTGATCGGCGGACGCACGGCGAAAACGGCCTGCGCCATGCCCTGCAGAACGCATCAGTATTGGCTAGAGGACCGCAAGGACATGCAGTTCCCACTGTATATGGATGAAAATTGCCGCATGCATGTATTCAACAGCAAGACGTTAAATCTGTATAAGCGACTGGAGGAATGCTTACAGACCGGCGTGGATGTGCTGCGCATTGAAGGACGGGAACGGGACGCCCAATGGGTGGGTACCGTGACGGCGATTTATAAAAAAGTAATTGAGGAATATAACCGGACGGAGCATATAACAGTTGATTTGCATGATTCGGGCAAATTGGATACTTTGGCTCCTGAAGGCTCGACCTATGGTCATTATTTTAGAGGTGTTTTATGAATCCGTTTACATTACGAAAATTGGAATATGAAAAGATTAGAGAGATGCTGGCTGCTGAATGCAGCTCTTCTTTGGGGCGGCAAGTGGCAGAAGCCTTAGAGCCTGGCACGGACAGTCAGCAAATTCATGACTGGCAGCAGGAAACCACGGAAGGTGTGACTGTGCGCCGCTTGGAGCCCAATATTCCTCTGGGCGGGATAACGGACTTGAGCAGACAGGTACGCAAGGCGCAAATCGGCGGAATGCTGGAGCCGGAAGAGTTTTTGCAGCTCTTGGATGTATTGAAAGCGTGCCGGCGAATTGCCCATTTCTTTTTGGAGCGCAAAAAGACTTACGAGACGCCCCGGTTGGAATGGTGGGCAGGACAGCTTACCTTGCTGCCGGAGATGGAGCGGGAGATTGACGATATCATTGCGCCGGAGGCCGCTGTGCGGGATACGGCTTCCTCGGAGCTTTTGACAGCGCGGCGCAAGATCAACACACTGAAAAATCGGATAAAGGAGCGCTTAGAGCATATCGTGCGTTCGGAAAGCAGTCAGAAATATTTGCAGGATGCGTTGGTGACCATCCGCAATGACCGCTATGTGGTGCCAGTAAAACAGGAGTACCGCAGTCACATTCCTGGCATTGTCCATGATCAGTCAGCCAGCGGTGCGACGCTTTTTATCGAGCCCATGGCAGTGGTTGAGATGAATAACGATCTGCGCAAAGCCTACAGCACGGAGCGGGATGAAGTGAACCGCATCTTGCTGGAGCTAAGCGGAAAGGTGACGCCTTACACAGAGGATTTACAGTATAACTTGCAGGTGTTGGCGCGTATTGATTTCATTTTTGCCAAGGCGCGGCTCAGCGAAAAAATGAATGCGGTGGAGCCCATTTTGAAGACAACGCCGGAGCTTTCCATTCGCAAAGGACGTCATCCGTTGATTCCGGCAAAACAGGTGGTGCCGTTGACTATCAGTCTGGGGCAGGACTTTGATTCTGTGGTGATCACCGGACCAAATACAGGCGGAAAAACGGTTACCTTAAAAACAGTCGGGCTTTTTGTGCTGATGGCGCAGTCCGGCTTGCATATTCCTGCGGAGGTGGGCAGTGAAATGGGCCTGTTCCGCAGCGTTTACGCCGATATTGGGGACGAACAAAGTATCGAGCAGTCCTTGAGTACCTTTTCCTCCCACATGACCAATATTGTGCGTATTTTACAGGAAGTGGACGGAGATTCTCTGGTGCTTTTGGACGAATTGGGCGCGGGAACCGACCCTTCCGAGGGGGCGGCTCTGGCCATCTCTATTTTAGATGATATTCTGCATCACGGAGGGAAGATTATCGCTACGACCCATTACAGTGAACTGAAAGCCTATGCCTTCAATGAGCCCAGAGTGCAGAATGCCAGCGTAGAGTTTGACGTAGAGACCTTGCGTCCCACCTATCGCTTGCTGTTGGGCGTGCCTGGAAAAAGCAATGCCTTTGAAATTGCCCGCAAGCTGGGTATTCAGGATCATATCATTGAGAATGCCCATAGCTTGATTTCTCAGGAAGAGCAGGATGTGGCGGGATTGATTGCGTCATTGGAAACAAACAATGTGCTGGCAGAGCAGAAACGGCAGGAAGCGGAGGACAAGCTGCAGGAAATTCAGGCGCAGTTGAAGGCGCTGGAGGAAGAACGGGCAGCTTTGACAGCCTCTGCCGACAAGATTCGCCGAAACGCGCAGGCCCAAGCGCTGGATATTGTGCGCGAGGCGCGGCAGGAGAGCGAGGAGATTTTGCGCGAACTGCGGAAAATGCACATGGACAGTGCCAAAGCGCAGACAGAAGCCCAGGAGAAGCGCAAACGGCTCAGCGAAAAGGAAGAGAAGCTGGCAGCCCAGGTAAATAAGGGGCCTAAAGTAATCGCAAATAAAGTGACGAAAGTGAAAGTAGGCGAGGAAGTATATGTGCCCAAGTTTACGCAGCACGGCACAGTGCTGACGCTGCCGGACAAAAACGGCAATCTGCAGCTGCAAATCGGCATCATGAAGGTAAATGTAAATTTGGAGGAACTGCAGCAGTCGGCCAAGCAAAAAGAGACAGGCAAAACGATGGTGCACAAGATATCTTCCGGAAAAACAGAAACTATCAAGAGCGAGTTGGACTTGCGGGGACTTCTGGTGGAGGAAGCGCTGGATAAGGTGGACAAATATTTAGACGACGCCTATCTGAGCAGTCTGGCTTCTGTGCGGATTATTCACGGCAAGGGTACAGGCGTGCTGCGCAGCGCGGTAAGAGAACAATTGAAGCATCATTGCCATGTAGCCAGTTATCGTTTCGGCGCATTCAATGAAGGTGGCGACGGCGTTACGGTAGTCGAATTGAAGAAGTAATTTTTTTGTCTGCCTTTGCCTGTTCCTCCGTGGCTTCGGACGGTTCCTTGCTTGTGCAGCTTTGCTGAACTAACGTTCATCACGCTTTGTACAAGCTGCGTCACAGTCCGCCCCAAAGTCGGAATGCTGGCAAAGTAGGTACGGGAAGTTTAATTACATTTCTCTATGCGTATGTGTCTATGCCTTTCCTTCCGCTGTGTCCAGCCAGAAAAATATCGGATATTGAGTCAGATATTGATTAGAAAGCTGTCGGGCAAAAGCCGGAATTACAGCGAAGGCAAGTAAACCATTAAATAGACAAGATAAAATTCCCCATGTCTGCCTTGCCTAAATTTCGACTTCTGGACGGACAATTCCCGCAGTTGTCCAAACTGTGGCAGACGTTAGTCTGACAAAAGTGGACAACTAGAGGAATTGTCCGAAGCAGCGGAGGAAGGGGCAAGGCTGACAAAAGAAAGCAAAGTTAGGTAAAAAATGCAAAAACATGAAGGAGTATACAAAATGCTAGAATATAAATATGATACCCAACTGCTGGTAGAGGGAACAGCGCTTTCCAGCGACGATATCAGCGCCTACATTACAGCCCATATTGCCGGGGATTGTTTATTGGCAGTGGGCAATGAGACCTTGGTGAAAATTCATTTTCACACCAACACACCATGGAAGGTGTTGGAGTATTGCGCTTCGTTGGGCGATGTATTTGACGTCGTCATTGAAAATATGGAGCGGCAGGCAAAAGGCCTGCAGGGATAACGTAATACACAAAATGCTGAATCAAGCGTTGTGGAGGCGATGAAAGGTGAAATTCTTAAAACTTTATGCAGCGATCTTAGTAGTTTGTTTTATTTTTGCATTCTTTGGAGGATGGATGCTCTTTGATTTCAGCATAAACTATTATGTCACGACAGCGGTTTATGCATTTGTCATTACAGTTGTTTTAACAATATTTCTATCACAGGAAGAAAAAATTGAACAACTGGAAGAACGGGTTAGAAAGCTTGAAGAAAAGCAGTAGTTCTGCGTTATCACGTTGGATTTATCGGAGAATGCTCTGTGAAAGCAGGCTGTTGTCGCAAATGCTGATAAGCAGGTTTACAACGCAGTGCAAAAGGAAAAATAAGTTTGTTTGATTGAAGAAATATAAAATTTATGGTATACTGTTTTGCAGAACGTTTTGTTGTACAGGTTCGGGTTTTATCGCGCATTGTATGTTTGCGAGAGCAGCTTTGAAAAATATCCTGGCAAACAGTTTGTTTCATGGTATCACAACAACAGAAAAAAGGAGGGGCGGCCATGAGCAAAAATGCGCTGGCTCTGGTGGATTGCGGCGAGCGGGACATCTTATTTCAATTTCTGACCAAGGAAGTTGACCGCAAGACCGTTAAAAATGAAATGATTTCGCCTTATGACGATCAGCTGATTGGAAAAATGAATTTTAGTTATCGCGGTGTGGAGCATTCTATGTTTTTTACTTATGCGCGGGCTTCGGAGTATCCTGGAATGCGTTTTCGCAATCATAAGATTATTTATCTGAGCTTGGGCGTCAGTGAGATCAGCTCGGAGATTTTTACAAAGATTTGCAGCCATTTTGGCGGGTTCCTTGACCATAATGATGATTTGGAAACGGGATGGCAAAAGATTGAGCGGCAAATTACCGCAGAGGAAGAACTGCTAGGGGAATGGTCAGAACAGGTGGCTGCAGAGGAAGCGCAAAGCGCCTTGCAGGAGCATGTACAGGCGTCCCGGGAAAATCAAAAGCCGGGCGGAGAGCGGAAGGAACCCCGCCGCAAGGAAGGCAAACAGCAGGAACAGCGCCGCCGCAGCGAGAAGGGCGAGCGACGGGAAGATGTGCGCCGCGGACAGCGCCATGAGCGCAGAGAGGATAACCGGACAGAAAAGAAGGGAAATCCCCGTAGCCGCAGCGAGAGACCTGCCTCCAAAAAGGCAGAGCAAAGAATGACAGAAAAACAGGAAAAAGCAGCTGGCAACGAGAGCCAGAGTTAAAATAAGGCTGCTTCTCTGGTCGTAAATTGTAGGTGTTTGCGTGTAGAGAAGACGGCCTTTTTGGTTTTCATGGAGGGAAAAGACGATGCTGGGAAATACACCTATGATGAAGCAATATGAGGAGATAAAAAAGGATTATCAAGATTGTCTGCTGTTTTACCGTTTGGGAGACTTTTACGAAATGTTTGGGCCAGACGCAGAGGAAGGCAGCCGTTTGCTGGGGATTACGCTGACAGCCAGAGACGGCGGTATGGGAAAAGTACCAATGTGCGGCGTGCCCTTCCACTCGGCAGATAATTATATTGCCAAAGTGATCGGCGCAGGACAAAAAGTGGCCATTTGCGAGCAGGTAGAGGATCCTAAGAGTGCCAAGGGCATTGTAAAGCGTGAAGTGATTCGCGTGATTTCACCTGGAACGATTCTGGAGGGCAACTTTCTACAGGAACGCAGCAGCAACTATCTATTGGCAGTTGCCCGCGGTGAGCAGGGCTACGGACTGGCAGTGGTCGACGCCTCCACGGGGGAATTTCTGGCGACAGAGGTGCCCGACTGGAATACCTTACATAACGAATTTTGGCGGTATGACCCTGTGGAATGCCTGGTAACAGAGGGGGATGAAGCGGTCTTAGACGAAGTCAGCCGCATCGCCGGAGAAAATCGAGTGACCATGACGGCTCACCACAAGCATGCCTTTAACTTGGACTATGCAGAGAAGAAAATACTGGAGCACTTCCGCATCAATTCTCTGACAAGCTTGGGCTGTGAGGACAAGCCTTTGTTGACCATAGCGGCCGGTGCGATTTTGGATTATTTGAATCTCATGCAGAAAAGCCGCCCCGCCAATATCATGACCTTAAAAGTCTACTCTCTGAAAGAAACCATGGATTTGGATTATGCGACACGGCGCAATTTAGAGTTGGTGCGCTCTCTGCACAGCGCTGAGCGCAAGGATTCTGTATTGGGAATTATCGACTATACCCGCACTGCGGTGGGCAGCCGTCTGTTGAAAAATTGGCTGGAAAAGCCGCTGTTGAACAAGGCAGAGATTCAAAAGCGCTTGGACACAACAGAGGAGCTGGTCAATGACACGACTCTGCGCTTATCCTTTAAGGAGCATCTGGAGCCGGTTTACGATTTGGAGCGTATCGTTTCCCGGATTGCCTACGGCACAGCAAATGCCAAAGATTTGTTGGCCTTAAAAAATTCCTTGGCACAACTGCCGGCACTGCAGAAAAGTTTGGCGCAGGGCAAGAGCAGCTATTTGCGCCAGCTTAGCGAAGGGTTTGATGTCTTGGCGGACATCTATGAATTATTGGAGGCTGCCGTGCATCCCGAGGCGCCCTTTTCTATGCGGGAGGGCAACCTCATTCGCGATGGTTACAACCAGGAGGTTGACGCATTGCGGGATGTTTTGGTCAACGGCAAGCAATGGCTGGTAGATTTGGAGCAGAGAGAGCGGGAACGCACCGGCATTCGGACGTTGAAAGTGAGTTACAACAAAGTATTCGGCTATTATATTGACGTCACAAGGAGCAAAAGCGGCGATGTGCCCGAGGAATATGTGCGGAAGCAGACGCTGGCCAACAGTGAGCGGTTTATCACGCCGGAGCTGAAAGAGCTGGAAAACAGAGTGCTGGGCGCAGATGAAAAGGTGAAGGAGCTGGAGTATCAGCTCTTTGTGCAGCTGCGCAATACGGTGGGCGCCCACGTAGCGCGGATTTTGCACACAGCGCACAGCATTGCGCAGATTGACTGCCTGTTTTCTCTGGGGCAGGCGGCGGTGTATCACAATTTCTGCAAGCCTGTGATCTCCGAGGATGGGCAATACATTCTCAAGGATTGCCGCCATCCGGTGGTGGAGGAAAAATTGAAGGATGGCTGGTTCATTCCAAACGATGTGCATTTTCATCCGGACAAGGAAAGGTTTTTGATTATCACCGGGCCCAATATGGCGGGGAAAAGCACCTATTGCCGCAGCGTTGCGGTGGCTTCGGTGCTGATGCAGATTGGCTCCTTTGTACCGGCGCGGGAAGCGGTGATGCCTGTGGTGGACCGGGTATTTGCCCGCATTGGCGCCAGCGATGATTTGAGTACAGGGCAAAGTACCTTTATGGTAGAGATGAATGAAGTGGCCAATATCGTCAACAATGCCACCAAGGACAGCCTGATTATCCTGGACGAGGTGGGACGCGGTACCAGCACCTATGATGGATTGGCCATTGCCTGGGCGTTGACCGACTATATCAATAACACCATTGAGGCCAAGACCATGTTTGCCACCCACTATCATGAGCTGACGGCATTGGAAGAACAGCCAGGGATTTGCAATTACTCTGTGGCAGTCAAAGAGGATGGCGAAAATGTCGTATTCCTGCGCAAAATTATTCCCGGCGGAGCAGATCGCAGCTATGGGATACACGTAGCCAGCCTGGCGGGAATTCCGGAGAAGATTCTGCAGAATGCCCGAACGATTTTGCGCACCTTGGAGCTGGAGAAAGAGCAGCATCGTCCCCATGTGACCCAGATGGATTTATTTGCAGCGGCGCAGGAGCTGGAGCCCGTGAAGGCGCAGCCGGTCATGGCAGTGCCGGAGGTGCTGCGGGAGCTGGCCGCGGTGAATGTAAACGGCTTGACGCCCATGGATGCGATGAATTTGTTGTTCACATTGCAGAAGAAAGCGCAGGAGGTGGTAGACTATGGGGCAGATTAAAGTACTGGAAGAGCATATTGCCGATAAAATCGCTGCCGGAGAGGTGGTGGAGCGTCCCCTTTCCGTGGTAAAGGAACTGTTGGAGAACAGCCTGGATGCCGGCGCAGATTTTGTGGAGATTGAAATCCGCGAGGGCGGCGTCAGTCTGATTCGTGTAAAAGACAATGGCAAAGGGATGGACGCCGATGACCTGAGGCTGGCCTTTGCGCGCCATGCCACCAGTAAAATTCAGGAATTTCAGGATTTGTTCCGCCTGAATACCTTTGGCTTTCGCGGCGAAGCCCTGCCCAGCATTGCGGCAGTGGCGCAGGTGGAAATGACCAGCTGCACAGCGTCAGAGACAGTGGGACATAAAATCCGCGTGGAAGGCGGCAGTGAACAGGAATTCAGTGAGGTCGCCGCAGCGCCGGGGACTGTGATGGAGGTCAAAAATCTGTTTTACAATGTTCCGGCGCGCCGGAAATTTTTGAAGAGCAACAGCTATGAAACGGGGCTCATCGGTGATTTAATCAGCAAATACGCCATTGGATATCCCCATGTGCGTTTTCGCTACATCTCCGGCGGACAGCTGCAGCTGGACACAGCGGGGATGCACACAGCAGAACAGCGCATCGCTTATGTTTACGGGAGCAATTTGGAGCAGCTCATCGTGCCAGTAGAAAAACAGGAATTGGGCGCCGGACGTTATGTGGAAGCCTGGCTGGTGCGGGAGGAAATTACCCGCAACAACCGGGGACAGGAAGTATTTTTTGTCAACGGCAGATTGGTGAAGAGTGCAGAGCTGAGCCAAGCGTTGGAAGAAAGCTACTATACCCTGATTGCCAAGGGCCGGTTTCCAGTGGCGGTGCTGCAGCTTACCATACCAGGCAATGAAATAGATGTGAATGTACACCCTGCCAAGACAGAAGTAAAAATCAATGGTTTTGCCCAACTAAAGACCAAAATCGTCGAAGTGTTGAAGGATGCCCTGTGGGAGGCCAACATTACCAAAAATGCTTTCCTGCCGGAAACGGTAGCGCCCATGGCCAGACAGCAGTCTTCTGTGGGAAAGATTGTGCAGGAACGGGCAGAACAGGAATCCAGAGAAACTGATACGCCCAGAGAAAAAGCGGAACATAGAGCGCAAACCATTGGGGCGGTGTCTTATCTCAATGAGAAAGCAGAGGATGGGGTGAACAGCGTTGTCGCTGAACCGGAAAAGCTCTATCGCTGGCAGCAGGAGCCCCTTGCAGTGAAAAAAGAGCAGCCGCCGCAAAGGGCCACACAGGATACCCTGTTTGCATTGGAGCCGCAGCCCATAGAGAAAAAAGCGCCGCAAAAAGAGGTTGCTCCACAGATGAAAGCGGCAGAAAAACAGGGAAAGATGCCGAAAGATAAAGAGAAGGATTCATTGCAGGTGAAAAGCATTGCCAACCTGACAGTGATCGGACAGTTAAATCATTCCTTCATTTTGGCGCAAAATGAGGAAGGTCTGTACATCATTGACCAGCACACCTGTCATGAACGGATTCTTTACGAAAAATTCATGAAGGCGGAGGGAGAGAAAGCCTTGGTTTCCCAGCCGCTGCTTATTCCGGTGACAGTGACCTTGTCAGCGCAGCAGGACAGTATCCTGATACAGCATATTTTTACTTTGCGCCAATTGGGCTTTGTCCTGGAGAATTTTGGAGAGCGGTGTTACCTTCTGCGCAGCCTGCCTTTGGGGTTGCATGAGCTGCCCAATGTGGAGGAGTTCTTTTTGGATTTGTTGCATGACCTGGCAGAACAAAAAGAAGTGACGGCGGCGATAATCAAAGAAAAATTATTGATAACTGCTTCCTGCAAAGGTGCCGTGAAAGCCCACTGGCCCTTGACAGACATCGAAATGCGCACCTTGCTGTATGACTTGTCGCAGGTGGAAAACGCCCATACCTGCCCCCATGGGCGGCCTATTATTTATAAAATAACCATGAGCGAGTTATATAAAATCTTCAAGCGGGGAACCTACCATGGTTAATTGGGCTTGTACTACCAGCAAGGCCAGAGGGAAGCATAGAGAAGGGCTCACAGCCCAGGCCAAAGATCTGTGCGCGGAGTTGGGGATTCCTGTGATTGCGCGGCAGAACAGAGGCATTCCCTGGCTGATGGAGCAATATGCCTTGGAGTGTCTTTTGGTTGAGGAGGATGGCGGCCTGCTTGCCCATTGGGGCGATGGCAGCCGGTTTTCCTTTCATCCAGGAATGGCAGTGCATCGCATAAAGCAGATAAAAGATGGAAAACAAGAAATGCTTACGCAAATTTTAGAGATAGAACCGGGCGATGAGATTCTGGACTGCACGCTGGGCATGGCCAACGATGCCATTGTGCTCTCTTTTGCAGCGGGTGCGCAGGGACATGTCACAGCGCTGGAGAGCAGCCCCTTGATCTATGCAATTACCAGCTATGGCCTTTGTCATTGGTCCACAAACAGTGCGCGGATGAAAGCGGCAATGGAGCGAATAGAGACAATACATTGCGCCTATGAAGATTATTTGCGGCAATGCGTGCCTGACCAGTTTGATACAGTTTATTTTGACCCCATGTTTGAACAGCCGGTGTATACCTCCAGCGGGATTGCACCGCTGAGACGAGCGGCCAATTATGCGCCGCTTACAGAGGAAACTCTGGAGCGGGCTTGCCAGGTTGCCCGGCGCAAGGTGGCAGTACGGCACAGAGCCGGGACATTGACGCACTTGCATTTTGACGAAATCAAAGGCGGAAAATACAGCACCTTGGCTTACGGTGTGCGCTATGCAGATGGAAAGTGAGGACAGATGGTGAAGAAACCTTTAGTTGTATTGGTGGGTCCTACAGCGGTAGGGAAAACAGCAGCCAGTATCGGTCTGGCGCAAAAGCTGAATGGTGAGATTATTTCCGGAGACTCCATGCAAATTTTTCGCGGTCTGGATATCGGTACAGCGAAAATTACGCCGGAAGAAATGGACGGTGTGCCCCATCATTTAATCGACATAAAAGAACCCTGGGAAACCTTCAGCGCCGCAGAATTTAAGCAGCGGGCAGACCAGTGTATTGCCGACATTGCAGAACGGGGCAGACTGCCCATTCTGGTAGGAGGAACAGGCTTTTATGTGAACAGCGTGCTTTATGAGTACCATTTTGGAGAAGCAGAGCGCGACGAAGCCTATCGGCAGGAGCTCTTGCAGTATCAGGCAGAGCATGGCGACGAAGCCTTGTGGAAGCTTTTGGAGCAAAAGGATGCCCCGTCAGCACAGCGGCTGCATTGTCACGACAGCAAACGAATCATTCGCGCCTTGGAAGTATTGCACGTAACCGGTGTGCCAGCCTCTCAGCGGCAGAATACCCTTGAGCGGGAGCAAATGCGCTATCACACCGTTTATCTGGGCCTGAATCTGCCCAGGGACATCTTGTATGGGCGCATCAATCACCGCGTGGACCAGATGATTGCCGCCGGATTAGAGCAGGAGACACGGCAGGCGCTGACGCAGGGTGTTGACCGCGACGCCCTCTCCATGACCAGCTTGGGGTATCGGCAGATGGTACAATATATCAATGGCGAGATTTCCCTAGAACGGGCAGTGGAACTGATTAAGCGGGACACCCGGCATTTTGCCAAACGGCAGCTCACCTGGTTCCGCCGGGATCCCAATATCCGTTGGGTTGAAAAACAGGGCAAAACAGAGCAGCAGGTGGAGGCGGAACTTTTGCAGCAAATCAGGGAAAAGCTGTGATGTCCTAAACATCCTTGCCCTCTGGAAAGTTGAAGCAGGATAAAAAATATTAGAAAGAATGCTTTTATGCCGTTATGAAAATAATACTGAAAAAAGAGATTTCGAGGCTCCGCTGCATAGTGGAGATTCTCGAGATCTCTTTTTTATAATACAACTTGTCATGATGGGAAATGCATGCTCCATAAAAATTGTTTTTGAGCTTTTATCTTGAGCGTTGGATAAGAAATAATGGATTATGAAATGAAAAGTTCATTATTGGCTAATGCAAACAGCTTATCGTAGTTCACAATGTAGAGCTGTTTTTCTCGTTTTTCTAAAATATCATTTTCTATGAGAAGGTGTAGCATTTTTGATACAGTGACAAAATGAATTTTCAAATAAATGGAAATATCATTATTGGAAATGCACGTGGGTATCTGCATACCAGAGGGGGTGTCAATTTTCACGTTAATGAGCAGTGAAGCTAGGGCATTAATCGTTTGTTTATGAGAAATATCATCCATTTGCTTACGAAAAATACGATTTTCCAATCCGATTTTGATAATGATAAATTCTAAGATTTCTGGATGCTGATGTGAAAGAATGTGAAAATCATGTTTGGAAAATTTATATAAGATGCAATCTGTACAGGCGTAAATAGAAGTATCATGCTCAGCTAATTGTTTGCTCGCAGTGAAATAATTGGGAATTCCAATGAAATCATTCTCTTTGGCAAAACGCAACAACTCTTCTGTACCATCAAGATGAATGCGCTTTACAATAGCGATACCTTTGTGTAAGAAGAAAACATAATTCCATGGTGCTGTGTTCAGATGAATTGGGTGATTTTTTTCAACGAATAAAACTTCATAATTAGAAAAAAATCTGGTGATATCCTTTTCTTCCAATGGAAATTCCTCCTGTGTTAAAAAAATCGTTGTTGAACGTACAGAATCTCTTAAAAAGCAAGTATACTATATATTTTACTCCAAATTTATTACTTTTTTTTAGCATAGACTAAAATGGACTGCATGAAAAAAATTTATAATGGGTTCATATCGCGATATAAGAAATTTTGTGAGGAGGATTTGTATGCAGTCGAAAAAAATAAACTATTTTTATGTGATGCACAGTGTGATCAGCTTAGTTATTATGTTCGGTTTTGGTTTTTTAGAGCCTTTCGGAGCCATCACACCTAATGGAATGAGAATTTTAGGTATTTTTCTCAGTTTGATTTATGGTTGGACTACGGTAGGAACGCTTTGGCCCAGTATGATTGGTATTCTTGCTATGGGTTTTACTGAAGGTGTGACGGTCAATTCTGCAATCAAGAATGCTATGGGCAATGATACAGTATGGCAATTATTAATGATTATGATCATGCTGGCACCTATTGAAGAAGAAGGTGTAGCCAATCATATTTCAAAGTTTTTTTTGAGTTTGAAGTGGACAAAAGGGAAACCTTGGGTATTTTCTTTCGTATTTTTACTGGTGACCTATATTCTTTCGGCTTCTACCAGCGGCACCGCGACGATTCTTCTGATGTGGGCAATTTTATACAGTATTTTACAGTCTGCTGCATATGTGCCAAAAGAGCGATATTCTTCGTTAATGGTTTTTGGTGTTGTATACGCCAGCGTATTAGGCTTTGCAGCCTTTCCCTTTAAAGGCCCGGCCTTGGCGATCCTGCGCTCTTATATGGAAGCCTCAGGCAATATGGTAGATTATTTATCGTATATGATGGTAGTAATTCCGTCATCGTTGATTATGTTGTGTGGGTATTTTATTTTTATGCGTTTCATTATGCGGCCGGATTTGTCAAAACTGAAAAATTTGGATATGGAAGCATATTTTAAGAGTCAAAATATTGATAAAATGTCTTTACGACAGAAAGTTTTGTTGGCGGTTCTGATTATCAGTATTTTAGCGATGTTTTTACCCACAATTTTGCCGAAGACTTGGATACTAACACAATTTTTAAGCAGATTGGGCAGTAGCGGTGTTATGATTCTGATTGTTGCCTGTATGGTGGCAATTCATATAGAAGGTGCTCCGTTGTTGAGGTTTGGTAAAGCAGCAGCAAAAGTACAATGGGGGCTAATTTTTTTGGTAATGGCTGCTGTTTACGTAGCTGGTGCGCTTTGCACAGAAGAAACAGGTGTTACCACTTTTATTTATGATTTGTTGCAGCCATTATTCGGTGGACATAGTGAAGCGATTTTTGCTTTATTGTGCATTGTCAGCGGTGTAATTTTAACTAATTTTGGGAATAACAACGCAATGGGCGTTATTTTGATGCCAGTTATTCACGCATTTACTGTAGGCTCAACTTTTAATCCGTTAGTAATGGTAACATTGGCAACAATGATAGTGTTTGTGGCTTTGCTCACACCAATTGCTTCACCGCATGCAGCTTTGTTACACGGCAATAAGGAATGGATTCTTACAAAAGATGTGTATTTGTATGGTACTATTATGACGGTTTGGTCTATTTTGATTGCTTTCGTAGTTGGTTATCCATTGGCAAGTTTAATTTTTGCCTAGAGGATAGATTCGTATAATTATTTTAAAAACAGAAAGGGAGCGTTTTTATGGGAACACCAAATGTTTATCCAATGGGAGTTACAATTTATAATCCAGAAAAAGCTTGGGGCGGTTATACGTTAATGCCTGTATCTGGTATAGGATGTGTATTAATTGATATGAATGGTAATGTGGTGCGTACTTGGAAAGATTTGCAAGGGCAGCCAAATAAACTTTTACCTGGAGGTTACGTAATGGGGAGCTTGGCCGCCCGGGACAGAGAATACGGCTATCAAGATATGGCAGACGTATCACAGGTGGACTGGGATGGCAATGTGGTATGGTCTTTTTACAAAAAAGAATATTTAAAGGATGGTGATCAGGAATATTGGATGACCCGCCAGCATCATGATTATCAGAGAGAAGGCAATCCTGTGGGCTATTATGTACCAGGAATGAAATGCAAAACAGACGGTGGTAATACTTTGATTTTGTGCCATGAAGATGTATATAACAAACGAATTTCCGATAAACGTTTATTGGATGATGTTATCATTGAGGTAGATTGGGAAGGAAATATTATTTGGGAATGGAAGGCCAATCAGCATTTTAACGAATTGGGTTTTTCGGAAATTCAGAAAAATGCATTATTTCGGAATCCAAATTACCATGAGAATGGCGGCGGTCAATATGACTGGATGCATATCAATTCTATGAGTGTATTAGGTCCTAATAAATGGTATGATGCTGGGGATGCGCGCTTTCATCCGGACAATATTATTTGGGATGCTCGTGAATCTAATATTTTAGCAATTATCAGTAAGGAGACAGGAAAAATTGTTTGGAAAATCGGTCCAGATTTTACGGAAAGCAAAGAATTGCGCCGTATAGGACAAATCATTGGACAGCATCATGTCCATATGATTCCCCAGGGGTTGCCTGGTGCGGGGAACATTTTAATTTTTGACAATGGTGGTTGGGCCGGATATGGTTTGCCCAGCAGAACTTCAAAAGATGGCACAAAGACAGACATTCGGGATCATTCCCGCATTCTCGAAATAAATCCCATAACTCTGGAAGTAGAATGGCAGTTTGATGGTTCCGTGTTTGGTGGTATGAATGCCATGACAGCCAAGACGAAATTTTATAGCCAACTGATCAGCAATGTACAGCGGCTACCCAATGGAAACACTTTTATTTGTGAAGGTTGTTGTTGCCGATTGTTTGAGGTGACGCCAGAAAAAGAAGTAGTTTGGGAATATTATGCGCCCTTTGATTTCGATGCAGATAAAATATATCGAGCGTATCGTTATCCCTATAGTTATGTACCTCAGTTGCCAGCTCCAAAGGAAGTGGCGGTAAAACGGTTAGAGAATAAAAAATTCCGTGTACCTGGCGCTGCTGACGGTTTTATTGATCAAGTGGTATCGGTTGCTGGCGCAAAAGGGTATAGCGGAAAGATGGATGCTTGTGTGACAGAAGAAAATGAAGATTTGGAAGGAAAGTAGAAATATAGTACCTTATAGTACAGAAAGTCAGTTGAAATGCGTTTGTGTTTTTCAACTGATTTTTTTTATATTTAAAGCAAGATCTGATGTGCAATATACATTTTTCATTTCTATGTTGATTTTTAGATTAATAAAGACTAAAATTGAAAAATAGATATAAATTGTTATAAATTTTATTTTCTAAAGGAGCTTATCATGAAATTTAAATATTTGGAATATGCTGTTATGATACAGTATTGTCATTCGATTTCAAAAGCTGCAGAAAAACTGTATGTATCCCAACCGGCATTAAGTGAAACGATAAATCGTATGGAAGAGGAATTAGGTTTCATAGTATTTAAAAGAACAAACAAAGGTATTGAAATAACACCTTTAGGAGAAAAATTTATACAAGATGCAGAAGAAATTTTGCAAATAAAAAGTAAATGGGATGTCTATGCGCAGCAGTCAACGGATTTATTAGAGGATATTTCAGAAGAGGTTCATCTTGCTTTAACACCATCATTATGTGATGTATTTATAGCTTCTTTTTTTTATAGACTGCGTGATAAGTATCACAATTTATCAATTATATTACATCAAATGCCAACGGAAGATATTTGTAAATATTTATTACGGGAAAACGTTTCTTTAGGGATATTTTCTATCGAGCCACAACGGGTTAAGGAATTTTGTGAACTCTTTGCGAAAAATCATTTTGAAACAAAATTTTTGTATCGTGACGAGTTAAAATTATTGGTGTTAGCAACAGATCCATTGGCAAAGCAAAAGAAGGTGACATTGTCTGATTTACAGCACTATACCTTGTTGATGTTAGAGGAAAAATCATCTTCTATAATTAGTACAAAATTCAGCAGTTCGTTTTGCAAAAAACATGTTTTACCTAAGACTGATAATATGTTAAATCTACTTACTCAGCCTGGTAATGCTGCAATTTTTACTTCCCGTGGTATGCAGGAAAATTATTTAGTACAACAAGGCATCATAAAAATGATACCATTTTGTGAAGAGTTTGCCGAGATAGACAATTTCCTAGTATATAGAAAAGAAAAATTTCTTTCCAGAGGAGAGCGGGTTATTGTAAAAACTATTTTAAATGAATATTAATATTTTGAAGAGACAAGTCTGATGGTTCATAGGCTTGTCTCATTTTTTCGCTATAGTAAAATCCCTATACCCGGCAATATAAACATGTATTTTACATAGTATAAGCATAACTATATAATGTATATATAAAATATATTTCTGCAGAAAGTATTTTGAAACCAGGAAAAGAGAATATGCAGTTCAACAATATGAAAAAACATAAAAAGAATCGAGAATTTTTTCAGATAGTATTTGAATGAAAGGAGAATTCATATGGGAAGTTCTGCTAATGAAGGCAGATATAAAAGCATATCTATTGCAAAAATGATATTAACTTTTTTATTGCCTGCTATTGTTTTTACGATACCTGTCAATGAAGCGTTCACCCCGGCGATTAAATTATTCATGGCCATTACATTGTGTGGCATTTTAATGTTTGTGTTTGAGCAGTTTAACAGCATGGTAGCAGCAATCTTAATGGTTTTTGCATACGTGATTTTTAATGTGGCACCTCTTGAAATTGCAATGAAACCATGGACAGCTGATATTACTTGGATGACTTTGGCTTCAATCTTTCTGGTAGCAATTGTATTGGACACAAAAATTCTAGAGCGGATTGGTTATATCGTGTTGTCTAAAGTGGGTAACAGCTACATGGGCATTATCTTTGGTGTGGCTTTGACAGCAGTGGCCTGCCGATTGCTGATGGGCAGTACAGCAGCCTGTGCTACCGTTGCACTTATCTGCTATGCGTTGTGTCAAGCTTGCGGCTTTGGCAAAAGCAAAGAAGCAGCGGGGATTATGCTGATGGGGGTAATTGGGTATTTGGATTCAGATTTATTTTTATACTCTCCAGATTTTTTTGCTCTGCTGCCAACCAATATGGCCACAGTTATTCCAGAAATAACAGTAAATTATCCAATTATGTTTATGGACAATTTAATTTTTGTGCCGTTGCTTTTTGTGAAAGCATTGTTAATTGGGAAGTTATGTGGGAGACAGATAACAAATATCAATCGACAAGTTTTTGTGAGTTTAAAAAACAGCTTACCTCCGATTGATTTAAAGGAAAAGAAAATTTTAGTTGTATTATTAGCCTTGATTGTGTATTTATTTACACAGCAGTTTCATGGGTATTCAATGATGTACGGTTTCATCTTGGCGCCAATGATTTTATGCTTACCTGGCATGAATGTAGGTACACCAGCGCAATTGGCAAAAGCAAACTATTCATTTATTTTCTTTTTTACTGGCTGTCAGGCGATTGGACAGGTTGGAGCTTATGTTGGAATTGGTGATTTTATTAGCGCTACTTTGCTACCATATTTGGTTGGCATGGGTCAAACGACCTTTTTAGTGATTGTCTGGATGTTTGCCTTTATCATGAATTTTTTGATGACACCGGCGGCAGAAATGAATGCCTTCACAGTTCCTTTAGCGCAAATTGTTACAGATATGGGGTATGCGGCGTACCCAACAATGTATACGTTTTTTAATGGCATTTCTAATTTCGTGTTGCCTTATGAATCTGCATGGCCGCTGTTTGTCTATAGCTTAGGTTTAATTCCAATGAAAGATTTTGTTAAAGTATATAGCTGTAAAGCAATTTTGGATTTTGTTTGGTTGATTACAGCAGGTTTTGCATTTTGGTCTTTTATTGGTCTTATGTAATCAAAATGATTTTTATAAAACAAAAAGTAAATTAAAAAGGAGTGTTATGAATGACATTAGCATATTACAAAGAAAAATTTCCACACTTATTTGAGCCATTAACAATCGGAAAAGGGGAAAGCAAGGTTACATTCAAGAACCGGGTTATGGTTGGCCCTATGTTTCCACATATCGTAGTAGACGGTGTTGGCTTATTAAATGAAGCTGGTTTGGACTTTTATGGGAGTTTGGCAAAAGGTGGCTTTGCTTCCGTCTGTGTGCCTACTGAAATCCCCAGAGGAGGTGGACATCCGAGGACGTTAATTTTTGATGATGAACAATTGCTGGCTTTTCAGGATGTGCACAAATTACAGAGAATCGTTCATGCTTATGGCAGCAGAACAGCCTGCGAGATTTATCATCCAGGTTGTTGTCAAATTGTTGGTCCTGGTATTGAGCCGATTAGTGCATCTGATATGATGTGGAATGGACATTTTGTGCGAGGCATGAATGAAGATGATATGGAACGAGTAATTGAAATGTATGTGAACGCGGCTCGCGGCGCTAAACGCGCTGGCTTTGACACAATTATGCTGCATTATGGCCATGGTTGGTTAATGAATAACTTCCTTTCTCCCTTGAGCAATAAAAGAAAGGACAAGTTTGGTGGCTCCGTAGAAAATAGATGTCGATTTCCATTGATGGTGATTGAGCGAATTAAACAGGCCGTAGATTTGCCTATTGAAGTTCGCATGAATGGTTCAGACAAAACACCGGGTGGAATTGATATTGCAGATGCGGTGGAACAAGTGAAAATTTTCCAAGAATATGTAGATATGATTCATATAACGTGCGGAACACGGTTAGATGCCTCCAGTCGGTCTAAGATGCATCCAACTCATTATATGGAGCCAGCGCATAATGCAGATGCATCAGCGGCTATTAAAAAAATTGCAAAAATTCCAATCGGTGTGATTGGCAGTGTGCATAATCCTGAATTGGCGGAACAGTTATTGGCGGAAGGTAAGGCAGACTATGTATTAATGGCGCGCCAAGCGGTTGCGGATCCAAACTGGGTAAATAAGGTAAAGGAAGGGAGACTGGAGGATATTCGTCCCTGCTTGCGCTGTGATTACTGTTTGGACACTGGGAGACGGGGCAGATTATCCAAATTAGTGACACTGGCTGATGATGCCACATATGATGTGTATTGTGCAAGCAATCCATATTTTTCACAGGGTTATGTGAAGAAAAAACTATTTGAAGAAAAGCCAGAACACCAGAAAGATGTTATGGTTATCGGTGGTGGGATTGCAGGTTTACAAGCAGCAGTTACTGCGGCACAGAGAGGACATCGTGTACATCTGTACGAAAAAACAGAAAAATGCGGTGGACAGTTGATTTTTGCCGATTATATGTCGTTTAAAAAAGAAATCAAAGCTTTATTGGCTCATCTAATTTGCCAGGCAGAAAAAAATAACGTGAAAATTACCTACAAGACAACAGTGACCCCCGAATTAGTGGATGAAATAGCGCCAGATGTATTAATTGTCGCAGTTGGTGCAGAGCAAGTAGTACCGAAAATTCCCGGGATAGAAAGTAAAAATGTGCGAATGGCAATGGATGTTTTCGGGCATGAAAATGAAATTGGCGAGAACGTGGTAATTGTTGGCGGTGGCTTAGTTGGCTGTGAATTGTCTATTCATCTTTCAGAGGCGGATAGAAACCTCTCTGTTGTAGAGATGACAGATACACTTTGCTCTACTGCACAGCTAACAGAAAGAATGCATACTTTGGAAATTATGGAGCAGAAGGCTGTAAAGACATTGACAGAAAAAACTGTTACTAAAATTGATGAAAATGGTGTCTATGTGAAAGATGTACAAGGACGGGAAATTTATTTACCAGCAGATACTGTAATTATTTCTGTGGGAACAAAACCAAGAGTGGCAGAAAGAGATGTTTTTAAAGACGCTGCTTTTGATGTTATCAATATTGGTGATTGTGTAAAAGCATCGGATATTTGTCATGCAGTGCATAGTGGATTTGATGCAGGGATTGTGATTTAGTTAGTAGAAGAAAAGAAATTCTCCTTCTGTTCAGAAAAGGAATAGAAGGAGAATTTTGTATAGGTAGAATTATATTGTGGACAGGAAATTAGATATATTATGCATAGTTTGCCTAGGGCGATACAAGATGGGAAAAATTTTGAAGCGAGAGAAGAACTTTTGCTTGCGGCAAATTTGGCTGTGAGTGCAGAAACAGGAAAACATCTGGGCCGTGTGCTAGCACATGCAGTAGAAGGTTACTTCCATTTGGCTCATGGTCATGCCTGTGCGTTAGCGTTACTACCAGTTGTGCGAGCGATTGCCTCTGTAAAAGAAAAACAGCGTAATTTGAAAAATTCATTGGTAGCGATTACAAAGTGCGATTTAAAAAGAGGCGGGGGTACGGACGAAGTCTAGAGGCGGTTGCTTAAGCGGTCCAAGAAATCGTCCGGAACACCGTGTTGTTAAAAAAGATTGTTGAGGAGATGTATTGAAATTGTATTAGTTTCATGCAATTTTTTTAACTGACTTTTTCAACGCATAAAATACTCCTCCAAAGTGAGTCACCTCAATTTGGAGGAGTATGTATTCTATTGGATTTTAAAAGCGCTTAATCTTTCTGGACTTTTTATCCTGATACATGCGCTCATCGGCAATCTGCATCAAATCGTGAAAATTGGTACCGTCTATTGTGTGGAAGGCAGCGCCTATTGAAAACTGGAGTGTCTGGCGGTAATTTTTCTCCTGCACAAAAACACTGCCTCGTTCCTCTTTGATTTGTGCAATCATGCTTTCCAAATCTGCCATGCACGAAAAGCCGTACAGAAAAACA
This sequence comes from uncultured Peptococcaceae bacterium, assembly GCA_910585405.1. GTDB lineage: Bacteria > Bacillota > Peptococcia > Peptococcales > Peptococcaceae > UBA7185. The sequence continues at coordinate 5,252 of CAJUDO010000003.1, read as the reverse complement.
GCAAATTCATCGCCGCCCAGTCTTGCGGAGATAGACTTTTCTTTTGTTATAGTTTGTAATGTCTCAGCAATCGCTTTCAAATAACGGTCTCCCATAAAATGTCCGTACGTATCATTAACGGCTTTCAAATCATCTGCATCAATCATCAGCATCGCTGCAAAGCCCAGCGCATCGGGGGATTCAAATAGAAGATTCATTTGCTCATTAAAACCTCTCCGATTATATAATTGAGTCAATTCATCCATTTGACTTTGCAATTTTATTTGCGAGGCTTCTTCCCATAAATGGGTGATATCCGCAATATAATAAACGATACTTTGTGCATCTTCCAATTGTTCAAGCTGTAAATACTTCTTTTTCCCGTGCACACAATATTGATAAATCGTTTCATGTCCACTGATTTGATATTTTTTTATCTCGTTGATTTTTTCTTCAAGACAGTCCTGCATTTCAGAAGATACAGGTTCGTGTTCCTGTATTTCCAAAATTTCTAGTAGTTTATGATTGTAAAATGTTTGATGATAGAAGGTATTCTTTTCAAAAAAACCGAAAGGAATCTCGCTTTTATTCAAAAGGTGCAGGAAATGTTTTCTACTTAACTGGACGGAATTTAACATCTGGTTGATATATAATAATAATTCCTCAAATTCTCTAATACCTGTTTGAATATGGATTTCGTCAAGGCTTCCTTTTTCTATCTTCTGTAATTCACAAACAATCTTCGCCAAATTGTTGCTTAATTTGTGTTGTATATACCAGCGTAAAATCATAATAATTCCAATAGAGCCAACTAAAACATAAAGAATCACAATACCTGATGACTGCAGCATACGTGTAACTGGCGAAAAGGAATTATACATGCGCACCAGAATATAATCCTGATATTCTTTCGTATAGACGCAATACTTTATTCCATCATATTGCAGATGAATTGTGTTGGACAGTTGCTTACCATATGGCAGCTGCTCTGCTTCAAATATTGTCTGGTGATTTAGTTTGGGGGATGTAGAGGCTATGATCTCATATGTTTTTTTATCAAGCACATGAAGATACCCATCTACTTCAAATGGCATCTCTTCCAAAATATTATGAAGGCTGTTTTCTTCCATTATTTGCTGCAATCGCCGAGGCTCCATACCAATCTGTACAATGCCGCTGCCATCATCCAACCAAACCGCAGCGTACTGCATTTCTTTTTGCTCAGCTGTATTTGGTGTAATATCCTGACAAAGCTTTAATGAGCGGTCTTGAAGCATAGGCTTGAAAAATCGCATTTGCTCTCCTGAATCAAAGGTAAATCCGTAATATTGGGGGTGCGTGCCGGAAACAATCTCTCCATCAGGCGTAAAAAAATGAATTTCATCCACATCCATTTTTTCAGCCAATTCTCTGGAGGCAGTCACGTCCAACATGCTTTTGTCAAGTTGTTCCAGGTGATAAGCTACCAAATTTGCCGCAAGGATACAGCGTTCTTTAAATTCCTGTTCCGCATCTCCCAATTCGCTTTCATTGGCCTGAATGAGTTGTTCCAGTTGTCCAAACATCTCTGTCGTGCTTTTTCGCTGCGTTTGATGCTGCATATACATCTGGACATAGAGATTTACAGGCAAAAGAAAGAGCAGGAAGAGCAAGAGCATGATGGATACCATTTTTGGCAAAACAGTCTTGATACTTTCGTTTTTCAAATTCATCACTCCAGCTTTTAAAAACCTTCTGAATCATCGGAATCACTGAATCAGCACAACTCGCAATCATTGTCCATATATCACTGCAAACTTCGCCGTTTTTCAGTCAAGATAAGCCGCTTTTTCATAAAAATTTTATTATATTTATTATATACAACGCCCCAAAAGAAGTCAACGCACTTCTGCCAATGCCCTGTTTTACGTTATGAATCAGATATTCTTCTCATTAAAAAAGCCAATAGAAATGTGTATCGCGACATCTCTATTGGCTTTTTGTGTGCTAATGCCGATGAATAAATGCGGCAAGATCTTCAGAAACCTGTGTATTGACCGTTCCCTTTTGCTGAAATTCTGTGGGAGTACTTTTTCCGGTGCCGCTCATAAACAGATGATTCAAATTATCATAATAGAGAAACTGTGCGTTGTTCTTGCCGGAAAGGGCTTCTTTCCACAAATCCATCTCAGAGGCGGGAACCTGATAGTCCCTTCCGCCGTGCAAGAAAAGCAACGGTTTATCCACCTGTTTGATTTCTTCTAATGGTGCATAATTCTGTAATGACAGCCAGTAGCTGACAGGAAAATCAAAAAGCTCCTCGGAGGAAAGAGAGCTGTCTCCGGTGAGATTCTTGACATTGTCAGACATGGTCTGTAGCTGTGTCAGAATTTTTTCTTTACCTGCCTTGTCCAGATTGGATTCGGTGTTTAAGATATAAACGGTTTCATCCAACAGGATATCTTCCAGAGGACGAGCTGAGGCCGCCAGGAAGATGTAACCAGCAGCGTCGGGCGTGACTTCTGCAATGCGGGGCATCAGATAACCGGACAGGCAATGTCCTGCAATGTAAATCTCATCGCTCTGGATGGTGTTCAGCGTTTTCAGAAAGGAAACTGCCGCGGCCACATCATCAATGGTTTCCTCATAAACGGTAAAATTTTCTTTCTGGGCCAATTCCCTGGCATAGGTGTAGCTCCGTTTGTCATAGCGCAACACAGCGATGCCTTGACTGGATAATTGCTCTGCCAAATTTAAAAAGGGCAGGTTGGGTCCTAGCTGTTCATTGCGGTCCTGCGCTCCGTAACCAGACACCAAAATGACCACAGGAAACGGACCGGTTCCTTCCGGTAAGGTCAAACTGCCGGAAAGGGGATAGGCATCGGTGCCAAAGGAAATCTCCGTGTCATTTTTCAGTCGGGTGCTTTCGCTCATATAGCTTTCTTCAACTGTATAAAAACCAGAGATGAGCCCTTCCGCGTTAAAGGTAAGCTGAAAGGTAACAGTGCCGTTTGCAAAGACACAAGGTACACTGGCAATCTGGTTGTTATCTTTAGAAGTGATGGTGATGTCGGATTGATAATATTGAAAAGCCCCGTATTGAGAGATAAGATCATTCCAAAGGGTCTGCAATTCCTGCTGAGACAATTCTTTTTTCAGATTATCGTCAAAGAGCTGATAAAATGCAGCAATATTGCCGTCGGCCAGCGTCTGGATGGATGCCACAGTTTGCTCCGAATAATTGATTTGTTTGGATGCTTCCGTTGCTGAAGGCGCAGGAGGCCGTATACATCCGCCCAGTAAACAGACAGCGAGACATAAAAAGAGAATAGGAGATCGCTTCATAGGAACCTCCCGTTATTTTAAATTGTCGCTGTTTAAGCATTGCAGACTATCCAACACAAACATGCCGTCCTTGCGTATTAAGACATCGTCAAAATAAATTTCTCCTCCGCCATATTCGGGTGTTTGGATATAGACCAAATCCCAGTGGATTGTCGAATCGTTGCCATTGGGTGCATCCTCATAGCAGCGGCCTGGCGTGAGGTGAATACTTCCCATAATCTTTTCGTCAAATAAAGTATCCTTCATGGGGGACAAAATATAGGGGTTGACGCCGATGGCAAATTCCCCCAGATAACGGCAGCCTTCATCCTGGTCCAGCACAGCATTGAGTTTGTCCGAATTGTTGGCGGTGGCTTTTATGATTTTGCCATTCTGAAAGGTGAAGCAAATATTTTCATAAGTAAAGCCCTGGAATACAGAAGGTGTATTGTAGGTGATGACGCCGTTTGCCGAATCCCGTACAGGCGCAGTGTAAACCTCGCCATCGGGAATATTACATTTTCCGTCGCATTTAATGGCAGGAATATCCTTGATGGAGAAGGTGAGGTCCGTGCCTGGGCCGACGATGTGTACCTTGTCTGTTTTGTTCATGAGTTCGACTAAGGCATCCATGGCGCGGGACATTTTGGCGTAATCTAAATTGCATACATCAAAATAGAAATCCTCGAATTGCTCCAGGCTGGTGTTGGCCAGCTGTGCCATAGAGTGGTTGGGATAGCGCAGCACGACCCATTTGGTATTGTTGACCCGCTCATTGAGCACGTCGCTGGTCATGGCATTGTGAAGCTGCAGCTGCGCATGGGGAATATCGGAGAATTCTGCAATATTGTCCGAGGCACGAATGCCGATGTAAGCGTCCATCTCCTTCATCTGCGCCATATCCAAGGCTGCTTTTATCTGCAGTTGTTCTTCGTCTGCGCCCAACATCACTTCACGGTTGATGCTGTAATCCTCCAACTGCACATAGGGAAACCCTCCGGCCGCGTAGGTTTCTTTAACTAGCTGACGGGCCAACGGATAAGCCGAGGAGCCAAATACGTGAATCATCACGCGTTCCTTCGGCTTGACTTCACAAGAATAATGAATCAGATTATGGGCAAGCTTTTTAATTCTTTCATCCATAATAAACGCATCCTTTCCAAGCGCTGCAAAACAGAGCTTGTAACAATTTTGTGCATAAAAGTCTATGCGGTATCCTATATTGTTTCCATTTTATCATAAAAATAACCTATGACGCAAGACTTTGCGCACAAAACGGAGTATACCGCTTCCCCAACTAAAAAACCATAGGTTCCGCAAACAAAAACCAGTGGTTTCCCAATCAATAACCATAGGTTCCGCAATCAAAAACCAACGGTTACGCAAGTGAAAACCATAGGTTATGCAACGAAAAACCAACGGTTACGCAAGTGAAAACCATAGGTTATGCAGCAAAGAACCAACGGTTACGCAAGTAAAAACCATAGGTTTCTCCAATCAAAAGCTAATCTATATGTAATATCTATATACTGACCTAGAAGTAAATCATAAATAATATAATAATATATAAATATATTGTGGTGGTGTTCTTCTTCTTCTCACCACCACCACATAACTGCTTAGTTCCTCAGTCATAGCGCCTGTGTGTTTGTGGTGCTGGTGGTGATGAGGACGACGAAACCCCATGCCCATAAAAATAAAAATCCCGAAATACCACTTTTTCGGATTAAGCAGCAGGTTCCCCGACAGAGTGGCGGAACCTCGCAACAAAATAGCAAATTACACAACCAAAGTAGCGAAATCGCTCAACTTGTAAATTCTCCAACAGAACAGCACGTTTTGGGAGCGAGTAGCGGATTCTTACAACAAAACAGCGAATAACGCAATGACAGTAGCGAATATCTGCAATTTTATAAAAAATTAAAAAAACTCACTAATTGCATTTTTAGAAGTTTAATTGCATTTTTTGA
>CAJUDO010000002.1 GCA_910585405.1 uncultured Peptococcaceae bacterium | reverse complement strand
TATTAACTGTGTCCTTTGATACTTGGATGGATTGGGATTTTCATAGTAAACATTTGCAATTTTTTTATACTTTCTGCAAAAATGACAAATACGGAATTTGAGAAGAAAAAAGTTGACAAAAGTATGATATCGTACTATACTATCCTTCAAATATGTATGAAATCGTACAAATGGGGGATAAATATGGAATTTTTTGTAGATGCACAAATGAAACGATTTAATTTGTTGACCAAAGAAATTGATATAACATACCACGATGCTGCGCTTAAGTTAGGTATGTCTGACAGCGCCATGGTGATTCTTTATACAGTTTGTTCTTACGGCGGCGAATGCTTGCTCAGTGACATGACGTCTGGTGTCAGCAAGCAAACTATTAATTCTGCTTTACGCAAACTGGAGGCGGATGGTGTTGTTCGTTCAGAGGTGTTTGAGGGGAGAAAAAAGAAGGTGTACCTTACCGAAAAAGGACGGCGGCTCGCCAAGGATACGGTATATCGTGTCATCGAAATTGAAAATGAGATTTTTGCATCATGGTCTGATGAAGAAAAAAGAATTTATATTGAGTTGACGCAGCGGTACGTGGAGGTATTTAAAGAAAAAATAAAAAACATGTGATATGAAGCAGGCTGTTAGAAAAGAATATGTCTGAAAAATAGATATTGTCAATATAGTCCGAAAACTGTATTTTTTGTTTAGGAGGTAGATATTGTGATACAGCTTTCCGATCATTTTGAATATAAACGATTATTGCAATTTGCATTTCCGTCGGTGATTATGATGGTGTTTACATCTATTTACAGTGTGGTAGATGGATTTTTTGTTTCAAATTTTGTGGGAAAAACGCCCTTCGCTGCGGTGAACTTTATCATGCCGGTGCTGATGATTTTGGGCTCGATTGGTTTTATGTTCGGCTCTGGGGGCAGCGCGCTGGTTTCTAAAACTATGGGCGAGGGGAAACAGGAAAAAGCACAGCAGCTTTTTTCTCTATTTGTTTATAGTACAATGGTTTGCGGTGTTGTTCTTGCGGTTGTCAGCTTTTTTATTCTTCGCCCCTTGGCAGTGTTGATTGGGGCGGAAGGAGAGATGTTGGAGCAATGTGTGCTTTATGGGCAAATTCTGTTGCTGGCCCTGCCCTTTTATATGCTCCAATTTGAGTTTCAGAGTTTTTTTGTTGCGGCGGAAAAACCACAATGGGGGCTTGCGGTGACAGTTGCGTGCGGACTTACCAATATGGTCTTGGATGCATTGTTTATAGTAGTTTTTTCGTGGGGACTTGTGGGGGCTGCCGCCGCGACAGTGATGAGTCAGATGATCGGCGGTGTGATACCTGTGGTATATTTTTCTCGCCCCCGCACAAGCGTGCTCTGGCTGACAAAAACAGAACTGAATTGGAAAGCGCTGCGTAAGGCCTGCATCAATGGTTCTTCAGAATTGATGAGCAATATCTCAATTTCTGTTGTCAGTATGCTGTACAATTTTCAACTGCTGAAATATGCCGGTGAAAACGGTGTGGCTGCCTATGGTGTATTAATGTATGTGAATATGATTTTTCTTGCTGTGTTTATCGGCTATTCCACGGGCACGGCTCCCATCGTCAGCTATCATTACGGTGCAGGAAATCATGGGGAATTGAGAGGATTGCTGCAAAAAAGTTCCGTGATAATCGGAATCTTTGCAGTGATGATGTTTATGTTAGCGGAAGGCTGCGCAGGGCCGTTGGCCGAAATCTTTGTCAGCTATGATGTAGAACTGCTGGCAATGACCAAACGGGCATTTATGATTTACTCGTTTTCCTTTCTCTTTTCAGGAATTGCTATTTACGGCTCATCTTTTTTCACTGCGCTCAATGATGGAGTAACTTCGGCACTGATTTCATTTTTGCGAAGTCTGGTCTTTGAAGTAGCTGCCATTCTCATCCTGCCGCTGATATTCAAGCTTGACGGCATCTGGCTGTCAGTTGTGGTGGCAGAGCTGACAGCGGCAATTATGACGATTTTGTTTCTCGCAGCAAAGAGAAATGTATATCAGTACTAAACGAAAAGGAAGCAGAACCGATATTGGTTCTACCTCCTTTTCGTTTTATATAAATCCTGCGTCACTTTGTATGGATGTGAAAAGCTGGATGTAATCATTTTTTCTTTTTTTAAGAAAATGTACCGCTAGGTATGCAATGACAATGAATGCAATCACGTTACCCACAGCAGAGAGTGCGACGTGATAGTTAAATCCCATATTGTTTCACCTCTTCAGAAAAGTGCGTACTGTGTGCAGCTGCAGTTGCGTTTTTGAAGTATATTTCCCTTACTCCGGGCTGTCAGTGTGTACCATTGCGTTGTAGATGTCGCGCTTGCTCAGACCTGCTTCCTTGGCAGCCTGTTTCATAGCTTCTTTTGAAGAAAACCCCTCTGTTTCCAGTTGCGTTGTGCGGTTGATGGCCCAAGCTAAATCCCGTGTTTCCTGCAAGGCGGGTTCGGCGCCGTGCAGTAGCAGGACAAATTCGCCGCGGATGCCATGCTCTGAAAAGTGTGCCAGTACTTCCGACGGCGTACCTCGCACGATTTCCTCAAACTTCTTTGTCAATTCACGGGCAGCGGCCATATTTCTCTCTGGAAATACTTCCGTCATGGTTTCCAAGGTGTCCTGTAGACGATGGGGCGATTCATAAAAAATCATAGTGCGTTCTTCCTGAAGTAATTTCTGAAAGAATTGCAGCCGTTCTTTTTTGTGCCGGGGTACAAATCCCTCAAAGGTGAAACGGTCGGTAGGAAGTCCTGACAATACCAAACCGGTAACGGCAGCCACCGCACCGGGTAGCACAGTGAAGGGGATTCCTTCTGCCAGACATTGCTGTATTAAATCATAGCCAGGGTCGGAAATTCCCGGCATGCCGGCGTCAGAAACCAACGCTACCTGTTTGCCCTCTTTTAACTGTTGAATAATCACATCACCTTTCACCGTTTTATTGTGCTCATAATAGCTTGTGACGGGTTTGGAAATAGAAAAATGGTTAAGGAGCTGCAGTGTTTTGCGTGTATCTTCGCAGGCAATCAAATCTGCGGTTTTGAGCGTATCCAGCACACGCAATGTGATGTCCTGCAGATTGCCAATGGGTGTGGCGCATAAATATAATGTTCCGTAAGGCATGAAATACCTCCTGTGAAAATAGATAATGGCATTAAGTTGTCTGAAAATAAGCGAAAACTTCATCGGTGTAAGTGGATTTATCACTGGTGAGTTTATTGACGGATTGATATACAGCTAAGGGTGGCAATACAGTGAGTGTATTGCGCCCGGCTTTGATTGCGTCTAAAAGTACCAGGTTGGCTGGTTGCTGTATGGTTGGATGTACCATGCGCAGTTGTGCTGGCGCAAGATGATACTGCTGACAATAATATAAAATTTCCGGCAGTCGTTCTGCACGGTGAATCAGCGCAAAATGTCCCCGCGTTTTCAGACAGCGCACACTACACTGTATCAATTGCTCCAGCGTGCAGGCCACTTCGTGGCGCGCCAAGGCGATTTGCGGATTGGGACTTTGCTTGCTGCTTCCCAGTGGGAAAAAAGGCGGGTTGCTCACCACCCAATCGTATTGCTGATAATATTGGGACGGCATCTGGGTGAGGTCCTGCTGCAGGATATGGATTTGCGTTTCTAAGCCGTTGTGCTGTACAGAGCGCTGTGCCATCTGCGCGATTTCCGGCTGTAGTTCGACACCGTCAATCTGTAAATGTGGATGACGAGCTGCCAAAAGCAGCGGAATAACGGCTGACCCTGTTCCCAAATCCAACAAGCGCTGCGCTGTATCTGGTTGTATGAAATGCGCTAGCAGAACAGCGTCGATAGAAAATCGAAAGCCCTGCTTTTTTTGCAGGACTTTCAACTGCCGAATGCCCAGGTCGGCTACATCTTCATCGGGTAATAGATTAGTTGGTAACATTCTTCAGTACCTCCATACAGAAAAGACATCCGCCGTCATGCTCGCGGCCGAAATAGGCAGGACAAACGTGATAGCCTTCGTCGTAGAGTTGTTGTAATGCTTGTCTGCCTCCGTCTGTATCTTTATTCTCTGAGATAACAGGTGTGAGCTGTTGGCGCAGCCGTTGGTTTTCATCTTCCAGTTTTGCTACTTGTGTCTGCATTTCCTGTAATTGCGCAGAGAGCTGCTCAAATGTGTTTTGTATTACTGTCAGTTGTTCGCTTAAATTCATACAATCACCCGCGCTTTCCATAGTTGCTCAATCTTCCAACTTGTGCAAATCAAAAACGTTTCCGTCCTCGTCTATATCATCCAGTGCATCTAAATTTTTGACTTTGCAGCCGCATTTTCTATTTTCTACATAGACATCATTTTCATATTTTAAACAACAAAGCAGCCGTCCACAAATTCCAGATATTTTAGATGGGTTTAAGGACAAGCTTTGTTCCTTGGCCATTTTGATAGATACTGGTGCGAAATCACCCAAAAATGTATGGCAGCATAATTCTCGACCGCAAAAACCAATTCCTCCTAACATTTTTGCTTCATCTCGTACACCAATCTGCCGTAATTCAATGCGAGTACGAAATATAGTGGCTAGATCTTTTACCAGTTCGCGGAAGTCCACACGTCCATCAGCTGTAAAGAAAAAAATTACTTTGCTGTTATCAAATGTGTATTCCACATCAATAAGTTTCATAGGTAAATTGTGTTGTGCAATCTTTTCCAGACAAATATCAAATGCTTCTTTCTCACGAAAGGCGTTTTCTTCTACGCGTGCGTCGTCATCGTCATCGGCAATGCGGATAACTTTTTTCAATGGAGGAATGACTTCACTTTCATCTACTTCTTTTAAGCCTACCACAACATTGCCGTATTCAATGCCCCGTGCAGTTTCCACAATCACGTGGTCATTGGTGGTGATTGTAAGTTCACCGGGATCAAAATAATATATCTTACCAGCTTCCTTAAAACGGACGCCAATTACAGTTACGGACATAAAAAACCTCCTTAGGATTATGGGGAAAATATAGTCTTCGTCTTTAACAGTACGACCTCCAACACCAATCTGGGAGAAGCATTGCTTTCCAGCTGGGATATGGCGGTCTGAAAATATTGAAGTACCTGAAGCAGAGTTTGTGGCTCTTGTTGTTGTGCTTTCAGCTGCGCCAGGTAGTCTTGGTTGACGAGTAATTCTAGCCGACCTGTAGTGCGCAGGATTAATAAATCATGGTACCATAGCTGTGCTAGTTCCAACAAGGAACGCACCATCTTTTTATTCTTATCCCATTGTTCACACCAAAGAATGATATCTGCCGGATTAAACTGTTCTAATTGGTTCAAAAGCCGGTAGAAATCCTGTCTTGCCGCAGCAATTTCCTCATTGGCAAGAAGAACTTCCGCTGTACTCACAGAACCCTGTGATAGTGCAGATGCTAAGCCGATTTGTGATTGCCGTTCAGGATGAAGCCGTTGTAAAATATCTTGAATGACGGCAGAAGGCAGGACGTTGAACTGCACTTGCTGACAGCGAGACAAAATGGTGATGGGTAAATTCTGTACCTGTGAAGTTACCAAAATAAATACAGTATTATCAGTAGGTTCTTCCAGTGTTTTCAACAGACAGTTGGCTGCTTGCTCCGTCATAAGATGAGCATCATTGATAATCGCAACTTTATAAGTGCTTTCGTAATTGCGCAGTGATATTTTGCTGAGCAAGTTGCGAATCTGCTCAATCTTGATGCTGTTTCCGTCAGGTTCCAGAAAAATAAGATCGGGATGGCTTCCACAGTCAATCTGAACGCAGGAGGCACATTGCCCGCAACTGGAAAAGGTCTGAGGATCTGCCGCTTCACAGTTTAGATATTGTGCCAGTGCCAGCGCGGTATTCTTTTTTCCTACTCCTTCTGGTCCTGTAAAAAGATAAGCATGAGCGATATGTTGGTTTTGAATCGCACGCTGCAAGATATGAATGGCTTTGTCCTGACCTTGAATATCTGAAAATCGCATAAGAAACTCCTGTAAAAAATCTTGAAATCATAAGCCGGAGAAGATAAAATCTTATATTTCATTTTAGCGTATAAAAGTAAAGAAATCAACCAGTGCCAAAACTTTTTATCTCAAAACAAACCGACCATGCAGTAATCATACATGGCCGGTTTTTATATTCATCGTTTATGGATAGGATGTCTTTGTCAAGATTTTTTGATAGTTTTGGTTTCAGTAATTGGAAATTGGCAGAAACCTGCATTTCCATGATGCTGGTTTTTTATTTTGTCTTAATTAATCTTTCTCTTCTTCCTCTTTTGTTTCCGCCAATAATTGCTCTCTGCATTGGCTCAACAGTGCTTTTTTATTGTCGGGCAGTTCCGGGTATTGGGGATTGATTTCCTCCAATGTGTCTACAATGATTTGTGAAATGAGCAGACGGGCAAACCACTTTTTGTCGGCTGGCACAATATACCAGGGTGCTTTTTTGGTAGCGGTGGCTTTAATGGCGTCTTCATAGGCTTCCTGGTAGGTGTCCCAATACATACGCTCCTCGATATCGGACTGAGAGAATTTCCAATTTTTTTCTTCATCGTCAATCCGCTCTAAAAAGCGTTTTTTCTGTTCGTCTTTAGAGAGATGCAGAAAGATTTTTACGACACGAATCCCATTTTGATATAAATATTTTTCAAAGTGATTGATTTGCATATACCGTTGCTGAAAGAGCTCCCCGGTTTTACAGCGATCAGGCAACGGAAGATTTTTATATAGGCTGTGTACCTTCACGACCAGCACATCTTCATAGTAAGAGCGATTGAAAATACCGATATCTCCCCGACCGGGCAGTACTCGCCATGCACGCCATAAATAATCATGATCTAATTCCTCAGAGGTAGGCTGCTTAAAGTTGTGAACAATGACACCCTGCGGATTCATGCCGGATATGACATGCTTAATGGCGCCATCTTTGCCAGCGGCGTCCATAGCCTGAAAAATAATGAGCAATGCTTCTTTATTTTCTGCGTAAAGGCGATCCTGTAGCTGAGCCATACGGGCTTGATTAGCAGCCAACAATTCAATGGTTTCTTTTTTAGAAGTGAATTCCGCAGTATCTTTTGTATCATAATTTTGCAGGCTAAACTCTTCTTTTCCTTTAAAGCAATAATTCTTGATGTCCATAAAAGTGCCTCCGGATTGTTTAATAACGGTGGATGATGATTTCTTTTCCCAATTGCTGTAGTTGAGCAGTCAGTGTTTCAATTACTGTACTGCGCAAACGAATACCGGGCTTAATCTGTTCGTAAGCTTCGTTTACTTGTGTGCCAAAAAAAATCGTAATGCGATCAGCGGATAAAAGCTCCTGCAACAGCATTGTTGCACCGTTTATCGGCATAGATATGGTGCTGGAAGGGTTTTCTTTCAACAGCTTGCTGCAGTAATTCATCGTAATGATCCCTTCTGTAACTAGGTCAATGCCGTTGATGCGGGAAATGGGCGGAACTTCATCAGATAATTCACCGACGTTGGATGCCTCCAGCTCTCGGCCGCTTTCCCGGGCAAACACCTGGGCAGTCGTACCGCCACAGATTATTTTACGTCCTTTGGTCTTCAAAAATTCCTCCACCATAGTGGAATCATCTTTTTTGTCTATCGGTAAACCTGTGAGTATAACACATTCGCGTGCTTGCCGCATGTGAATGGCTACGGCTGTGGTATCATCGCCAGGTTCGTTGATGTAATAGCTCATACAGATACCGATGACCTGGTCGACTAAATCTTGTGCCGAATCCCTTAACGTGACATTTTCTTTCAAAGCTTTAACCAAACCAGAGGTTTGCAGACCCATAGGCAGAGTAAGTCCCAGCCCTGCTTCGGTCACGCCATCGCTGGTGATGAGCAAATAGTCACCTTCTTTTAATTGCAGTTGTGCGTGATTAATTTGTTTGCCCAACACATCTTCGCCAGTACGTTCCACTACCTCAACAAACCCATTGGAAATCAAGATGGGAGGCAGCCCGTCAAAATCAATGATTTCCACATGACCTTCGGGAGTAATCTTCAAAATAGAAAATGTAGAATAGGCTACGTTGCGTACGGAGCATACTGGCAGCGTACTGATAATTGTTTCTACAATATCTTGCAGAGGCACATGACTGCTAACCATTTTGGAGATAATTTTGGTGGTCAGATTGGAAAGAATATTGGCCTTTACGCCACTGCCCAGACCATCGGAAAGTACTACCACTGTCTCATCGGAATTGCGCACGATTTCTACAGAATCACCGCAGGTTACCTCTCCATGTTTGATCAACTGGGTTTTGCCAACTTCACAAATTAGACTCATTGCTCCAGCTCCTTCTCCTGGCTGAACTGCTTGATGAGGTCAAGTAAAATAATTTTTGTGTCGGCAGTGGTTTCTCCCAACAGGCCCGCGATCTGCTGCGCCACAAACATTTGATTATTGATGACCTGTGTAGCTTTGCTCAGCGTTTCTTCCTTCATTTTTTCCAGTTCGGTACGTTTTTTCTCTTCTTCTGTGATGTCAGTAATGGTGGCCATATATAGATTTTGTGTCCCTTGCATACGCACTACATTTTGTCGTGTGACTAAATTAATGTCATCATAGCGAACAATGAGATCCTTCATGCCGCGTCCTGTTTCTACTACTTTTTCAAAATCGCTGTGGTCGATATATTCAAAGACAGCGTTGCCTACCTGCAAATTGTATGCCTTGAACATATCACGGGCTGCCGGGTTGAATTCCTGAATGATAAAATCCTGGTCAAACACGATAATGCCACTGGGATTGCTGCGAATGGCTGTGTTGGCAGTAGATTCTGCACGGCTGCGCATATAGGTAAAACACATTTTTTCTTCAGCCTGTCCCCGTGCTACGGCTAAGGCCTTTTCATAGCAGCTGTCAAAGCCGCAGGCACCGCAGTTCATTACTTTTTTGTTATATTGTTTTAAGTGGGACAAAATCTCCCGTATACGGGCGGTTTCAACCTTCATCGGTTCTACATAACGGTTCTCAAAGGTACGGCTGATATCAGGCACTTGGGCAAAATGACGGATAGGTTTGTTGGCATATTGGTGATAATAGTTGTTGATTGCAATTTTTTTCTCCAAAATGCCCTTTTTCTCCAAACCAAAACCGCCGACACAGCCATTACGGCAACCGTCCAGTTCAATAAAGCGACTGCTGAAATTGTCCGTTTTTTCTAATTCTTTTAATGCTTCAATACAGGTGCTTAATCCGGATAAATATTGTACCTCATGAAGGGGCACAATACCCTGGTCTACCATGATCTGCATCAGATTTCCTGCCATTGCTAAAGGCGCTCCCAAAGGCTTATATTGGGTCAATTCCACATCAATTTCTGCCAATGTTTCCATGCTGACCTTATGGCTGAAAATGAAATCCAAAGCTTGGTCCAATGTGAGCGTTAGGTCAATGTCATCGTTCTTGCCTACCAAGCTGAGACAGGGAGAAATATGAACCACTTTCACATCAGGGCCATATTTTTCTTTCAGCAGACGGGCATGAACCACTGCTTCATTTTCAATAGGTGCCAGGTGGTCCAGTAATTTGGGAAATTTTTGTTCAATTAGATTGACTATAATAGGGCAATGACTGGAAATAATATATTTATCAGTATTTTGCAATAAATTAGCATAAGTATCCAGGAACGGTTCTGCATTTACAGCCATTTCTTCAATGGCGTAAAAACCGATGTGTTTCAAACGTGCCCATAATTCCCTCTGGCTCCACTGATTAAAATGATTTACAAAAGTAGGAGGCAGACTCAAAATGACGCGATCGTTTTTCAAAAATTGCTCTAGTTTGGGAATTTGGTCGATAATACTTTTGGTATATTGTGGACATTCTTTGACGCAACGACCGCACAATACACATTGGTCTGTCATAATTTTTGCTTGACCGGTACGAAAACTGATGGCTTTTACATCGCAGTTGCGTAAACATCTGTAGCAGTCACGACAGTTGCCGGAGTTGTTGATGATAGGGAACATAACTTACTCCTCCTGTAAACATATTTTGATTAGTTCGGGGACATCGGCGACAGTTACATGTTTGTAGGTTTCGCCGTTTACACGGACAATGACGCCATCAGCGCATTGGCTCTGACAAAATGCACCGGTAAGTTCAAAAAGTACATCGCCGGATTTTTGCCGCTTTTCCAACTCTACCTGAAAAGCCTGTGCAATTAACGGCGCACCTTTTAAATGACAGGCACTGCCCATGCAAATTTGAATTATTTTATTCATATCGTAATCTCCTTTGAAATCAACTTTATAAATTAATTATACTTATTACTTTCATCTGCGACAAGGGGGAAATTCATTTTCCAGCCGTTTCCTAATGAAATGTTTGTTGCCATGGGTTATACTGACAAAGACGAAAACAAGGAGGAAAGCAAATGAAAAAACTGAAAACCTTGACGGTAGTCACAGCATTATCTCTTTGCTGTAGCCTTATGGCTGGTGGCGGGACAGCTCTTGCCGACACTTACAAAGTGAAAGCAGGCGATTCCCTGTACAGCATCGCCAGCAGCCATAAGATTACCGTGGAAGAACTGAAACAAGTAAATGGCCTGCAAAGTGAAAAAATATTGGTAGGTCAAACGTTGCAGATTCCCGAAAATTATGCAACACATCGGGTCAGCAGCGGGGAATCGCTGTATGTGTTGGCACAGCGTTATGGCTGTAGTGTCAGCGATATAAAAAAGCTGAACGGTTTAAGCAGCGATGTCATTAAAGTGGGAAGCGTATTAAAAATTCCCGCAGAAACCCGTGCCTACAGTGACGGTTATACTACTCGTGTGACCTCATCTCGAGGTGGCGCTTATCAGCGTACCTATACCCAGGCTGAATGGGATATGCTGGCGCAGGTAGTATACGGAGAAGCGCGGGGTGAAGTTTACGATGGACAGGTGGCAGTAGCCGCTGTGGTGTTAAACCGTATTGAAGATGATGGGTTTCCTGATACCATGTACGGCGTTGTATTTCAGAAAAATGCCTTCACCTGTGTAAATGACGGCCAGTATTATCTACAGCCCAATCGTACTGCTTATGAAGCAGCATTAGAAGCTATGCAGGGAAATGACCCTACTGACGGTTGCCTGTATTACTGGAATCCTGTTACTGCGACAAGTAAGTGGATTTGGAGTAGAAGCATTGAAACACAGATAGGGAATCATGTTTTCGGCATGTAGCAGCGACGTATGCATTGCTTTCGTATGGCTGTGTTGTTCTCAAGTTTGCTTGTGTGTACAATCAGTGCACAATACTGTTGCAAAAATTCTTTTAGTTATGTATGAACCATACGCGGAAAGATGCAGATTTATAACTGCTCAATCAGAAGAAAGTTTTCTGTATCGTTTAAAATGAAATGGATATAAACAAAAGGAAACCTGAGCAAAAATGTGTTATGTGAAACATTTGCTCAGGTTTTTGTTTTGGTATTTTCTTTATGAGTTTTACTAAGAAAATTTTTCCTGTTTATCTGTTTTCATTTTTTCCGATATCCCAGATAGACAATGCCGTTTTCTTCTCGAGTAATAGGTTGATGACAGAAATATTGTCTTGCAGCAATGCAATCGCCGATAATGGTATCGGCGATTTTTTGATTATGCAAATCACCGCGCTGGGCTGATGTCCATTGGGTGTCGTCAAGCCGTGCTGCCACACGGATATTGAGGTGGGATTCTGCAGCTTTAGCCAGCATCAGCGGTGGTGTGGACAAACAGTCAAAGCCTACTGTTTCCAAGAGGCGACGAGATACGCAGTGGGGACCGTGAGATGGCGTGGCCAGACCGACGGAAGAAAACAAGCCTAATTTGCGGTTCAATTGTTCTCGGTAATACAACACAGCTTTGGCAGTTTCTGAGCGATAGCCGATATAGGGGTAACAGTTGGTAAGAGCCAAATCGCAGTCCTTATGTACGACGGCGCAGAGAAGGTCTTGCAGACAGGAGGAGAAATCTCCCCGAAAATCACCGTCTACAAATAAAACCGCTTGTGCTCCCAGAGCAAAGGCGCATTTTGCGCCCCAACTGCGCGGGACGTCAATACCTAAAGGCAACGGATATTCGATAAGCGCCACTCTGTTTGCTAAGGCATGCTGCAATACCACTTGACGGGTGTGATCGGTGCAGCCGTTTAATACAGGAATCACAGTGTCCAGTGTAAACAGGTGGGCAAGGGCGTCTAAGACGTGTCCGATGGAATCTTCTTCGTTATAAGCCGGAATTACAGCAGCAATCATGATCATCCCTCCCTCTTATAAAATATGAAAAACACAAAGGAAAGAACACTGACTTTTTCGCAGACAAAAAGAAAAATTGCAGAGAAAATCAAAAAGGGTTGGTTGACTCTCAAAATATGAAACATATTTTTTGTGCCGGGCGTGTCGCGTCAGCTACAGCGCGGGGCGAGATGTTTTTGCCAACCTGTGCCACAGGGCACTTACTACCGTTTTATGGTCTTCACTCTCCCGCTACCTTCGCCAAAATTCTGCGTCAATATGAACAGCTGCGCAGAGTGCTCTCGAAGCGGTGGACGCAGTCCACAACGCGAGAGACAGTCAAGCAGGTGTCCCTATTGGGCAGGACGGGCGAAGGGTAGCAAAAAATAGAAACGGATAGGGCAAAGTGTAGCAAAAAATATTACAAGTGCAAAGAGAAACTTGTCAGCGAAAGTATTTTTCAGTATACTGTTATGCAGAAAAATATGATTTGCAGAGTCGCTGCGGAGGAAAAGGAGAAAGAAACATGAAAGCAGTTGTAACGCGGGTAACAGAAGCATCGGTGACCATTGAGGGACAGGTGATAGGAAAAATCGGACAGGGGTTTTTGGTATTGCTGGGGATTGGGCCGGAGGATACTGAGGCAGAGGCTGTACGTTTGGCGGACAAGGTGTGCGGCGTGCGGGTGTTTGAGGATGATGGGGGTAAAATGAATCTCAACCTGGATGCAGTGGGCGGTGCGCTGCTAGTTGTATCTCAGTTCACGCTATATGCCGATTTGAAAAGCCGCAGACCAGGTTTTAGCGGAGCCGCGAAGCCTGCGCTGGCTATACCGTTGTATGAGCGATTTATGGAGGAATGCCGCGCACGGGGGTTTCAGGTGGAGCACGGTGAATTTGGCGCGGACATGAAAGTGGCGTCGATCAATGATGGGCCGGTGACGTTGCTTTTCGACACAGAAACACTGTGAGCAGATTGAGCATAGCACGGTAGTTGTAGACGATATTGTTTTAAGGAAAGAGGTTGAAGTGGGTGTCATTGTTGGAAATGTTGCTGGTGGTTTGTCCACTGGTGTTTTTTGCGTCCTTTGTAGACGCCATTGCCGGAGGAGGGGGATTGATTTCTCTGCCGGCTTATTTGCTTACGGGAATGCCGGCGCATATGGCTATCGGCTCCAATAAATTATCGGCTGCGGTGGGGACAGCCATTGCGACGGGGAGATTTTTGAAAGAAGGCAGTCTGCATTTGCAAATTGCCTTGCGAACGGCAGTGTTTGCCTTTGTGGGGTCTTGTATCGGCGCACAGTTGGCGCTGCATATCAGCGATTATTATCTACGCGTGGTCATGATGGTGCTCCTGCCCTGTGTGGCGGTGTTTGTACTGTTCAACCGACAGCGGCTGGACAAGGAAAGTCGTTTTGAACAGTTTTCCCGCAGCCGCATCTTTCTGGGCATGATGGCGACGGGTTTATTGATTGGGATGTATGACGGTTTTTTTGGTCCGGGAACAGGGACTTTTTTGATTCTTGCGTTCACGACGGTATTGGGGTTTGACCTCAAGCGTGCTTGCGGCAATACCAAAATCGTCAACCTGACCACCAATATAGCTGCGCTGCTCATGTTTATTGGCGCAGGACAGATTTATTACGCGGTAGCCATTCCCGCCACAGTTTTCTCCATAATGGGCAATTGGGTGGGCAGCGGTTTGGCCATCAAAAACGGAGCGAAATTTATTCGGCCGGTGATGATTTTTGTGTTATGTTTGCTTTTTATTAGATTGGCATATGATTTGTTTACGACGGCGCTGTGATGCACAGCGCTGTTTTTCTGCGTACAAGCGTCGGCACGCTTTTATTCTTAATAAGGATTAAGCTTTACATGGATTTTTCAATATCATGGTAACAAATCTTACATTGGAAAGTTATGATAATTTTGTCCTGAACGGACAAAATAACTTTTTGGAGGAGACAAGTTTCTATGAAAAAGATCTTATCTGTTGTTTTAACAGTGGCATTGACAGCCACTTTGTTCACCGGCTGTTCCGGTCCTGTAGCAATGGTTGGCGGGTCGGGCGGGGGAACTGCAGTGAAGTCCCTTTCTGGTCAGAGTGCCCCTATGCAGGTCAAAGCGCCTAAGTATGTGTTCCTGTTCATTGGCGACGGTATGAGCTACCCCCAGTTCCAATCCGCCGCAGATTACTTAGGCGCAATTGCCGACAGTGACTATATGCAGGCCGTTCCCAGCCTGGATGACAACCAGGGTGCAGTGCTGGACGGTCCGGTGGCACTGAATTTTATGGATTTTGAAACGGTGGGCTCTGTTGTGACTTATGATTCCAACAGCTTCGCCCCCGATTCAGCATCCACCGCCACATCTATTTCTACCGGACATAAGACTTATTCTGGTTCTATCAACGTAGATGAAACGGCGACCGTTTCTTATGAAACAATCACTGAAAAGGTACATGAACAATTGGGCATGAAGGTAGGTGTGATTTCTTCCGTGAATCTGAACCACGCTACTCCCGCAGCGTTTTATGCGCATCAGGCCAGCCGCTCGAGCTATTATGAGATTGGCTTGGAGTTGATTGATTCGGGTTTTGAATATTTTGCCGGCGGCGGTCTGCTGAAACCTACAGGCTCCGACAATGATAAGACGAATTTGTACACGCTGGCGGAAAAAGCGGGATATGATGTAGTAAAAACGAAGGCCGAAGCAGAAAAGGTTACAGACGGACCTGTTATCATGATTGATGAGAATTTGGCGGACAGTTCTGCTATGGCTTATGATTTGGACAGAAATGAAAATATGCGGTCTCTGGCCAGCTATGTAAAAAAGGGCATTGAAGTTTTGGATAACGACAAAGGATTTTTCCTCATGTGCGAGGGCGGTAAGATTGACTGGGCTTGCCACGCCAATGACGCTGCCTCGACAATCCATGACACTCTGGCTTTGGCGGATGCGGTACAGGTGGCAATTGATTTTGCCAAGGAGCACGCAGATGAAACGCTCATTCTGGTCACCGGTGACCACGAAACTGGCGGTTTGACCATTGGTTTTGCAGGAACAGACTATGATACGTATCTCTCATTATTGGATAGTCAGAAAATTTCATTTGCTAAGTTTGACAGTGACTATGTTTCTGTCTACAAGAAAAATAAGACTTCTTTCGATGTAGTTCTCTCCGACATTGAAAAATTGTTCGGTTTAAAGGCCAGCGGGTCAACGGGAGATAAATTGGTACTGACGGATTATGAAAAAGGTTTGCTGAAAACTGCTTATGAAAAAAGTGTAAATGGGAAGGATACCGGTATGGCCGAACAAGAAGAATATGTGGCTTACGGTACCTATGAGCCATTGACAGTAACGACTACTCATATTTTGAACAATAAATCCGGCGTTTCTTTCACCTCTTACAGTCATACAGGTTTGCCGGTAGCCATGTTTGCCGATGGCATAAATGCAGAACAGTTCGGCGGATATTATGACAATACAGAGATATATGCCAAGCTTGCAGCAATGTTGGGTGTTAAGTGACAGCATAGTTCATTCCCCTGGGACCGTTTTCGCTGATTGGTGAAAGCGGTCTTGAATTTTAGTATATTGAAAAAGGAGTCCGTATCATGATGCAGACTAAAAAATCGTTGATACGTTATTATGCTCCGGCTTTAGTCGGACTTTTGATAATTATCGTGCTGTTGGCATTGCCTACAGGCTTTGAAAGCGGAATGGTCTTTCAAGAATCAGACATCAGGCCCGCGAAGGTGTTGTCCTCTGATGAGTCCACTGTGATTGATACTGGCTTGGTACGTTCAGGGGAACAACGGTGCCAGTTGGAGATTCTGGGAGGCCCCTTTCATGGGCAAATTGCAGAAGGACACAATCCGCTCAATGGTTCATTGGAGCAGGACAAAATATTTTCTGTTGGCGATACGGCCCTGGTGCGCATTAACTATCAGGGAGATGAAATTCTCACTATTTCCATGATTGACCACTATCGTGCTCCTTGGGAATTGCTGCTGGCAGCGTTGTTTGTTGTGCTGTTGCTTGTGTTTGCTGGGTGGACCGGTTTGCGGGCAGTTCTGTCTTTCGTTTTGACAGTGCTGATGATTTGGAAAGTGCTTGTCCCATTATATCTGAAAGGTTGGAATCCTATTTGGGTAGGATTGGTGATTACTCTAGTGCTGACGGTGTTGATTATTGCGCTGGTGTATGGTTTTGACCGGCGTTGTGCCGCCGCTGTATCTGGCTCTTCATTGGGTATTCTTGTTACCTGTGTGATGGGAAGCATCTTTACAAATCTTTTTCAAATTCACGGGGCGGTTATGGCTTATTCTGAAAGTTTACTGTACGCAGGCTACCAAGGTTTAAGCCTGACGCAGATTTTTATGGCGTCTGTCTTTATAGGTGCCTCCGGCGCTATTATGGATTTGTCCGTGGATATCACTTCCGCCGTCTATGAGGTGGTGGAAAAGCGTCCTGATATCAGCTGGCGGGACGCAGTTCGTTCTGGTATGAATGTAGGACGGGCCGCGATGGGAACCATGACCACGACGCTGTTGTTTGCCTATTCGGGCGGGTATGTTGCCTTGCTGATGGTATTTATGGCTCAAGGAACGCCCATGTCCAATATTCTCAATTATAAATATGTGGCGGCGGAATTGCTGCATACGGTGATTGGCTCCTTTGGGTTGGTGACGGTAGCTCCCTTTACTGCGCTCTGCGCCGGTGTGTTTCTGACGCGATTTGATAAACATTCTGCCAAGAGATAATTTTTTTCAGAATGCCTGGTCGAAAAGTTGAAAGACAGCAACATAAAGCAGCTTGTTTGATAGTTGTGTTTTATATTGATTTGCTTTCGAAAGCGCTGTGATGCACAGCGCTGTTTTTCTGCGCATAGGCTATAGTATTCTGGAAAAGCTGAGGTGTTGTGCTGTTATGAATGAGCGATTGCAGGTGGGAGATTTTGTGACCAGAGTTTCTCATCAAAAGGATGTGTTGTTTCGTGTGGAGGCTTTGCAAGTACAGGGTGGAAAAAAGATTGCGTTGCTAAAAGGCGTGGATTTGCGGTTGTGCGCCGATGCGCCGTTGGAGGATTTGACTGTGCCCACTGCGCAGGAGATAAATCGCTACCGGCAAGTATATTTGAAGCGCAGCAGCGATTTGATGCGGGGCATAGAACGCCGCCGCAAAGATACAGTAGGGGATTTTCTGTCGCGGGCTAAAATTAGCTATAAAAAGAACGAATGTAATCAGCTGGAAGTGTTTGAGATTCCCGGTACGGTGCTGCATATAGATGGGGACAAAGAATATCTGGATTTGTGCCTGTCTACCTATAAGCAGCTGAATATTCGCGCGACGGGATTTTATATACCGGAGTGCGAGCAGGCTGATCGCGTGAAGGATTTATTGATGGAGTATACGCCGGATATTCTCATTTTAACAGGGCATGATGGATTGCTGAAGGGAAAGAAGGGGTTCGCTAATCTGGATAGTTACCGCAATTCCCGTCATTTCTGGAGAGCAGTGCGAAAAGCTCGTGAATTTGAAGCAGGACGCGATGACTTGATTATCTTTGCCGGCGCCTGTCAGTCCCATTATGAATCATTGATTCGTGCCGGCGCCAACTTTGCGTCATCGCCGCGCCGTGTGTTGATTCATGCATATGACCCGGTGTTTATTGCGGAAAAGGTGGCATTCACACCGTTTAATCAGATGGTGGATGTAAAAACTGCGCTCAACGATACAGTGACCGGTGCGGATGGTGTGGGGGGAATTGAAACAAAAGGGAGACTGCGGATTGGCTATCCCAAGTCTCCATATTAAGAAAAATGGCTTCACTAAGTTGTTAAAGAATAGAAAATAAATGTGAAATAACGATTTAACTACCATGATAGATTTCTTGCATAATCTGATAGGCTTCTGCATAATTCATTGGTCGTACACTCATAGATAAATGGGGTTTATCTGCAGCAATAATCGCGGCACAATTGGAAATATCCGCCTCATTGTATGCAATACTAAGTTCTTTAAGTGATAATGCGATTTCAAATTTTTTGTTAAGTAATTCGATTTCTTTTGCGATAGTAAGTCCCGGAAATTCTGTTTTTGGCAAATTCATTTTTTCTGCAATGAGATGTAATGGTTGACTTAGCTCGTCAACTTTTGCAATATAGCGTAATGTTGGCGGTAGCGCTAAAGCGCAACAATGTCCGTGTGGAATATGATAAACACTACCGAGACCTTCAGTGATAGCATGTCCAATATGCCGTTTACTTTCTACGCCGATGGCCAGATTGGCGGCAATGAGCATAGCTCCACGAGCGTTTATATCTGCGGGATCGTTCATGACGGTGAACAAATTATTGGCAATAAGTTCTATTGCCTGTCCGCAAATCATATCAGAACGGATACTACGTGTTTGACTTGTCATAGATTCTATTGCATGTGCCAACGCATCCATAGCGGTGGTAATGGTTAAGTAAGGTGACAATTTTAAGGTTAAGTAAGGATCCAAGATAGCCAAATCTGCTGGCACAGGAGGAAAATATTTGTATAGAGATTTGCGTTGTGTTTTTGAATTAAAAACAGGCCCGGCTGAAGTCATTTCAGCACCACTTCCAGCTGTAGTTGGTATAAAAATTAGTTTAGGTCTTCCACTAGGCGGAAAGTTGAAAACAGGAGCTTGATAAAGATAATCAGACATGGGGAGCATTTCACTATACATATAAGCGGAAGCATATTTTACAGCATCCATTGTGCTCCCGCCACCGATAGCAAGTATCCCGTCAGCAGAACAGGTAAGAGCTGCTTTTGCAATGTCTTCAATTAGATAATCAGGTACTTCAGTAGCAATGCGTACAAAGGAGTAGACATTAATACCTTCTGCTTTAATTGATTCTAAAATAGGGTCAACTAATCCATTTGAATAAACAGTACTACCATATACAGCTAAGACATTTTTTACTCCCCATTTAGAGAATCTTTTACCGGTTTCCAAAGATTTTCCCTCTCCAAAAAGAACAATAGGCCAACGAGTTGTTTCAAAATCTTTCATTTTGATCATCTCCAAAAATAAAGTTAGGTTTAAAGAAAGCATACTAATATGTAAGTATGCTTTCTTTAAATAAAATACAGAGTTTGGTTTTTCTAGATGAACAGGAATCCGACCAACTTCCAATATGGAATCAGGACTACAATGAGAAAGACAGCGGTAATTGCCATTTTGATATACATACCTTTCATAAAGTCTTTCATTGTCATGCAACCATAACTGTAATGTAGTAGATAGTTACCAGATTCATATGGGAAGAATAATAAGTTAAAACCAGACAACATTATTAGATACAGTGCATCAGGATTTATACCAAGATTCATGACAACAACTGTAAAAGGAATTGTCATTGCAGCAATAATTGCTACAGGGGTCATAACAGCATTTAAAATAATAGTAAATACCCACATAACCATCAGTGTAAAGACAGCGCTTTTACCATCTACTAGCGGGAGTAGAAGGTCGGCGCAAATTTGACCTAATCCCAGTTCGCTAGTTACATTGCCAATCGTGAAACATGATGCGATAAAAATAACAAACCCGTAGTTCAATTTCTTCAGATCTTCTTTATCACCAACATTGATTCCAGGTGCAAAGAACAAACAGCCGCAAAGGATGAAACACCAACCAATTTGGATACGATGTAAATGTCCGAAGGACAATAAAGAAAATAATAAAATCAAACAAATAGTCAGAGTTTTGAATTCACCAGAGTCCATACGTCCCAATTTTGCATATTCTTCACGGAAATAATCTTTCCCTTTTATTGGTTCTTCTGGTTTAAACATGATAGAATAGAGCCAAATAATTAAGAATGCATAAAATATCATAGGAACATTATTGGTAATATAGCCTATCCAAGGAAGAGAAGCACCACCAGATACGCTAGCCCCAACTTCTTCTAAATTTGCAACGACATTAGAGTATAAGAAAGAGTTGGCATCGCAGCAAATAGAAGCAGAAGTAAGTAAAATACCAACTGCCGCTTTGGATCTTTCTAAGCCTAATGCTAAAATCAGACTATAACATAAAGGGGCTAGTATATACTGAACTCTCCCGGACATTACCAGGGAAAGAATGATACCCGCTATACCGACACCAATCAAAATCCCACGGTAAGATCCTCCAGTATAAGAAAGCATTTTATAAACTAAACGTTTTGCGAAACCAGATTTCATCATCATATCAGCAAACATGAAGCTGCCTAAAGCCATCCAAACGACATGATTACTCCAAGATTGAAAAGCGATGGCTGGCTTACAAACTGCGAAAACAACGTAACAGACAGGCATTAATATCCCAATATATGCAGTGTTTAAATTATCGAAAACCATACATAAGATAAAGAAAACAGTAATTACGAAAAACATTTTTATTTCGTAGGTATAACTTTCTGTACAAGGGATTAAAAAAAGAATTAAAGGAATACAAATACTGATTACCCAACCGATGATAGTTTTTATGTTTGTTTTATTTTGAAGTAAACTAGACATTGTTTGTCCCTCCTAACTCATTTTAAATATTGATCGAAGTGGTTATATACTTGTTCGTAAAATTCTTCTCCTTTGAAAAATCCATGACCTTGTCCAGGCGCAGTGCTATAGATAATATTATTACCGTTCTGGCAGGCTATCTCACAGAATTTTTTACTAACATCTTCACCAATGCGCGGGTCACTATCACTACACATTGCTAACATAGGGGCAAATTTTCTTGTGACGTAGCTCATAGGGTCGATTTTTTCGATTAAATCTTGTTTTTCTTCAATTGTTCCACCATATGTGAATTGAAAACGGTCGCGAAAAGAGGCAAATCCTCTTTCTTGTTCTTCACAGGTGTCTTTGCGTAACTCGATAAATGTTTTGAAGCTCAATCCTCCATACCAGGATACGGCAGCTTGTATATCGCTGGAAACATCATTCCAGCCGCCTTTATTTTCATATTCTGCAATTCCGCCTTGCACTGCAAGCAAACCTGCCATTTGACCGCCAACAGATCCTCCCCATACGCCAATTCGGTTTGGATCAATATTATATTTGGCAGCATGACTTCTAAAATAACGTACTGCACATTTGCAATCCTCAAGTGCGGCTGGAAATGGTCTAACTTGGGCTAGGCGATAGTCAATACTGGCAACGAAGTATCCCTTTTTAACTAATTGATAAAATGCTGATTCTGGACGAGTTTTACGGGTACTGGTTAATTCAGTGAGCCCACCTGCATGGATCCAAATAATAAGTGGTTTCGTTTCTTGATTAGCGTCATCCCAAAAACAATCGGCCCGGAGGTCACAGTCTTCTGTATAACCATAGATTATGTTATTAAGAACAGTAATTCCATTTTCTTCAAAATCTACTACATCAGGAGTTTTAGGAATGATTTTTTTGTTTTCAGACATTATATTTCCTCCTTGAATTATTTAACAAAATTATAAGAAAAATGATGTAACTAAAATAAATAGAATGTGTTGGCCAACATAACATTCTAAAAATCAATTTATTACAATATAAAAAATAATAATTTTATATTATAAGTATTGATCTATACTCATATTTTAAATTATCTTTTATAAAAAGAATATCACTACTATTGTTAAGCAATATGGTTGCTTCAGCAAAGATGTACAGCAGATGACTTTAATTAAGATTATCGGGTAATATTAATGGGGCTAATGTTTTGATATTTGAAAAATATAATACTTTAATATATACTATTGTTTAATAGATACATATCAGACAAGGGAGAAATTGATATGCGAATAGATCAACTGGAACAAATTGTAAAGTTATCGGAATATGGCTCTATTAGTGGTGCGTGTAATGAGTTGCATCTCACACCGCAGTCCTTAAGTCGTTCTATAAAGAATATTGAAGCAGAAATCGGAGTTGATTTGGTTGAACGGCATTCCAGGGGAATTCGTTTTACAAAAGAAGGTGTTATATTTAAGGAAATGGCACAAGAAATACTTGAAAAATATGTGGGGACGTTACAGTTACTAGGTGGCAATGTAGAAAGAAGAAAACAGGAATTGCGTGGGACATTGCTCTTATATACATGCACACCGCTTAGCGAAACAATTTTGAATACAATTATTAATTCTTTTTCTCATCAAAATTTGAATGTGAAGATAGAGGTACGTGACATAAACAATTATTTGGTAGAAGAGATAGAAAGTGATATGAAAAAAGTAGGTGTCATTTTAACGATGGTTCCAGTTGGAGAACAATTATCTGGGCCATTTTGGGACTTTTTAAAGACATTAAAGGAAATACCAGTACCAAATAGTTTGGGGAAGTTCTACCTTTGCTGTTCTTATGATTCACCATTGGCGAAACAGAAAGAAGTTTGTTTAAATAAAATAGCAACATATCCATGTGTGCGTTTTTCGCCAGGAAGAAACAATATTGCAGCCAGTTTTGAGTCGCTGTTTTTCGGGGAAACTATGCATAAAGTAAGTCTATATACTACTTCTAAGGCAGCATGGTTTGATGCGGTTAAACACAATGTAGGGGTGGGAATTACTTTTGAAAGTTTTATGTGGGAAGAATCTCTTTATAAAGATATGTTTAATGATATTGCTGTTCTGGAGATAACAGAAAAACCTTGTGCCACCATTAGTTTTTTCGTAAATAAAGAAACGTTACCGATTAACAGTTTTATAGAGCATTTTATGAAGACGTTTGTTTGAAATGTTTGCTTTCAATTACTGGTGCGGATGATGTGGGTGGAATTGAAACAAAAGAGAGACTGCGGATTGGTTATCCCAAGTCTCTATAATTAAGAAAAATTTATTGCATCTGGCGGCTGTTGAGCTTCTTAGGGAAAAAAGCAACGGTATGCTGTCAGATGCAAAATTTATATTAGGGTGTTTTTGACTGGAAATTTATATCTTGTCTGGTGAGAGTGCTCAAGGGGTGCTCTGTACCTTGCGCATACAGGTAACTGTTTGGTCATAGTCTTTTTTGTGAACATAGACACGATACTGTACGGTGTATTTCTTCAGTTGTAAATCGGTTTGTATGCCAACCATTCCCTTGCGATGGCGATTGATATCCAAATCGCGGGCACTGACGCGGTAGGGAATCTTGGCCTGACTCAACTGCTGTAAAATTTGATGATACTGGTCAAAGTTGAAGGTAGTAAGCAGTGTTTGACGGTTAAAGATTGTAATCATGGGAAGAACCTCCTTTTGAAGTGATATAGCATAAGAGAATAAACGGTTTAAGGGAATGGCATGACATTGGGATATGCCATTCCCTTTGTAAAAACATCGCGATTTTACATTTTTGATATTTGGCAAAACCGTTGTAGTATGGCAGCGACTTCAGCACGGGTAGCTTGACCTGCAGGGTCGAGTACGCCGTCACCTTTGCCCTGCAGGATACCCTGTTTTACTGTCCAGCACAGGGCATTCAGAGCGTAGCTGCTGATTTTGTCCGTGTCTGTAAATCCTTCAAGGGTTTGCGGGGAAGTCGGTGAGCCGGAATAATTGTAGAGAATGACGGCAAGCTGTTCGCGGGTGATGGGGTCATCAGGGCCGAATTTCTCGTCGCAGTAGCCGTTGGCAATCCCGTTCAGACGTGCCCAATAGATTGCTGTACCGTAGTAGGCTTCTGCGTTTACATCCGCGAAGGGATAACCCCAAATTTCATTTTCAATATTTGGTTCTCCCGCCATCCGATACAGCACGGTTGTCAGCATGCCCCGTGTCATAGTGCTGTCGGGGCTGAAAGCTGTATCGGAAATACCACAAAAAAGTTTGTGCTGTACGGCATATTTTACCGCGTCATAGTACCAGGCATTTTGAGAAACATCGGTAAAGGGATTGCGCCATGTTGTTTCTATAGGTTTATAGCTGACTTCAATGTTTACTGTATTGGCGGGCTGCGTAAAGGAAAAAGTGCCGTCGGGATTTTTCTTTACCTCCAATGTTTTGCCGTTCTGTCCGGTGATCATGATTTTATCAACCTGATAGCCGTTTTCCGGTTTGGGTGTGATGGTCACAAGATCGCCCATATTAGGTTTGAACGGTGTCACGACTATGGTGCCACCCTCAGCAGGCTGTTCCACTGTAGGCGGATAAGATGGTGGGGTGTAGCCGCCGTTTCCGCCGGATGATGCACTGCCGCCAGAACTGCTCTGGAAATTGGCTGTGACAGTGACAGCCTGTGCGGGCATAACGAATGTAGTGGTTGCGTTGGTTGGCTCAACCAGTACTGCATTTCCTTCATTTACGCTCCATTGGGTGAACCGCTGGCCACTGGGTATGGTGGCTGTGATAGCAACAGTAGCGCCCTCTGCATAGTCTCCGCTGCCGATACCGCCGTTTACTGTCACAGGATGGGCTGGGTTTGGCTCAAACTTTGCCATAATAGTGACAGCTTGTGTAGGCATAGTGAATTGGTTGTTGTCGATGGTCACATCACCGGAAATGACGTTCCATCCTGTAAAATGATATCCGCTGTCTGCCTCTTGTGATATTGTGATTTGTGCGCCGTTCTTTGCGAATGCAGGAGAAGCAGAAGCGGTACCGCCGGTTTCTGCCGGTACAATCACGTCATGTCCAAACAAATCTACAGGCCAGTTAGCGCTGTCATAGCCGGACGCTCCGTCAGGAATACGGAGCGTTAGATTGCTGCAGTCTGTAAATACATTTGTACCCAATGTCGGTGCTGGGTCCCTGGTGAAGGCCAACTCATGCAGACTTCGACAATTTCCAAAGCCATTGTCTCCGATAGAATTCAAAGCAGCAGGAATTTCTGTGATTGCCAGTTTGATACAACTATTAAATGTATAGTTCCCAATAGATGTTAGGCTGTCAGGCAGCTTGGTCAATGCAAGCTCGGTACATCCGGAAAATGCGTATTGCTCAATGGACAGTATCCCATCGGGGAGTTCTGTCAGCGCTAGATTTGTACAATTTGCAAAAGTCCAACCTTTGATTGAGGTTACAGCATCAGGGAGGTTTGTCAATGTCAGCTTGGCGCAGTTCTCAAAAGCGCTTTGCCCAATGGAAGCCAAGCTGTCGGGCAGTTCAGTCTGGACAAGATTTGTGCAGTCCTTAAACGCACTATTTCCGATAGAAGTCACACCGTCTGCCAGAATTACTTGGGTAATATACATTCGATAATTTTTCCAGGGCTGTGTGTTGATTTCTAAGTCAGGCATGACCCCTGTTCCTGTAATGAGAAGGGTGCCGTCTGTAGAGAGCGTCCACAGGAATGCACCGTTGTCTCCAAAATTGCCGGAAACCGGTTTATCTATCGAAATCAAGTGCAGTGTGGAATCCTTTTGGATACTGTAATCCTGAAGTGTATTGCCGTCTTGGAGTTCCATTCCCGCGAAAATAAGTGTAAATTGGTTTGGGGCGAGCCCCTCTTTGTCTTGAATTTTTACTTTTACATCTTCAATGCGGTCTGTAGGCTCCACCTCCAGAGTAATATGCTTGCCTGTGAGAGTTTTTACAAAGATTTGCATGGCCAAAGCCGTGCTGGGCAGACACCAGAACAGCATAGCACAAGTCAGGATGATCGCAAATATTCGTTTCATAGGTTGTATCCTCCGTTTCGAAATCTGAAAAATGAATTTTTATTCTGTAATATAAATGCGTTGTTTTGTGAAATATTTTTTTCATTATACATTATTCTGAAAGAAATTTATATCCCTGTTTTTATTTTTGTACAGCAAAGTCAGCACTACTCCAAATTATATTTGTCTCAATTTATTTCTGTTTGTTACGTAAAAATCTTTGGTTTCCGTTCATTTTCTGAATATTTTCTTTCTGTTCTATTTGATATTGCAATTTAGTATAATTTTCAAAAAATATTATAAAAACATATTGACACATATAGATATACTATGTATAATTATATATTTTACGTTTGACAAAATCCTATTTATTCGCTATAATATAAAACAAAAGCAGAGTGATTATATTTTTGAAGAGGGTGATACACTTGTCAGGCAAAAAGAAAGTTTCCAAAGTACAGGAGGCATTATCTCAGTTTGTAGGCAGTGATGTAAAGCTGAAAGCAAATAGCGGCCGGCGTCGGTATATCGAGCGCTCCGGTGTTTTGGAGGGTACATACTCTAATCTGTTTGTGGTACGAGTGGAAGAACAATCAGTAGAGCGAAAAATGTCATTTAGTTATGTGGACTTATTGACAGGAAATGTAGTGTTAATTGTGAATCGGGATGGAAAAGATTATCGTCTGGTCGTAAACCAGAATTAGTGTAGTGAAAGCCGCCATGTGAAGTGTGTGATATGCATGGCGGCTTTTTTATATAGAAATATACATGGCATAGTATATGTTTTGGTAATGTTATGACATGATATGGTAGTCTCCACACAAATCGAATATTTTTTCTTGTTTTTGCTTGACAAATAGAGGTAATTGTTATATTGTATTAGTGTAGTAGTACAATATAACAAAAAGAGGTGTTTCGCATGGAATTCGAGGCCAATACACCGATTTATTTGCAACTGATCGATATGATCAAGCTACAAATAGTGTCGGGGCGACTAAAATCCGGTGATAAGCTACCGTCGGTGCGGGATTTGGCTGTAGAGTACGGTGTCAATCCCAATACGATGCAGAAAGCGTTGAGCCAGCTGGAATGGGAGAAGCTGGTATATACGGTGCGTACCACCGGCCGATATGTGACGGAAGACACAGAGCTCATCGGGAAATTACGCAAGGAACTGGCAGATATGCGTATCAGCGAGCTATTTGAAAAATTGCAGCAGTTGGGCTATGGGAAAAGAGAAATAAAAGAATTGTTAGACAGTTATTTTGAGGAGTTGGTTGAAGATGGCAGCATTAGTGGAGTTTGAACTTGTGACGAAGAACTATGGCAGCAAAAAAGTGCTGGATGATGTGAGCTTTACCATAGAGCCGGGGAAGATTTATGGCTTGCTGGGACCCAATGGCAGCGGAAAATCTACAACGATTAAAATTATAAATGATTTGCTGCAGCCCACATCAGGGGCGGTGCGTATAGAGGGGCAGGCGCCCGGTGTTGCCAGCAAAAAAATAATTTCTTATCTGCCCGACCGCAATTATCTTAGTGATTGGATGAAGGTAGAAGATGCATTCAAGCTGTTTGAGGATTTTTATGCTGATTTTGACCGCAAACGGGCGGAAGATATGCTGCAAAGCCTGAATATTGAAAAGACAGCGCGATTGAAAACCCTATCCAAGGGGACACTAGAGAAGGTACAGCTGGTACTGATTATGGCGCGGCGTGCAAAGCTGTATGTGTTGGACGAACCTATTGCCGGTGTGGATCCGGCTGCACGGGATTATATCCTGCAGACGATTCTTAAAAATTATGCAGAGGATAGCTCTATTTTGATTTCTACGCATTTGATTACAGATATTGAAAAAGTATTGGATGAAGTGTTATTTTTACAAAATGGTAGAATTGTGCTGCAGGGTGCAGTAGATGATATTCGAGCTGAATATGGCAAATCCATTGATAGTTTGTTTCGGGAGGTATTCAAATGCTAGGAAAATTATTGAAATACGAGATGAAAGCATCGGCACGTACGTTATTGCCGTTATATATCGGGACATTGTTGGTGGCGGCCGTATGCAGCTTTACGCTAACCAGTTGGATTCATACGAATACAGGGATATTTGAAAATGTAGCAACAAATGCGAGACATTCTGAGATCTTCAGTGGCTTTGTGTTTTTACTGTTTTTCTGCTTATGTGTGGCGATTGTGGTTTTGACGGCAATGATTGTTATCCAGCGGTTCAACAAGAGTCTGATTGGAGATGAAGGGTATTTGATGTTTACACTGCCAGTTACTCATGTGCAGCTATTGAGCAGCAAGCTGCTGGCTGGGATTTTGTGGATTTTGTTCGGCACCGTTATAATGGGCTTGTCTGCTGTGATTATTGGAGCACCCAGTGTGTTGTTAAATATTAATTGGATGACAGTGGAATGGCATGATGTTTGGCAGGCGATACAATATACATGGGCGGAATGGCATCCTTTAGGATATATCATTTCCACTGGCTTGAGCGGCTTCAGTAATATGGTAGCCTTTGTATTGCTGGTATACTTGAGTATCATGATCGCACAAATGGAGCAGTTCAACAAGCATCGTGTGGTGATTGCAGTGGTACTGTTTTTCTTGTTGAACTGGGGATTCAGTTTAATTGAAACAATGCTTTTCCAACTGTTTGGACTTGATTTGATGCATACCGTTACATCCTATGATTTCTGGAATATATATAATGTAATGATGTGGATTGATATAACCTTTACAGTGGTACAATGTATTGTCTGCTTTGCCGCGACGGTATGGCTGATGAGAAAGAAATTAAATTTGTAGTTGAACAGAGCCTTCAAGAGAAGATGCGGTAGGAAAATTGCCGATAAAAAATACACCTCGTTTCTTTGAACAACGTTCCTTTTGTCAGGCGAAGTAAAGTATTCTCCTGGCAGGCAGGTGCGGGTTATGGAAGAGAGGTGTATTTTTATGCTGTATGATTCTGTAATCTTCAAACTGCAGCGAAGAAAACGGTTGGGAATGAACTTCTTGCTTGCGCATTCTCGGCAGAAATTAGAGGATACAAAAATTTTTGTTACCGTTTCTTAAAATGTTTCACGTGAAACATTTGCGATTTTTTTCGCATATAAAAACTGTGGAAACTCAAGAAATTTTTATTGTGGATGACAGAGCTGAAAAATTGTGATATAGTTATTTCAAATGAACGAAGGCTTGCAATTCACAAAGGAAGTTCTGGAGGGACGGACATGGCAGAGATCTTAAAAAACACTTGGGCAAACTATTTGAACGAAGAATTTGAGAAGGAATATTATCAAAAATTGCGTAAATTTCTGGCGGAGGAATACAGAACGAAAACAATTTATCCTGATATGTATGACATTTTCAATGCATTGCACTATACGGATTATCCTGATGTGAAGGTCGTGATTTTGGGACAGGACCCTTATCACGGTCCGCAGCAGGCCCATGGGCTGAGTTTTTCTGTACAGCCTGGCGTGGCAATACCGCCGTCTTTGCTCAATATTTACAAAGAACTGCAGGATGATTTGGGCTGCTATATCCCAAACAACGGATATTTGAAATCTTGGGCTGACCAGGGTGTTTTGCTGCTGAACACTTCCCTTACAGTAATTGCTAACAGAGCCAATTCTCATCAGAAAATTGGCTGGGAAATATTTACCGACCGTGTGATTCAAGTGTTGAATGAGCGGGAGGATCCGGTGATTTTCATTTTGTGGGGTGGGAATGCCCGCAGCAAGAAAAAATACATTGACACGTCGCGGCATCATATTATTGAATCGGTGCATCCCAGCCCGTTGTCAGCATACAATGGCTTTTTCGGGAGCAAACCTTTTAGCCGTGCCAACGCGCTGTTGGAGCAGATGGGAAAAACGCCGATTGACTGGCAGATTCCGAATATTTAAAAAGAGAATGAAATTAGAAATGCAAAGATGAAGTAAGAATACAGCCCCATATCAGGCACAATTTTGAGTGTGCCTGATATGGGGCCATTTTTTGTTTGGTGAGATATAGGGGTATTTCATGACGAGAAAAAGGATATTTTTAATTTGTTAAATGCTTTGATGGCCTGAAATATATTTATAAAAATATTGAGGGCGGAAAATATTTCAGAAAATTGGGTTATAAGTTGGTTTTGTATTTCACATGCAGAATATCTGCGCTACCGGGCTGTAGTGATTTTTCTTCATACCATTTTTGTACGTCGGTATTCTCATGGGAACGGCGTATTTTACTGATGCGGTCAGCGGCATACATTCCATTCTGGCGGGCCATTACTGTACCGCTTACCGATGGTGTTCCGCCCCCTCCAGCACAACCACCGGGGCAGGCCATTACCTCAATGAAATGATACTGCTGCATATTTGGCAACACGGTTTCTGCATTGGCAATGCCATTGACAATGGCCACCCGAATAATCTGGTTATGAATTTGCACTTCGGCTGTCCGCACACCTTCGTTGCCTCGCAGTGCAGAAATTTCTGCCTGCTGCAGCGGTTTTCCCGTCAGCATTTGATAAGCTGTGCGCAAAGCAGCCTCCATCACACCGCCGGTAACGCCAAAAATGCGTCCGGCGCCGCTGTTTTCATCAAACAGTACATCGAAGCTGTCGTCTTGCAGTACAGCTAGATTGATATGTCTCGCTTCCAGCAGACGACCAAACTCGCGAACAGTCAGCACCTGATCTACCGCATTCTGCATCACGGTGCGACTTGCCTCTATTTTTTTTGCGGTACAGGGCATTACCGCTACATGATAGCAGTCTGTGTGCTTCTGCTTTACCAGTGCCGCCAGCATTTCCATCGGCGATTTACAGCTGGAAATATTTTGATCAATCAAATCAGGATGATTCTGCTGGGCATAATTGATCCAACCGGGGCAGCAGGATGTGATTAGCGGCAATGGGCCTCCATGCTGCAGCCGTTCCACCAACTCTGCTGCTTCCTCCATAATGGTAAAATCGGCTCCGCAATCAGTACGGTAGGCAATACCGCCCAGCAGGTGTACTGCTGCCGCCAGCTTTGCCGATACATCCTGTCCGGATGGCAGGCCGAAAAGCTCGCCGGCAATGTGCTGTACTGAGGGGGCGAATTGCCAGACGATTGTACGGTCGGAATTCAGCGCCGTTTGCACTGCTGTAAGCCCATCCTGTTCAGTGAGCGCTCTGGCAGGACAAACCCTGGTACACTGACCACAGCCAATACAGTCATTCAAGTCATCACTGCTGGATTTTCCCGCGAACAGTTCCAACACATTCAATCCCTGGCTGGTACAGGCTTCCACGCATTTTCCACAGCCGATGCAGCTTTCGGGATGGAACTGAATGGCTCCATTGCCAAAGGCAGCTGCACTCTGACCTACGGTGGCGGCCAGCAAGGGCTGTTCCATAGCTGCCGCTGCAGTAAAGGCTGCCGCTCCAAAGGCTGCTGATTTTAAAAAGGTGCGGCGGGACATAGTTGTACACAAGCTTTTTTCTGTATGGTTTTTTGCATTATCTGTTTTCACTGACCGTCACCCCCCAGTTCTACTTGTATATTGTCGTTCAATTCTGTTTCATTTAAGACAACGGTACCATTTACTGTACTGCCCCAGATAGCCCGGGCCGCCTTGCCGGTGATGCCGTTGGCAGTAATGCGGACATTGCCTGTAAGGCTTGTGCCCACTGCGCCGCTGCCGTAAATAGTGTAGTTGCCATTACCGCCGATAGTTAGCTCAACCAACTCTGCAGTTGTTATGAACGGTACTCCTTCTGCATAAGGGCAGCCGGCAAATATACGATGTCCTAATAACGAAAAAGGTGCTGTCACATCCTCCGTGAGCGTTATATTGTGCCCGTTGGCATACAGATTGCCGATATCATATTGCAGA
Organism: uncultured Peptococcaceae bacterium; assembly: GCA_910585405.1. Taxonomy (GTDB): domain Bacteria; phylum Bacillota; class Peptococcia; order Peptococcales; family Peptococcaceae; genus UBA7185. Next base: position 161,908 of record CAJUDO010000002.1, on the reverse strand, counting down.
TTGCAGAAAGTGATATCCTGCTGTAGCTGTATGCTGTCTGCATGAAAACGGTATTGCAGGCCAGAGCCGGTAGATGCGATGGTGATGGCCTTGTTGGGGAACAACACATCACTGCCCAGCTCCACATCCTTTTGCAGATATAAAATATTTTCTGTGCTATCTTCAATAGCCTGCAGAGCATCATCGAACAGACTATAGCTGATACCGTCCACTACAAAGGCATTATCATTTTTTGCGGCAAAAGCAAAGTCTAAGCGAGCCGCTGGAGAGGCAACCACTCCATCTACTATGGCGATTGCCTGCAGCACCAGTGTGCCGCCATTTGCATACTGACTGAATGGCAGGCCAATGTTTTCCGTTATAGATATACCCGTTCTGACATCCCGGATGGTGCCCTGTTTCTGGTTGTCCAGATAGTCTATGGTGTATAAAATCTCTGCATCATCGGCATTGACCGCGACAAGGACATTGTCGTCATTGTCATAACGGGCAGCTTCCCGACTAACCTGCAGCGTTACCTGACGTTCCCGTCGGAAAGGGAGTGTAGTGCTGGCTGCTTCTGATTTTTTATCGCCTTTGGTGGCAATCACCTTTAATAAAATTGTCTCATCTTGGCCTGTCGGCTCCAGGTGCAGGGTGTTAGAATTTATGGCAGTGTTCTCAGCCGTTGGCTCCGAGCCATCAATGGTATAATACAGCTGACAGCCGGAATCGGCAGAGACAGAAATCTCCGCCGATTCATAGGCTTCCCGCTGTGCTACTGTGATGACTGGCATGCTGAGCGACTGCTCACCCTGTCAATTCAACGCATTTTTCACCGCTTCCTTGATTGCATTGGAGCTAAGTGTTGCGCCACTGACAGCATCTACAGCATCTACTTCTGATGCTGTCTTGCCCACTAATTTTTCAAAGATGCCTTTCGCGCTGGTCCAGAAACTGCTATTGTTGCCCGGCTCTGTGCCATTATCCATAACAGTGACAATTTTTCCGTCCTCATCAATAGTCACTTTTACCTTTGCCGTATAGTCAAACGATTCTACCGTTGCCTCTCCTGTTTTCTTGATGCCTCCAACACTGTCATCTTCATAAACAGCTGTAATCTTGTTTATGATCCAGTTGTCACTGCTCAATTCAATGGTATACTCCGTTCCATGTACAGGTTGGCCATATTCTACCGTTGTTCCTGCCTCGTTTGTCACAGAGCCCAGTGTAATAGTGATTTCCCCGTCTACCACATCTACTGTAATCGGATCAATATCATCATCAGAAGGATCTACTTGCAGCGGTGTCAGATAGGTATATACCGGATTTCTTCCGCCTGTTGTGTGGTATACCTTTGCTTTCACATTCTCTGCGTCTGTCGGCAGACCTGCTATGGTAATGGTATTGCTGTCTTTGAAAGTGGCTGTCATTGTACCAGTATAGATCGCTGAAATATCCAGATTGGTCGGATAATCATACACATAATTCACATAAGCAGGAGCTACATTGTCGCTATTGTCTGTATCTTTCACACTGCAATAATACCGGATATTGGTGATGGTTTTCCCATCCAGGCCGGGTGTCTGGGCTGCACGCCATGCAATATCACTGGCAGACCAGATATTATACAGGTGAACCATGCCCACCTTTGTTTCCTCACCATTTTCATCTTTTGCTGTGACCACAACTGCATTGATGATCTTATCCGATGCCTCATCAGCTGCTGCCAGACCCAATTGTACATCGCCCCAGTTAGTGCCATAGGCAGTTGTTGTTTCTATTTCCGTTTTTTCTTCTGCTGCCTCTTCTCCTGCTTTAAACATTGCTGTTGTGCCGTTTACCGTCAGTTCCAGATAGCTGGCTGGTGCTCCCGACAGCATATAGTAGGAATAGGTTGGCGCTTCCATCAGTGTTTCATAGCTGACTAAATCGGTGGAACTTGTCTGACCTCTTCCTACAGTTGCCACTGTTTTCTTTGTCTCATCGGTGATCTTTGTGCCGCCTAAGTTTTCTAAAGTTGAAACACTGCTTACTTTTACCGGCCAGATCACACCTTTTAGTTTTGCTCCATTCGCTCCGCCCACCGCTGTTACAGTGCCGTCTGCTGCGAGTTCAGCTGTTGCTGCTTCATGATATGCACCACCGGCTTTACCGTAATTTCCTACTTTGTTGGTTGCACTGCTGATTGCGTCATAATCGAAATTATTGTTGCGTATTCCAGCTGCGGTGTAAAATTCATCATATGGAATATTCATCAATACATATACGGCGTCTTGGGATAAATTTATATCTGTATTCACTTCATAAATGCCCTTGCTGGTATAGTATGTGATTTTGCTGATATCCTTGCTGCCTAGATCTTCATAACCGGTTTCGTCTGCATTCCAACCCAGCTCTGTAATCCGCCAGATATTTACCACATGGCGCAACCCGTAGTTTTTGCCATCTGCTGTGGTCAATACAACACCGTATACTTTATCGCTGCTCGCATCCAAATCCAGCCCTTCTACGTTTAGCTGATAGTCAGTATGACGTGGATTAGTGGCAACTTCCACATTGGCATTTTGAACAGTTGTTACAGCGCCTTGCGCTTTGCCAAAGGACATTGTACCATCATTGCCGATAGTTAATTCTTTATAATCATCTGGCGTATCATTCAGCAGGTAATAAGCGTAATTTTCATTTTCAAATAAGCTGTCAGCGCCTTGGTATGTTGTTGTTTGTTCTTTACCTCGCAGACTAACAGTAATGTCAATAGAATCGCTGTTCTGTATCTGCTTGTATTTGTTTTGTATCGTTTGGTAAACAGATTTACTCATCTTCACAGGATAAGTCACACCGCTGATATCGGTTCCATCTGGATTCACATGGTAAGAACCGCCGGCTAGGTTCCCTGCTCTTGTTTTATTTTTTGTCGCGGAGGACACTGCATCTACTGTCATATCATCGTTTACTTCCGCTGCATAAAACTCATCGTACGGAATATTCATCAGCGCATAGACTGATTTTTCCTGTGTACTGCTGCTTCCGCCAGAGCTTCCACCGGATGAGCTGCTGGAACTGCTGGAGCCGCTGGAGCCGCCGGATGCGGCAGTGCTGCCTGTAACGGTAGCACTGGTGGCGTTGCTGTTGATGACAGCGGTAGCGCCATTTGGTACTGCTTTACCAGCAGCCGTTACAGTACCGCCATTATTTTTGACTGTAGTGTTTGGTGTTGCCACGCTGCTGGTACCGGCAGTCACTGTGACAGTGCCTACTTTACCGGAGCCTGTTACATTCAGTGCGGTGCTGCTGGTAATGCTGTTTACAGAAGTGCCTTTTTCTACGGAAAGGGCGGTCTTGCCGTTGCGGTTGGCTACAGCGACTGTATTTGCGCTGGAGTTACCGGTCAGGCTTACATCACCGCCGCCGCGCACTACGATACGGCCCGTTACTTTGACATTGTCCAGTGTCACATCACCCAGCCCGATGCCATCAGCCAGAATCAGGTCGCCTTCTACTGTCACACCGGACAAGGTCACTCCAGCGGTGCCGATGACTACATTACCTTTGTTCACACTGGTCACAATACCAGCTGATTTGATATAGCTGCTCACTAGATTGGACATAATAGCAGCGAACTCTGCTCTGGTAATGTATGCTGTCGGTCTCAGATTGCCGTTATCTCCATGCAGATAGCCGGCGTTGACCATGGCGGCCATACTGCCCTGTGCCCAACTGCCTACTTTATTTGCATCCGCAAATTGATTTAGATTGGAGGTACTGCCGCCAGATAGCATAAAGGCGCGTGCCAACACGCTGCATACCTCCTGCCGTGTGATATTGCTATTTGGGTTTAGTTTGTTGTCATAACCGGACAAAACGCCCATTGATACCGCAGAAGACAAGGCTTGATAATACCAGTCAGTACTTTCTACGTCGGTGTAACCGGATAAATCTGATTTTGTTTCTGTGCCAAAAGCGCGCACCATAATGGCAGCCATCTGAGCGCGGGTCAGATAATCATCGGCGCAGATTTTGCCGTCAATTCCGGCCAGCAGACCATCCTCTACTGCTCTGTTTAGTGCCGCAGTAGACCAATTCTGTGGCATATCCGGAAAATCAGTAGCTGCCACAGCCCAGGCTGGCACAGATGTCATCACCATAGAAGCAGCCAGAACCGATGCAATTATCTTTCTACCTTTGTTCTTCTTTTTTACGTTCATACTCCTTCGCACTTCTCCTTTGTTTTTGAATTTTTGTTTCCGTTTTCTGAAAAAGGCCTACAAAGAAAGCCGGCTGATTCTTTGTTCCCTTATCCATGTAAATAGAAACGCATTCTTCTTTTTGTTAGCCATTTCTAACTTACTTGCAGATTTATATTAAAACAAAGACCATTATTTGTCAAATATTTTTTACAAGATAAAATTATGCTTTTATATTACTTAGATATTTATACTATAATTTAATAATATAAATATTTATAATTATCATGTCAATATGCATATAATATTTTAGTTTTTATATTTTGATTAATTAAAACATATAGTAATTAAGAATGCTTGACAAAAATAAACAATGATATTATAATGACAAATAATTATTAGCAATAACTTATTTATATTTTAGGAGGCTAGTATAGTGAAAAATTTTGGTTTTCAGAGAAAAGAGTCTGCTTTTTGTTGTAATTTATTTTTCACGATTCTGTCATTGGTGTTAATGGTAGGGGGATTGTTGACAGGGTGCGGACAGAATAACGCACCGAGTGCTCTGGCGGCAGATACAGCTTCCCAGAATACAAGTGCTACATCAGAGTCATATAGTATGGAACTGTTTGCCATGGACACAGTGATGACGCTGACCGCATATGGTGATAGCGCGCAGGCAGCAATAGAAGTATCTGCTGCTGAAATTCAACGGTTGGAGCAACTCTTTTCTACCAATCTGGAAGACAGCGATATTGCCCGACTAAATCAAGATAAACAGGCGCAACTTCCAGATGAAGCGATAAGTGTTCTGCAAAAAGCAGTACAATTGTACCAAGATACCAACGGTGCTTTTGATATTACCCTATACCCGATTATAAAAGCCTGGGGATTTACCACTGAAAATTATCGTATTCCCACTTCGGAAGAGCTACAGCAGTTTCTGCAGCATACCGGTATTGATTGCATTACATTGGATGTTGATATAGGCATGGTGCAACTCACTGATGCACAAACTGAGATTGACCTGGGTGGCATTGTAAAGGGGTACGCTTCTGACAGGGTAATACAGCAGATGGCTAGCTACGGCGTGCAATCAGCAGTGATCTCTTTAGGCGGCAATGTACAGACATTGGGTACTAAGCCAGACGGCAGTTTGTGGCGTGTAGGCATTCAGGATCCAGATGCTCCTGATGAGTGTATCGGTGTGGTAGAAACCGCCAATCAAGCTGTCATTACTTCCGGTCCTTACCAGAGATATTTTATCGGAGAAGACGGCACTCGCTATCATCACATTATAGATCCGCAAAAAGGCGTGCCAGCTGAGAGCGGCCTATCTTCTGTTACGATTGTCAGCGACAGCGGGATACTGGCTGATGGTCTTTCCACTGCACTGTTTGTGATGGGAGCGGAGCGGGCGCTGCAGTACTGGCAGCAACGCCGTGCAGACTTTGACACGATTCTAATCACTAATGATCGGCAGATTATCATCACTGCTGGGCTTGCGGATTGTTTTCAGAGTGAATATGACTATTATGTATTTGGAGAATGAATGCTATGTATAATTTGTTGGGGAAAAATCGTTTCTGGATTCTGCTGTTTTTTCTTTTGCTTCTTGTTTCCTCCTGCATTGCCTATTATTTCAGCCAGGTTCGGCAGGAACAGTGTGTGGCTTATATCTATCAAGACGGTGCTCTAATAGATGCCGTTGATTTGGCGAAAGTTAAGGAAGAACAACAAATTCTCATAACAGCAAAGAATGGCGGCAGCAATATTGTCTGTATTGCGCCAGGAAAAATATGTGTGCAGGAGGCCACCTGCCCTGACCATGTATGCGTACAGCAGGGTTGGATTGATGACGGTATTTATCCTATTGTATGTCTGCCCAACAAGTTGATTATCCGCATCAAGGACGAAAATGGCGATACCACTGTGCCAGATGTCATGACACAGTAGTCATCAACGGAAAGGAAAACATGTCAATGAAAGTAAAAAAGCTCACTTATATGGCGCTACTCACTGCAGTGGCTTTAATAATTTTTGTGTTGGAATCTTTTATTCCGGCTCCAGTGCCGGTGCCAGGTATCAAACTGGGTTTGGCCAACATTGTCACTTTGTATGCTTTGTGGACACTACGCCCCGGTGAGGCGCTGACCATTCTGCTCACCCGCATCATATTAGGCAGTATTTTTACAGGACAGTTAATGAGTTTGCTTTACAGCCTAGGTGGCGGTCTACTGTGTTTTGTGTTGACACTGGCCGCGCGTTGCGTCTTGACAGAGCAGCAAATCTGGGTCAGCAGTATCCTTGGCTCTATGGCGCACAATGTGGGACAAATCTTGGTGGCTGTTGTGCTGACCGCTACGCCTGGAGTGGCAGTTTACTTGTCATTATTGTTGATTTCCGCCATCATCACTGGTTCTTTCACCGGATTTGCCGCTCAGCAGCTTTATCATCATATGCAACGGCTGCAGATACTTCCTGTTTCGTGTGTTAAGCCTGCTGTAGAGAGCGGTTTTTCATCTCCTGAACGAAAGTTGGATAATGTAAGGAAAAACGCCGATTGACTGGCAAATTCCAAATATTTAAAAAGAGAATGAAATTAGAAATGCAGTAAGCATACAGCCCGATATCAGGCATACTCAAAATTGTGCTTGATATCGGGCTGTTTTTGATTTTGATGAGATACAGCAGTTTTAAGTAATAAGGGAAAAACATATTTTTGTATGGTCACCATAAGTTATATTCTGCAATAAAAGGGTGAAGTCTTTATTGCAACTATTGACATTGAGCCGCAATTATCCTAGAGGGTGCGTGTTCGGGGTATGTGAGATTTATTTTAATATTTCGTTGCATTTGGATTGGCAATTCAATGGATAAAACAAAAAACGTTGCGAACATATTCTCGCAACGTTTTTTGTTTGAGTGCCTCGAACCGGAATCGAACCAGTGACACGAGGATTTTCAGTCCTCTGCTCTACCGACTGAGCTATCGAGGCGAACACGACGCAGATGGGAATCGAACCCACGACCTCCAGCGTGACAGGCTGGCATTCTAACCATCTGAACTACTGCGCCATATGAATGACATGTACGGGATTCGAACCCGTGAGTGCCAGCGTGAAAGGCTGGTGAGTTAAGCCCCTTCTCCAACATGCCATAAAAAATGCGCTATCCGCGATTCGAACGCGGGACACCCTGATTAAAAGTCAGGTGCTCTGCCTACTGAGCTAATAGCGCATATAATTTTGAAACTGGGCTCAAGCCAGCCACAGTTATATATGATACAGCCTGTCCAGGAAAATGTCAAGCAAAATTTTTGAAAAAAGAAAAGTTTTTTAGGGGGGCATTGTAAAATGAAATAGGACAAAAGGAAAGCCATAGTAAACGTGACAAAATTCAACAACCAACCACGGTCACCATGGCTCAAAACATTGTAACCCAAGAAAAAGAAAATTCCGACAGCTGATGCGGAAAAAACATGAATATAAAATGTCGGAAACCGTTCATGTAAGCAACAGGAGCGGTTCTCGACATTTTTATAAATTTTTATTTCAAAGAATTGATAAAGTGTTCAATTCTCTTTAAAGCTTCTTTGATATTTTCCATAGAGGAAGCATAGCTGCAACGAATGAAGCCTTCTCCGCTAGCACCAAAAGCATTACCTGGTACTACAGCAACTTTTTCTGCTTTCAGCAGACGTTCGCAGAATTCTTCACTGCTCAAGCCAGTGCTCTGGATTGATGGGAAGCAATAGAATGCGCCTTTGGGTTCAAAGCAGGATAAGCCCATATCGCGGAATCCCTGTACAATTACCTTTCTTCTTTCATCGTAGGATTGTACCATCTTCTTCACTTCTTCTTCACCGTGACGCAAGCCTTCCAATGCACCGTATTGTCCCATTGTCGGTGCGCTCATGATGCCATACTGATGGATTTTAGTGATAGCTGCAATGACGTCAGCAGGACCGCAAGCGTAGCCAATTCTCCAGCCAGTCATAGCGAAAGCCTTGGAGAAACCGTTCAATACTAAAGAACGTTCTTTCATACCAGGCAGAGCAGCGAAAGAATAATGTTTTTCACCGCCATAAACCAGTTCACTGTAGATTTCGTCGCAGATTACAAATAAGTCATGCTTTTTCACGACTTCAGCGATTGGTTCATAGTCCTCTTTGCGCATGATTCCACCGGTCGGATTGTTTGGATATGGCAGCAACAGAACTTTGGAGTTTGATGTGATTTTCTTTTCCAGTTCTTCTGCAGTCAGACGGAATTCATCTTTCTCATAAGTAGCCAGACTGACAGGTGTGCCGCCAGCCATGATGGTCAATGGTCCGTAGCATACAAAAGATGGGTCTGGAATCAACACTTCATCGCCAGCGCTTAACAATGCACGGAAAGCCAAGTCGATGGCTTCACTGGCGCCTACTGTGATAAGTACTTCTTTGGCTGCATCGTAGCTCAGATCATATTTTTTCAGATAGTTGCAGATTTCTTGACGCAGTTCAATCAGACCAGCATTAGAGGTATAAGCGGTTTTGCCCTGATGGAGAGATTCGATTGCGGCATCCATCATCAGTTTTGGTGTTACAAAGTCCGGTTCACCGATGCTCAAAGAAATGCATTCATCCATGGTTGCAGCCAAATCGAAGAATTTGCGAATCCCCGATGGCGGTAGATCTGTTACTTTTTGCGTTACGAATTTTGACATATGAAATCACCTTTCCTTAGTAAAAAATAAATTTTAAAAGTATTATCTGTGAAACAGATAATATTGTATCCATCATGCAATAAAAAGAATAGTTGTCTCTTATCTGCATTATAGTATATCACAAAGGGAAAAGCAGTATTAATTTTGCACATAGAGCGAAAAGAAATTTAATGATTGGTATTTTCGTAAAAAGAGGAACGGGAAACTGTGCAAAAATTTGTATTTGGTGTGCAAGAAAATGTCAAACAAGATATGGTTATGACGTTGAGAAGATAAAATGAAGCTGTAAACTAATCTTTTACGTATTCGAGCAGGTCGTTTAGGTCACATTCCAAGACATAGCATAGGCGTGCCATAACTGCCAAATCTATTCGCTGTACCTCATTGTTCATATAAGCTTTTAATTGTGTTCGCTGCATTTCAGCACGGCACGCTAATTTATTGATGCTTATATGTTGTTCTTTCATGACTTCTTTTAATTTTAAATGTATATATCCATAATCAATATCACGCATAGCGCACCTCCATAATGTAGATGATATTTAGTATTGAAATGTTTTTCTATGAGTGGTAGTATATGAGCAGATATGTACTCATATAAAAATGAAATTGTTTATGCTGAGAAATGCAATATATGAAAACGTACAAGATAAGTAGCATTGGAAATATTTCTTTGCTATTAATTTTGAAATAGATGGTGTGGAAAAAATACTTTAGAATGGCAAGGTGTATTATATGATTGAATATTATCAAGTTCCCATTGGTTATTCTTTTTTTAGCTGTGGTGTGGTGATTAGTATTCTAGTATACTTTTCAATGTTGTTGTTCAGTTTTATTGTACCGATTTATCAATATCTTATGTTGAAAAATTGTAAACATTACGTGGAAGCAGAGACAATATGTAATGTGGGTTGCTGTGAGATAGATTGGAGTGAGCGAGCGTTGAAATTGGCAAAGGTTTATTTAAAATTTTCTGCTTTTTCCTATTTGGGATTGGTTCAGCAATTAGAGTATGAGAGATTTACGAAAAAACAGGCGGAATATGCTGTAAAACATTGCGGTGCGAACTGGTATGAGCAAGCGGTCAGGACAGCGAGGACCTATCTGGATTTTTCAGCGTTTTCACGGGAAGACTTGATAGAGCAATTAGAATACGAAGGATTTACACATGAGCAAGCAGTATATGGTGTTGAGGCCAATGGATATTGATAAACGTACTGGATAATGTTATGAAAAACGATGTTCGTTTTTATGTTTTTAGTTATGATGAAGAGTTTTTTAGGAAAAACAAAGTATGTAAGAAAAATAGTATTTTTTATATATATTTTTCCGCCAAATTATTCACAAATTGATAGTATTCGTTATGATTATTTTTCTGTATAATATATTTATAGTATTAATTCATGTTATTTATAAATTGTAGGAGGGAGCTTATGGAAAAATTATATTTTAATGGTGATATTATTACCATGGAAGAGCCTAATGATGTAGTGGAGGCTGTGTTGGTTGCCGATGGCAAAATTAAAGCAGTGGGTGCTTATGATGCAGTATCTGCACAAAAAAGTGCAGATTGTGAAATGGTGGATTTGCAGGGGAAGACATTAATGCCATCTTTTATTGATGCACATGGTCATATCACCATGACTCCAATGTTTGCAGGCCAATGTGATTTGTCTGAATGTAATAATTTTGCGGAAATTGTTGCTGCATTAAAGGCATACAAGGAAGAACATCAGGTTCCGGCGGGGGAAACAATTGTCGGTGTAAATTATGATCATAACTTTTTGGAAGAAGAAATTCACCCCCATCGTGATTTGTTGGATGAAGTATCTGTAGAAAACCCTGTCTGTGTGCTACATGTATCAGTACACATGCTGGTAGCCAACAGCAAGGCATTGGAAGCAGCAGGCATGAAAGATGGGATGCCGGATATTCCCGGTGGTGAAGTCGGAAGATATGCTGATGGCCGTTTAAATGGTTACTTGGCAGAGGCAGCTATGTATCCGTTGATGGAAAAAACTTTTGGCAGTATTGCAAGCGATATTATGAAAGCTTGGCCGACAACACAGAATCTGTATCTCTCCCATGGTGTGACGACAGTGCAGGATGGTGCGTCAAATGAAGGCTGTCTGCAAATGCTGCAGGGATTTGAACAAGCTGGTATGCTGAAGATGGATGTGGTGGCATATCCAACATTCCAGGCAAACGGTAAGGAGCTGCTTGCGGCTAATCCAGATATGCGCAATCGGTATAAAGGGCATATTAAACTTGGCGGTTATAAATTGGTACTGGATGGTTCTCCACAGGCCAGAACAGCATGGCTGAGTAAGCCTTATGAAGGCGGTGAAACATGTGGTGTACAGGTAATCCAGGATGATGAAGTAAAAGCATGCATGAAAATAGCTTTGGATGACAATATGCAGGCACTGGTACATTGCAATGGCGATGCTGCTGGAGATCAGTTCCTGCGCTGTTTTGAAGAAATGTATGCTTTATCAGATAATCCGAATAAAGAAAATTTACGTTTTACAATGATTCACTGTCAGACAGCCCGCAAGGATCAGCTTGAAAAAATGGCGCAATATAAAATGGTGCCTTCTATCTTCGTAGCACATGTAAATTACTGGGGTGACGTGCATTTGAAGAATCTGGGGAGTGTACGGGGCAATTATATCAGCCCTGTAAAAGATGCTTTGGAGGCAGGTTTGGTATATAATTTCCATACAGATACACCAGTAACAAAGCCTGACATGTTGCACAGCGTTTGGAGCGCAGTGAATCGTATAAGCCGAAAGGGCGTTTTAGTCGGTGCTGATCAGAGAATCGGTGTATATGATGCGCTGAAAGGTGTTACCATTAATGCGGCGTATGAATATTTCGAAGAAAACGAAAAAGGCTCTATTAAAGCAGGGAAACGAGCTGACTTGGTTATTTTGAGTGCCAATCCATTAAAGGTTGACCCAATGGCAATCAGAGATATTAAGGTTCTGGAAACTGTGAAAGACGGAGAAACTGTTTATACCGCGTAAAATTGCGGAATATAAAATCAAAGATTATGAAAGAGAAACGTTGCATATTGGCTTTCAAGGATAGCCGGTTGCAACGTTTCTTTCTGTTGATAAAGTAACGAAAAATTCATAAACATAAATTTATATTATCATATCTAAAGAAATATTATTTATTTATTATATTTTTATGTATAATGTATATAGCGAAAGAGACGGCAAGTATAAGTAGTTTTCATATCTAATTTGGGAGGTTTTTTTATGGAAAAATTATATTTTAACGGTGATATTATCACCATGGAAGGGCCGGATGATGCTGCAGAAGCCGTATTAGTTGTTGATGGAATCATCAAAGCAGTGGGTACCTATGATGCAGTGGCAGCACAAAAGAGTGCGAATTGCGAAATGGTGGATTTGCAGGGAAAGACCTTGATGCCTGCGTTTATTGATGCCCATGGTCATGCTGCCAGCATGGCCCCAATGTTTGCAGATTTGTGCGACTTATCTGCCTGCAATAATTTTGATGAAATTGTTGTAGCATTGAAAAAATATAAAGAAGAACGTCAAATCCCTGCTGGAGAAATGATTGTAGGGTATAATTATGACGAAAACTTCCTAGCAGAAAAGACCCATCCTCATCGTGATTTGCTGGATCAGGTATCTACAGAACATCCTATCACAATTTTGCACGTATCTGTGCATATGGTAGTTGCCAACAGTATGGCTCTGGCCAATGTGAACTATACTGATGATATGGCGGATATTCCAGGCAGCGAAATTGGTCGCTATGCAGATGGACGGTTGGACGGTTATTTGGCAGAAGCAGCCAGCTATGCATTAATCGGTGGAATTTTTGGTGCAATGCAGCAAAAATTGCCGCAGCTGTGGTCCGTTTCTCAGAACCAATATCTCTCCTATGGGATTACAACTGTGCAGGATGGCGGTTCAGATGAAAATGTTGTAAAAATGTTGCTGGGCTTTGACCAGGCAAATATGATGAAACTGGACGTTGTAGTATATGAAAGCTGCAGCCCAACTGCGCATGATACAATGCAGACATTTAAAGATTTGTGCGGAAAATATAAGGGACATGTAAAAATCGGCGGTTATAAGATTGTACTGGATGGTTCTCCGCAGGCAAAAACAGCATGGATGACAGAGCCATATGAAGGTACGGAAGAATATGGTGTGCCAATTATAAAAGATGAAGTGTTGGAGCATTATGTAAAACAGGCATTGGATGACAATATGCAAATTTTGGCGCATTGCAACGGCGATGCTACTGGTGACCAGTATTTAGGTGCTATTGAAAAGATGCTACCGTTATCTGACAACCCTAATAAGGAAAATCTGCGTTTCACAATGATTCATTGTCAGACTGCCCGTAAAGATCAGGTTGAAAAAATGGCAAAGCTGAAGATGGTTCCTTCTATCTTCGTAGCACATGTAAATTATTGGGGCGATGTGCATCTGAAAAACTTTGGTATGGTACGCGGCAGTCGTATCAGCCCAGTTAAGGATGCCTTGGATGCTGGTTTGAAGTACAATTTTCACACAGATACACCAGTTGTAAAGCCAGATATGCTGCATAGTGTTTGGACTGCAGTAAATCGAATCAGCCGTGGCGGTGTTGTAGTTGGTGAAGCGCAAAAAATTGGTGTATATGACGCATTAAAAGGCGTTACCATCAATGCTGCTTACGCATATTTTGAAGAGGACAGCAAAGGTTCTATCAAAGCCGGAAAACGGGCAGATTTGGTAGTGCTGAGCGATAGTCCACTGAAAGTAGACCCGATGGCCATTAAAGATATTAAAGTATTAGAAACAATCAAAGACGGGGAAACCGTATATACTGCATAAGGATAACGAAGACAGACACTGTTCCATACAGGCAGATATTGTATGTAGGACGGTGTCTGTTTTTAAATGGTGTTTGTTAAACAGTATAAAATTGCTTTCTGATTAAATTTTTGTTAGTATCTTGTACAGTTTCCTATTTTGTTATATACTTTTATCATATATGTAGTGTTGCGCAGTCGGGATGCACCCCCGGGCGAACAGCTGCAGGGCTTAATTGAACAGGCAAAAGGAAAGAACATTTGAAAAGGAGAGGGAGATTTTGAAAAAAAGAAAATTAGCTGCTATTTTTGCCAGCACATTGTTGGTTGCAGCAGTAGCTTTGACAGGCTGCGGCGGAGATAAGGATTCCCAACAGGCAAGTCAGCCGAGCGAGAACGGCGAGAAAATTACGATTGTGTTTAGCCACAATCAGCCGGTAGATTCTCCGGAGGGCGTTGGCGCACAGGCTATGGTTGACAAATTGTATGAGTTGTTAGGAGAAGACCGTATTTCGGTAGAACTGTACCCAGCGCAGCAGAGAGGTAATCTGCGTGAACAGGCTGAAGCAACACAGATGGGTGACATCAATATTACTATGCAGCCGGTATCCACTGTAACTCCATTTGTGGATGATATCAAAGTTATCGATTTCCCATATTTGCTGCCTGCAGATCGGGAAAAGATTTTTGAAGTATTAGACGGTGATTTGGGCCGCGAAGCATTGGACCGTTTGGAACAAGATCAGTTCAAAGGTCTAGGTTTCTGGTTTGAAGGGTACAAGTTGTTTACCACCAAAGATAAAGAAATCCATAGCCCAGCCGATTTCCAAGGTATGAAAATTCGTATTATGGAATCTCCGTTGTTAAAAGCACAGTATGAAAACTGGGGTGCTATCGCTACTCCAATCGCATACAGTGAACTGTACAGTGCACTGGAACAGGGTACTGTAGACGGGGAAGAAAACCCGATTCAGACCATTGTATTAAACAACTATCATGAAGTACAGGGCGAGATCATTCAGTCTTATCATGGTACCATGACATACATTTTGATGGCCAACTTAGACTGGTTCAACGGTCTGCCGGAAGATGTACAGGAAGCTATTGTAGAAGCAGAAGCTTATGGTCGTGAAGAATCTCGGAAAGCTTACGCTGAACAGGAACAGGAATATTTGGACGTTGTAAAAAATGCAGAAGGTGTACATTACTATGAATTGACAGATGAAGAAATCGAAGCATTCAAAGCAACTGTACAGCCTGTATACGATAGTCAGACTGCTGGAAGTGAGTGGCAGGCAGACTTCGTTCAGAGATTACAGGATGCATTTGCAGCACTGTAATTTTATGCCGTTGTTTGTATAATTTCAGCAAGCAGAGAGTGTTTCACAGGTGCAGTGATATCTCTCTGCTTCTTTCTTGTTTTTATTGTTTGTTTCATCACAGCTTACGATTACATAAAGCAATTCCTTTTCATTATGATTATAAAGGAGTAAAGAAAATGGAAGAGAGAAAAACAAAAACTTTAACAGAACGATTGGTTTGGTTGGAGGACAATATTTTGGCGATTATTGTCTTTGCCATTACGATTTTGCTGTTTGTGAATGTAGTTCTGCGCTATGCCAATCGATATTTTGTCGAATTGCCTACGATTTCCTGGGCAGAAGAAGCAATTCGCTATGGTATTATCTGGACAACCTTTTTGGCAGCAGCCAACGCGTTTCGGCGCGAAAGCCATTTTGGTGTAGATATTATTTTTCGAGTGAAATCGGCCCCTTTTGTAAAATTTATCCGCTTGCTGGATGACGTAGGCGCCTTTGTATTCTGCGGATTTGTATTTTATTATGGCATTAAGATGGTCACCTTTAATATGGGCGGCGGACAGATTTCTCCATCGTTAAAGTTGCCCTTGTGGTTGGTTTATAGTGTAATTCCGATTTCCGGCGGGATGTCCTTGATTTTTATTGCCCGCAATTTCGTCAAAAAGTTGAAAACACCGGCAGAGGTGCTGCATGCGCATAATAATACATCACAGGAAGGAGCTGAGTCTTAATGATGATTCCTGTTTTGATTATTGGATTGTTGATATTTTTAGTGCTGGGGATGCCGATTTATGTATCTCTGGGGCTGGGTTCCTTTGTGGCGCTGGAATTTTTCTCTGATGGAAATCCTATGATGCTCATTCAGCGCTTTTTTGCAGGAATTGACACCTTCGGCCTGATGGCGTTGCCGTTCTTTATTCTTGCGGCGAACTTAATGGATACTGGCGGTTTATCTCGTCGCATTTTGAATGTAGCGCGGGGACTGGTAGGACATATCACCGGTGGTATGGCGATGACTACGCAGTTGGCCAGTATGTTTTTCGGTGCACTGTCCGGGTCCAGCCCGGCTACCGTTATGGCTATTGGTAAGATTATGAATCCTGAGTTGGAGCGTTCCGGCTATCCTCGTTCCTTTATTTCAGGGCTTTTGGCTTCCTCCGGTTCAGTTTCGTTGATTATTCCGCCCAGTATCACTTTGATTATTTATGCTGCCTCTGTACCGAATGTATCAGTGGGCAAGCTGTTTATGGCAGGGTTGGGTGCAGGAATTGTGTATGGGCTTGTCAGCATCGTATATATTTATTTTTATGCACGTAAGAATAACATTCCACGGGACAAAAAAGTAACCAGCAGAGAATTGCTGCATTATTTGGTTGATGCTGCCTGGGCATTGATGATTCCGGTTATTATTTTAGGCGGCATTTATGGCGGGTTCTGTACTGCTACCGAAGCGGCGGGCATTTCTGCAATTTATGCGGCCTTTGTAGGTGTGGTCATTTACAGAGAACTGGATTGGAAAGGAATTTTGAATGCCTGCTCCGCTACAGCCCGTTCCTGCGGGGAAATTTTAGTACTGGTAGCGGCTGCGCAGGCGTTAGGCTGGATGCTTACCCGCGGACAAGTGCCACAGATCATTACCAGCTTTATTGCTGCGAACATTCATTCCAAAATTTTATTCTTACTGCTGGTGAATGTAGTTCTGCTGGTGATGGGGATGTTTATGGAAGGCGTGGCCTCCATCATTATTGTAGCTCCGTTGATTTATCCCGCAGCAGTTGCTTTGGGAGTAGACCCGATTCATCTGGGCACCATTATGATTTCCAATCTGGCAATCGGAATGTTTACCCCACCATTTGGTATGAATATTTTTGTGACCAGTTCCATTACTAAGGCGGATATGGTTGAAATGCTGCCAGGTATCATACGATTCTTTATTGTTGATTTAATTGCTTTATTACTGATTACCTACATTCCGCAAATTTCTATGTTCTTGCCTAATTTGTTGAAGTAGAATGACAGCGGATAATAAAAAATTTTGTCAAGAATGGTATATGCATGAAAAGAAGCTACAGCAAGTTTGGCTGTGGCTTCTTTTCATGCATATGGAAATAAAAGAGATAATGGTAGTGTCAAGCGGTTTTGGACGATGGATTTTGTGTTGAATTGTTAAATACAACAGATAATTTTCTAACCAAATTCGTTGATTGTGTGGTTAAAATGGGTTACAATATCGATAAAGTGCTAATTCTTTTAGAAAAGGACTGTTTTGATTTTCAACGTAAATGTAATATGAAAAAATATGATATTGAGTGATATTGAATTATGTTTACTTCGGGAATAAAAGCTAAATAGCAACATTTATATATAAGTTTTATTTTCCTGATTACTTAGGCGGCTTCAACATCACTTCTTGACTAAACAGATTGTACTGGGATAGGGGGAGAACATGAATATAGATCAGATTAGGTATTTTCTTGAAATTGCAAGCTGTAAAAAAATGAATCAAGCTGCTGAAAATTTATATATAAGTCAATCTACTCTAAATGCTAGTATAACGAAGTTGGAGGAAGAGTTAGGATATAAATTATTTGTTAGAAGTAAAAAGGGAATGGAACTTACAGAAGAGGGAAAAGGAATATTACAGCAAGCAGAAACAATCGTTGAATATGTAAATGAATGGAAAAAGGCTGGGAAGAATGATATTCCAATACGGATCGTAGCGCCTCCTATTGTAAGAAGTATGGTGGTAAATGACGTAGTTTCCAGAGCGTATGAATTGTATGAAATTAAGAGTGCAATTTATACAGAGGAAGGGCGGCATATTATTGATATTTTGAATAATTACTCGACTGGTTTGCTGTTAAGTCCTTGTGAAATTTACTATATGGATAAATTAATAGACAAAGTTCGTGAGTTGAATATGGTATGTGAAGTTATGTATTATGATTGTGGTTTCTTTTATGTAAACGGAGATGTCGATATTCCAAGTGAAATAACGTTATCAGAAATGCAATATTTTGATTTATTATGGTATTCGCAGGGAAGTATGAACAATCTTTTTGAAAATATAAGGAAACACTTTTCTAAAAAAATATCATTGGCGGACTCTGCAGATCAATGGGAAATGATAAAAAATAATAAAAATGTAGCAGGAATTTTTACTAATTTAATTTCTCTTCAAAATAAAGAAGATATGTTGCAAGGGAAAATTAAGAGAGTGGCCATTAAAGATGTCGATTGTACAATAAATTGGATGTTTGTTTATCCCGAGCAACGAAGAAGAACAGCAGAACAAGAAATTATTATTGAGTTAATAAAGCAAAAATTTAGTGAAATTCCACAAATGTGTTTATAATTAAAATTATATTTTAATAACAAATAAAAACGTTTTTTTCGATGTATAAACTCGAAAAAAACGTTTTTATTTGTTTGAGACATATTATTATACTAAAAATATAGAATTCATAACGAGAATTCATAATAAATAAAAAGGGGTTGAATTTATGGAATGTTGTAAAAGAGCATTATCCGAACAAGAAGAATGGATACTCAATCACAAAGAGGTGATGATTGAGGGGCGGGAACGTTCTTTAAGACTTCTGAGAAAATTGAAAGATTGCCCGATTACAATGGACATTTCCAGAGCGAAATATTTTACGGAATCATTTATGCAAACAGAAGGGTGGCCATTATCTTTACGTTGGGCCTTGGCGCTAAAGAACATCGCAGAAAATATACCAGTTTTCATTGAAGAGGATGAGTTAATCGTTGGGCATACGTCTGCAAAATTTGGACGTAACGGAATACTTTATCCAGAATTAGAGGGACCGGCTTTACTGGAAATACGTGGGAGTGAAAACAGAACTGCTAGTCCATATTTGGTGTCCGAGGAAGACTTAGAATACATTGAAAATACGTTGTATCCGTATTGGAGCAGTAGAAGTTTTGCACAAGTATACGCTGACAATCTGCCGAAGGAAACAAGACGGATTATATTTGGCAACGACCCCCAAAATAGCAGTAAACAAACAGGGATAACGGTAGCTGCCAGCGCAGGACGGTCATCAATCGCTTGGTGCTATGATTATAAGAGTATGTTTGACATGGGTATTCGGGGAATGCGTGCTGAGGCTGAGGAACGGTTAGCGCAGCTAAAAAAAGATCCGGCAACGGTAGCCTTGCATGGTGCTTATTGGGAAGCAACGTTAATAACTTTAGAAGCTTTTGCAATTTTGATAAAGCGTTATGCGGTAGAGGCGGAGAGATTGGCGCAAGTAGAAAAAGATATGCACAGAAAACAGGAATTAGAACTAATATCTGCAAATTGTTTTTGGATTGCAGAAAATCCGCCGCGTAGTTTTAAAGAAACTTTGCAGCTAGAGTGGTTTATTAATGTTTTTGGGCGTTTAGAGCAAAATATTGGCGCTGGTTTAGGATTAGGGCGTATGGACCAGTTGCTATATCCATATTATACTAAAGATATAGAAGAAGGACGGCTGACGAAAGCAGAAGCGAAGGAATGGTTAGAATCTCTTTGGATTGCCATGGCGCAAATTCCACCGCTGTTTTCTGCTGTCACAGCAGGAAATATGCATGATGGATACGCACAGTTTAATGACGTAACATTAGGCGGGCAAACAGTAGACGGATGCGATGCAACTAATGAATTGTCGTATTTGATACTGGAATCAAAACGTGGTTTACCAACGCTTTATCCAGATTTTATTGTTAGAATCCATACAGAAACGCCAGATGAATATTTGAAATTTGTATGTGAAGTAATTAAGGATGGGCAAGGATTCCCTAAAATTGTGAATGATGAAGAAATTATCCCATTATATCTGGCTAAGGGAGAAAAGCTTGAAGACGCATATAATTATGCTACAAATGGTTGCACCGATCCACGTTTAGTTAATAGGGAGAGCTACATTAATCCGTGTGGATTTCAAAATGTACCCATTGTAATAGAGTGGGTATTGCATGATGGCTGTGTAGCAAGTTTGGATAACGAGCGATATGGTTTAGCGACAGGTGATCCCAGAAATTTTAAAACTTATGATGACTTTTTTGCAGCAGTAAAAGCTCAATATGAATATCTTTGTTCTCAATCTTTAACACAGCAGGCAATAGCAGATATAGCAAAGGCAAAAGCATTAGCGGCTCCATTCCAGTCAATTATGTCACCAGTTTGCCGGAAAGCTGGCGTAGATATGCAGCAATTTGTACCAAATAGCTTAGCAGAACAATTTTTGGATCAAGTGGGTTTGGCGACGTTAATTGATTCTGTAGCTGCGATTAAAAAATTAGTTTATGATGATAAAGTGTTGACAATGGATGAAGTCGTGAAAGCGATTGATGCCAATTTTGAAGGATATGAAGTAGTTCAGCAGATGATGCTTAATGCACCTAAGTTTGGTTTAAATGATCCTTATGCTGACAGTATAGGAAAAGAACTGGACAAGATTGTTTGGGAGTATTTGGATCAACATCGCGGTGTGCATGGAGAATTTATTAGTGCACGTTGGATACCGATTACAAATCATATTTATTCGGGAAAAATTATCGGTGCGACTCCAAATGGCAGAAAAGCAGGGGCATTCTTGTCGGAAGGTTGCGCAGCATCGCAAGGATGCGAAGTAGAAAGTCCGACGACATTATTATTATCAAACCGCAATATAAAAAATATGACAAATCCACATCGCAATGGTCGGTTATTAAATATAAAATTCCCTCCAGCGGCAGTTGCAGGCGAAATGGGTACGAAAAAGTTAATGGCATTTGTCAGAAGTTGGTGCGATTTACGTATGTGGCACGCACAATTTAATATTATTAATGCGGATACATTGAAAGCAGCGCAAGAAACTCCAGAAAAGTATAAAGATTTGATTGTGCGAGTTGCTGGATATAGTGCGTTCTTTATTGATTTGTCAGAGCAATTACAAGATGAGATTATTGCGCGTAGTGAAATGGAAATGTAATATTGTGTAAATAGTATGTGTTCATTTGCATGAGGGCTGTAATAAAATATAGATTTTTTGATGAAAAAAGTTTTATCTAATGCTTTTAAATAAAATTTTTCCGAATATTAGTTTTATTACAGCCTTATGCTGAAAATTTTCATAAAGAGAATTATAAAAAGATGCAGTTGCGTTGAACACGGAATAGCAAAGGAGGAGTTTTATGACAGCGAGTGCGACTACAGAAAAAATGAGTACAAATACGATAATAAAATGGGTAATTGCATTTATTATACCAATAATCCTATTATTATTACCGCCAGGTGAAATTCTTACCAAAGGAATTTATATCTTTTTAGCAATTACGCTATTTGCAATATTATTGATTGCATTTGAATTGACAGATTCATTAGTTGTCGGAATTATTCTATTTACGGGATATTATGTTTCAGGGATTGCCCCGGCAGCTACGGTATTTGCACCGTGGGCTTCAACAGCTGTTTGGGTTACAATCGCAGTATTGTTTATGGCAACGATGTTGGATGAATGCGGCGTATTAAGAAGAATTGCTGTAGTATCTATTTTAAAAATAGGTTGTTCCTATAAAAGAACACTGTGGGGATTATGGTTTGCCGCTCTTGTGATTGGGTTTCTGACATCCTCACAGGCACAGTATATTATGCCGCCGTTTTGTCTCGGCGTTTGTAAAGCGTTAAATATCAAAAAAGGGCGTGAAACGTTTGGCATTTTTATGGCTGGTGGTATTGGGGCCATGGGTGCAATGGATATAGTTTATAATCCAGTACTGGCATCGGTTATGGAACAAGCATGCCAGATGGTTGACCCGTCTATTACGATTACGTATGTATCTTTTTTGGCGCATAACTGGCCAATGATAGGTTTTTCGTTTATTTCGATGTTTTTACTGCAGTTTATGTATAAGTCTGAAAAGGGCTTTGATAGTTCCGAGTATTTTGAACGCGAATTAGAAAAAATGGGAGAAATGAGAGCCTCTGAGAAAAAGGCATTAATTTTGGTAGTAGTATTGATTGGATATGCATGTGTAGCAGCATTTACAGGATTGCCATCGGCAAATGGGTTTATGATCATTCCATGGCTGGCATTTTTACCGGGAATGAATATCGTAAAAACAGATGCAATCAGAAAAGTTAATTATTCCATTGCCATTTTTGTTGCGGCTTGTTTATCCATAGGTTCTGTTGGTGGATATTTAAATATTGGGACATTATTGGCGGATTCAGTTGCTCCATATATAGCAGGCGCTTCAACCAATGTAGCTTTGTTAGGTGTATATTTGACAGCTCTGGTAACAAACTTTTTATTAACGCCGCTGGCAGTATTAGCCGCGTTGGCTGCTCCAATAAGTACAATAGTCGGCACCCTAGGAATTTCGCCGTTAACTACCAATTATCTTATGCTTGCGAATCTGAACCAAGCAATTTTACCATATGAGAATGCGGGATGGTTATTGTTTTATTCCTTTGGATTTATCAAAATTAAGGATTTTGTTAAATTCATGTCTCTTCGGATGGTAATCCATTTAATTTATTGTTTTATAATTTTACTTCCATACTGGAGAATAATTGGTATACTGTAAATTTGATTTTTTATTACTGATTATCTACATTCCGCAAATTTCTATGTTCTTACCGAATTTATTGAAGTAGGATGATAGGATTAATTGAAAAAATAGATTGAACAGGAAACACCCTGATTTCTTAGTAGAACGGTTGAGCCGGCTGCAGAGAAATGGGGTGTTTTTTATGTTTTGGAGTTTTTCCGTTTTGCTATCAGTCAGAGACAAAAAATTGCACAATTTTCTAAGGTTGCGGAAAAGTTATCTTTTTATTTGATATAGTGAAAAGAAAAATGTTTCACGTAAAATACAAAGGAGCCCAGGCACCGCCAGCAAAAACAGAAAACATGGTTTTCATAGTAAACATTGTGCTGTGGTTTTCTTGCACACCGTACAGAAATGGTTTAAAATAGCTATCAACAGTGAGAGGAGTGGTATAGGTTGATTATTATTTTGAAGCAAGGCGCAAATAAAGAGCAAGTAACAGAGATTACCCATTGGATTGAAAATAATGCCGATGTGCAGGTAAACCCTATTTTTGGTTCCATGACCACCATTTTAGGTTTGGTCGGCGATACCAGCAGCGTGGATATGGGGCTGATTCGCTCCAATGAATTAGTAGAAGATGTAAAACGAGTTTCTGAGCCATACAAAAAAGCAAATCGCAAGTTTCATCCTGATGACACTGTGATTGAAATTGAAGATCTCAAACTGGGCGGCGGTTATTTCCAGACAATTGCCGGACCATGTTCTGTGGAATCTGAACAACAAATTATAGAAGTGGCGCGCGCCGTAAAAGCAGCCGGTGCAAAAATGCTGCGGGGCGGTGCATTTAAGCCCAGAACATCGCCGTATTCTTTCCAAGGTATGCGGGCAGAGGGGCTGGAGCTTTTGCTGAAAGCCAAAAAAGAGACAGGGTTGCCCATTGTTTCTGAATTGATGAGTTTGTCTCATTTGGATTTATTTGCTGATGTGGATGTGATCCAGATTGGCGCACGCAATATGCAAAATTTTGAATTGCTGAAAGAATTGGGACACTGTAACAAAACAATTTTGTTGAAACGGGGCTTGGCCAATACCATCGAAGAGTTATTGATGAGTGCGGAGTATATTATGTCCGGCGGGAATGAGAACATTATTCTCTGTGAACGAGGCATTCGCACCTATGAAACCTACACCAGAAATACCTTAGATTTGTCTGCGATTCCTTTGCTCAAAAAATATTCTCACCTGCCTGTAGTAGTAGACCCCAGTCATGCGACTGGTCAGGCATGGATGGTGCCGACTATGGCGAAAGCAGCCATTGCGGCCGGAGCAGACGGGTTGTTGATTGAGGTACACAACAATCCTTGCAAAGCAAAGTGTGATGGCGCGCAGTCCTTGAACTGTGAAGAATTCACCAATTTGATGAAAGATTTGAAAAGACGCGTAGAATTTGAGGGAAAAACCGTATAATGCGATTGTAGTTCTAAGAAAATAGAAGCGGAAAACGAAAAAGTTTTTTTGACAGGCGGTATGCACATCAAAAAAACTTTTTCGTTTTGTTTTAAGCTGGAAGATGGACAAGGAGAAGAATGTGAACAGAAAAAGAATACGAGCTTTCGTTTTTAGCGCATTAAGCGCAGCAATATTGTGGACAGGTACAAGCAGTATGGTTATGGCGCAGGAACAGGTCAATGTGACTCTGCCTGCTTTTCCCGTTGTGTTCAATGGAACGACGATGGAGCAGCAGTATAATCCCTATCCCATGCTGGTGTATCACGATATTACCTATTTTGCGATGACCTATGACAACGCGCAGCTTTTGGGATTAAACAGCAATTGGACTGCCGGAAATGGTCTTGTGATTGATAAGGTGGGTTTTTCTTCCACACAGGTGACTGGGCAGAGTGATTCCGCTAAAAGCGAAGTGCCAAACGGAACTGCCTACACAGCGGGACACCCCAACTTCGCTATTACTGTGAACGGGAAAGCCATTGACAATAAAAAAGAGGAATATCCGTTGCTGGTCTTTCGGGATATTACATATTTTCCATTAACCTGGCGTTTTGCAGTGGATGAATTTGGTTGGAACTATACCTTTGACAGTACTAAGGGTCTGAATATTACATCGGTGTCATCTGCCCCGGAGCTGGATAGTTCTTTTAGCGGCTCTGGCAATACAGGTACGACAGGGACAAACAGCGTGGAAGCAATAAATAGCGTTATCGTGAAAGGTGATGCGGTCAATCTGCGCAGTGGGGCAGGAACAGGCTATAAAACGGTAGGGCAGGTTAGTAAGGGCGACAAGTTGACAGTGTTGAACAGCGGCAAGGATACTAGCGGTCAACTATGGTATCAGGTGCAGACAACAAATGGCAAAGCATGGATTGCTTCCTGGCTGGTTACAGCAGAAACAGGGGGGGCGGCAACGGATAGCTCAACCGCTAGTCAGGCTGGTAGCAATGTAGGGAAAACAGTTTATGTGACAGGTGATGTGGTTAATCTGCGCAGCGGTGCGGGCACCAGCTATAAACAGGTTGGTCAGGTGCGTAAAGGAGACAGCTTTACAGTGCTGCGCAGCAGTAATGACACAGAGGGAAAAGCCTGGTATCAGGTAGAGATGGAGGATGGCGCCAGAGTATGGATTGCTTCCTGGCTGACTTCCACCACGAAAACCAGCAGCGCCGCCAGCACTGTTTCCACTGGGGTACGGACTTCACTGGAACTGAAACCTGTTTTGCAGGATGGCAAAAAGACGGTGATTTCTCTCAAGCATGGGGAAGGTAACGTGTATTCCCTAGAAAAAGTAAGCGGAACACAATTGCAGCTGTTGTTGGACAATGTGATATTGGGCGGTCAAACCAATACGCAAGGCAATGGCTTTCATGTGGCGCTGGCTGAAGCAGGTGACAATCGGGTGCGAGTGACAATCGACTATACTTTGGGCAGTTATGCTGATATTGTACAGGAGGGTGATTGGCTGACGCTGAACTGCTATCATACTGGTTCTGGTCTAGCGGGACGTACTATTGTGCTGGATCCGGGGCATGGGGGTTCCGACCCAGGCGGCTGTGTGGACGGTGCGCCAATCAACGATGCGGAAGTAGGCTATGCAGTGGCAGTTCGATTGCGGACATTATTGGAGCAGGCTGGAGCTACAGTGGTGATGACCAGAGAAGAGATTCCAAGCAATCAAAAAGTATTTATGACAGACCGCATTGAGATGAACAATCAGTTGGAGCCGGATATCTTTGTCAGCATTCATGGCAATAAGGCTGGGACTGGTGTGACAACGGCAACAGGCGCCGAAACGTATACCTATGACGGAAAAATTTATACTCAGAAATATTTAGCTGACGATTTGGCTGAAAAAATTTGCGATGGTTTGAAAGTGAGTACCAATCAGAAATCAGTGACCAAGAAGAAAAACCTCTATGTATTGCGCATGAACAACCATCCGGCTGTATTGGTAGAATGCGGTTATCTGGATAACCCCAGTGACCTTAGCCTGTTAGCAACAGAGGCGTATCAACAGAAATTGGCTGAAGGCATCTATCAAGGCGTTACAGCATATTTTAATCAGTTTTGACAGAGAATTAATATAATACTTTTGACAAATAGTCACAAGCGTTATATACTAGCTGCCGCATTCTCTCGGGATGCGGCAGCTTTTTACATATATAAAACTGTATTTTCTGCAAAATCTCTATATAGCTAAAAGATTTCAGGCGGAATGAGATATAAAAGACTTTTTACAATTTAAAATACTTGTAATTTGAAATTCCAGGTCTATTATAACATGCAATGACGAGGTTGCTTATTTTGATATACAAACTTAATTTAGATGATTGGAGATTATCTATGAAATCTTTTATGGGAAATTTTTTTCTGTACGATTCGTAATGGGGATATTTGTTTTATCCTACATTTTTATAGTGGCATTGATAGCAACGCAATGCTATATATCAGAATTGAAATCAGATGTTGCACAACATGCAATGACACAATATATATCTGAGAATGGGTGGGCGGAGCAAGTAGTCTCTTTGAAATGTGGTTTGACAGGGGATGACAATGAACGCTGTATCATTATAAATTATGTTAGTGATGAATTAAGATATGAGTACTTTTATTTTTTTGGAGCACATGAGAAAACATCAGGTATTTCTGCTCCATTTGTGTTTGATGGTGGAGAAAGTATTGATATCAAAGGTGAAAAATCTCCTCAGCACTTTCGGGAGTATTATGGATTTTGGGAAAGTCATGATCTTCATAGTGTTATTTATCCATATGACTATTATGACTATATATCTGAACCAGATGTAAGCCATTTCAAAAAAGTTGTTTTGAAGTTTTTATATGGAAATGCAGAGGCATATTCCAATTTCTTTGAGTTTGGACCATAGTTGCAGATGGAAATCTAAGATTGCGTCAAAGTTTGTATAAAGTGTGTAAGCTAGTATTGAGGGCAAAGCTGTTTTTAGGGCTTTGCCCTTCTTCTGTATAATAATAAAGTTATATTTCTGGAACATCTATGATAACTTTATTGCAGTTTCTACAGTAATAGGCTATGACAGTTGCTTTGCGAAATAAGTGATAATTTCCGAGCACAACGCTATTAGACGTTTTGGAGCTTTTCCACATCTGAGCATCTGCTTGACTGCGTTCGCTTTCTGGTATCCAGCAAATGATATGATCGCTGTCAATATAGCCTGGTTGCATTTCTTCCTTACAATATGGGCATTGCATTGCGAAAAACCTCCCAAATGAAAAATTTTCTTAATAAAGCAAATACTGATTATTTTTCATGCGTTGATGTTCGCGGTCAATTTTCATTTCTGTTTCTTGCAAAGTCCGTGCGATTTCTTTATACAGTTTGCGAATCAGCTCAATGGTGATAGTGGCAGCTTTTGGTAAGTTGTTGCGAGCTGAATAGGCAATATAGGTGGTGAGGGAAACGTCGGCATCGGCTAAGGGAACGGGAATAATCATGCCAGAGTTTACATAAATATCATCATAAGCCATCAAATGCGGCAAAATGGCATAAGCCAATCCTTTTGAAATCGCTTTTTTAATGCTGGCCCGGTCCGTAAAACTGTAATAGTTTTTTGTATATTCATGGTCCAACGGATGGTGGCATTCGTAGCTTTCCATATAGACATGATCGTTAAAAAATGCTGGCGTACTGTCTTCTAAATCATCCATTGAGATAAAACGTTTATGGGCTAAAGGATGGTTGCGGGGAAGAAAACAATACATTTGGTCATCGAAAATTGGTTCAATAACTAAATTATTTTTGGTAGCTTCCTGAAAGGTTTGCTCTTTTGTGCTGGGGGAGTAGGTGCCGATGGCCAAATCAGCGGTGCCAGAAATTAGTGCCGGCAAGATTTTGCATGGGCGCAGCTCCATGATATTGGCATTGATATAAGGGTGCTCTCGCTTTAGTGCCTGAATCAGATTAATCATCAGCGCATTACAAAACACCGGTACTGCGGCCAGATTGAGGTTGGCAGTGGTGTCGTTTTCAGGGTTGGATAATTCCTTCACCAAATCCAACTGACCGACGATGGTTTCGGCAATTTTCAACAAGGATTCACCCTTATCGGTGAGTGCGACACCAGAAGCAGAGCGTTTAAAAATTTGAAACCCCAATTCATCTTCGAGATTTTGAATTGCTGTACTAAGTGATGGTTGGGTGATATATAGTTTTTTTGATGCCTTAGACATAGACTTACAGCGAGCAATTTCTACGATATACTGAAAATGTTCCAAACGCATAAGGTTTGCATACCTCCTTTTTACAACTGTACTTTCATAAAGAAAATAGCGTAGAGAGCAGACAAGTATTGTCACCAGTATAAATATATTATATCGGTGAAATGAAAAAATTACAATTGCCAAAATATAATTGCAGAAGGGTGTAGCAGAGGATATATTGACGGCAACAATGGGGGGTATAAGGATTTGGAAATTGGCAAAAGCCAAAGGATGGATATAATTATACTTAGAAATAGAAATATTTATAAGCTCTAACTCTAAAGATAAATATTTCTTTTGCCTTGTCTGTTAATAATAGTTCAGTATAATTTTTACAAAGGAGCGATTTTTATGGAAACAATCACGTATGAAAAACTGCCTCACATTGTAGAACGGCAGTATGCAGCAGAGCAGGCTTTTTTAGCTGAATTTGAAGCAGGACATTACACATTAACCAACCCTTTGGTAAAATTGAATCCTTATGAATTTTGTCCGCTGACTGCAGTGATTTTATTTGAGACACCAGCAGCTAGTGAAGCAACTGTCACTGTTTTGGGAAAAGAAACAGCTGGTAATATCAGCCACACCTTCCCAGCAACCAAAAAACATATTCTGCCGATTTACGGTTTGTATGCAAATTATGAAAACACAGTAGAAATCGTTTTGGCTAATGGCGAAAAAAGCACTGTTAAAATTCAGACCGAGCCGTTGATGGCAGACGTGCCGCTGGCTACGAAGATGGAAACCACCAAAGAATATTTGGGGGACAATCTGATTTTCCTGACTGCCGCAATGCGTTCCATGCCTGTTGGCTTTGACTATAGAGGGGATTTGCGTTGGTATGCCAGCGTAAACTTTGCCTTTGATTTGAAACGGATGCCCAATGGTCATATCCTGATTGGTACAGAGCGTTTGGTAAAAATGCCATACTTTACCACAGGGATTTATGAAATGGCCTTCAGTGGCAAAGTATTCAAAGAATATCAGAGCCCAATCGGTGGCTACCATCATGACCAGTTTGTGATGGAGGACGGCAACATTTTGATGCTTACCTTTGACATGTATTCCGGTACAGTAGAGGATGTGTGCGTACTGTTAGATAAAAACACGGGTGAAGTACTGCGCAAATGGGATTACAAAGATGTATTGCCACAGTATCCGACAGCAGGTTCCGGCAGTCAGGACGCTCATGACTGGTTCCATAACAACGCTGTTTGGTATGATAAAAAAACCAATACCATTACCTTATCCGGCCGTCATCAGGATGCAGTGATTAATTTGGATTATGAGCTGGATGAAAACGGAAAATGCAAACTGAATTGGATTTTAGGGGATCCGGAAATGTGGCCGGAAGATATGCAGAAATATTTCTTCAAACCGGTAGGAGATTTGAGCAAATTCGACTGGCAGTATGAACAGCATGCTTGTGTGGTATTGCCTGACGGAGATATTATGCTGTTTGACAACGGACATTTCCGTTCCAAAAATCCAGAAAAACGGATTCCAAACCATGAAAACTTCTCCCGCGGCGTACGGTATAGAATCAACACTGAAAAAATGGAGATTGAACAAATTTGGCAGTACGGGAAAGAACGGGGTGCCGAATTCTTCTCCCCATATATCTGCAATGTAGAATATTATAATGAGGGACATTACATGGTACACTCCGGCGGTATTGGCTATGAAGATGGCAAGACATGTGATGGTTTTGCAGTTATGGATGCCATGGACCCTGTAAAGAGCAAAGAACATACCTATACTTTTAACTCTATCACTACTGAATTGGTGGATGATGAGTTGAAGCTGGAGCTGCACGTACCGGCTAATCTCTATCGTGCGGAAAAACTGCCATTGTACTATGCAGGAGAAACCATTGAGCTGGGCAAAGGCGTTGTACTGGGTGGTTTGATTGAAACCAAAGCGACTAAAATGAAAGTAAGAGCAGAAGAAACAGGCGAATTGCTGCCGGCAGAATTCAAAGCAAAAATCGTGGAAGAAGACGACCGTATCTTGGTTAACGGTTTCTTCGAAGAAAATACCATTGATCAGGTGTTGCTGGTGAATGAAGCAGGCGAAATCACACGCTATGAGATCAACACTGTTCCGCAACACTTCCAAGCAATGTGCGTAGGTACTTTCCAGAAGGCAGATAGCCGTGAAGTAGATACTTTCATCAATAAAACCGGTTTATCTGGCAAGTATCAGGTGAAAGTGCTGGTGCAAGTTGGGGAAGACAGCTATAAAATCTACGAAACCGGCGTTGTTGTAACATGCTAAATTTCCGTATAGCGGCGTTGTTTGCAAATTTGTTTGCTCGCGTACCTTGAGTACGCCACGCTGCGCAAATTTGCAAGCCGCCTTGCTCTACGAAAATTTATCAATGTTACCGTGACTTGTTAAATTTTCCGTTTGCAAAGCCGCCGCAGAACGGCAAATCTCAATAGGCAACGACAAAAATATTCTTAATTTTTTAGGAGGAATGACAAATGGGAACACCAAGCGTATATCCTATGGGAACAACAATTTATAATCCAGAAAAGGCATGGAGCGGTTATACGTTAATGCCAATCAACGGCATCGGAGCTGTTTTGATTGATATGAACGGCAATGTCGTAAAGACATGGCGTGATTTGCAGGGCTTCCCCAACAAATTGCTGCCTGGTGGTTATGTAATGGGCTCTTTAGGTGCCCGCGACTCTAAATTTGCTTATCAGGACCAGACTGATGTGGTGCAGATTGACTGGGATGGCAAGGTTGTATGGAAATTCAACAAAAAAGAATTGATAAAAGATGAAGGGCATGAAGAACAATGGATGGCTCGTCAGCATCATGACTATCAGCGTGAGGGCAATCCTGTTGGGTATTATGTACCGGGCATGGAGTGCAAAACAGACAGCGGCAACACGTTGATTCTCTGTCATGAAGATATTTACAACAAACGTATTTCAGACAAGCGTTTGTTGGATGATGTATTTGTAGAAGTGGACTGGGAAGGCAATATTGTTTGGGAATGGCATGTAAGCCAGCATTTCAGCGAATTAGGGTTTTCTGAAGCAGCGAAAAATGTTCTGTTCCGCAATCCTAACAACCATCCTAACGGCGGTGGTCAGGCTGACTGGATGCACATCAACTCCATGAGCGTATTGGGTCCAAACCGTTGGTATGATGACGGAGATGAACGCTTCCATCCAGATAATATTATCTGGGATGCGCGTGAAGCAAACATCATGGCAATCATCAGTAAAGAAACAGGGAAAATTGTTTGGAAAATTGGACCAGACTTCACCGTAAGCAAAGAATTGCGCGCCATCGGTCAGATTATCGGCCAACATCATTGCCATATGATTCCGAAAGGGCTGCCAGGCGAAGGTAATATTTTAATGTTTGATAACGGTGGTTGGGCTGGTTATGGATTGCCGGACCGTATGAGTAAAGACGGCAGCAAAACAGACAAACGTGATTATTCCAGAGTGATTGAAATTGACCCTGTCACTTTGAAAGTTGTTTGGGAATACACTGGACATCTGATTGGCGGTGAGGGTATGATGAATCTGGTATCGAATACCAAATTCTACAGCCAGCTGATTAGTTCTGCACAGCGCTTGCCGAATGGCAATACCCTGATTACTGAAGGCTGCTGCTGCCGTATGTTTGAAGTAACAGCAGACAAAGAAATTGTTTGGGAATATTATGCGCCATTTGACAATCCAGCTCCTTTTGTATATCGTGCATACCGTTATCCGTACAGTTATGTACCACAGTTGCCTATTCCAGAAGAAGTGCCAGTTGTTCAGCTGAACAATAAAACATTCCGTGTCCCTGGCGCTGCTGAAGGTATGATTGCCAATGAAACAGTAGTAGAAGAAGCATTTGGGTTTAACACCAAAATGGATGCTTGTGTAACCGAAGATGATGGAGAATTTTCTCCACTATAATGAAAAAGTTTAAGGCTACTGCCTAGTAGCTACAATAGAATGACGGCTGTCGTATGGATTTTTTGCGGCAGCCCGTTTTTATTTTCACAATATGCGGTATTTTGCAGAAAAACATGTTAAAATAAATTGTAAAAATGAAACATTACGAAATACTAAAAATTTTGGAAAGGAGTGTTATTTTTAATGGACACAAAACAAAATATTGCAAAACAGAAATTTTTGGGAATGAAGGGACTGGTTTTATTTATCACACTGATGAATATGTTTATTCCTCTTTCCACCGATTTGTATTTACCAGCGTTGCCAACGATGAGTACATATTTTCATGTATCTAGCGCTCTGACCAATTTAACGTTAGTTAGCTTCTTTTTTTTCTATGCAGTAGGGACACTGTTTTGGGGTCCTATGAGTGATAAATACGGCCGAAAAAAAATTCTGCTCATCGGCACAATCTTTTATGTATTTGCCAGCGCAGCGTGTGCTGCCTCACTTAATGTATATATGTTGATTGCCGCTCGCATTGTGCAGGGTATTGGCGCGGGCGCTATCACTGCGGTTTCCATGGCATTGATTAAAGACTGTTTTTCTGGCAAGCAGCGGGAAACGATTTTAGCTATCGTACAGTCTGTTGCTGGGTTGGCACCAATGATTGCACCGGTTTTGGGGGCCATTTTGCTGCAGTTTACTGACTGGCGGGGTTCCTTTATTGTATTAACAGTAGTGGGATTACTTTGTTTATTATTGGCCTTTTTATATCAGGAAACATTGTCTGATGAAGAACGCTATGAAGGAACGGTTTTAGGCTCTCTGGGCAGACTGGTTGCAGTGGGCAAAAATATTGGCTTCTTGGTTCCCTGTATTATTTTCTCTTTGTACAATTTGGCTTTTATGGGATACATCGCGATGTCTTCTTATATTTATGTAGATGTGTTTGGGTTGTCTGAACAACTGTACAGTTATTTCTTTGCAGCCAATGCAGCGCTGTCTATGATTGGGCCGATGCTGTATGTGCGTTTTATGACTGGGTTTGACAAGAAAAAGTTTGCCTTGACTTGTTTTGCTCTGTATGCCGTTTGCGGTATTTTTATTGTAGTGTTGGGCGGTAATGCGCCATTTCTGTTCTGGCTGGGTTTTGCCCCTTTCTCTTTAGCAGGCACCATTACTCGTCCCTTTGGCACCAACATTATGTTGGACCAGCAAAGTGGAGATACAGGTTCGGCGTCTTCGCTGATTAATGGTGTGGCAACCGTTCTGGGAAGCATAGGGATGATGTGTGCTGCGATGTGGGGCAATATTGTGGCTGGTCTGGGAATTATGATCTGTCTGACAGGCATCGTTAGTATTCTAGGATGGCTTCTACTAATGCGCTCATCGGTTCCCTGTCGTGGTGTGAAGTAAAACGATTTGCGAGAAGCAGAACGGGTATCGTATCTTGAAGATTGCTTTATAAAAATTTGCGGTTGGGAGGAATTTTTTTGGAACAGCTTACAGCATTGGGCACAGGATATGCCGTGGCTACAAAATGTTATACAACATGTTTTGCATTATCCTGCGGGCCGGAGTATTTTATGATAGATACCGGGGGCGGCAGCGGTGTGCTTACCAATTTGGAACGTGCCGGAATTGGTGTAGAGCAGATACATCATATCTTTTTGTCTCATTGTCATACGGACCATGTGATGGGTGCAGTATGGATGATTCGTTTTATTGGGCATAGTATGGAGCGGGGCTCATATCAGGGTGAGCTGCATTTGTACTGCCACAAGGATATTGCCGAAGGACTGCTACAAATGTGCCGGTTTATGCTGCCGCCGCGTTTATTGCTGTTGTTTGGTGAGAAAATTATTTTTCACGATTTGCACGATGGTCTGGCTTTTGATATTTTAGGAAGACATACTGTATTTTTTGACACCCACAGCAAGAAAACGATGCAGTATGGGGTAAAAGTGACGCTGCAAAACGGAAAATCTCTGGTATATTTAGGGGATGAGCCTTATCGGGAGGAATGTGCGCCCTATGCAGCAGACGCGCATTATTTGATGCACGAAGCGTTGTGTCTGGAGAGTCAGGAGGAGCAGTTTCATCCTCATCGCATTCAGCACAGCACTGTAAAAGATGCTGCTTGCTGCGCGGCGCAGTTGGGCGTGCAGAATCTTATTTTGCATCACACCGAGGATCATCAATTGCCATTGCGCAAAGAAGCTTATACCGCAGAAGCGCGGCAATATTTTTCTGGTGGAATTTATGTGCCCGATGACTTGGATGCGATTCTGCTGTAAAAAACAGTAGAAAAAAGATTGTGTTTATAAGGAAATAATGTCGTAATTATAACTTATGTTCGGTGAATGGTGCAAAAAATGCTATGTGAGAGATTTGTTCATTGTATGTCATTTTTCATTTTATGCAGAAAATAAAAATGTTCCTACATAGTGAGTAGCTTTATTGTAAAAATTGTATGTGATAAAATCAAGTAGGAAAGCGCATGATGAAATGTCGGGAAACAGTAGAATGGAGGCAGAAATATGATCATTAACACAGGGGCTCGGACAGACACCGTTCAGTATTATACGGAATGGCTTTTGAACCGCTTTTCAGAAGGCTATGTACTATCACGCAATCCGTTATTTCCAAACAAAGTAATGCGTTATGAATTGAATCCAGACATGGTGGACTGCGTCGTTTTTTGCTCAAAGAATTACAAACCTATTCTGACGCGCCTGCACGAGATTACAGACCGGTTCCATACCTATTTTCATTATACGATTACCGCTTGCGGAAAGGATATTGAGCCGGGCGTTCCGAGCATAGAGGAAAGCATGAAAACTTTGATAAAATTATCGGAAATGGTAGGAAAGCAGCGTGTCGCCTGGAGATACGACCCTATTTTGTTGACAAAAGAATATACTATTGAGCGGCATCTGGAAACTTTTGAACGTATGACCAAAGTATTAGCCCCTTATATTGACCGCTGTGTTTTCAACTTTGTAGAAATGTACAAAAAAGTGCAATGTAATATGCCAGAGATTATTCCCTTGTGCGAACAGGACATGGACACACTGGCACAGGGATTGGGCGCCATCGCTCAAAAATATGGCATGCACATTCAGACCTGCGGAAAAAACGGAGATTTTTCTCGCTATCATATCTATCCTTCCGGCTGTATAACCCTTGATATTTTGGGCAATGCCAACGGGATTGTTTTCAAAAACTTAAAGCATAAAGGTGCACGGGAGGGGTGCCAATGTATTGAGAATCGGGATATAGGGGCCTACGATACCTGTATGAATGGCTGTAAATACTGCTATGCAAATAAAAACCCGCAGAAAGCATTTGAAAACTACAAATACCATGACAAGAATTCTCCTTTGCTGTTTGGCGCAATCAAGCCCAATGACACCATCATACAGGGCGCGCAAAAGTCTTTTCTAAAACATAATGATAAAAAGAAAACCGAATGTGAGTGAACTAATCATCAATGAAATTGATGTGAAAAAGACTGGAGATATTTAAATAGGAGATTTTTCATAATGCAGCATCCACGAAGAAGCAATTGTTTTTCAGTGAGTGCTGCATTATAATGTTCTTATCGGCAAATATAAATTGGGGGAGGACTGATTATGAAAAAAATATCGCCTAAACAAGTAAATCTATATTTTTTACTCATTCTTGCTATCGGAGCAGTTTTAGGGGCAATCGGCGCACTTTCTGAAATAAAACCTTTGGCAATCATAGGAATTACATTATTAATTGGGGATATTATTTTTCGTATTGCTTGCTATAGATGCTCGTATTGTGGAAGATACCTTGATAGAAGCAGAGGGGAGTATTGTCCTTATTGCGGCAAGGAACTTAATCATTAACTTCCAGTTTATCGTCCGATTCCGCAAATAGTTTCTTTGCAGGCGTTTAGTGGGTTACATCGTATAAAAAAGGCAAGGTCAACCGCTGCGGTTCACCTTGCCTTTAACTTTGTTGGGGATGAACTATGACAGCAAATACCAACTATTTCGGCAACATTACCACATTTCCAATCAAGAGAGCGTTTGTCGATTTTCATAAATCAATTCTTTACAGTTCCATTCTTCACCCAGAATACAATATTTTTCTGTTGTATCAAGAACTACATCACGAAAACCGACTGCTTTATAACAGTAATACGCAGGAAGGTTATTCTCAAAAACACCCAGCGATGCCTTCTTTGCGCCATATATCTCAAATACAAATTTTAGACCTAACTGCAGCATAGCTTTTCCATAGCCTTTTCCTCTTTTGTGAGGATTTATAATAACAAATCCAAAGCGTAATTCATCCAGTGATTCACCAGGATTTCTTAGTGTAAAAAAGCCAACAATTCCTGTTTCGTCAAATGCAGTAAATGGCATTAGAGATTCCACAGCACAAAATTCATTTTTTGTTATAGGATAATTGCCGAGTATACCTGCACTCCATTGATAAAATGTTTTTTCATCCTGACACCATGATAATATCGTATCTGCATCCGAAGCTTTATATGGTCTTATTCTAAGCATATTTTTTCCCTCACAAATTCCAGTTTGGCGTAAAGTATAACACAAAGACAACCAGCGTTCAATCCCCTATTGCCTTGAGTGTTAAGAAGGGGATGCTATATCACAGCAACGGTGAGAATAACCGGCAGAAGGATTCCACGATACGCTGCCCCAATTTTTTGTTGCAAAATTCCTCGGACGTGGCACGGCGTGAGTCCTGTAAATCCTGTTCAAAGATTTGATATAATTGATTGATTGTCTTGTTGTCGTAGATAAAGGCGTTGATTTCAGAATTAATCATAAAACTACGAATATCCATATTGGCTGTGCCTGCCGATGCTACCTCATGGTCTACCAAAACAAGCTTAGAGTGAAT
Organism: uncultured Peptococcaceae bacterium; assembly: GCA_910585405.1. GTDB lineage: Bacteria > Bacillota > Peptococcia > Peptococcales > Peptococcaceae > UBA7185. The sequence goes on along the minus strand of CAJUDO010000002.1, from coordinate 124,758 downwards.
AAAGGAAGGTCCCGGCTGTTTATCGTAAAAGTAGACCTCGGCCCCTACGTTCATGATTTGCTCCAGATAAGACTGGGACGCATGATACACCATAAAATGGTCTGCAACGCTGGGGAAAATAATTTTAATGTCTACGCCGGAAAGAGATGCTGTTTTTAATGCAGTCAGAAGCGCTTCATCGGGCACAAAATAAGGTGTCTCAATGTAGATTGTTTCACGCGCCTGCGCGATCGCGTAAAAATAGGCTTCATAGATAGTTTGATTTTCAGAATCAGCACCGGAAACAGCAATCTGTACAATACTTGTGCCCAATGTGGTGTCCACCACAGGAAAATAACGGGCATTGATTAATCTTTTACCGCTTAATGTCAGCCAGTCCGTGATGAACACTGTTTGCAGCGCATATACAGCAGGTCCTTCAATGCGCAGGTGGGTATCCCGCCAATAGCCGAATTTTTTGCTGCCGTGGACGTATTCATCTCCGATATTCAAACCGCCGATATAACCGATTTTTCCGTCAATGATACAAATTTTGCGGTGATTGCGGTAGTTCAATTTGCGGTGCAAATAGGGAAAACGCGCCTGTACATAAGTCTTGGCTTCCACGCCGGCAGCGCGCAGACCGTGCATAAACATTGGATTCAGATACAATCGCCAAGAGCCGATATCGTCATAATGGATGCGCACTTCCACGCCCTGCTGCGCTTTTTCAATAAGTAATTCCCGCAGCGGACGAGCCAATTCGCCGTCTTTTATAATAAAGTATTCCAAATGAATGTGGTCTTTTGCGTTACGGATATCTTCCATCATTTGTGCGAATTTATCCCGACCGTCGGTGTAAATATCAATTTTATTGTGAATCGTAATCGGCACTGTGCCGGAACGCATGACAAGATGCATAATGCTTTTATCCAACACGTCAAAATAAATATTTTCCTCGGACAGCTTGTTCAGTGTTTCCAGATTTTCCGGATGGAATATTTCTTTTGCTTCATCGGATTCCAAGAATTCCTGCACGTTTTTCCGATTTTTACTCCAACGTTTGCCGCGAAGATTTTCTCCAAATAGTAAATAAAATACAATGCCCAGTACGGGCACCAGAAATAAAACCAAGAGCCAACATAACGTTTTCGCTGGATCTCGTTTTTCCAAAGAGATGGTAGTGGCAATCACCAGTGTGATTAAAGCAGTTAGCCAGTAGGATTCAAAAATTAACAAGTGATGTTCTATGAAAAAATCTAACATGACCAAGCCCCCTTTTTGCCATCAGCTGTTATGCTGCCTATAAAGTCATATTTTCTTATTATAGCATATTTTCTCTGAAGCAGTCATTTTTTTCTTTGCCAACATGCCAGAATAGGTTATAATAAACTATCATATGAAATTTACGATTAAAAATACACATAGAAAGGGTATGCAGTGATTCATGAAGGAAACTGTGAAACCAAAAATTAAAGAAGTCATTGTAGTGGAAGGTAAGGATGATGTAAGCGCTTTGCGCAAAGCGGTGGAAGCGGATATTTTGATTACCACTGGTTTAGGGCTTACTGTGGCGAAAATAGAAGAAATTAAAAAACTTGCAGAGCGTCGTGGTGTGATTGTCTTTACGGATCCAGACTTTCCTGGCGGAAAGATTCGCCATATTTTGAAGGAGCATGTGCCCAACTGCAAACATGCATATATCACAAAAGAAGAGGGCCGCTGCCCCAAAACGGGAAAGTTGGGCGTGGAGTATGCGTCTCCGGAGGCGATCTTGCGTGCTCTGCGCGCGGCAAAGGCGGAGCAGCAGCAATATGAAATCCTTTATGATTTAAATGATTTAGTTCAATGGGGTTTAGCCGGTCTGCCTGACAGTGCCATTCGCCGCGCTGCACTGTGCGATGCCTTGTCTATTGGGCATTGCAACGCGAAACAACTGGTAAAAAAATTGAACAGTTATCAAATCCCCCGTGAGGAAGTCGAGGCGCTGTTATGAATTTAAGAGATACATTGCAAAAACACAATTTCAAATTCAAGAAAAAATTTGGTCAAAACTTTATCACCGATGGAAATCTTTTGCAAAAGATTGTGGATGCGGGAGAGGTGGGCCCCGATGATGTGATTATCGAAGTTGGTCCCGGTGCGGCTACGCTGACCAAGGCGTTGGCAAAACAGGCCAAGGCAGTGATTGCCATTGAGATTGACACAGAGTTGCTGCCCATTATTGAAGAGGCAATGGAGGGTTTTGATAATTTTTATCTGGTACAGGGGGATGCGCTGCAGATTGATATAGATAAGTTAGTTGAGGAAAAGCTGGGTACACCGCATCGCTGCAAAGTGATAGCGAATTTGCCTTATTATATCACGACACCGCTGGTGATGCATTTTCTCGAGCAGGGATTTCTGATTGACCGCATTGTTATTATGGTTCAGAAAGAAGTGGCGGAACGTTTTACTGCGCTGCCGGGTAAAAAAGAGTATGGTGCCATCACAGTTTCTCTTCATTATTACGGTAGTGTGCGCAACGCATTTGTTGTGCCCCGTCAGATGTTCATTCCTAAGCCTGATGTAGATTCTGCGGTGGTAGATATTCAACCATGGCAGGAAAAACCGCTTATTGCCGATGATGAGGTATTATTTCATCGTTTGGTAAAAGCCGCTTTCGGTCAGCGGCGCAAAACGCTGAACAATGCGCTGAAAACGCTAAAACTGGATGGGGAACTTCTGCAAAGTGCGTTAGCTCAGTGTGGTATCGACGGTACGCGCCGCGGTGAAACGTTGAGCGTTGCGGAGTTTGTCGCATTAAGCAATACAATCAGCAGTCTGATACTTTCACAAACAAAATAATTGACTTTCGCGCTGTTTCCTGATAACATTGTAAGGGAATATGTATAGCCAAAGTATCCCGTTACGCAATATAGTTTTACCCTATTTTGCGTAATTTTTTGCGTGTAAAACTGCAGTGTGCAAACACCATTCTATGTTGCAGCACACAATATATTTGAAGGGGTTGTCAATCACTATGGCAGGATTAGTATTATTGGGCGCTCAATGGGGCGATGAAGGAAAAGGGAAAGTTACGGACTATTTAGCAGAGCAGGCATCTACGATTGTGCGGTATCAGGGTGGCAATAATGCCGGTCATACCGTTGTGGTAGGCGATGAAGAATTCAAATTGCGTTTGATTCCCTCCGGAATTCTCTATCCGGGAAAAACCTGTGTGATCGGAAACGGCGTCGTAGTAGACCCGAAGGTCATGCTGGGAGAAATCGCTTATCTGCAAAGCAAAGGCGTAGATACCAGCAAACTGCGTGTGAGTGAACGGGCACATGTGATCATGCCTTATCATATTGCCATTGATACCTATGAGGAAGCTGCCAAAGGCGACAAAAAAATCGGGACGACCAAAAATGGTATTGGTCCCTGCTATATGGATAAATATGCTCGCGTGGGGATTCGCATTGCCGATCTTATGGACAAAGAGGTATTTGCCGAACGGCTGAAAACAGTATTGGCTGCCAAAAATGACCTCATTGTTAAATTGTACGGCGGCGAACCGTTCCAATTTGAAGATGTTTATAATCAATACTGCGATTATGCAGACCAGTTGCGTCAGTATGTAGCGGACACTTCGGTTTTAGTGTCAGAAGCGCTGCAAAAAGGCGACAATGTAGTATTTGAAGGTGCGCAGGGCACACTGTTAGATATCGACCACGGTACGTATCCTTATGTAACCAGTTCCAATCCGATTGCCAGCTATGCTTGCGTAGGTGCTGGCATTGGGCCGACCAATATTAAAAATGTTTTGGGTATTATCAAAGCTTATACAACTCGTGTTGGGGAGGGTCCATTCCCTACAGAATTATTTGATGAGACCGGCGCTGCATTGCAGAGAATCGGTCACGAATTTGGTACTGTTACCGGTCGTACCCGCCGTTGCGGTTGGATTGATATGGTGATGCTCAACTATGCAATTCGTTTGAGCGGCATCAATGAATTTGCACTCATGAAGCTGGATGTACTGGATACATTGGAAACAGTAAAAATCTGCACACATTATGAATGCAATGGTGAAAAAGTGGTACACTTCCCAACCAGCCTGAAAAAATTGGCAGAATGTAAGCCGGTTTATGAAGAGCTGCCTGGTTGGAAAACTGATACCTCCGGCTGCACCACCTTTGACGCACTGCCGGAAAATGCAAAGCGTTATGTAGCGCGCATTGAAGAATTGACCGGCGTACCGGTGAAGATTGTGGCCGTAGGTCCAAGACGGGACCAGACCATTATCCGCGGAAATTTATTTGACTAAATATGCTTGAACTGCAAAAAGGACTGTCCCAAAACGTTTGTGATACGTTTTGGGACAGTCCTTTCTCATATCTTTATAAAATTTTCCCTTAGTGTTCGCCGCATTCGTCATGATGCTGATGTTCGTGACAAACAGCACCGTTTGATTTAAGTTCGCCACGCAGATAAGCCAATACTGCTGTCTGCGCATCTCCACTGGCGCCAGTCACAACTTCTACATTGCGCTGCTGAAAAATATCTACAGCTCCGCCGCCCATACCGCCGGCCAATACGACAACCGCGCCGTTGTCTGCCAGGAAATTGGGCAGAAAGCCCGGTTTGTGTCCGGGGTTTGCTACGGATTCTGATTTTATAATTGCTTCTCCTTCTGTGTCAAAAAACATAAAATTAGCACAATGCCCAAAGTGTTGGGCTACCTGTTCTCCTTCACAAGCGACTGCAATTCTTTTCATTTTCATGCACTCCCATTCTTTTTGTGTAAATTGATTTATTTTTTACAGCAACTGTTCCAATTTGTTCACGACGCCATCCATCCAGTCAAACTCCAGCTGTTCCAGTTCGCCGCTGTCACAATGGGCGGCAATGGCCGGGTCAATGGGCAGCTTCGCCAATACGTCCAGATGATAGGTCTGGGCGATTTCGTCGATATGGCTGTCGCCAAAAATCTGATAGTCCTTTCCATTATCCGGACAATGGAAATAGGACATATTTTCTACCAATCCCAATACGGGGATATTCATCATTTCTGCCATTTTTACGGCTTTGGTCACAATCATGGACACCAGCTCCTGCGGTGAGGTGACGATCAGAATGCCGTCTACCGGCAGAGATTGAAATACTGTGAGAGGTACATCTCCTGTGCCTGGCGGCATGTCGATAAACATATAGTCTACTTCGCCCCAGAGCACATCGTGCCAAAACTGTGTGACTGCATTGGCGATTACCGGTCCGCGCCATACCAGAGGGTCTGTGTCATGCTCCAGCAACAAATTGGTGGACATTAACTTAATGCCGTTGGCCAGAGTGGCTTTGGGAATCATACCCTGTTCGGTGCCGGTAGCCTGGCTGTGGATGCCAAAAATTTTAGGGATAGACGGTCCGGTGATATCTGCGTCTAAGATTGCAGTTTTGTAGCCCTTGCGCGCCATAGCGATAGCAGATAATGAGGTGACCAGCGATTTGCCTACGCCGCCTTTTCCGCTGACTACGCCAATCACTTTTTTTACACTGCTGAATTCATTGAGGGGTTCGTAGCTGGGGCCTTCCTGACGTTCTCCGCAGGAAGAATCTCCACAGCTTCCGCAATTATGATTACAACTTTCTGACATAACTCGTTCGCTCCTTTATTGTACCATTCTTTATTGTAGCTCGATTATTTTGTGATAGCGTGAAAGATTTCCATTGTGTTGTCGTAGATTTTCTTCACAGCTTCACCAGCAGCGCAGTCACGATCTACAATAGTCTGACCGCTGTTGATGGCCTGTACCGCCTCCAAATCAAATGGAATGCGCCCCACAAAAGGAATATCCCGCCGATAACAAAAATCTTCAATCTTATCTGTATTTTCTACGTTGGTATCGAATTTATTCACGCATACTACGGTCAATACCTGAAAAATTTCTGCGGTGTGAACAATCCGCTCCAGATCGCTGATGCCAGATACGGACGGCTCTGCAACAATCAGCGCCATATCCACACCAGACAGCGAGGCGATTACCGGACAGCCAATCCCCGGCGAACCGTCAATAATGGCGAAAGGCGCATCTTTTGCCGCGCGGCGCATGCGCTTTTTCACCTGTGTAACCAGCATACCAGAATTGCCGCTGCCCATTTTCAGCTGGGCAGTGGAAAACACATTGCTGTCATTTTGATAAAGCTGCATTTCACCGGCCAATTGTTCATCCATTTGGATTGCGTTGGCCGGACACACATAGCCGCATACGCCGCATCCTTCGCAGGCGAAGGGATTCACAGTATACTGTCCGTCCGCTTTTTCAATGGCGTGAAATTGGCAATGATACAGGCAACTGCCGCATTTTACGCAGGCCTGGGGATTGATGCGCGCCTTGGGTAATCCATAATAATCTTCTTTTTCCGGCGGTACGTCGCATTGTGTGACCAAGTGCAGATTGGGCGCATCTACGTCGCAATCGGCAAAGGCCTGTGCCTCTGCCAGCTTGATAAATGCGCTGGCCACCGTTGTCTTTCCGGTGCCCCCTTTACCGCTCAGGATTAACAGATGCTTCATTGTCCGCCGCCTCCTTAATCTGCTCTAAAATTTCACGGAACAGTTGACCATATTTTTCATTTACCTTACTGATAATCTGTGCATTGGCGTTTAGATGCCCCAGTTCCCCATCGAAAGGAATCCGTCCCAATATCGGGATGTCATGGGCAATGCAAAACTGTTCTGCCGGGTTTTCACTGTCCAGACATTTATTTAGTACCACGCCGAAAGGTTTATGAAAAATCTGAACCAATTCATATACCATATTTAAGTTATGTACACCAAATACGGTAGGCTCTGCCACCAAAACGCAAAAGTCTGCGTCCAGAATGCTCTCCATAACCACGCAGGCGCTGCCTGGTGGACAGTCGATAATCTGCAGTGACGTGGTATTGTTTTTCATGTCCTGCAGCATTGTTCGGATGATGGGGACGCCTGATTCTTCTCCCATATTCAGCATACCGCTGATTACCTGTACATTACCTGCATTGCCGTAGATAATTTTTCCGATGGGGCGTTTGGTTTCCTTGACAGCTTGCTGCGGGCATACCAATATACAGCCGCCGCAAGGATGACAGACGTCGGGAAAAACGACAGCCTTATCTCCGATTGCGGCGATGGCATTGAATTTGCAGAAGTCAATGCATTGACGGCAGCCGTTGCAGCGGTCTGCATCCACTTCAGGAGACTTGATAAATACTGTCGTTTCTTTGATATCCTGCGGTTTGAGGAAAAGATGGCCGTTGGGTTCTTCCACATCGCAGTCATAATAAGCGGCATGCTCTGCCACCGCTGCCAGATTGACTGAAACCAACGTTTTTCCGGTGCCGCCTTTTCCGCTGAGCACTGCAATTTTCATTTTAATTGCCTCCGTGTCCGTGAAATCCGGGATGAATATCTGTTAATTCCTGCAAAGCGCCCTGTTGGAAAGCCTGCAGATTGTCGTCAACCGACAGTCCTTCACTCTGATATAGTTTTATGCCGGCAGCCTGCAGCACTTTGGCGGCATTTTCACCGCAACGGGGAGCCAACAGTACTTCCGCTTTTTCGTCTACGATTACCTGCGCCGCTTTAATCCCTGCACCGCCCTGCATTGCGATACCGCTGTTGTCCAGATATTTTTTTTCTTTTGTTTCAGTATCATAAATCAAGAACATGCTGGTACGTCCAAAGGATGGACAAATTTCTGTTTGGTTATCTTCTACTGGAATTGCAATTTTCATAATATACTCGCTCCTCTTATTTGCTTGTTTTTGTTCAGTTTGTTCTACCTTCTCGTTCTGCTTGCTGCTGTGCTAACTGTCGCATTCTTTCCTTCTGACAGCCCGTTTTATGGCAGCATCCGTTTTGTCCATCGCATAAATGATAGTCGCCGCCTTCAATGTACAGGACACGACCTTCCACCAGTGCTAACGCCAACTTATGCCGCGCTTCCACATAGATTCCCTGCACAGTAGTGCGTGCAATATTCATATGGTTGGCACATTCTTCCTGGTTCATCCCTTCCAAATCAATCAGACGGATGGTTTCATATTCGTCCACCGTCATTTGAATCATAGACTCCGAATCTACGCAGGTGCCCAGCGGGCCAAATTGATTATTGTTCGGCAGACAACACACTTTGCGCCATTTTCTGGGTCTTGGCAATGTATGGTGCACCTCCTTATATTTCTGACATATATCGTTTATGCACTTATTATAACACTTTTGTGATATATGTCAATAACTTATCTGTTTGTGTGTTTCTATTCTTTCATTGTCACAGCAATGAAAAACATTTCAAATCGGCTTCTTCAAAAAATAACTGGCACCAAAAATTGCAAATGTTTCACGTGAAACATTTTGAAAACATATTTACAAACCAAAGCCAGTGTTATACCCTTAAAGATAAGTGAAATAAGTTAAAATAAAGCTGCAGAAAAAATGAGTGAATAACCTTTTTGTCTGATGCAGGCAACGTTTTTCTCAGCATAGATTGGAGTAATCAGCAGTGACGACATCTTATATACCATACTTGTGGCAGCGTATGCAGGCGTTACACGCGCAAAATCCTCTGTCCTGTCATACGCCGGGACACAAAAACGGCGTGTTTTTGCCGTTGCCTCTCAGAGAAGCATGGGGCGACCGGTTTGCCTCTTACGATTATACCGAATTGGATGGACTGGACAATCTACATTTTTCCAGCGATTGCATCGCTCAAAGTCAACAACAGGCCGCAGACATTTTCGGCGCGGCGCGCTGTTTTTATTTAGTCAACGGAACCACAGCGGGATTACAGGCGGCGATTATGGCCAGTTGCAGTCAGCAGCAGGTGTTTGTTCCCCGTCATGTACACCGGTCCGTGTATCATAGTCTATTATTGGCACATGCGCAGCCTATTTATTTGCCGTTGGAATTAGATGAAGCCACTGGTTTGCCCTTGGGTGTCTCTGTGGATACGCTGCAGTGCTACATAACTCAATATCCCAATTGCAAGAGGCTCATTTTGGTAAACCCTACCTATCAGGGGATTACTGCCGATAATGTGTCCTGTGTGCAGCTTGCTAAAGCCCATGATATCACTATAATTGTAGATGAAGCTCACGGCTCCCATCTGCACTTTCATCAGGCATTGCCTCTGTCTTTGTTGGATGCAGGCGCAGATTTGGTTGTACAGAGCTGGCACAAAACATTACCAGTACTCACCCAGGGCAGCGCTCTTTTGGTGAGTGCAACTTACAATGGACCATCGCCGGAGTCCTTCCTCAGTCTGCTGCAAACTACGTCGCCCTCCTATCTGCTCATGGCTTCTTTAGAAGCTGGCAGTATCTATATGGGGCAACAGGCCCAGCAGCAGATTGCGCAGTCGTTGCGGGAAATTTTTGCTCTGCACAGCCGTATTGAAGCTACGTTTATGACATTGCATGTGTTGTGGCAGCCAGAGTGGCGGCAGGACCCCTTTAAGCTGTACATTTTATCGGAGCGTCTTTGTGGGGCAGAGATGGATACTTACTTGCGGCAGCAGCATGCCATCTACAGTGAAATGCACGATAACAACGGGATTTTGTTCATCTTGCCTTTGCAGACAACGCCTCAATGGACGGAGCGGTTGTTTTTCGCCTTGCAGGACATGGAGCAATACAGTTTAGCCCAAAGAAAATCTAGCGTATCGTTCCCCAGCTTTTATTGTCGTACGATTCCACAACAGATTTATCCTTTAGAGGATGCTTTTTATAGGAAAAAGAAGAACATTGCCTGGAAAGATGCTGCCGGTGCTGTTGCCGGACAGTTTATCCTGCGCTATCCGCCGGGGATTCCTCTGCTGGTGCCAGGGGAACAGGTTACGCAGGAGATTGTTGAACTTTGGAAAGCCAGCGGTGGAAGTGACGAAGAAATAGTAAGTGTGATAGCAGAGTAAAGAAGGGAGTTTTTGTTATGAAAGGGAAATTATTTGTCATTGAGGGCGTGGACGGTAGCGGTAAAGCAACACAAACCGATTTGCTGTATCAGGCGCTGCAAAATGAAGGGAAAACTGTGCGCAAAATCAGCTTTCCCAATTATGACAGCCCATCGTCCAGTCTGATTAAAATGTATCTCAACGGAGAATTCGGCACTGATCCGCAGGCGGTGAATGCCTATGCGACTTCAGTCTTTTTTGCTGTGGACCGATTTGCCTCTTTTCGTACAGATTGGCATTCTTTTTATGAGGATGGCGGTATTATCATTGCCGACAGATATGTCACGTCCAATTTGGTGCATCAGGCAGGAAAAATTGAGGATGTCGCTGAAAAAGAGCGTTATATTCAATGGCTGTCCCATTTAGAATATGATATTTTTGGTTTGCCCCGTCCTGATTGCGTCATTTTTTTAGATATGCCGCCAGCTTACAGTCTACGCCTGCGGCAGCAACGCAACACTTTAAAGCAAGGTTTAACTCATGACATTCATGAAGAGGACCAAGGCTATCTTTATCAGGCCTACGAAAATGCTACAGCGATTGCGCAGCATCAGGCATGGCATGTGATCAACTGTGTGGCCGACTATGAAATTCGCACCATAGAAGAGATTCATCAAGAAATCATGCAAATTTTTTCTGGGCTATGTTAGCCTACTTCCGTCTGCTGCTTTTGCATCAAGGAGGGGATGGGCTGTCCGACATTGCGCAGGCGTTCAGCATAATTTTTTGTATTGGGCAGTCTGCACTCTTGTTTCAGGGACCAGTTGCATGTTATAATATTTGTTACGATTAAACTTCACAAGGAAAGAGGTGCAGATATGAGTTATCGTGCTCTGTATCGTGTGTTTCGGCCCCAAACTTTTGCAGAGGTGCGGGGGCAGGACCATATCAGCACAACGCTGAAAAATGCAATTCTCACAGAACGCTTAGCGCATGCGTATCTGTTTTGCGGACCGAGAGGCACCGGGAAAACAAGCTCGGCCAAAATTTTGGCGAAAGCAGTGAACTGCTTAGATTTGCAGGACGGCGAGCCGTGCAACCAGTGCGCCAACTGTAAGGCAATTAATGAAGAAAATTTCCTGGATGTGTTGGAGATTGATGCGGCGAGCAACCGCGGTATTGATGAAATCCGCGATTTGCGGGACAAGGTGCGATTTGCGCCATCACAGGGAAAACGTAAGGTATATATTATCGACGAAGTACATATGCTTACCAACGAGGCCTTTAATGCACTGTTAAAGACATTGGAGGAACCGCCGGCACATGTATTGTTTATTCTGGCGACCACCGAGCCGCAGAAGATTCCGCTGACTATTTTATCTCGTTGTCAGCGTTTTGATTTCCGCAAAATTAACACAACCGAGATCAGCAATCATCTGGCAGATATTGTGCAGGAAGAAGGCGTGGAAATCTCGGAAGAAGCGCTGAGCGCCATTGCCCGCAAAGCAGCGGGTGGTATGCGGGATGCCATCAGCGTGTTAGACCAATGTATCGCCTTTGCCGGACAGCGAATTGAGCTGGAACATGTGGAAATGGTGCTGGGCACTGTGAGCGAGGAAGCTACGGCGGCGTTGGTAGATACCGTGATGCAGCAGGATTATGAACAGCTTTTTTTGTCGTTGAATGAGTTTTTGCAACAAGGAAAGGATATCAAGCAAATTCTGCGCGATTGTATTCAGTATTGCCGTCAATTGTTGCTTTTGAAGGTAGTGCCTAAAGTGGAGCTGATAGAATTGTCTCAGGAGCATATCGAAAAAGCAAAGGAACAGGCCAGCGCGCTTCCGTTGGAATTTCTGGGACGCATGATTCATTGTTTGACAGGGACCGAAAAGGAGTTGCGCTATTCCAATCAACCACAGATTTTAGTGGAATCTGCATTTGTGGATTTGATGCTGCAGGGAACGGAACCGATCGCGGCATCGCAGACTCCAAGAAAAGCAGAAAAGAGCAAAAAACAGGAACGTCCATCTGGGGAGCAGGCTGCTGTGCAGGTGCATCCGCTGATTGCCAGCGAAGAATTGTTGCAGCAATGGTCCGAAGTGATGGCGAAGGTGAAAGTAAAAAGCGTGAAACTGCATGCCTTTTTGAGTGCGGCAAAACCTGCAGCATTTGAAAATGGCACGTTGATTTTACGATTTGGGCAGCAATATAAATTTCACTGCGACAATGCAGGGCGTGAAGAAAATTTGCGCATCATCAGTCAGGCGGTAAGTGAATTGACCGGCACACCGGCGCAGGTGCTTGTGGAGCTGGAAAATGAGGCAGGACATATCAAGCAGGAACTGACGCTGGAAGATGAAGCCAGAAAACTTTTTGGCGCGGATGTTCCCATTGAGATTATCTAAATGCAGCAAAACAATTTTTGACGCTCAGCTTGCTTTGGAAATACTGGAATGTTTGTGATGTTTAAAAGATTTTTATATAAATTTTTATTTTCAGGAGGAATTTTACAATGGGTGCAAATATGCAGAAAATGATGAAACAGATGCAGCAAATGCAGGCGAAAATGGCCAAAATGCAGGAGGAACTGGCACAGACTCCCGTGGAAGCAACAGCTGGCGGAGGGGTAGTGAAAGTCGTGGTAAACGGAGCCAATGAAGTCCTTTCTGTAGAGATTAAGCCGGAAGTATTGGACCCGGATGATCCGGAAATGGTGCAGGATTTGGTAATGGCAGCGGTAAATGAAGCGCTGCGCAAGGCACAGGATATGGTGAACACAGAGATGGGTAAGCTTACAGCAGGTATTAAAATGCCAGGCGGTATGGGCGGTCTATTCTAATGAACAGCGAGTATTCCGATGCATTGGGCAATCTGGTGGACCAACTGGCCAAGCTGCCGGGGATTGGTCGCAAATCGGCGCAGCGTTTGGCGTTTCATATTTTGAAACAGCCAGATAAAGAAGCGCGTTTGTTGGCAAAGGCCATCATAGATGCCAAAGAAAAAATTCATTATTGCAAGACCTGTTATAATTTAACCGATCAAGAATATTGTTCGATTTGCCGGAACCCAAATAGAGATACTTCCGTTATTTGCGTAGTGGAGGATGCCAGAGATGTCTTGGCGCTGGAACGTGCCAATGAGTTTCGGGGCCTGTATCACGTATTGCATGGAGCAATCTCACCTATGGATGGGATTGGACCGGAGCAGCTGAAGGTGAAAGAGCTGCTGCTCCGGTTGCAGAGTCAGCCTACGGAAGAAGTGATCATTGCGACTAACACCAGTATTGAGGGCGAGGCCACGGCCATGTATCTGGCTAACCTGCTGAAACCCTTGGGGATTAAGGTAACGCGTATTGCACAGGGACTGCCGGTAGGCGGCGATATTCAGTATGCCGATGAAGTGACGTTGGCGCGTGCCTTTGAGGGACGTTGGGAGATTTAAGGAGTATGAAAATGAGTCAGGTATTTGCTGTAACCGTGATCACGACAGGTGCTTTTGCAGAGCATCCTATACTGGGGCTGGCAATGGTGCTGGGGATTGTATTGTGCAGTTTGCTTTGTGTAATGGTTGCATTGCGCAATGGCGGCGTGTATTTAGAGCGGCAGAGCATTTTATTGCTGTGTCAGGTTTATTTGGTGCTGGCGGCATTATTGCAGTTGTATGGCGCAGGCAGCAGGATTGTAGGTCAAGTGGCAGGCTTTTTGGTATTGGCTTTAGGGATTGCGCCGATTTTTTTCCGCAAAAATAATTTTCGCGCAGCCCGATATTGCATTGCATTGGGAGCTACAATCGCTGCTTGTGCGGAATTGTTATTTTAATCATGCAGGCGCGGCTTTTTATGAAGAGATAAAATGCTGCGTCTTTTTGTGTGGAAATTAAGAAAAAAGGTTGTATAAAGGTAGATTGTGCCTTTTGTGCAAACGCAGAGGTTTTAATGGAGTGATATCATTTGAAATTTCGAATTATTACAGTGGGTAAACTGAAAGAAAAATATTTGAAGGACGGCATTGCGGAATATTTGAAAAGACTACAGCGTTATGCCACAGTGGAGATCATAGAGGTAGCGGACGAGCAAACGCCTGATAGTGCGTCAGAAATGGAAGAATTGCAGATTAAGGCCAAAGAAGCGCAGCGCATCCATAAATATATCAAGGAGGATACCTATCTTATTGCCTTAGCCATTGAAGGGACAATGCTTACCTCCGAGCAGCTGGCGGAAAGAATTGAGCAGTTGGGGATTTCGGGGAAAAGCCATATCACCATGGTGATCGGCGGCTCACTGGGATTGGACAAGAGCATTTTGCAGCAAGCGGATTTGTTGTTGTCCTTTTCCAAGTTGACCTTTCCCCATCAGCTCATGCGTTTAATTTTGGTGGAACAATTATATCGCAGCTATCGCATCATGAAGGGAGAACCCTATCATAAGTAGAGGTGAAAGAAATGGAAAGAAAAAAATTTGTCATAGGTGCACTGTTTGCGCTGATTCCTGGTGTTTTGTGGGGGCTCTCTGGCGTGTTTGGTCAGTTTTTGTTTCAGCAAAGAGGATTGAGCGCTGAATGGCTGACTACGACGCGGCTTTTGGTATCCGGTAGCTTGATGCTGCTGATCTGTTTTACCCGCAGCAAAAAGGATATGCTGGCCATTTTTCAGGATCGCAAAGATACTATGCGGCTGATTATTTTTGCAATTTTCGGACTGATGGCGGTACAGCTCACTTATTTTGTCTCGATTGCTAAATCTAATGCACCCACCGCGACGATTTTGCAGTATTTGTTCCCGGTACTCATTGTCATCTATACAGCATTGGCCAGCAAAACGCTGCCGAAGAAAAAGGAAATAGCTGCGATTATAATGGCTGTGGTGGGAATTTTTCTGCTGGTGACCCATGGAGATCCTCATACGCTGAATATTACGGTAGAGGCTTTGATCTGGGGATTGACTTCAGCGGTAGCGATGGCTTTTTATACAATGTATCCTGGCAATTTGCAGCTGCGCTGGGGTTCTCCGGTAATTGTGGGCTGGGGTATGCTTTTCGGCGGTATCGCAATAAATTTTTATCACCCTGTATGGGATTTTACAGGTAGCATGGATTGGCAGGCATGGTTGATGGTTGGATTTATTGTTTTGTTTGCTACATTTGGTTCATTTTTTATTTATCTGGTTAGTGTAACGATGATCGGCGCAACCTATGCCAGCCTGTTTGCCTGCATTGAGCCGTTGGCTTCCGCCTTTTTCTCGGTGATTGGTTTAAATTTGGTTTTCAATTATATGGATTGGATTGGCTCCTTTTTGATTTTAGCAACGATGTTTTTGTTGTCGTGGAAATCATCAGGTGACAATGTTGCCGAAAAAAGTGGTGATACGCGAGAAACCCATTGACAATCGTGTTTATTAAGGCAATAATAGTATGTGTTGGAAATTTGTATCGTGGGAGTGTTGTGTGATGTATATTGGACAGGCAGGAGAAAACCAGATAGAGCTGTTGGTAGAGGGATATCAAAATCCTGATGCAGCACAGAATTATTTTGAGGCAAACTGGCTGATGATCTCTCTGAAAGTACAGACGCCACAGATGCAGTGGCAGGCAAAAGCTCCGGCAATTCTGTCTAATGAATTAAATCGTTTTATTGACTGGCTGCAGGCTATTGGGGAAGATGTGGCACAGAATCGGTTTTTTGATTTTGAGGATCCCAGCTTGTATGTGTGCATGACAGAACGCACCAACCACACCATCATATTAGAATTTCATTTACATTTGGATTTTCGCTATCCGAAAGAAGAACAGCATGAAACGCGCGTTGCAATTACGATGGAACTGGCGCAGCTGGACTCTTGGGTTCGACAATTAAAAAAATATGCTGAGGAGTTTCCTGTACGGTATGTTTTTGAAATGCTTTAATTGGGTAAGTTCTAGTAGGAATTAACTTACGTAGGAGGAAAAGAATATGGACACAGCAGCACTTTTCAAATTGGGGTATGGATTATATGTAATCGGTACAGAACTGGACGGCAAGACAGCAGGTTGCACGGCAAATACAGTAGTGCAGATCACTGGCAGCCCGGCGCAGATTGCCGTAGGGTTGAATAAGGACAATTACACCAATGAATTGATTCAAAAGAGCGGAAAATTAACCGTATCGGTTTTGTCTAAGACTGCCAATATGGATTTGATTGCCAATTTCGGCTTTCAGAGCAGCCGCACAGCGGACAAGTTCCACACTAGCGGGCAGGATTTTGTGACAGACGGAGCGGGAGTACCATATCTGGCAAAACACACTAGTGCAGTATTATCAGCTAAAGTTGTGAACAAAATGGATTGTGGGACCCACACATTGTTTCTGTGTGAGCTGACCGATGCGCAAGTACTCTCTCAGGAAGAGCCAATGAGCTATGCATATTATCACAGTGATGTAAAACCAAAGAAAGCAGCAGCTGCAAGCACAGGAGAACAGTGGAAATGTTCTGTATGTGGGTATGTACATCAGGGACTGCTGCCGGATGATTTTGTTTGCCCAGTATGCAAACAACCTGCCAGCGTGTTTGTAAAACAGTAATGAGGACGCGTACAGAAATATAAAAGTGAGATAGAAATTAAAGAGATTTAGCGGCAGATAAGTTCAGCCGCTGATTACAAGATAATAGGCAACTGCCCATGACAGGCGGTTGCCTATTTGTATATGCTGGCGCTGTGGGATTAAACTTTTCTTAAAATTGTTGACTTTTATCTTAATTTTGGCTGGTTTCATTCTCCGTCATATATTTGAATACTGTTTTATCGTACTTTGCTTTTTTGTACCAACCAATACCAATCATTACAAGCCCGATGATAATGATTACATTCCGTTTTGCTGAATATGGCGAAAATAAGCAGGATGCGACAAACCCAGTCCCCGCACCTGTAAAAAAATCTATGATAGATTTTTCGCGTTTCATTGTACCCAATGCTCTTTCTCTATCAATTGCTGTCACCATTTTGGAATCCTCCTTTAATAACGTATCAAGAGAAATGTCAAACCGATTGCTTATATCAATAAGTGTTTGTAAATCTGGATAACTTTTTTCGTTTTCCCAATTTGAAACTGTTTGCCGAGTAACATGAAACAGTTCGCCGAATTTTTCCTGTGTTAACTGCTGCTCTTTGCGAATCATTGCGATTTGATTTCCTAAGTTCATGATACATTCCTCCCCTTCTGTGGATATTAGCCCATTCAGATATTCATTTTACTTAAACTATTATACAAGAGAGGATGTCTAAAAGAAAGCAAGCAGCCTTTTACAATGGTTTCTTCATGGCGCAAAGATTCTTTGACAGGTGGTTGGTTAAAAAAATTATGTCAACAACCCACGTGGCAATGTGAATGTCGATAATGTAAAATTGGACAGAATGAATAAAAACAGACTATTTAACAGAATATTTGGTAACAGCATTATTTTATTATAGGTTCTTAATCGTATTGTTGTCGTATAAATTGATTTAACTGTGAGTTGTAATATTTTGTTTTAGGACATCAATGAAATTTTTAATCAATACTTGTTTAGGAGAATCAATCGCATAGAAGTAACGTAAGCTTACACTTGCCTTGTCCGAAATTCGCCTAGAAACGAGTTGCTCATCCTGAAGAAGTAGATCTTTAATACTGGACAATGTAATGCCTACAGAATTTGAATTTAAGAGATGATTTTTAAATAAAACGATATCATTAGAATGAAAGACAATGTTGAAATTCGTTTTAAGGCTAGAAAAGAAATCATCGACGAAGGAATCTTTTTCCATCATATCTCCAAAGCTATATGTTGCAATAGGATATTTGGATAGCTTTTTAAAAGAAACCATATGAGAGTTACTAAGTGTGTGTTCTTTATGTACGATTGCATAAAAATTTTCTGTAATCAGCTTTTCATTAATAAATTTGTCCTCTATTTTGGAAAGCAGAGGAAGATCGTCACAGTAGAAAAGTGCGATATCACAGTTTTCATGGAGTAAATCATCCAAAATTGCAGAAATAGATTTTTCTACAATTTTCAAAGTTATATTTGGGTAATTTTTTTGAAATGTGGAAAACGTTTGCAATAAGATATTATGTCCCATTCCAACGCAGATAGAAAGCGTGATTGAACCCGAGAGCGTGTTTTCTTTGCGGTCATTTGTGGCAGTCATTTGCTGAATTCGTTGTATGTGCTGTTCAATTTCTCTGCATTCCTGTGCGACTTGTTTTCCAATTTCCGTTAACTCCATACCATTTTTACTACGAATAAAGAGAGTATAGCCTAGTTCTTGCTCTAATTTTTTGATAGCCTCGCTGATTGAGGATGGACTGACGTATAGATTTAATGCGGCGGCGCTGATAGAATGTGTTTTTTCAATTTCCAAAAGATAATGAACTTGTTCAAGACGCATAACAAATCTCCCCAAAATTTGTACATTTTTTAAGTTAATTATAGCGCAACAGAAACGGGGATGCAATGTTCAATGAAGGACTGTAATGAGGGATATTTCAGATATTGTAGTGATATGCAATCTCAATCAAAAGGACTTGAGAGGCGCTTTAACGTTATCTTTCGGTATTACCGAAGGATAGCGTTAAACGTTCGGAAAGGACGTCTTTACATAAATTGCGTTTATCATTATAATTTAATCATAAAGAATTTTCTTTGGCCAACGGAAAATCATAAAAGAAAATTTTTGGAGGCGTTATCTATGCGAAAAGCTATTTCAAATAAAGTGTTAGTTCTTGGTGTTGACGGTATGGACCCTAGATTGACAGAACGCTATGTAAAAAAAGGGATTATGCCAAATACAAAAAAATTGATTGAAAGAGGTTCTGCAAGAGCTGATTTGATGTTATTGGGAGGACAGCCAACTGTAACTCCGCCCATGTGGACCACATTGTCGACAGGCTGTTATCCGATGGTGCACAATGTAACCTGCTTTAGCCGTCAATCCCCCACTGATTTAGACGTATCGGAATATAATCTGGATTCCAGAAATTGCACTGCGGAACAGCTATGGAATGTCACCGCTGAAGCTGGATTAAAAACATTAGTTTGGCATTGGCCCGGTTCCTCCTGGCCACCAACTTCTGATAACCCCAATTTACATGTTGTGGATGGAACACAGCCCGGCGTTGTGAACATGGGCGTTGGGCAAGTGGATGTAGAATTTATTCTCGTGGCCGATGTGAGAAATGATATTGTGAAATATCAGGAAAAGGCCGCTTCGGCGGGAAATGTGCCATGCGTAATTACAGACTTAAAATTGGACAATGCGCAAGCAGATATCAGTTCTATGGTAACCAGCGGGAAAGATATTCACAATATTATTCTTTCTCAGGAAGATGATGGCATTGATTTAACGCAGACACCATTTGATGTGATGCTGTCGCCAGTAAAACCAGCACAGGGCTGGGAGGACACTCAAGAGGATGCATTGGAGTTTACTGTATTGCTGTCTAAAGGTTTGGTGCATAGAAATGCGTTAATTTTGAAAAATGAAGAAGGAATTTATGACAGAATCGCGATTTATAAGTCCAAAAAATCGAAAGAGCCAATTGTAGTTTTGCCGAAGGACACATATAGCGAAGCAATTGTTGATGTGGCAATAAAAGATGACAAACAATATAATGTTGCGCGTCGTATGCGGATTTTAGAATTGAATGAGGACGGGAGTCATTTAAAAATGTGGATTTCCGCCGCAATGGACATCGAAAATGATTCTGTATGGCAGCCAAAATCTTTATTTAAAGAAGTGATGGAGGTTGCAGGCTATACACCGCCAGAATCCAACCTTGGCGGTACCGATAAACAGCTTGTTATGGAGTGTATGCATGAAACGTGGGAAGTGGCAGCAAACTGGCAGGCAACGGCATTAAATTATTTGATTAAGGAAAAAGATTACGACGTAATTTTTTCACATTTCCACAATGTAGATGCACATGGGCATATGATTTGGAGATTTATCAAAGACAAAGGTGATGCCAAATTACCTCATGAAGAGTACATGGAAATGGTAGAAGCAGTTTATGAACAAACAGACCGTTATATAGGAAAGTTTTTACATCTGTTAGATAAGGAATGGACGATTTTACTTGTATCGGATCACGCTCAGCTTGCATCTGAACATGACAGAGTGTTACTCTGCAGCGGCGGAGGAACCAGTGTTCCAGTTATGCAGGAATTAGGATTTACACAGGTGAAACATGACGAAAATGGCAATCCATTAAAAGAAATTGATTGGTCTCGCACAAAAGCGGTTAATAACCGCAGCTGTCATATTTATATTAACCTAAAGGGAAGAAACAAATATGGGATTGTGGAACCCGAAGATAAATATAAATTGGAAGAGGAAATCATTACCGCATTATATAGTTATAAGCATCCAAAAACCGGTGAAAGAATCGTTTCCATTGCAATGAGGAATAGAGATGCAGTTTTAATCGGTTTAGGAGGAGATTATCCACAATGTGGTGATATTATTTTCTTTACTGCTGAAGGGTATAATGGAGACCATTGCGATGCCTTATCAACAACACTTGGATTTGAAGAAACTTCTGTATCTCCGATTTTTGTTGCAGCGGGGAAAGGCATTAAGAAAAATTACACAACGAAACGTTGGGTCAGAGAAGTTGACGTAGCGCCAACGGTAGCGTTTTTAACTGGGGTTCGTGTTCCTGCACAGTGTGAGGGCGCACCAGCATATCAGATTTTTGAAGAAGATATTTAAGTCTAAATAGTAGTCAAACAACTGTTTTTATGCCGAGGAATTAAAAACAGCTCCTCGGCATAATTAAATTTTACGTTTGGAGGCTTCTGAGTGTGTGCAGCTTGTTTTTAGGAGACCATCAAGTAATAAGGAACGTGTATATATAGCATACAGGTCCTTGGAGAGGGACTTTAATCACTACTACTCTATTATTAAGGGGAGCTATTCTATGGAGTCAGTCGTAAAAACAATGGATAAAAAACTGGCGTTTAAATGGATTTTTACTATTCTGTTGTCTTTATCAATTTTCCTTATTCCAACAGATGATATTTTCACACCAACATTGCGGTTATATATGGTTGTCACCGTTTTTGTAATTGTGGTTCTTGCATTTGAGTTATTGCCAATTTTAATTGCATCATTATTACTGCCTGCTTTATATGTAGTATTACAGATTGTTCCTTTCAGTGTTGCTTATTCTCCATGGACCCAGTCAACTGTTTCTATGGTTCTGGGTGGTTTTCTGATTGCCAATATATGTGATGAATGTGGTGTACTGCAAAGGATGGCTTTTTGGATTGTAAGAAAATGCAATGCCTCTTTCACAATTATTGTACTTGGGCTGTTTTTTGCAAATCTGTTAATTTGTATCGTGACATTTGGGAATGGGATTGTAATCGGTATAGTATTTTGTTATGCGATTTGTAAAGCGTTAAATTTGGAGAAAACACCGGAAGGTGTAATCATCATGAGTACTAGCGTCCTGGGTGGTGCACTATGTAACCATATGATATACAATCCTTTGGCAATGGGCATTGCACTGCCAGTTGCGCAGATGGTTATTCCAGATTTGGCGATTACACCATTTGACTTGTTAATAGCATTTTGGCCATTGATTCCTTTCTGCGTAATTACCATTATGGTTTATAAAAAGATGTATAAATTACCGAAAAAGCATGTTTTAAATGGCGGTAAGGAATATTTTCAAACAGAGGCTGAGAAATTGGGAAAAATAACTGTGAAAGAAAAGAAAGCAATTGTATTGTTAGCCTTTGTTATGATTTATATGTTTTCACAGCCATTTCATGGCTTAGGAATAGAATATGCGTTTATGCTCGCTCCCTTGATTGCTTTTTTCCCTGGTGTGAATCTTGGAACGACGAAAACGCTCCAATCGCTTCCCTTTGAAATGTTATTCTTTGTTGCTGCTTGTGCCGGCATTGGAACAGTTGGCATGAGTATTGGTTTGGATGGGCTTGTCTCAGCGGTGTTTGTGCCAATTGTTGCGGAATTTAGCAATATCGGATTCTTATTTGGCGTTATCATTTTATGCGTAGCAGCAAACTTTTTGATGACACCCATTGCGATGTATGCGGCATTGCCAGCAGCATTAATAACAGCGGCAACAGTAGCGGGGATTGCAGTTGAACCAACTTCTATTTTATATACAGTATTTTTAGGTGGAGATTTCTTATTTTTACCGTATCAATATGCTAATTATTTAATTATGTTTTCGTTTGGTGTTATGACGATGAAAGATTTCGTGGTGACACAAACGGTAAAGGTGTTTCTGTTAATTCTATTTATATTGGTATGTATTTATCCATATTGGTCATTGATTGGAATTCTGTAGAAGAATTATATTTTATGAAAGCAAACGCAGATATGTATGCAAATTGTAGTCTGTCTGCGTTTGTCTTTATTGATGAGAACTGGATTTTGATATATTGTTTTCTATATAAAGATGGGTTCTTGCAAAATATGACTATATGACTAAATGAAGCAAATCTGGCTCACCTTTGACAGGTGTTTTTATAGCATTTCTGAAACGTACTTATTCTTTATAGTTAAGCAGCAAAAGTGGATTATGATAAAATTTTTCAAAATAATATTGCATTTTGTATTATTCTGTGATACTGTATATAACGTTGTCGTCAATAGACTGTTGAGTGACAACTATCTCTGGAGAGTCTCTATCTAGGAGCGCCGAAGGTGTACCATAAATAGGAAACTGTTTATGAATCTCTCAGGCAAAAGGACAGGGCATAGAAAAATCGGATGGCAGAGATCTGCTAAATGCGATGTTCTACTCTTCGGAGAGCTGATAATTTATCAGCTCTTTATTTTTTATTCTGCAAAAAGCAGAGGAGAGGGGAAAAGAAAAATGTTAGAATTGGTGCAACAAGCCAACAGTGTGTTATGGGGGCCGGTATTGCTGCTCTTGTTATGCGGTACGGGAATCTGGTACACATTTCGCCTGAAGTTTATTCAGGTGAGAAAATTTGGAGAAGCCTGCAGATTAGTCTTCGGGCATATGAAATTTAATGGTGGCGTGCGTAAAGAAGGAGAAATGACGCCGTTTCAATCCTTGACGACAGCCATTGCCGCGCAGGTAGGGACCGGTAATTTGACCGGGGCAGCGACGGCATTGATTTCCGGGGGACCTGGCGCAATCTTTTGGATGTGGATGAGTGCGTTTTTCGGTATGGCGACGATTTATGCCGAAGCCACTTTAGCGCAAACCTACAAAACTACATTGCCTGATGGCGAAGTGACCGGCGGACCGGTGTATTATATTCGCCAGGCATTCAAAGGTACTTTGGGTAAGGTTCTGGCGGTGCTGTTTGCCATTTTCATTATTTTGGCATTGGGTTTTATGGGCAATATGGTACAGTCTAATTCCATCGGCAGTGCGTTTGCAGAAGTATTCAGCAGCCGTGGTATAGATTTCCCACCAGTGATTATTGGTGGAGTATTGGCGGTACTTGCAGCGTTTATTTTTATCGGCGGTACGAAGCGCTTGGGAGCTTTTGTAGAAAAGGTTGTGCCTTTTATGGCAGCTTTATACATTTTGGGTGGTTTGATACTGATTATTTTGAATATTACCCATTTACCCCGTGTACTGCAGATGATCGTGGTCTGTGCTTTTGACCCATCCGCTATGGGCGGCGGCGCATTGGGGATCACGGTACAGCAGGCTATTCGCTACGGTGTAGCGCGGGGATTATTTTCTAATGAAGCCGGTATGGGTTCCACACCGCATGCCCATGCACGCGCAACAGCCAAAAGTCCTCATGAACAGGGCTTGATGGCTATGATCAGTGTATTTATTGATACCTTTATTGTCTTAAATATGACAGTATTTGCAGTGTTGTCAACGGATGCATTAGCTACAGGAAAAGGCGGTATTGCGCTTACCCAGGCAGCGTTTTCTACAGTATTCGGAGGGTTCGGCGATATTTTTGTGGCGATTTGTTTGCTGTTCTTCGCTTTCTCCACGATTTTAAGCTGGCAATTTTTTGGTGCAGTGAATGTAAAGTATCTTTTTGGCGATTTTGCTGTGAAAATATATTCCTGCATTGTGCTGGTGTTTATCGTAGTGGGTTCTACCTTGAAGGTAGATTTAGTGTGGGAATTGTCTGATTTCTTTAATGGTATGATGGTAATCCCTAATGCGTTAGCTTTGTTGGCACTCACTGGTGTAGTTGTAGCAAGCTGCAAAAAATATGGCGGAAAGTAATATTGGTGAGGGAAATTGCGCAGGTAACTGTTATGTAAAAGAATAACTGCCATGGCGTTATAATGCAGTAAATATCAGAAATACAGTTGCTGAATTTTTAGTAAAACGAAAAATTAGAATATGATATAAAAATAGAGCAGAGAAAGCTAAATAAAAGTTGCTTTCTTCTGCTCTGTTTTTGTATAGAGCGTTTACGCAGCGTTTTCTTCCTTCGTTGCTGTTTGCTGTTGCTGTTCGTTCATGAGCTGCAGTGTTGCATAGGTCATGTCCACAATATCGCCGCGGGTCGCAGCAGTGCCACTGGAGGCCTGTGCTTCTGTCAAAATGCCGTGCGTTACGGCGATGGCCAATGCATCCTGATAGCTGTGCTCAATTTGCAGCACGCGGAGCATCATGACAGCGTAGTCCTGTTTTGTTACGGCACCGGTGCCAAAGGTGGTAGCGGTTTGTCCAGCGGCCAACTTTTTATCGTACAGGTAGCCGATAGAGGAGCGGGCCCATTGTGGGACGTCAGTAAATGGGCAAGCCGACTCATAGTAGGAGCTGTTTTCTTTGATGGCAGTCAGGCCGCCATTCATGCGCATGACCATTACGCCCATTTCAATGCGGGTGATAGAATCCTTTAGACGGAACCCCTTTTCGTCGCCCATAAACAATCCTTGTTCTTTTAATGCCTGTGCCTTTGCTTCGGTGGCTTTTTCCGCAGCAGTCGTATCTGTTGATTGATGGTCAGATGGCTGCTGTTTGTCTGGTTGCTCAGGTGTAGCAGTCACAGCGCCGATATCAGTCAAATAACGTGGGTCTGGGATATCGCCGGAAACAGAATTTTGCATGGAAAGATTGGCAAAGGGCAACGACACGGACTTCTGTCCGGTGGTGCGTCCGGTATAAATTTCTTTGCTGTGTTCATAATGGGTTTTGTCATAGGTGTGAGTTCCTTTTTGCTGAAAGGTATCTAAATCCAGCAAAAAATAAGACCAACGATCACTGGAGTCCTGCAATCCTACAGGGTCATTAAAGGTAACATCCAACATCCACCATTTATCGTTCAGATAAACGGCATTCCAGATATGATTACCGCCGTAGGCTGTGCCAGTTACTTTGATGCAGGGGATCTGCATCATTTCACACAGCAGTTGCACAGTGTTGGCATAGCCCTCGCATACGGCCTTGCCTTCTCCCAGACAACCATAGATGGTAAATGCGGTATGATACTGTTCAGGATTTTTGACTGCAGCAGATACATACTCGCAGTTGTCAATAATGTAATTGTTAATATAACGAAGCTTTTCGTAATCCGTAGTATACATCTGGGCATCTGCCACGATTTCTTTTGCTTTATTTTGCACTTGGCTATTCAAATCGTTGTATTCCCTGCCGCGAAATTTTACAAAAAACGTAGTAGGATTGGTATTTGCGTAATATTGCATGCTGGCGTCCAAACTAAAGGGCATAAGCCGTGTGGACAGATTCAACGCAGTGTCCATATAATTTTCTGCGTCAGGGCTTTTTCCTGCTACGTTGGTATTCAGACGAAGTTCTCCCTGCGCGCCTTCTGTAAGATAAAGTTGAAAAATAGTGGTAGCTGCTCCGATGGGGTCGGTGGCAGAGTTGGCCAATGCAGGCGCCGCAGTGGACCATAATAGTGCAACTATGCAGAATATTGTGAGAAGTTTTTTGTGTTTCATAATGATTTTTGTTCCTCCAATCAGCATAAAAAAGCATTTGTTACAGTATAGCATACTTCCGCAGGAAAGATGTATGATTTTTATTAAGATTTTCTTGTAGGAGGAATATTTTTTGCAAAAGCGGTTTGCCCTGCGAGACATTTTGCATTATAATAAATAGGACAAACTATGTGATACTGATATCACAGCGCGTGGCAGGAGGGAAAAACATGGAAGTTTTAGCGATGCTGAATCAATATGCAATTATTTTTACAGCAATCATGGCATGTATTGCGCTCATTTTTTTAGTACGATTGGTGCAGGTGCAGAAAGAAATCAAAAATTTAAAGAAAAAATATACTGCGTTAACAGTAGGTGTGAATGGAGAAAATCTCAGTGAAATTGTAGAATTTCTAGTGGCAAGCCACAATGAAAATCAAAATCTATTAGAGCAGGCGGAAGCAGATATAAAAGAATTGCGGAAACGGCAGCAAGCTAATTTGAATCATATAGCGATTATGCATTATAATGCTTTTGACTTTACCTATGGAGAACTGAGTTTCTCTATGGCAGTGCTGGATGATTTAGGAAACGGTTATATTTTTACAAATATCCATAACAGAGATGATGCCCGCTGTTATTGTAAGCGAATTATAAACGGAGAGAGTAAGCATCCAATGAGTGATGAAGAAAAAGAAGTATTGGAATATGCGCTGAATAATGAGGCAAGTTATAGCCGAACCATGCGCGGTGCAGCAGGAAAATAAGAAGCAGTATTGTCTAAAGTAGATGGTGAAAAACATGATGGATGAGGTATATCATTTTGGAGTATTGTTTAAGCAAATTTCTCTTGCCTTTGAAACTGCAATGCAGCGAGAAGCGGAACGCTATGATTTAACACCGGCGCAAGCGAATATTTTGATTTATCTTTCGGAGGTAGATCATCCGGTGAACCAGCGGGAATTGGAATATTACTATCGCCTCAGCAATCCTACAGTAACAGGTTTGATGCAGCGTATGGAGGCGAAAGGCTTTATTAAAAGAGAAACAAATCAAGGCGATGGACGTTCAAAGTATATTTTGCTCACACCAAAAGCGGAGAAGATTGTTCATGAAGTAAAAATGGCCATAGATAAATTGGAAAAGAAGGTCGTACAGGATTTAACTGAGGAAGAACAGGTACGATTGCGCAATTTGTTGCTGCGGACATTGACAATTCTCTATGATTGCAAGGGACATTGTCAGTGCAAAGAAGAAAAAATGGATTGATAAATAAAAAAGAAGTGTCTGTAAATAGGGTAGCAGAATCCTGTTTACAGACACTTTTTATATGGAAATAGTTTCCCCATAGCGGGGTACTTGGGTATGATAGCCGTATTGCTGTAATAACGCAGATAAAAAGAGCGATGTGTCTGCGTCGCCATGGTTTAATAATACGCGGCGGGGTTGGGCGGGTAATTGTTTCAGCCAGTGGAGCAATGCTGGTTGGTCAGCATGAATGGGCCGTACAGGAAGTGAGGCGATGTGAGCCCGCACAGGAATATGCTGTTCCTGCAATGTAAGTTGTTTGGTGTGTTCCAGCAGCAAATGGGCAATCGTATTGCGGCGAGGTATGCCCAAAAGCACGACGGTTGTTTGCGGCTTGGGAAGATATTGCCGCAAATAGGAACATATCGGACCGGAACCAGCCATGCTGTCGGGGGCGATAAGCACCTTAGGCTGTTGATTTTGCCAGAGTTGTCGGGATTGCTGCTGCGTAGTACAAAAGTGCAGTGCGGGAAAATCCAGCAGAGCGCCGCACTGATTTTTTAATTGGCGCGCCTCTTCATCTAAAAATTCGTCCAGCGTGTTATCATTGTAAATTTGGCAGGCCTCATATGCCAAAGTACTGTCCACATATACAGGAAAATCAGGCAGAGCAGGCACTAGCTCTTTTTGTTTGATGATGTGCAGACAATATAACAGCTCTTGCGTGCGGCCGATTGCAGCAGCGGGAATGAGTACAGTGCCTTGCTTTTGAAAGGTTTGCTGCAAAAGATTGGCCAGAGGCTGAAGATAATCCTGCTGGGAAAAATAGCAATGATCTCCGTGAGTACTTTCCATGATTACGGTTTGGGCAGAGGCTGTTTGCTGCGGGTCCTCCACCATGGGCATGTGCTGATTGCCCAGATCGCCGCTGAATAGTAACTGCCGCACTTGCTTTTGTTCACAATATTGCAGAACGATTGATGCCGAGCCGAGAATATGTCCGGCGTCATAGAAACAAAATTGGACATCTTTTTGAAGGGTTTGCCACTGCTTGTAGCGGCAAATCCGAATTTGCTGCAATGTAGCGTCTACATCATGTTGGGTGATACACGGCAGCTTGTGTTGTTTTCCAGAGTGACGATGTGAAGCGTGCTGTTGCCGGAGAAGCTGCTCCTGCAACATGATTTTAAGAAGCTGTGCGGTAGGTTTTGTCATCCAGATAGGGCCGGTAAATCCTTGCTGTATTAAAAAGGGCAGACGACCGCAATGGTCTGCGTGACAATGGGTAAGCAGCACCGCGTTAATTTCCTTTGCTGAAAAGGGAAAGGTATAATTGTCAATCAGATCCGGACCTTGTTGTAATCCGCAGTCCACCAGCAGTTGATATCGGGGCAGCTGTACGTGGATGCAGCTGCCAGTGACAGCGCGGGCTGCGCCGCAAAAGGTAAGCTTCATAAACATGCGCCTCCTGTAAAAAGAATATTCTTTCCAAAGTTTATCCTATCAAAGGAAAGGATATACAAAAATACAGCTTCGACGAAAAATATAGAAAGCTGTATGCTGAAACAATATAGTATTAAATATCAATTACGTCACCAGTAAAACGGCGGTCAATCTGACGCATATAGCGCAGTGCGATTTGATAGCATTGCTCTACGTGATTTCTTCCCAGATAACGCATTGCCGCAAAACTGATTCCCGCAGAAAGAGCTTGTCCCGCTATAGGCACAAATCGACTGAGCTGCTTTGCTGCGATGCGGTTGCCGGCGCGTTTCAATAAGCTGCGCACGACAGTAGCAGATACAGTGCGGCCAGCCAACTCATTGCCTACCGAGGAAATGATAACCAAAAGCACTTTTTTTCGCTCCATATCCAGTTGGTTCAGTTGCTCTTCCGACAAGCCAAAACGTTTATTGATTTGGCTTAGCAGTTCAACCATAATAGTAATATCAGCAGAAAGATCAACGCCAGGCAAAGGGACTGCAGCGGCAGCGCCGGAAAGCAACGCCCGCTTATTGACCATTTGTATACACTCTGTTTTGATTTGTTCTAATTGCTCCATATTTTCTGGAAAATACACAGGCGCTCCCTCTTTCAGATATAATAAATATACTATACCGCAGTGATTTGTACAGTGCAAGCAGAATCTTTTTCCTACGTTCTTCAAGATTAGGACTTGACGTTTTTCTTTTACGTTCCATACTGGGATAAAATGGGAAAATAAAAGAAATTTTTAGTCCATATATGCTGACACGGGCGGCGTTCGGCAGGCATACTATAAATACAATCTGTTTTTTATTTCCCGACAATGTTTGTGATTTCTATAGAAGGAGAGGGATCGTATGTTAAAAATCGGTTTGATTGGACCTGATTTTTTACTGCAGCGCGATGAAATCGTATTTCGTCAGCAGCAGATTGAAACAGTACGGATTCAGGATAGCGCACAGATGCGGCAGATTGACGGGTTATTGCTCACTGGCTGGAAAAGCAGCGACTATTTACACAGCCTAAAAAGGATGGCGCCATCTTTCTTAAAATATCGTTCACAAATTTCTTTACTGGGTATTGCAGGAGGCGCAGCTGCTATGGGGCGGGGAGGGATTCTCCCTGTAATGGATTGCAATATTGTAAGTAGGCCTGGGCGAAGTGTTGCCACGGCGATATTAGAAATGCCCAGCTTTACGCAGGAACGATTCACGGCAGTTTTTTTGCCGGAGGTACGATTTACCGCGTTGGCACCAAATCTGGGCATTGTGTGCCGAAATGGAAAAAGGGAACCGGTGGTGGTGCGTCAGGGGAATGACTTGGCTTGCGGATACGTAGCAGAGCTGACCGCTCAACCGTATTTGTATCATTATTGGTTGGAAATGGTGGCTGCGTTGAAAAATAGTAAGGATTTTTGACAGAAAATAGTACATGGCGCTTGACATTGCCTCCTTTTTGCCGTTAAATTATAGATAAGTGAATTTGAAAAGGAGAGTCGCGAATTATGTTAGATATTAAGTTTGTTCGTTCCAATCCAGATGCGGTTGTGGCTGGTATGAAAAAGAGGGGCATGGATTTGGATTTGGCGCCGTTTTTAGCGCTGGATGAGAAACGCAGAGCACTGTTGACCGAGGTTGAACAGTTGAAGAATATGAGGAATACCGTTTCTAAGGAAATTGGTAAGATGAAAAAAAGTGGTGAAAATGCCGATGAACTAGTTGCCAAAATGGGTAAAGTCGGTGAGGATATCAAGGCGCTTGACCAGCAGGTGGCTGAAGTGGATGCGAAAATGGAAGAAATTATCCTGAGCATTCCTAACATTCCCCATGAATCTTTACCGGAGGGCGGCGAAGAAAATTACCGTGTAGAACGCACCTGGGGCGAACCGGCAAAATTTGATTATGAGCCATTGGCACATTGGGATATCGGCACCAATCTGGGTATTTTGGATTTTGAACGGGCTGCGAAAGTAACTGGCGCGCGTTTTACCTTCTACAGAGGGCTTGGCGCACGTCTGGAACGGGCTGTGATAAGCTTCTTCCTGGATTTGCATACACAAAAGCATGGCTATGAGGAATTAATTCCGCCTTATATGGCAAATAGAGCCAGCATGATTGGTACCGGTCAGCTGCCTAAATTTGCAGAGGATATGTTTAAGTTGGAAGGCTTAGATTATTATTTAATTCCGACAGCAGAAGTCCCAGTTACCAATTACTACCGTGATGAAATTTTAAATGTGAAGGATCTGCCTATTAAACATTGCGCATTCAGTCCGTGTTTCCGTGCTGAAGCAGGTTCTGCTGGCCGTGATACTCGCGGTATTATTCGGCAGCATCAGTTCCACAAGGTCGAGATGGTGAAATTTGCCCATCCGGACCATTCCTTCGAAGAACTGGAATCTCTGACACATGATGCAGAAGAAGCTTTGCAGGCATTGAAACTGCCTTATCGCGTTATCACGCTTCCTACCGGTGATATCGGGTTCTCTTCCTGCAAAACTTACGATATAGAAGTATGGCTGCCCAGCTACAATGCCTACAAAGAAATTTCTTCCTGCAGTAACTTTGTAGATTTCCAGGCCAGACGGGCCAACATTCGTTTCCGCGATGAAGAAGGCAAAGTGCGCTTCGTACACACGTTAAACGGCTCTGGCTTAGCTGTTGGTCGTACTGTAGCAGCTATTTTGGAAAACTATCAGCAGCCGGACGGCAGTGTCGTTGTGCCGGAAGTATTGCGTCCATACATGGGCGGTATGGAAGTTATTAAAAAATAAATATTTTTTACGGCATGTGGATGGGATGCCTTTTTAGGTGAAAGCAACATAATAATTCCACATGCCGTTATTTTTTGGACTCGATTGCAAATCCTTAATAAAAATTATTGCTGCATTACCAGAAAATAAGGTATAATGAAAATGTTCTTTCTAACTATAAATGAAAAGAAAGGGAATTCATATGCGGATAGAGCATTTAAAATATTTTTGTGAGGTAGCACGTACCAAATCCATCAATGAAGCGGCTCGAAATTTGTTTATGACCCAACCAGCTTTAACATCTGCGTTAAATGCGTTAGAAAAGGAACTGGGTTTTCAACTGCTAATTCGCTCTCACAGCGGCGTAGCTTTAACCGCGAATGGAGAGCGGTTACGTTCTGATTGCGAACAAATTTTTTCTATCACTTCGCAGTGGCCTTTATTGGCAGAAAAAGAAAAACATGCACATGAAACGATTCACATTGTGGCCAATCCTGCTGCTTACCATGCCATTATTACACCGCTTGTCTTAGAATTAGACAGTTATTATAAAGGGTTGAACGTATTTACCTATGAGGTAAAAAATCAAGCGATTCCGTCTTATCTGGAAGATAATGACGATTCTATAGGGATTATATCTGTACTGCCGAAGGATGAAACAGCTTTTCGCCAAAAGGTTAAGGATAATCAATGGAAAATAGATTTACTGTTAGAGGATACCTGCCAAATATTAATGAGCACGAAAAATCCATTAGCCCAGCAAGAGTATCTCACATTGTCGGATCTTTCTTACTTAAATCTAGCGATGTATCCTGAAAAAGATGATCCCATTGCAGCGCCGTTATTCAAACAGTATTTTCATTATGGAACGTTGTTTCATTTAAGCAATCTGGAAAATATTTTGCAAGTTGTTGTTGAAAACAAAGCGGTAGCCACCATGCCTGGACGCATGCTTTCCCAAAATTCTTATGTGCGGGATGGAAAAATTAAACCGATGGAGATTGCTGATTACCAGCAGTCATTGAATTATTACCTGCTGTATCGCAAGAAAAATTTGAAATCAGAATGCTACAAAAATGTGATTCGTTTAACAAAACAGGTTTTCTTGCAGGAATTGCAAATAAACTAAAGCACATAGAAAAAGCGGGGAATGTTCTGGCTAAGAACCTTCCTCGCTTTTTCTGCGCTCTTTTAATCTGGCAATCGGTCTACTTTGGCGATAGCGCTGCAATCTTCGTAGTCAAATGGTGTTGCTGCCTGATACAATTGATATGCATATTGGGAAATGGGCATTCCCATGGTGCCCAAACCGAAAAATGCAATTTGCTTCATGATATTCCAGCTCCTTCATAAAAAAGATTACAGTAATTTGAGCAGTTTGGCAGCATTCTTCCAGAAAATATTTTCCCGCACGTTTTCCTGGAACGGCAACTTTTGATATAATGCAATACCATCGCTGTAATGGAAAAAGGGATGTGCGCTGGCAAAAAGAATTTTCTCCTGCAAAGGTCCATTGGCTGCTTCTATATAGGCGTTGCTCAAAGGTTGGATTTCACACTCTGATAATTCTAAATATACATTGGTGTTGCGGATTGCCAGACCAATGGTTTCTCCAACCCAAGGATATCCGCCGTGACTTAAAATAATTTTGAGCATTGGAAAATCTCTGGCTACTGCATCAATGTAGATGGGCGCTGCGGAATCCATGGTAACACCCGGCGAGGATGGACTCAATCCGGTAGTGATAATAACTGGAATATCCAGCTCACAGCATTTGGCATAGATGGGGTAATACCGTTCATGATTGCTGCGAATCTGGGCATACATAGGGTCAATAGCCGCACCACAGAAACCATGGTTTTTCACTAAATCCTCGAGTTGATAAACTGCATCCATGCCTTTATGCGGGTCCACTCCGGCGAAACCGACAAACAAGTCCGGATATTTTTGTAAAAAAGGAATAATTTCTTCATGGTTGGGTTTGAACTGATAGGTGGTTTCTGCATCACGGCCCACAATCACAGCGCGCATAAAATTTGCCGCTTTTAATTCATCGGCAATGGCATCCATCGTTTTGGCCGAGGCGACAAATGCATCTAAATCCCTGCCACTTTCCAGTAGTCCCTTGCGAAAAATAGGACTGTTGCTTAGCGTTTCCAAAGTTTCTTTGGTATGTGGACGAAATCTGAAATCAATTATTTGCATTGTTTTTTCTCCTGTTCTAAAAATTTTTTGAAGCTTTGCTTTATTAAAACGGACCTTATAGTTTCATAAGGTCCGTTTTTGTAATCTTCACATAAGACTGCCGATTAGATAACGGCCTGCTGAGTGCGTTCAATAATGTCATTCTGCAAATCAGAAGACAATTCTACAAAATATGCACTGTAACCAGCTACGCGAACAATTAAACCTTTATAATTTTCTGGTGTTTCTTTTGCAGCCAGCAAGGTTTCTTTGTTAATGACGTTAAACTGAATAAACCACAGTTTCAAGTCGCACCAGGCGCGGATATAAGAAATCAGTTTTTCAATTCCATCCTCTCCTGCAATACTAGACGGTGTAAACTTAATATTGATCAAGCGAGAGCCTCTTTCACGGTAGTCAAAAAGCTTAGATGCAGTATTGGACAATAATACTGCTGTTGGCCCATTGGTATCACTGCCGTGAGAAGCGGAAGCGCCGTCAGAGAGCGGGAAACCTGCTATTCGGCCGTTTGGTGTTGCTCCAGTGCTCTTACCTAAGGATACATGCCCTGTAACAGGTACCATACGTGGGTCTACATGAATGCCCAGTTCGTGAGAGTGCTGTTTGGCATATTCAAGATATACCCGCGTAATATCTTGTGCGATGTTGTCTACATAAGGGTCATTATTTCCGTATTTGGGTGCATGCAGCATCATCTGGCGAATGACCTCTTTCCCCTCAAAATTGCTCCGCAAAGCGTCAATTACTTGCTTCATGGTTAAGGTTTTATCTTCGAAAACCAATTTTTTAATTGCTGCCAGAGAGTCCGCTGCTGTCGCGTATCCGATGACATCAATAAAACCAATATCAATTCCGCCGGGAATCCTGTTTTGATGCAGGTCAATACAGGATTCCATACATAAGTCGTGCAACACTGAGTTTAACGGACAGGCAAAATGTAATGGACGTAATTTCATAATATTATATTCCTGCACAAAAGCATGCTTCAGCAAATTGGTCAGCTGGGCCTCGTAGGCATTCCAAAATTCTTCCCAAGTGGAAAAACTACAAGGATCTCCTGTTTTTAAGCCTATCTGTTCCTCTCCGGTCATAAAGGTTTGGCCGTTATAAAGAGCCATTTCTACACAAGATACCAGGTTGAGATAGGGATGTCCGCAGGTAAAAGTATCGCGGTTGGGCATACGAACTTCGGCACAGCCCGATGCGGAATAGTCTAATGCATCAGCCAACGGTGCCCCTTGTCCTACCAAATTCAGTACAATTTCTTCATCATTGAACAATTTGGGATAACCTGCACCATCTTTGATGGTCAATGCCACTTCCCGCAAAAATCTTTGTGGGGAGCGGGTATGAATACGAGCAGCCAAGTCAGGATAATTTAGCGGCAATTCTCGTTTAGAGCGCAAGAACAGATAGCTTAATTCATTGGTTGCATCATTGCCATTTCTGGTTTGTCCGCCGATGGTAACTGCTTCCCAATGAGCCCAGCCTTCCTGCTGACTGGCGCCGTTGGGACTGAAACATAAATCGGTGAATTGCGCCATCATTACCCATAGGCATTCTAATGTCTCCATAGCCTGTTGATCAGTCAAGATGCCAGCTTCTTTATCAGCCTTGTAGTAAGGATAGAGATATTGGTCCATGCGGCCGTTGGATACAATGGCGCCGGTTTTCTGCTCCAAGCGGGAAAACATTTGTACAAACCATTGGCTCTGTACAGCTTCTCGGAAATTTCTCGCAGGATTTTCAGGAACCCAGTAGCAGCGCTCCGCAATTTCTAATAATTCCTGTTTTCTCACAGGATCTTTTTCGGTTTGGGCAAGTTCCGTAGCTTTATCGCCATGCCGTCTGGCCCATAGTACAATGGCATCGCAAACCAAAATCATAGCTTCCAGAAAGGGTTTCTTTTCCATGGTATCCTTTACATTGAACGAATCTAATGCATCTAATTTATTCTGTGCTTCTTCCTTCAATGATTTGAAACCTCTTTTTAATGCTTTTTCATAATCGGGCACCCAGTTGATGGAAGAACGATAGGTGGTTAGTTCGTCCAGGATGTGTCTGGATTGTACGGGATTTTGGGGGTCATAGGTCAGCCGTAAGGTTTCTTCTGGTAGAGCCTTTACTAAGTCTTCCCAAAAAGATTTATCTTTCCAATAAGGGCAGATTTCTTCTAAAATAATACGCCCGTCTTCTTCTGAAATGGAGAAAGAAGATTCTTTTCTGTCACCTACATCCTTAATGGTAATATCCATGATATTTCCGTCCAGTTCAGGATAGACCAGACCATAACGGCCTGGCTTGCCGCCGCGACCGACAATCAGCGTATCGTCATCAATGTAGATGGTAATATTTTCAGCAATGTGCTTTAAGGCTTTTGCCCAGCGCAGCACCAGCATTTCACCCTCTGTCTGTTTCATAGATTGGGTAAAATAAAGTCCCCGCTCTACATCGATAGCAGGTTTGGTGCCGTTGTAACGGTCGATAATACGATAAATACGTTCCCTGCCTTTTCTGATATCTTGATTTCCTTCCTGCAGACGTTTCAAATGTTCTTCCTGCGGAGTGTAAACACAACAATTCATGATAAAAATTCCTCCTCAATCTTTTATATAATGTGTACAAATCCATAATATGGAACCATGATAAAGACAATCCATAAGAATGTCAGAATCATTTTAATGACAAATATTTTTACAAATAGACCTAATTTTGTATTGCCGAAGCCCTGATACATTCCGGCCACCAACACAGCTTCATAAGGTAAAAATAAATTATACGCACCGGCATTCATCGTGAATAAGGTGGGAAATGCGGTAGTCATCCCCATATCCAGCGCAATTTGTGTAAGAGGTACGCTGAAAGCAGTCATCATGGCCATTGGAGTCATAACCAAGTTGAATAATACAGTGAACCAATATACAAAGCCTAGATAAAATGTATTGGTACGGCCTTCTAAAAGCGGCACAGCAATATCGGAAATTAGTTGCGGGATTCCGATATATGTCGCTACAGAACCAATACTTAAGCAGCCAGCGACAAAAACGACCATTGGAAAGTTTACAGTCATCAAGTCCTCTTTGGTAGCTACATTGAAAATGGGCAAATACAATAGCAACGGCGCCAGTACAAAACCATAGACCATGTCTAGTTTATGCCAACGATAGGTGAACAGATAGAGCATGAAAACAAGCAAAACAATAAGTGTTTTCTTTTCGTCTAAGGTGAAACTGCCTAACTCAGATTGACGCTGGATGAAATAAGCTTTACCGTCAATTGTTTTTTCGGGCTTACAAATTTTTGTAATGATAAAGCCCATAAGGAAAGGGAAAATCACCCAAGGAACGTTATAAGTGAAATATGTTAAATAGTCCATATCTGTCGGTGCAACTGCACTGGCAATACCTAACAATACACCCATATCCGGCGGGCAATAAACGAAACGCCAAGCATCAATAAAACCGATAACA
Source organism: uncultured Peptococcaceae bacterium (assembly GCA_910585405.1). Classification (GTDB taxonomy): domain Bacteria; phylum Bacillota; class Peptococcia; order Peptococcales; family Peptococcaceae; genus UBA7185. The sequence goes on along the minus strand of CAJUDO010000002.1, from coordinate 87,822 downwards.
GCTGCCAACATAATGCCGGATGACGCTTTGGAAACGCCTAAATCTAAAGCTTTACAGATGCCAAAGGCGATTGCAGCAATAGCCAAGCCGGTAAACACACCGGGGACAATCAGATTGATTGCAATTCCTAAAATAATCATGCCGAAAATGATGCCGTTATAAGTACCTCCGGTAATAATCATGCATTTGCAAGCAATTCGTTCAATCAACATCGTTCTGTTTTGTACAATATTTAACAGTAATAAGCAACCGTATACAGTCCAAGGAACAGTGCCAGCAAAAGAAGAAAACACGGTGGTGAACGGCGCAAGTCCTACTAAGCAGTATCCGCACATCATGAACAGGCAGCCGATTGCAGAATCAAAGGGTCCAGTTACCATACACATGATGCCGAATAATGTGATAACAAAAAATGATTTTACTTCCGGAGTAAAAGTTTCTCCTACAGGAATCAAAGCAACAAGCAATGGTATGCCAATAATGCCAAGCCAGGTGAAAAATATTTTTTTATCTAATTTTATTTGAGACATAGAACTCTCCTCCGTATCTATTTTTATTTTTAGTTTGGAAAAGTTCAGCTGCAGCCTTCATATCCTTATAATATCTATAAATATTTCTTTTGTCTAAGTCGTGTTTTTTATATAGGAAAGGGATATAAGAAGAAGCTATATCATAAAATATATTTAGAGAATTTTAGTGTATGGTTTATGTTGTACAGATTTTGAACGAAAAATTTTGGGGAGGTTCCTTTTTGTTCAGGGGAAGGAAAAGGGCAATATTAAGGGAATTTTTGTGCCTATAGATTTACTCAATAGCCCCATATAAAGACCTTCTTATTCCGCAGAAACAATTGTCAAGCTATAATAAAAGTAAATAGAAATCGCTTATGCAATCCATTTCAAGAAGGTGCTTTGTTAGTTATATCTTATAGGATGCGCAAAAAAAGTAGATATCTAAGAGCTTTTTCCTAAATATCTACTAAATACATTTAATGGATATGCTATTGTGGATGTCCAAAAATGTATAGATTATTAGAAATTATCCTTAATTAAATTAGCGGATATTCTGTAGGAGATCTGATGAAAACGGAACGGGCTGGAATGGAGAGGTAATGATTTCAAAAATTTTAAGTAAAAGGAGTGTTGATTATGTCAAATCAGCAAGACAACGCAATTAATTGCAATCCGAACAAGAAGAAAAAAGATTTGTATTACTTGCACACATTCATTGGGCTGGCTATAGTTGTAATATTCTGGCTTATTCCCCCCATTGAACCAATCACTCCGATTGGGATGCGGTGCGTAGGTGCCTTTTTGGGCATGGTGTATTTATGGTCCATGGTTGATGTCATGTGGCCAAGTTTATTAGGGCTGTTCTTATTTGGAATATCCGGTTACGGCGGAGAAGGCGGTTTCAACGGAGTATGGTTGAACGCAATGGGTGTGAATACCGTATTGCTGACGTTGTTTGCCATGGTATTATTCGGCGCTGTAGGGGAAGTAGGCGACACGCAATATATTGCCAAATGGCTTTTGACAAAGAAACTATTTAAAGGACGTCCTTATGTGTTCATTTCTATTTTTTATCTATGTTGTGCAGTATTATCTGCTTTGGTAAGTCCAATTGCAGAATTGATTATTCTGTGGCCTATTGCACTGGGATTGATGTCAACAATGCATATAGAACGTTGTGATAAGATTTGGAAATATTTCTTTGTAGGGATGTTTTTGGTATCTACCTTGATGCAGCCGTTCTTCCCATTTATGGGCGCACAGTTGGTGCCATACAGTGCTTTCAGTGGTATGACCGCAGCAATGGGTAATCCAATGACAATCCCGATGGGACCGTATATGCTGGTCAATGCAATTATGACGTTTTTAGTAATGGTAGTTTATCTGTTGGCATTAAAATTTGTCGTTCGTGTTGACGTATCTAAGTTAAGAGCAGTTGATCCGGAAATGATTGAAAAGCAGATGCCGCTGCCTCCAATGAATAAGCAGCAAAAAGCATTTTTGTACATGATTCCTTGCTATCTGGTTATGTTGCTATTGCCAAGCTTTGTAAAAGACAATCCGGTATCAGATTTCTTGAATATGTTAGGACCTTTAGGTGTTACTGTATTTTGGGTTGTATTATTCTTGATTATAAAAGTGGATGGCAAGCCGTTGCTGGATTTCAAAAACGTTGCCTACAATCAAATGAACTGGGGTATTTACTTCATGATCGCTGCTGCTGTATACGGAGCAAACTCCTTATCCAACGCAGCAACAGGCGTATCCGATTTCCTGGTGCAGGCACTGAATCCAATTTTGGGCGGTCAGCCGGAAATGGTATTCGTGGCGATTATGTTTACCGTAGCATTGATTATTACAAACTTTGCCAACAACGCAGCTATGGCTGTGGTACTGATGCCAGTTGTATTGACATTCTCTAATCAGATTGGCATCAACCCGATGCCGGTGGCTATGGGTGTTATCCTGATGGTATTCGTGGCAATGCTGACACCTGCAGCATCTCCTCACGGCAGTATGATGCATGGCCGGAAAGATATTTATTCCACTTCGGAAATTTTGCAGATTGGTCTGCCGATGTGTATTGTAACATTGGTTCTGTATATCTTTATTGGGTATCCGCTGGCAAAAATGTTATTAGGCGTGTAAACAGCATCTGGCAATCTGTATTTGCCAAAAAAGATGCTCATGGAGATGGAGCACTATCATAAAAAGAAGGAAATAAAATTTCCAGAAAAAACCGGTGTGGCGAAGGTCACGCCGGTTTTTTCGCCATTTTTCATTCTATAGTTTCCATCACGGAGCTTTTGAAGCGAATAGGTAAAATTTGTCCTAGTTCTATAAATATTCCTATCACTTATCTCATAGATGGTCGAGAATAATATATATCAGCTCTGACATCCCCACGCTGCATTTCATGCAGCCGTGTTATGGATTGCGTATATCGTGTATGGCATTACCTCAAGTTTTTTAAGATTTCCCCAATATCTCCGTCAATGCAGATTGACTGTTTCTCTATCTCTTTTGGGCAGATAGCTTCGCCGCTGTTAATACAAGCATAGGTGGCTTTTGAATTTTTGGCAGTCATCTGCCAAAACGGATATTTGATAATTACAGGGGTGTTGTAGCCTACACCCAACTCTAAAAGTAAGACTTTTTGGTTTTTTCTTGTACGCAGAAAATTTTCATACCGTTCCGCCGCTTTTATCCAACCTCCATCCTCCACAAATTTATCGTCGGATCGCAGATTCATTGTTAGCGGTTTTCCGCACTTTGGGCATTTGGGAATCAGCTCAGTGGGAATTTTCATATCTTTTTGTTCGTTCATCATGCGGCGAATTATATCTTCATTTTCGTAGGTGTCTATACCGCAAGGCACGGAGCATTGAAACAAACCGTAATCGCCCTGTGTATAGAACAGTCTCTTTTTATCAAAGCCTGCCTTTTGAAACTGGTGGTCTACATTTGTCGTTATCACGAAATAGTCCTTTTCCTTTACAAGCTCTAAAAGTTCCTGATATACAGGCTTGGGAGCGTCCATATAACGGTTCACATAGATATATCTGCTCCAATATGCCCAATGTTCTTCTGGCGTAGAATAAGGATAGAATCCACCGGAATACATATCGTGAAAGCCGTACTTTGCCTCAAAATCCGAAAAATATTTATTGAAGCGTTCTCCCGTATAGACGAAGCCTGCGGAGGCGGAAAGCCCTGCGCCCGCACCGATTACAATCGTATCGGCATAGGAAAGCACTTCTTTTAACTGACCAATTTGTTTGGAGCAGCTTTTTGTAGATTCTGTGGTCCAAATCTTTGAAAACATTGAATATCACCCTGGGTTCACTATTTTTTTGAATAACACAGCTGCCGCTTTTGCTGTATACTGCCATAATTTTTTATATTGTTCCTTTTCTTGCTGCAACGCCTTGATTAAATGCCGTCAGCTCTCATTTTGTGTCATGGTTATTCCTTTCATCGGCAGCGCCACTGAATAGACAGGAGGACAACTGTTCTTCGGGCAGATAACAGGTACGACGTTCCCTTTTTACAAGCTCTTTTACAAATTCTGTGGCAGGGTGGTGGAGTAGTTCTTCTGGCTTTGCAAACTGTTCGATTTTGCCGCTGTTCATAACGAGTACCTTTGTCCCGAGTTTCAGTGCTTCTGAAATATCGTGGGTAACAAACAGCACGGTAATGCCTGTCTGACTGTGAATCCGTTTCAATTCTGTCTGAAGCTGTCCCCGTGTAATTTCATCCACTGCACCAAAGGGTTCATCCATAAGCAAAATATCCGGTGAAGCTGCCAAAGCACGGGCAATGCCAACCCTCTGCTGCTGACCTCCTGAAAGTTCGGACGGATAGCGGTGCTTCAAATCTTCCGAAAGCCCGACGATTTTCATCCATTTAGATACGGCGTTTTTTGTTTTTTCTTTATCCCGCTTATTTAATAAGTTTGGAACATAGGAGATATTTTGCTCTACCGTCATATGCGGAAACAGTATGCTGCCCTGAATAGCATAGCCGATATTTCTGCGAAGCTCCGTTTGATTTTTATTGCGAATATTTTCACCGTCAACGAATATATTTCCTGAAGTCGGCTGAATCAAACCGTTTATCATTTTCAGGGCAGTCGTTTTTCCGCAGCCTGATGAGCCAATAATTGTTACAAATTCGCCTTTTTCTATGGAGAGGTTAAATCCTTCCATAATTATTTTTTCGTCATATGTTTTTTTAATATTCTTAAATTCAATCGCTGTGTTCATTTTATTCTACCTCACTGTAAAAGATTATGACTGCGCAGGAAATCTTCTGCTACATCTCTTGGCTCTTTATTTTCCGTTTCAACGGAATAGTTCATTGACGCCATATCGCTGTCGGTAATCAGCCCATTCAGCTTTTCAAATACGGTTTCCAGCTCAGGATATTTCTCAAGCACTTCTGTACGGATTACATTTCCGCAAACATAAGAAGGATAAAAATTTTTGTCATCTTCAAGAACAACCACGTCAGAAGCAGATAACTGCCCGTCCGTTGTAAAAATCACCATCACATCAATTTTTTTCTGATTGATAGCCTGATATTTAAGTCCGATGTCTAAATCCATCGTTTTGCCAAAAGTCAATCCGTAGGTTTCGCAAAGATCATCGTAGCCGTCTTCGCGCTCAAAAAAATCGTATTCTGCACCAAAGGTGAGACTATTTGCTGCAGATTTCAAGTCGGAATAGGTTTTCAGGTTATATTTTTCCGCAATTTCACGGCGAACAACTAAACCGTAAGTATTATTGAAGCCATACATTCCAACCCAATTCATATGGAGTCCTTCGCGATATTCATTTTCCAATTCACCAAATAAATCTTCGGTGTATAAACTATCATGCTTGAGTACCATATTCCAACCTGTGCCTGTGTACTCAGGATATAGGTCAAATTCTCCACTTGCCATTGCTGGCTGGATATTTGATGTGCCGCCTCCAACGCCTTGTGTCAGTTCCACGTTCAAATCTGTGTCCTGCTCGATCAGAATGTCCAGCATTTCACCGAGAATATATTGTTCTGTCATCGGTTTTGTAGCAATATGTATGGTGTCTTTCTGCTGTGTGTTTATTAAGACACTTCCTGCAATGCTCAAACAGACGACAGCAGCGATAACAGTGATTACTTTGTTGGTTTTTTTGGCTTTCATGCTGTGTTGGCTGATTTGTTTTTCAATGAAGCCAAGTACAAAGTCCATTGCAAGAGCAAGCAGGGCAATCAATAAACTGCCGACCATTGTCATTGCTGCATTATTTGTCGTAATACCACGGTAAATCGCAACCCCCAAACCGCCTGCACCGATAAACGAAGCAATACCTGCAAGGGCAATCGTCATCGTCACCATATTGCGAATACCTGACATAATCACAGGCATGGCAAGCGGAAGTTTGATTTTAAACAAAATCTGTGTTTTTGTACTTCCCATACCTTTTGCCGCTTCCAAAATTAAGGAGTCTACATTGGCAATTCCTGTGTGCGTATTTCGCACCATGGGCAGCAATGCATAGACGGTCAACGCAATGATCGCAGTTGCATTGCCTACACCCGAAAAAGGAATTAAAAAACCGAGCATAGAAATGGACGGTATCGTATATAAAAAATTGATAACGCCTAAGGTGGGCTTTGCGGTTTTTGGAAACTCACTGATCAGAATTCCCACAAGTCCTCCGAACAGTACAGCAATCAAAATGGAAACCAACGATATTTCCAAATGCTCCAGCAATAGTTCCAAGAAAAAATCTTTCCCGTTCATAAAAATAAACCACATATCTTTTAACATTCCTTACACGCTCCTTATTGTAATTGCTTTTACAGGGCAGCTTTCAAAGCACAACCCGCAATGAAGGCAATGATTTTGATTGATTTCAAATGGCTTTCCTGTCCTTATACATTGTTGAGGACAGAGTTTTCTGCATTTACCGCATCCTATGCAGGAAGCAGAAATTTCAAACCCTTTTTTCTGTCCTTTATGCTCTCCAATCGCAAAATTTTCACGGTTAATTGGCTCTTTGCCTAAATCAAAAAATTCTATGTTTGCATTTGCAATGCAGAACGGTTCCAATATATAACGGCTTTCATTGGGATAAACACTATTCATACTCGGATTCTCGTTAAAAATGCGGTCTATCCAAACTTTCTGTTCCATCAATTTTTCAGCAGTGCCCGACAATCTAACCATTTGAAAATCTTTATTCACAGCAGTTATGGCAATATGATTGTCATGCATTAACTGTGTGTAAAAATCTTTTCCCCGTGCCGTGCAGAAATACATTTTTTCATTTTCCACAAGCATAACGTCAATAATTCGGATCTGCGGCAATCCTTTTTCATCCACGGTTGCAAATGCCACATCCTTTACATCTCGTAAAATTTGTAAACAATTTTGTACGTTCATTTTTATTCCTCCTCAAAGTTCAGCCGATGGATACGACTTTGTTTCATTTCTCTTTGTATACCTCTTGCATACTTTATTTCAGGATAACCGAAGCCGATCATCATACCGACGTAATGATGATTCGGAATGTTCAGCATTGCCTTGATGTCCGGCATTCGGTCCAACACGCTAAGAGGAAATGTAAGTATGACACTTCCAAGTCCACGGGAAGCACAAAGCAATTCAAAATATGTTCCGGCAATCACCACATCTTGTATTGGTTCGCCGTGTTCTAATGGTGCGTGGGGAATTAAAATATGCGGCGCTCCGCAAAAAAGCATATCAGGGCGAACCGTCTTTTCCCACCGCTTCATATCATCATACGCCTCTTTGTCGAATCCTTTTGGATAGATACCTTGTGCCGCCAGTTCTTCCATTCGGGTGTAGGCAAGTTGACGGAAGTGATTCATCTGCGCCTTATCATCAATCAATGTAAGTTCCACCTGCTGCTTGTTGCCGCCGTTTGGGGCGTTTGCCAAACGCTCCAGCATATCATTTATAATGGCGGCATCGACATTTTTATCTTTATATCTGCGACAGGAATGTCTGTTGGCAATCAGGGAACTCATTGTCATCGCTGTGATTTCACAATCAATAATAGGCAGGCTATTGTCCGGTTTATGTCCGAAAATGGAAATGGCACCCGTTGGACAGACAGCAAGACAATGCTCGCATTTCCAACAACCGTTCCACCCAAATTCCTTGAAATTTGCAATCTCAGCCTTTTTTGTTTGATTCAGAGAAAGAATACCCCCAGGGCAAACCTTTTCGCATTTTCCGCAGCCCATACATTTTTCGGTATCCACGACAAAATTAGCCTGATCCATAATAAATACCTCCGTCTCTCGTTTCTGATATCATTGTAGTAGCTGTTTTTTCATGCTACAAGTACGCACTTTTTTATAACATGGTTACTTTTAGGTAACCTTTGCGCTATTTTGGAGGATACGGAATAAAAAATTTTTGAAGTTTTCGTAAATCCTGCTTGATGTTATAAGTATGTAATATTATAATTGCAGTATAATATTAAAATATGAACTATTGCGAATTTGGGAGGTATTGTAATGTTGACGAAAGAAGAAATGCCTGCTTGTCCTGTTGCAACAACTGTGCAGTTGATCGGAAGCAAGTGGAAACTTTTGATTATGAGAAATTTGCTTGCTCGCCCATGGCGTTTTAATGAATTACGAAAAGATTTAAGGGGAATCAGCCAAAAGGTGTTGACCGACAGTTTGCGCTCTATGGAAGAAGACGGTATTATTACTCGCACAGTCTATCCTGAAGTACCGCCCAGAGTAGAATATGCATTGAGTGAATTAGGCGAATCTATGCGACCGATTATGGATGCTATGGAACAGTGGGGCATAGCTTATAAGTGTATTGTAAATAGGGAATAAAACAAACCAACAAGCATTTAGGCAGGAATACCGAAAACGGATTCCTGCCTAAATGCTTGTTGGTGACATTAAACCCTTGAGAGTATCACCTATAATGATGGTTGTACGTTCTATTAGAACGCTAAAAAATTCCTTTTATCTGGCCGTAAGTCATAAGTTTTTCAAAGTTTCCTTATGGGATACTGCCATTTAGCGCGCATCTTCTTTTTGTATACCCGCACGTATATACAAAAAGAAGCAAACCCGCTGGAAGGTTGCTTCTTTTTGCTCATTAAATTAAGCTGTTGTAATGGTTTCTAGCTTTCTCTCATTATAGCAAAGAAAGTTGGATATTCTCTATAGCATTCTTTTATAGTGGTAAAGGGAATAATTATTGCCGTTTGAATTCTTTATTGACAATATAAATACCGGCACAGGCCAAAATCAGTGCCAGCAGGCTGCGCAGATTAAAGATAGATTCATTTAAGAACATGACAGAGAATGTGGTGCCGAATATGGGAATCAAAAAGTTGTATACGGCAATTTTGCTGGCGGGATTGTATTTAAGCAGCATGGTCCACACAGTAAAGGCGGCAGCCGATAAAAAGGCCATATACAGCAAAAGCAGAATGCCTGGCGCTGTGATGCTGTCAAAATGTCCGTGACCAATCAGTCCAATGAAAATTAAAATCAGACCGCCGCCAGTGAGTTGATAACCTGTGACAACGACGGGGTCTTGTCCTTGGGCAACACTACGGCTGATCAGAGCGCCTAATGCGGAAGACAGCGTGGAAAGCATAATAAAGCCTTCGCCGGTAAAGGCGAATCCACCGCCTAGGCCTGTGCCATCAAAAGTGATAAGCAATACACCCACGAAACCGATACAGCAGCCGAGAATTTTTTGCAGATTCATTTTATCGTCAGGAAAAAGAAAATGGGCGAAGATTACTACAAAAAAGGTGGCAAGGGCATACAAAATAGAACCTTTTACGCCGGTTGTATTAGACAATCCCAGATAAAAGAAAATATATTGTCCAGTAGTTTGGACCAATCCTAAAAGGGCGATGCCGCGCCAATGCTGCCGCTGGGGGATGACCAGTTTTTTTTGCAGTATGACGCTGACCGCCAGCGTCATAAGTCCTGCCAGCGTGAAGCGCAATCCGGCAAACAGGAGCTTGCCGAAATCGTTGGCACTGTCAATGGCAAATAATTCATAGCCGATTTTTACCGCGGGATATGCGGTACCCCATAAGACGGTGCAAAACAGCGCTAGAAGAATAATAATAGGACCGCGCTGTAAAAAATTTTTTTCCAAGTTTTATTGCGCCCCACTTTCTGGGCGCCAGATTTTTGCATGGGCGTCTAAAATGAATTGGGGAAACAGTGTATGATAAATAGCTTTCAGTGCTTGCTCCAATTGTTCGTCTGTATAGTCGGTAGACAGGGGATAGTAATGAATCGTATAGGGTACGCCAAACAACACAGAGCGTATTGTGGTTTCCCGCAGTCCATTGCGCTGATAAAAAGCTACTCGCCGTGTGCGGATTTGCGCTTCTTCCGCTGAACTACTTTTTGCAGGGTCTTCTACTTCTGCCAGAATACCGGTTGCAGCTTGACATAACTGTTTCATCTGTGCCAGGCATTGTCCGCCATAGCCCTGACTGCGATAAGTGCTGCATACTGCAAAATAGTCTAACAGCAATATTGGAGTCTCCGGTGCTGATACAAAAAAGCTGTAGGCGACCATCTGTCCCTGCGAATCAAACCAGCCGTAAGGGTGATACAGACCGCGCTGCATCAAATCATGCAACACGGGCAGCGGTTTTATTTCCGCTGGAGGGAAGTCCTGCTGCATATAAGTTTGATAAATTTCTGCCACCTGTTGGGGGGAAAGAAGTTGATTGGTTAACATAATATTTTCCTCTGCTTTCTTTATAAAATCGCCTGAGATTTGTGACGTTATTCTCTATATTCTACAGAGATCATAGCATTTTCCTCTTCGGCATCCTGCAATAATTGCAATACCGATTCTCCATAGCCGCCTAATTGTTCTACAAATCGTGTGGGTTTCTCTATTATTATTGCCAGTGGTTCATTCCAACTGCTCAAAATATCCCATAGAGCGTCCAGATTTTCCCCGTAGTAGTCAGGTAACTGTAATTGATGGGCAATCGTTTCATGAAGCAGCTGTTGATCAGTTAATTCTTTGCCATTTAATTGTAATTCCATATTTTTCAGCTCCTTCAAAAAGGTTTAATATAATTGTTCAAAGCTCTTGTAATGGTCATCGGTGTAATAGATCAGGCCATCGTTGGAGTAAATAATGCGCTCGCCGTTGCGGTAACCGCCTTCATAATTGACGTCACACTCGTAGTATTTGCGACCTTTTTCTTCCGGCAGCAGCTTTTCCCGATTGCCGAAGATATCGCCGCCGATGCTCATACCCGGCGCTACTTCATCTAAATTGCCTGATTGACTGTCCCAACCCATTTTTTTCGCTTCATTTTTTGTGATGAAGTTATCCGGCAAATGTGCATAGATATGCAGATAATCGGCCACATCCTGCGGTGCGGTATACCAACCGTTCTCGGCAAGCATGCTGTCTGTCGATTGCCCATGGTCTGAATTGAGAGCACTGGTACAACCGGTGCATAGCATTCCTACTAGTAACAGCGCAAGCAATAGTGTGCATAAATACGGATTACGCCAGATATTTTTCATAGTCTTTCCTCCCAAATTTTTTCATATTGTGTTTCATTATAATCCTTCTGCGATAAAGCGTCAAATCATCCGTAGATTGAAAAGCAATTTATATTTCACAAATCTTATTTACAGTCAAAATTCGGCAAAACATAGCCTATTGCAATGAGGCATTCATAATAACAATAGAGGGGTATTGATAATCCAAAATACTCATTATCCATTTTTATGATTATAATATAAATATAGAAGATAGATTGTATTTTTGAATGCATCAAAAATTATATTTCCAAGAATAGAGAAAGGCATTGATGAATTATTTGATTGATATAGTACAAAAACAATTTCTAATAATCCACAAAATTTTAGAAAGATAGAAAAATGGTGGATATATAAATTTCTTTGAAGTTTATGTTGTCTAATAAGGTATACTTTTTGGGATACCTAAAACAACATATTCTTTGAGCATATTTAGTAGATATTTGAGAACATACTCTTAAATATCTACTTTTTTTGTGCATCCCATAATGTATGGTTTTTAAGGAGATGAAATATTGATGAAGCAATCTACTTTACAACAAAATAGTGTATTCTGGCCGATCATGATTACAATTGGCTTTGGCAATCTGGTTGCGGCACTAAGTTCTACTACCGTAACGATCATGCTCCCTGTTTTTATGAAAGAATTTTCTACTGATCTCGTAACTGTACAGTGGCTCATTACCGGTTATATGCTGGCCAGTGGGATGGTAGCTCCTTTAATTGGGTATTTAGCTGATCGGTTGAGCTTAAAACGCACGTATCTTTTCGCTCTTGCAGGCTTTATCATTGTTTCCTTCATGTTGGGCTTTGCTGATTCTATTTTGACACTCATTGGGTTCCGCATTTTGCAGGGTTGCTTCGGCGGTATGATTTTTCCATTAACTATGAGTATTGTATATCAGGTAATTGATACAGAGAAACAGGCTTTTGCGTTAAGTATCTGGAGTGTTTCCGGTGTACTGGCACCTACTTTTGGTCCGACTGTGGCGGGAGTTCTTACAGATTTATTAAGCTGGCAATGGGTATTTTTCTTTCACATACCATTTGCTATTTTCGCGGCATTCATCGCGATTCGTTTTATTCCTTATTATACTTTTCCCCGAGATAAAAACGAAACCTTTGATTTTTTAGGTTTATTCACGGCAATTATAGGAACATTTTGTTTGTTGTATATATTCAGTAATATTTCTCGCTGGGACATTTTTAGTGTACGGTGTTTGGGGCTATTGGCAGTAGGCTTATTATTTACCGGCTTTTTTATCTACCATGAATTAAATTGCCAAGCACCGCTACTCAATCTGTCTGTGCTGAAATACCACAATTTCGCATGGAGTGTAGTGATCTTGTGTATTGCACAAATTACAATGAATGCCAGCATCTTGGTTATGCCGATTTATCTGCAGGATGTCCTCGGTTACAGTACGATTATTTCGGCAATTATTTTGGCGCTTGGACCATTATGCGTATTTTTAATTGTGCCGATTATTGGAAAATTATACGATCGTATTCATGCGAAGTTTTTGCTATATGTTTTATTCGGTATAGGCTGCTGTTCTATGCTTGTACATCGTCAATTAGATTTGAAAAGCGCTGCATTATCCGTCGCGATTGCGGTACTTATTCGCGATTTAGGAGTTGGTGCAGTCAGCATGCCTGCTACAAATATGGGAATGGTCGGCCTGCCTGTGGAGATAAGCAGTCATGCCTCTGCTGCAAATAGCTGGTTACGGCAATGCGCAGTAGCTTTGGCAATTGGACTAATCAACACCTTTATTACCATGCGTACAGAGCTGCATCTATCTGCAAATGCGTATATTGCTGATGCAACGCTGCAATACAACACAAGCTTTGTTATGGCAATGCATGACTTATTCGGCATAATTTTGCTTGTTACGCTATTTGGTATTTTCGCAGTATCTCGCATGCATTACAGTCGGTGACAAAATCGTTTCTTAATTTTGTTGTTACATTTTTGTCAATATACGAGTAGGAGGCATGAGAAAAATAATCAGGCATAAATGTAATAGGCAATGAATATAATGTTACATTTTCTAAAGGAGGGAACCTTTATGGAGTTAAAGATGTCAAAAAGTATGTTGATAAAATATTTCTTTAATATTTTCATCCCTGTTGTTGTTTTCTGTATCCCATGTAATGAAGTTTTCACGATGCAAATGAAGTTGTTCTTCGTTTCGACTGTATTCGCTATTCTGTGTTTTGCGTTTGAGACATTAAATCAAACTGCTGTTGCGTTAGCACTGCCTGTTTTTTGGATTTATGCAGGGGTCGCGCCAGCTGCTGTTGCTTTTCAACCTTGGACACAATATGTCCCCTGGATGACATTGGGAGGCCTGGTACTGGCGGCTGTTATGGAAAGCTGCGGTCTGCTGCAGCGCATTGCTTATTGGTGCCTGTCCAAAGTAGGGAATTCTTATGCCGGTGTGTTATGGGGCATTGGATTTGTTTCAGCTTTTTTGTTTATGTTTGTTGGCAGTCTGGTAGTACCGGTTGCGGCATTATGCTATGGGATCTGTCTGGCGTTGAAAACTGGAAAAAGCAAAGCCAGTGCCGGTATTTTGCTGGTCGGTGCCATGGGGCAGCTGGTGCTGGCTCCTACGAAAATGACTGGTCCTGTGATTGCCATTGGGATCGCTTCTCCGACTGTGGGTCCCATTCCGCTGCTGGGATATTTTGAATCTTTTTGGGTGAATGCACCTGTATTTTTGGAATACATTCTTCTGATATTTATTTGTACAAAAATTTTCAAACCAGATACGCCGATTAATGGGAAAGAATATTTTGCCGCACAATTAGCGGCTCAAGGCAAGATTACAGTGCGTGAAATTAAGTGTGCTGCAGTTCTGGTTCTTTATTTGGTTTACATCTTAACATATAAAAAATTAGGCTTATCTCTGGAATGGGGAATGGCATTATTGCCCTATCTGGTTGCAGTGCCAGGCATCGGGGCAGCTAAGGATGAAGACTTTAGAAAAATCAATTTTGGTTTTATTGTATTCGTCACGGCCTGCATGGGGATTGGTGCCGTTGCCGGCTCCTTAGGTTTAGGGGCAATTTTGGTGGAATTGGTAATGCCGATTTTGGAAGGGCAAAGCTATTACATGTTCTTCCTGATTGAATGGCTGCTGTTGGTTATTATGAACTTTGTCATGACGCCGCTGGCCATGGAGGCTGCATTTTCTGTGCCGCTGGTATCAATTGGTATGGCCATGGGCATCAATCCACAGGCAGTTATCTACTTTATGCTCAATGCAATCGATCAAGTTATTATGCCATATCAATATGCGTTATATATGGTATCTTTCGCATTTGGAATCATCCGTATGGGAGATTTTATGAAGATTATGGGCATTAAAATGTTGTTGAATTTCATTATGGTGTTTGCTCTGCTGCTGACCTGGTGGAAATTTATCGGTTTTCTGTTTGTTTGAGCTATCAGATAGCTTCTGATTTTTCACCAAACGCTTCGGCTGCACATATGCTGTTATTGGCTCACTATTTTATTTTACAGGGGGAAGTTGTCATGAATGAAAAACAATGCGGTAAGCCGCATAGCTTGCAACCTCGCCAGTCGGAACCGGAGCCAACAGCCTATGCGCTGTATTACCAGACCAATCTGCTGAACAATCGTGTGCCTTTTGGGGGAGTAATCCTGTCAGAAACATCTGCTGAGACAGAGGGACGGTTTTGTTCTGATGGAAATTTCTTTCAGATTGTAAAACCAGGTGTATATTTGGTGTCCTACATTATTAACATTCCGGCTTCCGTAGCGGTGAATACAATTTTTATGTTACAGCAAAATAAACAAAATGTTGCCGGTACGGTGCGGCCAGTGGCAAAAACAGCCACTGACACACCGCACACTGTAACGGCACAGACAATTCTTGCAGTGCAGCGACCGACGACTCTGCAGCTGGTTTCTTCCAGCTTATTGACTATTTCCGGCGCAGCAACGGAAACATTGGCGACGTTGCTGTTTCAACAGCTGGCCTGAAAATGAAAAAAGCCGTTACGTCCCCGTGGTCATTGGATTGTACCTTGGGAATGTTAACGGCTCTTTTATTGTTTGTATTGTCGAATCAGATGCAAATAGTCAAAATAATCTTTTTAGTCGCATCACAATGGCGGCAATTCCAACGGATACGAGCGATAATATGCAGATCACCAATGCGCCAGTTGCAGTATTTTGCCAGGGCAAAGGTACATTCATACCAAAGAAACTGAAAATCATGGTAGGTATGGTCATGATAATGGTGATAGAGGTCAGTACTTTCATCACGGAGTTTAGGTTGTTGGATATGACAGAGCTATATGCTTCCATGGTTACATCTAAAATGCTGCTGTATACGTTTGCCATTTCAATTGCCTGTTTGTTTTCGACGATGGCATCTTCCAGCAATTCCTCGTCCTCTGGATATTTTTTTACACTTTCCAAACGCATCAATCGCTCCAATACGAGTTCGTTAGCGCGCAGAGAATTGCTCAAATATACCAACGACTTATCTAAACTAAGCAATTGGAACAATTCTTCGTTTCGTGTGGACTTATGTAATTCTTGCTCAATTTTTCCGCTGGAGCGCTCCAACATGCGCAAATATTGCAAATAATAAGTAGCATTGCGATACAGAAGCTGAATGATAAAACGTGTTTTTTTGTATGTGTAGAATTTTTTGATTTTGCCGCTGCGGAAGTCTTCCAATAAAGGCATCTCTCGCAGACAAATTGTAATGATATATTTTTGTTTTTTGTCGCCTAAAATGATGGCCATTGGTACAGTGCCATATCCGTCCTGGCCATTTTCTACTTCTCGATATGGTACGTCGATAATAATTAAGGTGTAGTCGTCATCGGCGTCTACACGAGCTCGTTCATCTTCGTCTAATGCGGAGATCATATCTTGCAATTCAATTTCAAAATGCTGGCTGACGTCCTTCACTTCTTCTGCAGTGGGGCTGATCAGGCAAACCCAATTACCGTCACAGTAGTTGGTAATCTCCTCCAGACGGCCGTTTTCTTCTGATGTTTTATAAATGGTTTTCACAGTAAATTCCCTCCTGTGACTCACCATTTCCCCAATTTAATGGTGCAAAAACAGTGAGTCAGAATGATTCAATTGTTTGCAGTTTTTCGCTCGACTGGGCCCAAGATCCATCTAACTCACATCCTTTTTGTACATAGATTCCTATTATTTTTGTCTATTTTCGTTAAATTTTGACAAGGCATTTGTACTCTTTCTATTTTAAAACACAGCGTTACAATAGTCAAGAAAGCTTTTAAACTATGTAGAGACGCTAAATATTTGTTTTTTGAATAGTAAATGCTCATGAAAAGTTTTTCTGATGTTTTTCAGTCCAGAATATAAAGAAAAAATGATTATAATTGTAGCGGTTGCTATGAATAAGTGTTTGGCAAGATTCTCGAAAAAGTAAAATAATATAACAAAACCGAAGCCACAAAAGCGTAAACTTCGGTTTTTTGTATCACACTTTGTTGTTAAGTTTTAAGCGTGAAATTTACTTTGTAGGTACTCATGAATAGACTGCGCTGCTGTTTTACCTGCGCCCATAGCCAAAATGACAGTGGCTGCACCGGTAACAGCGTCACCGCCGGCATAAACGCCTTCTTTGCTGGTAGCCATACCGGCGTTTGTGATTAAGCAGCCGCGGTTGTTTGCCTCCAATCCGTCTGTGGTACTGCGCAGCAAAGGATTGGGAGAGGTTCCCAAAGACATAATTACAGTATCTACAGGTACTTGAAAATTGGAACCTTCGACAGGAATTGGTCTGCGACGTCCAGAAGCATCGGGCTCGCCTAACTCCATTTTTATGCATTCGATAGAGTTGACATTCCCATTTTCGTCTCCATGAATCTTTACCGGATTGCTCAATAGCATAAACTCAATGCCTTCTTCTTTTGCATGATGGACTTCTTCACGACGTGCCGGAAGTTCTTCTTCTGAGCGGCGATAGATAATATATACGTGTTCTGCGCCGAGACGCATAGCGCTTCGGGCAGCATCCATAGCTACGTTGCCGCCGCCGACAACGGCGACAGATTTCCCTTTACGAATAGGGGTGTCGTAGTCATCTCGATAAGCTTTCATTAGGTTGATCCGGGTTAAGAATTCATTAGCGGAATAAACACCGGATAAGCCCTCTCCTTCAATCCCCATGAACATTGGCAGCCCAGCGCCAGAACCAATAAACACAGCTTGGAAATTGTATTCTTGAAATAATTCGTCGATGGAAAGAACTTTGCCAATTACCATGTTTGTCATAATCTTTACGCCCAGTTTCTCTAAATTTTCTACTTCCTTTTGTACGATAACTTTAGGCAGGCGAAATTCGGGAATTCCATAAACTAATACACCGCCGGCTTTGTGAAATGCCTCAAATACAGTAACTTCGTAGCCAAGTTTAGCTAAATCTCCGGCGCAAGTGAGACCAGCAGGACCAGCTCCGATTATGGCGACTTTGATACCGTTGGAAACAGGCTTTTCGATTTGATGGTTGCCATGCTTCATATCCCAGTCGGCTACAAAGCGTTCAAGCCGACCAATTGCGACCGGTTCCCCTTTTATGCCGCGGGTACATTTACTTTCACATTGTGTTTCTTGAGTACATACACGACCGCAGACAGCGGGCAGAGAACTGGTTTCTTTAATTACAGCACAGGCATCAGCAAATTTTCCGTCGGAAATCAATTGAATAAAACGAGGAATTTGTACATTTACTGGACATCCGGCTACACAGGGCATTGTTTTACAGTTCAAGCAGCGTTTTGCTTCGTCGATTGCCATTTCTTCTGTATACCCTAATGTAACTTCTTCAAAATTTCTTGCTCTCACATTAGGATCCTGTTCTGGCATTGGATTTTTTATGGGGGACATATTAGCCATTGTTTGCACCTCTCAGTCTACAATGTTCACGGTCATGCGTTTCCTGTGTTTTATTGACAGCATTTCTCCGCATGAGTTCATCAAAATCTACTAGATGCCCATCAAAATCCGGGCCATCCACACAGGCAAATTTGGTTTCACCGCCTACAGTTACCCGACAACCGCCACACATCCCCGTACCATCAATCATAATAGGGTTCAAGCTGACAATTGTTTTGATATTTGCCGGTTTTGTAGTTAAGGAAACAAATTTCATCATAGGAATGGGACCAATTGCAATTACAGTGTCATATTGAACACCTTCATCCAGTAACTGCTGCAATTTTTGCGTTACTAAGCCTTTCTCGCCATAGGAGCCATCATCGGTCATTACATAATAATGCTGGGAGACAGCTTTCATTTCTTCTTCGAGAATCACAATGTCTTTAGAGCGGAAGCCAGCAATGACATCTACTTGCACGCCTGCTGTATACAATGCTTTAGCTTGTGGATAGGCGATGGCACAGCCAACGCCGCCGCCAATTACACAAACTCGCTGAGGGTTATCCAATTCAGTTGGAATGCCTAAAGGACCCACCACATCCTGGAGGGATTCGCCTTCTTTCATTTCACCCAGCATAATGGTAGAACGTCCAACAGTTTGTACAATTAGAGTGATAGTTCCTTTTTCCCGGTCGTAGTCTGCGACTGTTACAGGGACTCTTTCTCCCTGTTCGTCAATACGAAAAATAACAAATTGGCCTGGGAGTACTTTCCTGGCAATAAATGGTGCATCTACTTTTACCAGTACAACGTTGTCATTAAGTTTCCTTTTTTCTACAATTTTGTACATTTTCGTTCACCTCTTCATTTTTTTAAAGACAATTATGTTGTTACGGCGGTCGTGCATGAGATTATAATTTTTTGGGTGTATTAGGGGTTACGGTGTAACTGAGAAAATTGAAATTTTGGCTGTGTGTATGCTCCTTTCTTTGTTTGGAAAAATTATCAGAAGAATTAGTTTGATATATTTATTATTTACTTTTTCCTCTGTTTAATCAATAGTGAGAATGATTTTAATTGATAGCAATTTATGGAGGGAAGGTATTATAAACTTTGTGAAGGATAAGGTAATATGAAGCAGAATTTATGTTGTTCGGAAGGAAAAAAACATGGATAATTGTTTGTTAAGTTGCTGTTGATGGGGGATTTGAGGATTGTGCGTGTTATTACAAGTAAAAATATGGTAAGTATGTGTAAGAGATTGCGTAAATGGAATTTTTGTAGAGCGGGATTGTAGCGATTTTAGAGGATTGTGAAGGCTGTGTTTTTGTGATGCTCTCGTTCTATGTGTACAAAAATTTAGAAATACTTTTGGATTTAAGGTCCGTCAAATCTGATATCGTATTTCTTTTGCAACAGGTATATTTTTCATGTTTTTTCGCAGACTAATGATGAAAGGGCGTGATCGTATCAGAATACCAATGCATATCGGGATTATTCCCGATGGAAATCGACGATGGGCGAAACAGGCTGGCATGGCGAAGCAGGACGGTTATGTCTATGGCTTGTCACCGGGGCTGGATGTGTTGCATTTGGCCAGGAAGGTCGGTGTGCAGGAGATCACTTATTATGGCTATACTACTGATAATTGCGGACGGCCGCCAGAACAGGTAAAAGCATTTTCCGACGCTTGTGCCAGAGCGGTGGCGATGATTGCGGAGGAGCCTGTATCGTTGTTGGTGGTCGGCAATGTTGATGGACCAAGTTTTCCCCAATCTATTCGGCAGTATACAACGCGAACCGACTTGCATGGCGGAGGCATTCGGGTGAATTTTCTGGTGAATTACGGCTGGGAATGGGATATGGCGGATTTGTTATCGCCTGGAAGGGAGCGTTCCCGCATTTGTGCCGGGCTGCACTCTCATGATATTTCACGGATTGATCTGGTGATTCGCTGGGGCGGTATGCGCCGATTGTCCGGTTTTTTACCGGTACAGACTGTATATGCCGATTTTTTTGTGGTAGATCGGTTGTGGCCTGATTTCCAACCAGAGGATTTTTACGAGGCTTTACGCTGGTATCAGAAACAGGATATCACGCGGGGTGGCTGATTGGAAAAATGTAACTATATAAGGACGAAAGCGAATATGCACAGGACAGCAGCACTGTATCACTCCCTGATTGGAACAGTTTCTGCTGTTTTTTATAGAGAGCGGCAAAAGATATGGTGAATTGTTTTTGAAGTAGATTTCACGAAAAGGATATCATGTTCGCTACATAAGATATTTTCGGCGGTGAATGGATAAAAATAACGCCGAATCGGTTATATTACATGGCAACCAGATTCGACGTTGATACTTTAAAAATTATGTTTTATTTTTGCCCTTTGCGACAGGCCCAGGTCACACAAGCTGCACAGTTGTGGCCGCCATTGCAGAAACTGTTGTGTTCACCACGTGGATATTCGGGTTTTTGCCACTGGCTGGACCAGCCAATGATAGCGGTGATACTTTTTACCGGGTTCATCAAAAAGTTGTCGCTAAGTTGAATTTTTCCTTGACACTGATTTAAAAAAGCAAAGACATCTGCCTGTCCAGTTAGAGCCCAATCTCCATAGCCTGGACTATAGCGCAGCGTGGCATATAATCCACGGGATAAGGCTTGCTGCTGCAAATACTGACAAAAGGATTCAGCTAGCTGCTCCACTGCGTGAGAACCTAGATAATCAGCAATCGTGCTGCGATAAAGCTGGCCCGATTCAGCAGCTCTGCGGGCTTCTCCCGGCAAAGCGGGACCAATGGTCAATGCCATGATAGTGGCTCGTTTACATTGCTGCAGACCTTTGCAAACATAACAGCTGGCAATACACAGCTCATCGTTTCCTAGGACCAGCTGATCACCATCGTTGCTGCGGATTGGTTCTTCCCGCCAAAAAATTGCTGGCGCCACCAACTGCCACAATTCCTGCAGCAATTCTGGTTCATCCGGGCAATCATGATGACTGGCAATAAAGGCTTGTGCGTCAAAGGCAAGATGAAATTGCTGTAAATGATGTACAATTCCCACCTACAACACCTCGATTAATTGCTCAGCCAGGTGATATTGTCGCATAGGGAAAATATGAATTCCGGCCACATGGGGCTTCAATTGCTGCACTAAATTACATAAATATTCCATACCGCCTGCTGCGCCGTCTTTTTCCAAAATGTACATCATTTCACCAGGGACATGAACACCCGGCACGTGCGCATTGAGGTATTGGGCTTGTTTTACACTCTTTAATGGCATAATGCCATAAATAAAGGGCACGTCTGTATTAGCGGCAATGGAAAAACGCTCTACTTGTTCCAGACTATATACGGGCTGGGTCTGGAAAAACTGTACGCCATGGGCGATTTTTTCCTGCACGCGGGCTGCTTCTCTGCTCACGTCCTCCGTGCCGGGATTGGCTACCGCGCCGATAAAAAAATCGGTGGCGTTATCCAATGCTCTTCCATAATAATCCTGCCCTTGGTTTAATCTGGCAGCCATCTGAGCCAGGCCCTTGGAATCCACATCAAAAATTCCGCTGGCTTCTGGATGGTCACCAAGTTTGGGGTCGTCGCCTGTCAGGGTCAGGATATTGCGTACACCTAAAGCATACGCCCCTAGCAATTCAGCCTGCAAGCCTAATAAATTGCGGTCCCGGCAGGTTAAATGAAAAATTGTTTCCAAACGTAGTCTATCCTGTACCAAGGACGCCAAGGCAATGGGGCTCATCCGTAGCTTTGCAGTAGGGCTGTCAGCAATATTCACCGCTGTCAGCTGGTCGGCTAAATCATGAATGGCCGTGAAAACTGGCCAGGGGTCTGCGCCCCTTGGCGGGTCAACCTCCATGGTCACTACAAATTCTTTTCGCGCTAATTTTTCTTGGAGCATGACGCACCTTCTTTCAAAAATTCATCCATCAATTTTACAGTCTGTACTGCATCGCGTCCAAAGCCATCGGCGCCGACTTCTTCAGCAAATTCTTCGGTGATGACTGCGCCGCCAATAATTACTTTGGTCTGTGGGGATTGCTGCCGCAGCAAGGAAATCACGCCGGGAATCTCCTGCATAGTGGTCGTCATCAACGCACTAAGTCCCAGAAATTCAGCTTTATATTCCAACACGGCTTCTATAAATTTCTCTGCTGGTACATTTTTCCCTAAATCTACAACTCGATAGCCATGATTTTTTACCATGACAGCCACCATATTTTTGCCAATGTCGTGAATATCGCCCTTCACGGTGCCAATTACCAGCGTGGCCTTTTGAAAGTCATCTCCGTTTTGCAGATGACTTTCCAGCAATTCGAAAGCCTGCTGGGATACTTCGGCACTGCGCATTAGCTGCGGCAAGAAAAAAATGCCTTTTTCGTACTTTTCCCCCACTTCATTTAATCCAGCAATCAGGCCATCGTTGATGATTGTCATAGCCTCTATGCCGTCATCCAGCAGCGCCTGCACTACTTTTCCAATATTGGAACTGCCTTTTACGACCATACGGGTCACCAGTTCCAGGCTTGGCGTTTCATCAGTCACAGCTGAGGATGCCATGGAGGTCTGTTCGCTATTTAATTGTAAATAATTTTCGGCATTCTCATCGCGGCCGATTAATAATGCTGCGCTTTGCCAGGCGTTTTTCATCATCTCATCCAATGGATTGATGATAGACAAGTCCAATCCATTGCCAATGGCCATTGCAAGAAAAGCGCTGTTGATTTTGGGCCGATTTGGCAAACCATGAGATACATTGCTGACACCAAGCAGCAGATTAACGCCAGGCAGTTCTTGGCGAATCAGGCTCATAGTGCGCAGTGTTTCTCGCGGACCATTTATATCGGTACCTACTGTGAACACCAAACTATCCAGATAAATATCCTGTCGCTTTATGCCGTAATGCTCACAGGCAGCCACAATACGCTTGGCAATTTCCAACCGACCTTCCGCTTTCGGTGGGATGCCGTTTTCGTCTAGGGTTAATCCCACCACCGCGGCGCCATAGCGCTTGGCTAATGGCAGAATGTTATCCAAGCTGGCTTGTTCCCCATTGACCGAATTGATTAATGCCTTCCCTTGATATTGCTTCAAGCCTCGTTCTAATACTTGAGGATTGGTGGAGTCCAAACATAGCGGAATACTGGCGCTTTGTTGTAAAAGCGTCAGGACATCGGCCATCACCTGAGCTTCGTCGATGCCGTGGGTACCCACATTGACATCTAACACATGCGCGCCGGCTTCGACCTGCTGTTCTGCTTCTTTTTCTATCATGGCCAAATCGCCGTCCCGCAGGCCCTGGGCCAATTTTTTACGGGCCGTGGGGTTAATGCGCTCGCCAATCATCTTAGGCAGCGTATTGCCGCCAATCTCTACAATAAACTCCCGACAGGACAACCGGCCTAACGGTTCCACCTGACGGCGTTGCAATACATGGTTCTGTACCGACTCTTTCAAGCAAGCAATATGCTGCGGCGTCGTACCGCAGCAGCCGCCCATAAAGGCCACTTCATAGGGCAAGAACCGCTGCATGGCTTCCGCAAATTCCTTTGCCTTCAATGGATACTGCACCTTGCCATCCACCAGAAAAGGCAAGCCGGCATTGGGCTGCACCACCAAAGGCAGCTCTGTATACCGCGCAAGCTCCGCCACTACCTGCTGCAATTCATCAGGACCGCCAGAGCAGTTGCAGCCGATTACCGCCGCCCCCATTGCCTCCAGAGTAACGGCAGCTACTGCGGGACTGACACCAGTTAAGGTGCGTCCGTTGGTGTAGGTCATGCTGCATATGACGGGGATTTTACGTTCCCCGGCGTCCAGACAAGCCAATAGTGCGGCTCGTATTTCACCCAAATCGCTGAAAGTTTCCAGCAAAAAATAGTCTGGCTGTGCAGTTGCAATAGCGTCTGCCTGTTCTCGATAGATTGCATACATTTCATCAAAAGATGTGTCTCCCACTGGCGACACAAAATGTCCGGTAGGTCCCAAAGAAGCAGCTACCTGTCCATGCCCGGCTTTTACACAGGCAGCTCTGGCGATTTCTATAGCCCGACGGTTAATTTCCTTTACCTGTTTTTCTAGGTGATATTCCTGAAGTTTTAATCGACTGCCGCCGAAGGTATTGGTAATCACAATATCCGCACCGGCCTGTAAATAATCCCGATGTACACTCTCTACCACATCAGGCATGGTAAGGTTTAGTTCCTCTGGACTTTGTCCTGGCGCTAAGCCACGCTGTTGCAGCATGGTTCCCATTGCGCCGTCAAAAATAAGTATTTGTTCCACAGTCATTGCCTTCTATTCCTTTTCCATTTCTGATAAATAATCATATGGTGTTTCCTGATATACATAATAATTGAGCCAATTGGCAAATAATAAATTGCCGTGACTGCGCCAACGCACAACAGGCGCACAGGAGGGGTCATCGTTTGGATAATAGTTTTTAGGCGGCGCGATTGCAGCTCCACGATCGAGATCTCGCCGATATTCAGAATCTAATGTTAAGGGATCATATTCACAATGACCGGATACAAATACCCGATGCCCGTCTTTACTGGCGGCCAAATATACGCCAGCTTCCCGTGACTGTGCGATGATTTCCAACTCGTCTACTTTAGCGATATCTCCGGCACGAAATTCTGTGTGGCGGGAGTGGGGGGCATAAAATACATCGTCAAAACCGCGCACGATAGGGCGTTTGCAGAGAACCTCATGCTCGAAGACGCCAAACATTTTTTCCGGTAGGGCGTATTTAGGCACGCCGTAATAATGGTACAACGCAGCCTGTGCGCCCCAGCAAATAAACATGGTGGAAAAGACATTTTGGTCGGCAAAATCAAAAATTTGTTTTAATTCATCCCAGTAATTGACTTCCTGAAAGGACATTTGTTCAACTGGTGCGCCAGTAACAATCATGCCGTCATATTTTGTATGTTTAATTTCATCAAAATCTTTGTAAAAGGTTTGCAAGTGTTCTTCAGACACATTTTTGCTCACATGGCTGACCATGCGGATTAAATCAACTTCCGTTTGCAGTGCAGTGTTGCTGATTAGCCGTAAAAGTTGTGTTTCCGTCACGATTTTGGTAGGCATCAGATTGACAATCGCCAGCTTTAATGGGCGGATATCCTGTGTTCTGGCACGTTGTTCATGCATCACGAAAATTTGTTCATTGGTCAACGTTTCAGTGGCAGGAAGCGCTGCCGGTATAATCACGGGCATAGTGAAAAACCCCTTTCACGTAAAAAGTAATTGATAATCTTGTTAAATCTGTGCCAAGGCCTGTTCCAAATCCGCGATAATATCGTCGGCATCTTCAATCCCTACAGAGAAACGAATGAGGTCTGGTGCTACGCCAGCTTCTTTCAGCTGCTCCTCAGTCATTTGACGATGGGTGTGGCTGGCCGGATGCAGTACGCAGGTGCGTGCGTCCGCTACATGCGTTACAATAGCAGCCAGTTTCAGCTTATCCATAAAGGAAACAGATACGTCACGGCCGCCTTTTAAGCCAAAGCACAATACACCGCAGGTTCCGTTTGGCATATATTTCTGCGCCAGTGAATGATATTTGTTGTCTGGCAGATCTGCATAATTCACCCACGCTACTTTGTTATGATTTTGCAAATACTGTGCAACCTTCAGTGCATTTTCACAATGGCGGGGAACACGCAAATGCAGCGTTTCCAGACCTAAGTTCAGCAGGAATGCATTCTGTGGAGAAGGGGTTGAGCCCAAATCACGCATCAGCTGTGATGTTGCTTTGGTGATATATGCCAGCTTACCGAATTTCTGTGTATAAACAATTCCATGATAGGATTCGTCTGGTTCGGTAAGACCGGTGAATTTATCATGATATTTTTCCCAGTCAAAGTTGCCGCTGTCCACAATGCAGCCGCCCACCGATGTTGCATGTCCGTCCATATATTTGGTGGTGGAATGGGTCACAATATCGGCACCCCATTCAATAGGCCGGCAATTGATAGGAGTGGCAAAGGTGTTATCAATGATTAGAGGAACTCCGTGGCTGTGTGCCAAGTTGGCAAATTTTTCGATATCCAGTACGGTGAGTGCTGGATTGGCGATAGTTTCTGCCACAATGCATTTTGTGTTTGGACGAAATGCTTTTGCCAGATTCTCAAAGGTGTCATCAGGGTCGACAAACGTGCAGTCGATGCCTAGTTTTTTCATGGTAACACCAAAAAGATTGAAGGTTCCGCCATAGACAGCACTGGAGCAAATTAGATGATCTCCTGCACCGCAAATATTCAGTACAGCGAAAAAGTTAGCAGCCTGTCCTGACGAGGTAAGCATCGCAGCAACACCGCCTTCTAAGGCTGCAATTTTAGCAGCTACCGCATCGGCAGTAGGGTTTTGTAAACGGGTATAGAAATAGCCGTTGTCTTCCAAATCGAAAAGACGGCCCATTTGCTCGCTGGTTTCATAGAGAAATGTAGTGCTTTGATAAATAGGAAGTACGCGCGCTTCCCCCTTTTTGGGCTCCCAGCCGCCTTGAATACAAACAGTTCCTGCTTTGCAATTTTTTAAATCCATTGTAATTCCTCCTAGTAGTAATATTGAATAACAAAAAGCCATTTTCTGTTAGATAGAAAATGGCTTTTAGATTACAAATCGTTATGCACTCCATTATCTACCAGACAGATTGTCTGCAGGATTTAGCACATTTCCAGCTATGCTGGCTGTTGCCGGGCTTCACAGGGCCAGTCCCTCCGCCGCTCTTGATAATAAAGACTTGTTTATTTAATTATTTGGCCATTATAGCATAAACGATATCCTTTGTAAAGACTTTTTTATGCTCGAGCTTTCCATTTGGATACGATAGTCAGAGCTTCGTATTCCTCTCGTGTCATCCCCAGAATCCATTGATCAATGTACTGTCCGTCAATAAAGGTATGTTTGCGCAACTTGCCTTCTGCAGTGAAGCCAAAACTTAATGCAGATTTCAGGCCCAGACGATTGTTGTCATTTACCTTTGAATAGCATTTTTCAAAGCCAAAATGGTAGAATACAACATCAGCCAATACAATCATTAAATCTACCCCGAAACCAGCCAGACGATTTTGTTCATCGCCAATGCCTAACGCAATTTCCGCATGGCCGTTTTGCCGGTCGATATCTTTAATTGACGCAATACCAATAGGTTCACCGGTGCGTTTATTTTTAACTACGAAATCTACCCGTTCTGCGCTGGGGTCTGTTACGTCTTTTGTTTGGCAGATCTGATCTTCAATCATATCCAAAGAAACGCTCATGTAACTGTCATACCAGTGCCGAAACTCCTTATTCATAAACCACTTCTGGAAGTAATATGCATCCTCTTTGGCTGGCTTTTGTAAAACTATTTTTCTTCCGGTAAACATTCCTGCCACCTCCAATGCCTTTCTGCGATAATTATCATTATCTTTTATTTTATCCCACAAAAGGCCGCAGGTCAACCATTTCACAGCTAGAATTGTCTGTGGCGAAAAGTTTTTTCTGTGACAGTTTTATGGATTCATGCTATAATAGCCATACTGTCAGAGGAAATAATCGTAAATGAAGTGAACAGAAGGAGGCGTTTTCATGTCCTTTCAGGAAATATTGCAGCATCAGGCTATGACAGACGCATTAGCCAAACAAAATATTATAGAACCCACAGCGATTCAGCAGCAGGTGATTCCTCTTTTATTAGAAGGACGCGATGTCATTGGACAGTCCTATACCGGCAGCGGAAAAACATTGGCGTATTTGTGCCCAACACTGTTAAAAATAGATGAAAATGCAAAGCAGGTACAGGCGTTGATTCTAGCGCCGACCCATGAGCTGGTGATGCAGATTTATCGACAGGCGCAGCAGTTGATTCGGGACGGGCAGATGCAGATCGGCTGTCAGAGTATTATCGGGGAAGCTAATATTCACAATCAAATTGCCAAGCTGAAAGAGAAACCACAGCTTTTGGTAGGAACACCGGGACGTATTCTGGATTTAATCAAAAAACGCAAAATTAATTGTCAGACAATCCGTACTGTGATTATTGATGAAGCGGATAATCTTTTGGACAATACCAACCAACAAACCATGCAGGATATTCTCAAGAGCATGCTGCGGGATCGTCAGCTGGCGGCTTTTTCTGCCACCATCAGCAATCATGCCATGGAGCTTTTGCAGCAGACTATGCAGGATGCCGCCGTTGTGAGGATTGCAGAACAGGCAAAAATGAATCCTCACATCCAGCATTTTTATCTCATCAGCGAGCAGCGTGAAAAGTTTGTACAGCTGCGCAAGCTGCTGCACGCATTGGACGAGGAAGCGCAGCGCGTTCTTATTTTTATGAATGACGGGCCTGAACTGGATTTTTTGGTGGATAAACTCAACTATCACAAAATTCGTACCTACAGTTTGCATGGGATTGTATCCAAAGAAGAGCGGCAAAAGTCGATGGAAGAATTCCGCAAAGGGAAGATTAAAGTGCTGGTATCGTCAGATTTGGCAGCCCGCGGATTGGATATTCCCGATATTACCCATGTGATTAATATGGATTTTCCCGCTGAGCCTAATGAATATATTCACCGGGCAGGGCGAACCGCCCGCGGTGAACGGCAGGGACAGTGCTATAGCATTGTTAATCCGCGGGAATTGGCGGCGCTGCGTATTTATCAGCGGGAGTTTGGCATTGAGATTGCGCCGGTTCATTTGGTAAAAGGAAAAATTCTTTCTGGTGCAGTGAAGGAATTTTACAAGGATCCCGACCGCAAAAAGAAAAAAACAGACGGGGAAAAAACAAAAAAGCAGACTGAAAAAGGAAAAAATAAAAAAGGACAGAGTCCAAAAGAACAAAACAAAAAGGAAACTTATAAAAGAGAGCAGCAGAAAAATAAAACATATCCTCATCAAGCAGACAAACAAAGAAATGAACTTCCAAAGAAAAAAATGGCAAGGCCAAAGAAATCAGAAAAGAAAAATTGAAACATAAAAAATTATTGAGGGGCGCATATAGTGTCCCTCGATTTGTGTGCGTATTGACAAGGTGAATGCTCTGGCTTATAATTTTTGTTGCAAACAGCATTATGACCTCATGTCTGTGCCGCAGCAGAGATGGGGATGAGAGAATTCGGTGAGAATCCGAAGCAATACCCGTTGCCGTATGTATGGGAGTTTGCGCTCGTGGCGTGAGCCGGTCATTGGAAGCAATTCTGAGAAGGCGGAGCAGCAAACGCAGGACAAGCACTGTCTATACCATAATAAGCCGGAAGACCTATAATGCTTATAAGGCTTGCGTCAGCATGCTCAATTTTATCTGTGGAAAAAGTCGGCCATAGCAGATTTGCAATCTGTTGTGGCTGTTTTTTTTGAGCAGCTGCGCGAATATTCAAAATTTGCGGGAGTACAAAGGAGGATTTTTTGATGGAAAAAATGTGGAGAAACCAAAGGCAGCTGAAAGCAATCTGCGTGTTGCTGATTTTGGCGATGACCTTGGGATTATTGCCCGGCGCGGCATGGGCAAAGGGGAATGAACTAGCGGGCAGCGGAACGGCAGACGCTCCTTATCTGCTTGCCAATGCGGAGGATTTGAAAGCATTTCGTGATTTGGTCAATGCAGAGGATTCCAGCAGCTTGTGTGCCAGACTGACGGCGGACATTGATTTGGGAAACGAGGAATGGGAGCCATTTAATTCTAAAAGCGGTTATGTGACAACTGCCTATGCGGGTGTCTTTGACGGGGACGGGCACACAATAAGAGGGCTGTCAATTAACGCAACCACCGCAAATCAGGGCTTGTTCAGCGTAATCAACGGCGCTACTGTGAAAAACCTGAACGTGAAGGGCAATGTGACCTCTACTAAGGGCTATGTCGGCGGAATTGTCGGAAAAATACAGCAGGGAAATGTTGAAAATTGCAGTTTTAGTGGCACTGTGACCACAGATGTGACAGGAAGTAATGGATATGTGGGCGGCATAGCAGGCTATGCCGGTAATACTGCGACAAAAACACAAACTGCGAGTATTTCCGGCTGTGTCAATACCGACAGAATCACAGGCGGAGTAGCTGGCGGCATTGTTGGTTATGCAGTGTACACAGAGATTGAAAGCTGCTATAACACCGGTGCAATCAATGGCACGAGCCGTGCAGGCGGCATTGCCGGACAGTTGCAGAATAATTGCACCGCAACCCATTGTTATAATATAGGCACAGTTTCGGGAAGTACAACTGCCGGCGGTATTTGTGACTTTTTATATAGTTCGTCTAAGTTGAGCGATTGCTACAGTAAGGACGTTATCTCTGGAGCCGGTGGAGGAACTGTAGAGGACTGCGGCGCATTAGGTGATGCCAGCGCATTGCTGGGCAACCTGGGCGGCGCGTTTGCTGCGGACAGCAATAACATCAATGGTGGCTTGCCGATTCTCAGCTGGCAGGCTGCCGGTGGCAATTTGCCGCCTGCGCCCAGTACCACAGCATCGGCCATCACCATTGTTTCTCCCCAGGGTAGCACTCTCTGGGCACAGGCCGGGGACAATCATCTCACGGAGCTCACGCTGAAAGCGGAATGCCGCAATATGGATGAGGAAACGCCGAAGCTTGCCTGGAGCATTGATGAGGAAACAGCTGCCACAGGTCAGACAGCGGAGAATGACCAGACTGCCTATAAAGTGACTGCGAACCAAGGTGGGATGGCGACAATCACTGTGGCCGCTGTATATCAGGGGAACATCTACACGGATCAATATACAATTACAGTGATTCCTTATTTCACGACGGCAGGTATTAAAAATATAGAGGACGCTTATTCGGACAATATTGCCGTGGGACAGACGGTGAAAGCCGTGCAGTATGTGCAGGGCGGCGGCGTCTTTGACGGGGCGGCATATCCCGGCTTGGAATTGAAATATCGGTGGTATCGCGGTACAGAACCAGTTACCGCCGCCGCTGCGGAAGACACCTACCTCATTTCCGATGAATTTGGCGAATGGGACAGGCTGGGCGTGGAAATCAGCTGCAACGGGCAGGTGATTCACGATTATAGAGACCAGCAGGCGACGGTGCGCAGCGCAGACTACGGCGTGCTTTATCCGATAGCCAACGATGAAGCATTTTTTACTGGGCTGAGGGATGTGAAAACGGACAATGTGACGCTGCCCAAAGAGCATACGGTGAACGGCGTTACCGCTGAAATTGTCTGGGGTAAGCTGGAGGGAAGCGACTTTACTGCTTACAGCGATGGGGAATTGCAGGCGTTGCTTGTTCGTCCGCAAGAAGGTACAAAAGAGGTTCCTCTGGCAGCGCAGTTTACCTATAAAGATGCATTTATCAACCGCACAGTGACCTTTACCTTATGGTCTGACGAAGAACTGGGCAAGGAGCCGGTGCAGCCGGAGGTATCCTTGCAGGAGGCGGTGACGGCGCTGGGCGCTGATTACAGGCTGTATCCTGTGTGGGGACAGGACAGCAATGTCAACGAGCTGCTGCAGGCTGCGCTGGCGGCCAAGGGCTGCGCCGATGTGCAGGTTACTGTGGAGCAGGTGGAGGAGATTTATGGCGGCGCAGGCATTGGAGAAGATGGCACTATCACCTATTTCTATGCCGACCCCAACACGCCACCGGCTATAAGAATGGGCAGCTACAAGGTGACTTTTACCCTGTCCAAGGGTGCGGAGACGTTGGAGTATGAAGATGTTCCGGTGATTCTTTATTGGGACGTGAGCAAAGTAAAAGAGGTGATGACTGCTGAAATTTTGGACAACGTGGGGATTGATACCACAGTGCCGGTGACGAAGGATTTTGCACTGCCGAAAGTTGTGGACGATAAAAAATGGACGCTGATTTCCTGGAACAGCTCAGACGATGCAGTGATTGCCATCAGCGAGGAAAATCAGGGCACAGCGGATACATTGTTTGCGCCATACGTAGCCAAGGTAAAGCAGGGCGATACAGACAAAACCGTGATGTTAACTGCTACCTTTACATTCCAGTTTACCAACGATGTGACTGGGCAGGAACAGCCTATCGCTATGATCAAGGTATTCAACATAAATGTACCGGCGTTAGATGGAACGGAGCAGGAGCGGATTCAACGGGAATTGCAGGAGAAGCTGGAACAGGGCTTTGCGGCCAAAGGGCTTACCGATGCAGTGACAGGGGAAAACTTAGTTGCAGAGAATGACATTTACACAGTTGACAACAATATCCAATTTCCCACGACAAGAGATTTTGGTGTGGATGGGAAAATGTATCCCGTCCGTATTACCAGCAGCAATGAGGCTGTGCTGAAAGCGCCGGATGTAAACAATGCCGCCCGTGTAGAGGTATACCGTCCTAGTGTGGGAGAGCGTGACGCTGAGGCAGTTGTTACGGTAACCATGCGGGATAAAAACACAAATATTACTGCATCAAAAGAATTTTCCATTCGAATCAAGGCACTGACACAGACGGAAATTGATGCAGAACTGGCATTGATGGAAAAAGTAAAGGCAAATTATTTTGAAGGCATAAAGGGCGAGAACGCCACAAAGGATAATGTGCGTACCGACCTCATTCCTTTTCAGGAGGTTTATGAGCGGGACGGTCAGTTGGTATGGGTGCGGGACAGCAAAGAACGTGTAGGCTACGGTATTGTTCCCACGCCTATTGAAGGCTGGGAAGAATGGGAATTGTGGAGACTGTTCAAATCCAGCAATGCTAATGTCATCAGCCACGAAAATTTGTTGGTGGACCGCCAAAAAGAGGCAAAGGCTGTCACCATCACCAGCTATTTGTCCAGTGAAACATTAGGGCGGTATGGGCAACTGTATCGGGAGCATCCCGAACAGTATCCCCAATATGCGCAGCTGGCAGATTTGTATTATCAGGAAGTGACCACCGATACAGTAGCGCAGCCTGCGCAGCGGCAGGCACGCATGGCCAAGGCTGCAAGCAATACAATGATTGTGCGGGGTACCAGAGATCCAGAGAGCGCAGTGCCTGTGGAAGAAAAATTGAAGGTTGCCTTTGCGCTGACCGGTTTAGACGGGGAAACGTGGATTCTTACTACATTTTCTGATTTAGAAGAAAATCTTACGGTATATGATTTATTTGAACAAGCTTTGACGGAGCAAGGCTATACCTGGGAACGGCAGAAAGGAACCTATGTGGTTTCTATTACTGCGCCTGATGGAGAAACGCTCAGCGAACTGGATTTTGGTAAACGTTCCGGCTGGATGTATCGGGTAAACGGCGTTCTTCAGGATGTCTATATGGGTGCGTGCCCCTTGCACAATGGGGACAAGGTGCAGGTATTCTATACCAAAGACGCCAGCGCAGATGACCCTAACTGGGATTGGCCCTTTGAAGATTCTACAGGTGCCACAGCCGGCGGAGGAACAACCAATACTGCTGTGAATAATAAGGTGGAGGCGCTTCAAATTGTGCAAAATGAGGAGAAGGGCACCTACACCATTACACTGCCGACTGGGGAGCAGAAGGAATCTCAGCTGGTAACGTTTCCTGCGGGGAAAGCGGGGCAGCTGGTTGTGATTGTCTATCCGGATGGCACGGAAAAAGTGGTGAAGAAAGCGGTCACCGAAAATGGCCAGACAAAATTATTATTGGATACAAATGCAACAGTGAAATTAGTTGATTATGCCAACAATTACAGTGATGTGGCTGACGGCGCCTGGTACAATTCCGCGGTGGATTTTGTAACTGGACGTAAATTATTTTCCGGTGTGAGCGACACTGCATTTGCGCCGGACGTAGTCTTTAGCAGAGCAATGGCGGCTACGGTGCTGTATCGTTTGGCAGAGCCAGATGCAGAAGCATTGGACAATCCATTCCATGATGTAGCAAAGGACGCATGGTATGCGCAGAGCGTGGCGTGGGCGGCCAATGTTGGCGTTGTAGGTGGTTATGGAAATGAAACATTCGGTCCGGAAGACAGTGTGACCAGAGAGCAGTTTGTGGCAATGCTGTATCGATTTGCAAAAAGTGAGAATAGTAATCTGGAGAATCACGGAAGTTTACAGCAATTTGCAGATGAGGATACAGTGTCTGACTGGGCAAAAGAGACAATGACCTGGGCAGTTGATGCAGGCATTATTAACGGTTTGTCGGACAAAACGCTGAATCCGTCAGGCACTACCACCCGCGCACAGGCTGCAGTGATGCTGCAACGTTTTGTAGAATTTATGGTACAATAAGCTGAAAGGCCTCCGCAGAGGTGGTGTGCAATATGATGTGCGTCTCACTAGGCGAATAAATGAAAGCGTAGAAAAAATTGTGCTGTCCGGCAAAACGCTGGGCAACACAATTTTTTGATGTTCTTTCTAACAAAAGATGCTCATTTTGTATAATAAAAATGGCAACATAGTTATCAGGAGGGGAAACGATGTTAAACAACGCAGTATTATATTATTTTAGTCCTACTGGGGGGACAAAAAAAGCAGGGATGCTCCTGTGCAGAGGAATTACCTAGAACGTAAAGACGATAGATTGGGGGATACGAGGCAAGGCGATAGAATAGCCAGACGCGGAAGTGGCTGTGATTGCAATGCCTGTGTTTGGAGGCAGGATTCCGGCTGTTGCAGCGGAAAAACTGGGAGAACTAAATGGGAGTGGCAAAAAGGCCGTTACGCTGGTGGTATACGGAAATCGAGCTTATGAGGAGCAGATGCTTGGCGCATTGAAATCTGTACGCAGGGAAAATGAATATTTTGTATAAATGTGGAAACTAGAATTATGAAAAAGAGCAGATAAATGCGATAAATTTCATTAGTCTGTTATCAAATGGTTAGAGATATTCCCAATTTTATCAAATTGTAAATGCAACACTGACACAACAAAAAACCGCTTAACCTTATTGGTTAAGCGGTTTTTTCTGGCGGAGAGAAAGGGATTTGAACCTCGAAAAAAAGTGGTCAACCAATATATCTAATGCCCATTTTGTTGCATTTTTATTGCATTTGCTACTCAATTAGAGCACAAAAATAATCATCTATTTTCTTATCTACAGCCTCTCTTTCACTGCTAAATGTGTGCTGGTACACAGATTGTAACACGTGAGGCGTAGACCAGCCGCCGCGCTCCATAGCATATTTTTCTTGTATGCCTAGCATAACCATAACGGAGGCGTTGAGATGCCGGAGGTCGTGAAATGTAATGTGTGGAAGATTATTTTCTGCCAGCAGCCTGTAAAACCGTTTGGTTATAGTTTGAGGCTTTTCTGGTACAAGGTATTCTTGGTCATCCGGTAACTGATTAATCAGCTTCATGATATAATCAGGAACCTTCAATTTTCGAATACTGCCTGCAGTTTTGGCATTATCTCTGATGATTTCTTCGTTAGCGATGAATAGCTTTGTCTGGTTCAGAACAATATAACCATCTTTTGTAATGTCCTGCTTGCGTATGCCGCGAACTTCACTCATGCGATAAGACAACCACATGGCCAGTAATACTGGCAGCTCTACATTAGTTCCCTTGACCACAGACAGTATAGTGGCTGGCTCCGGCAGTTCTTTGATTTTCTTCTTTTTAGCCGGCAATGTGACTTTGTAATGAAAATCAGGGTAGTATTGGCCAAGTACAGCAGAGAGAAAACCAGAAGCGTTGGCCAGTGTTTTAGGAGAAACATTCACAGCGTCCTTATTGATAGAGCATTGAATAATGGAATTGGTCAAGCTAGACAGTTTCATGTTCTGAATGTCCAGAAATCTGTTGTCCATAACAACCTGATAGCCGTATAACGTGGATGGCGAAAGAATATTGCTTTTTAGTTCAATATAGGCCGCCATTGCTTCATGTACTGTAAGATAATCGGCAGGATTTTTGGCCATTTCTTGCCTTAGACGCTGGTTCCGCTCAAAGTCTATGCGATATTCGGCGGCCATATGTTCAGCCTCTTTTTTTGTCCTGGCGGTAAAGTATTTGTATACTCGTTTCCCTCGTTCATCCTTTCCAATGTATTTTTGAATTCTCCAATTACCAGAGGGTAATTTCTTAGCAGTTGCCATCGTATCACTCCTTTTTGATTGATACCGGCGGCACTTTATGCTACAATATACCTGCTACAATATACTGCGGCAGCATGCTGCCGGTGAGCCTCTTTCCTGTTGGCGCAGGAGAGGGGCTTTTCTTGTGTGTGGATATTTCCACAAGTGTGTACTTTCCCCCAGCTATGGGGGAAGTGTGTATTCTCCCACAAGTGTGTGAAAGTTTGGCGGGCTTAGAATTAAGCCCGTTAGCTTAGTAAAATTTAGTCTTTCTGATGTAATCATCTTTCGCACACTCGTGTGCGAAACCAAAATCCTTTAAAAACCCGTTCATTCTTGCCCACAAAACGGACATATATTCTTTCCCGTTTTTAGTTTCAACTCTATACCATCCAAATCCTCTGGCGGTATCTTCCGCATTCATGGAGATACTGCCGTCTTCGTTCAAAATACAACGAATCTGTAATCCGAGTTTTTCAAAAGTAATAGCAATGTTACCTTTGAAAAAATTCGTAACAGCGGTGTTAAGAGTTTTGCCAGTAACAGCAGTGTTACTAGCAGAGGTAATCAGTGGCAAAGTAACAGCATTGTTACTTGAGCAAAAAAAATAGAGCTGTCCAGAATGATTTTCAAGGGTGCTAGTGACAGCGCTGTTTATAGCACTTTCTCCACAAGTGGGGAAGAATTTGTCTCCGAACCTCTTAACAGCGGTGTTACTAGGTTAGCAAAAAATAACCTGTGGACAGCAGTGTCACTAGGTTAGCAAAATCTAACATTTTTCTTGAAAATTCGTAACAGCAGTGTTACTAGTTTTTTCTAGTCTGCCTGAGCCTTTCGGAAAAGTTATTCCGACGTATATCTTTACAAAAAGGAACAGACATTCTATAATATAAATGCAAAGAACATTTGTTTTCTTTGTGGGAAGGAGGGTGAACCGTTGGACAATATCATAAATTCAATAATTCGTGATTTGAAAAGGGCGAACGCTTCACAGTTGAAGGTGATACAGCAATTTGTGAAGAATCTTCTCTCCTAACCACATGCAAGCACCCGAAAGGGTGTTTTTTTTATTTCTCCCTGTTTTCGAGGATTTTTTTCATGAGTTCTTTCATTTGCTCCTGTTCCTCTGGTGATAACTCAACAAAACCAATAAGCAACTTTTTTACTGGGTCGCTATCATCACATTTCATCAGTGCCCCCATGAATCCAGCTAATTTTTCATCAGTTGAGAGAGGCTGAAACATTTCTCC
This sequence comes from uncultured Peptococcaceae bacterium, assembly GCA_910585405.1. Classification (GTDB taxonomy): domain Bacteria; phylum Bacillota; class Peptococcia; order Peptococcales; family Peptococcaceae; genus UBA7185. Next base: position 50,600 of record CAJUDO010000002.1, on the reverse strand, counting down.
GTCGCCAAAGCGCAACCAATTTTCATTTACTCCGAATTCTTTACAGATAAGTTTTAGTAGAGGCTCTTTCTGTTCAGGCTTTTTTAAGCGATCTAACTCTATATTTTTTATCACATCGCGGCTAACGCCTAATTTATTTCCAAACTCTTCCTGGCTCATTTCTAAATATTTTCTCACTTCTCGAATTCTTTCGTATAACTCCATATATTTTCACCTCTCTTTAAATAATACTTTATCATATTGTTTTGGGCTGGTCAACATATTTTATCGAAAATACAAGAAATAAAAATGTTGACAAGCCCTGAGCGAAACAATATAATGTGCCTATGAGCCCAAAAAGAAAATAAAAAATTGGTTAAGGGGGTGAAAACAATGGATGCATTAGAACAATACCGACAGAGTGATAATGTTGTGATAAAAAATGCAATGGAAATTCGCGACATGGCCTTGCAGATGACAGCGGAAGAACAAAATCTTTGCCTAGGTGTTATGTATGGAATGACAATAACAAAAGACTTAGTGGCAGAAAGTAAGAACTAGCTGAAAGCAAAATAAGCCGGTAGGCGTTTGACAGTGACCGTCAGCGGGCGCAGAAATATGTCTGTGGCGAGAATGAACGAGTTGAGAGGCGCGAAAAAGATTTTTTAAGGGGAATTATCACAAGAGAAAATTCAGAGGCTTAAAACGGCTAGAAATTTGAGGAGGAAAAGAAAATGATTCAAGTGAATGAGAGATTCGCCATTGATGGCGAAGAGAGGAATTATATTGTAGTCCGGAAAAGCAAGCACCAAACAACGGGAGAGGCAACCTATAAGAGTATAGCCTACTTTCAGGATATTGCCAGTTGCGTGGAATACATCTACAAAATAGAGACGAGAAAATGGATACAGGAGCATGACGCAGACTTGCATACTGCTTTGGTGGCCTTCAAAGAAATTAAGCAGGAAATTATTGCAGCTGTTGAGGGGGTAGCGAAATGTGACACACCCCCAAACAAGAATACAAGGGCTTAAAACGTGAAAAAAATACAGCCTCTTTCCACAGGCCCCTATAGGCTGTGGAAGGTGACAAAGGAGCGTGATAGTATGTCGCAGTTGGTAGATATGATTGACTATAAGGCCAAGCGTAAAGGCTATACACCGGAGCAGATGGCCGTACTGATTCGGGCGCAGCCTAATACTTATTTCAGGCGCAAACGTGAGCCGGAAATGTTTCGAGTATATGAGCTGCAGCAGATAGCAAAAAGGCTGAATATTCGGATTGTTATTGATTATGACGGTACAGTAAAAGCGGAAGGAGAGTTGTAAATATGGATATGGTACAGGAAATTTATAAAATGCTGCTGAAAATGGACGCTGTACAGCTTCGGCATATAGCTAACATTGCTATAGGTTTATTAGACGAAGAAAGAGAGGGTGAAAGTAAATGACAATAGATACAGACGTTTTAGCAGCAGTGCAAGAAAGTTTACAGAATATTGATTCTTTGGTCAATGAACAGGCGCTTGTTATTCTGGCAGCATTTTATAGCTATTTGCTAAAAGCCACGCAGGACAAGCTGGAAGTATTGCGAGCAGAAAAAGAAAATGCCCCAGCAGAGCGGGAACTCTAGCAAAGGGCAATAACTAAAAAACACAAATTTAGTATACCCAAAAACAAGGGAGTTCACAAGTCCGGATTGCTGATTTTGTTAGGAATCCGGACAGAGTTTTTATAGAAAATAGGCGGTGGAATGAATGTATGAAGCAATACCAGAAGAATTAAAACAGTTGAGACAATGGGTGTGCTGGAAGGGTGTCACCGATTCAGCACGCCCAGGGAAAATCAAAAAGATACCGGTCAATGCCCGTACCGGCGGCGGGGCGCAGAGCAATAACCCTGATACCTGGTGCGATTATGAAACGGCGCTTACAGCCTCTGTAAAGTATAGCGGGATTGGGTTTATGTTTGCCAATGGCTACTTCGGTGTGGACATTGACGACATTAGGCCGGAATTAGAGGCTTACCAGAAAGGCGATATGAATAACCTAGCGGCAGAATTTATTTATAGTTTGGAAAGCTATGCAGAGTATAGCCAAAGCGGAAACGGCCTCCACATCATTTGCAAAGGCAGTCTTCCGGAAGGTGGCCGGCGCAAGGGAAGAGTAGAAATGTATTCGGAAGGCCGGTTCTTCATCATGACCGGCAAGCCTGCAGCTGAATATGCCGGTATAGAAGATTGTACCGAGGCGGTGAAGCTGCTGCATGCTAAATATATTGGCAATCCAGAACCAGCGGCAAAAGAAAATGTTTCAGCCTCTCAGCCGCTTAATTTGGATGATGGCAAGCTGTTGGAAATTATCCACAAATCGAAACAGGGCGCGGCCTTTGATATGCTCTATAGCGGCAACTGGCAAGGGCTGTACGGCAGCCAGAGCGAAGCGGACATTGCTTTGTGTAATATGCTGGCCTTTTGGTGTGGACGGGACAAGGTCCGCATGGATGGTATTTTCAGACAGTCGGGGCTGATGCGGGAGAAATGGGACAGAAAGACAGGACGAAGCACCTACGGCGAAATGACACTAAGTAAAGCTATCAAAGATTGCAGAGAAGTTTTCACGCCAGGCAGCAGCGCGGCAGATGATTTTCATTTACAAATCGGTGAAGAAATAAAGCCGCGAAAATTTTACAGCTTTGATGATACCGGCAACGCAGAACGATTTACAGACCGATTCGGTGATGTGGTACGCTATGACCACAATAATGCTCATTGGTACGTTTATAACGGCAAGAAATGGACTGTGGACGATACCGGAGCAGTAAAGAGGCTGGCAGATAGATTGATAAAAGAAATGGAATCCGATATCGCCTGGATAAGCACAGAAGAAGAGGAAAAGGCCTACCGCAAGCACTTAAAATATACTAAGAGCAGCAAAGGCAAACGGGCCATGCTGGAAGAATCAAAACATCTTGTCAGTATTCGGATAAGTGATTTTGACAGAAACTGTTTTCTGCTTAACGTGCAAAATGGTGTACTTGATTTAAGAACTGGGGAGCTGCTAGCCCATGATATGAGCATGTATCATTCTAAAATTTGCAATGTGGAATATTCAGACAAGGCCGATTGTCCACAGTGGCAAACATTTCTGAATGTGATTTTTGAGTGTGACAGGGAGCTGATTCGCTACGCGCAGAAATTGGCCGGAATCTTCCTGACTGGTGATATTTCAGAGCAGGCAGTATTCTTTCTATTTGGCAATGGCCGCAACGGGAAAAGCACCTTTATAAATGCGCTCTATAATATCCTAGGGGAATATGCCTTGACTATGCAGCCGGAAGTATTCCTGACAAACAAATGGCGGTCTGTGCCGGAATATGAAATAGCAGTGATGAAAGGGGCTAGGCTGGTGACAACTGCGGAGCCATCGGACGGAGTGCGGCTCAATGAATCATTGATTAAGCAGATGACCGGCGGCGAGCCTCTGACAGGGCGTTTCCCTTATGGCGTTCCGTTTAGTTTCTTTCCGGAGTATAAGCTATGCATGAGTACCAACTACAAGCCAAATATTAGCGGCGTTGATGAAGGCATCTGGCGGCGCATCCATCTAATTCCCTTCGATGTGCAGATACCGGCGGATAAAGTAGACAGACAGTTGCCCTATAAGCTGCGCAAGGAATATGTTGGCATCTTGAATTGGGCCGTTGATGGCTGCCTACTCTGGCAGCGGGAAGGATTGGAGCAGCCGGAGGCAGTGAAAGCAGCTACAGCAGAATACCGGCAGGAAATGGACAAACTAGGGAACTTTTTGGAAGAATGTACCGAAGAGGCGCCAGGGGCCTTTATATCTTCCACACTGCTGTATGAAATCTATTGCGATTGGTGTGCCCGCAACAATGAACGGGAAAGTACGCAAAGGAAATTTAGCCAGGATATGCAAAAGCGGTACACACTACACAAGAGAAACCCACGGAGGGGATTTCTTGGCTTGAAATTAAAAGAATCATAAAAAAAGTGGCGCTAGTGGCGCTTATGGGGGCCATTTCTAAAACCCTTTATACTATTTATATTCACTTTTTTTTCTTTAAAAGTATATAAAAGTGGCGTATATAAGCGCCACCCTAAAAATTCCCAGTATTAGAAAATAATCATTAAATACAATCTGCCCGTAGATTTTGCTGTGCAGACTGTGGAAGGAGAAAGAAACGATGATGAACCAAACAATTAGCAGGAAAAAGGCAAAGAGAATCTTTGAAGAAAATGCCGTAGTACTTAGTAAGAATATCGATGCAGTATTATCTTTCGGAACTGTTTTAGAAATTTTAGGAGTGGAAGCAATAGAACAGGTGCTGGCCGAGCCAATGAAGGATGAACTGCACGGCTATATTTATTGGCTAGATAGACGGAGCGAAACCGGCAAGGTCTATAAAGTATTGACTAAGAGAGGCTTTTTGAAAGCAGTTGCATATCATAACGAATTTATTGTTGAAAAAATGCTTTGAAAACTCGTAACAGCAGTGTTACTAGTTTTTTCCGAAGTACCACTGCTGTTACTTCGGAAAAAGTGCAGTACTACAGAAAACAGCAGTTGCTAGAATGAAAGTGAATATATCCCCGGTTGAAAAAATGAGGTTTGAGCGAAAATTGCTCGGTCGGAGGGTTTAGGACAAAGGAGAAATTTTAAAAATTTTCCTAGGGGGTGTAGGTTTATATGCCCCCATGTTTTTCAGGCCATTACAACGCATTCAGGGAACGGAGAGGCGGAAGTATTTCCAATAGCGCAGATATTTTTGAAAAGGGGGGATGACAACAACCTGTGGAGATATCCACACGCTGATAGACTTCATACAGAAAGGCGGTTTTCATGGATAAGAAAGAGTACAGGGAAAAAGCAGCGGAGTTATTGAGAGGCTACAAACAGAGGAATGCTGCAGCCCGAATGATAGAGCTTGATATTGAAACGCTAAAGAATATGCCGGATACTTCTGCACATGCTATAGACTACAGCGAACCAAAGAGCGGGAAAATAAATAAGATAGTCTCTAGTGTAGAATCTATTGTACTGAGTGGCGAGAGGCGAGAAGCAAAGATACTGGAACTGCAAAACAGGTTGATAAGAGTAAATATAATTAATCAGGAAATAGATATGGTACTAGCCAGCATGACAGAGGATTACAGCAAGATTTTGAAGCTGCGCTATATTAAAGGGCTTACATGGGTGCAGGTTTCTTTTTGGTTGGATTACAGCGATAGCTATATCCGAAGAGATTTGAACAGGGCGGCGCTGGATGAATTTGTAGGGATATATTACGGAGTATTAGGCGATTAAAAAAAAACAAACGAATAGACCGAAAAAAACAACTCGAATAACTGAAAAACAAACTCGAATAGCTGAAAAAACAGCTTTCCGGAGGCTTTGGAAATGGCTATTTTATTGGAGTACTCCGCATGTTGTACTCCAATCAGTACAACATTTGAATGGTAACGTAATACAACGTTTTTTCGGAACGTTACTAAATCGTTTGGAACGCTCCAAACGTGAAGGAAAAGCGTTTTTTTCGGTAGTTTCAAGCTAACAAATGCTAACAAAATTGCAGTATTTTTCAGTTTGCGTTGCAACATTTTGCAACATTGTTCGCCAGAGGTGGCGAACAAAAAAAGCCTTGCTTTTATGCTGGAACATAATTGCAAGGCGGGTATATTGTAGCGTTTTACTGCCGGTTTTGTATTGCATTTCGTGTTGCATCGTATTGCATTTCTATGATATTTTCATGCAATATATCGAAAATTCAGTATCATAGAAAATACTTCCTAGGCATAAGAAAACCCCGATATATCGGTGTTTTCCGCTTTATATCGGGGTTTCTCTTCTGGCGGAGAGAAAGGGATTTGAACCCTTGATACAGTTGCCCGTATACACGCTTTCCAGGCGTGCTCCTTCGACCACTCGGACATCTCTCCATGTGCTTTCAGCAAGAGATATTCTATCATGTTTGTATGGACAAGTCAAGCAAAAAAATAAAAAATTTCATTGGATTTTTGAAAAGTTGGCAGAGGCAAGAATTGAAAATATAACTTATGTGAGAATTTCTTAACGAAGATATAACAGAATATGAGCGAAATCCAATTTTTCCATAAGTATCTTGAATAAGCCTATAGTAAAATTTATGTTTTCGTTGAGTATTAAATGTGCTATAATAAAAAAAGTAAAAGAGAAGATATACAAGTGCTATTTTTTAAGGAGGGAATTTAAGATGAATGGTATGGGATTAGACAAAGAAACTTGCCAGAATGTGAAAAAAGTAGCCTCCAAATACGGCTATACTGTTGTTTGCGATGAAAAAGAACAAGAATTAGAGGATGCTGATTTGGTTCTGCCGGCAAGTGAGCAGTGCGAGAGCGTGAAAAAAGTAGCTTCCAAAGTTGGTTACACAGTTGTATGTGATGAGGAAGCCTAATAGCATAATATTTTAGCAGAATAGAAAGAGCTGTTTGCGAGAAATGTAAGATGTACATTTTGCGCAGGCGGCTCTTTTGTTTTGCGCTGCATATCGTGTAGACTGTCTCGGGAGCCTAAAAATACTTATGACGTTTATGTACAAAAATGAATAAATATACATAAAATCAAGGAACTATAGAAATAGCTTTAAAGAAGTATGCAAAAAAAACCAAAAATAATCCATAAATAGAGGATAAATGTCTTTCATATAAAGAATAAAAAGATGTAAATTTATGAATAAAGCTTGTGCTTTAGCATTGTGATCTTTGTATGATTTGCCAACAATCTTTGTCTGTTTTGCCACTACCGCAGATTTGTAAAAACGGTTATGATAAAGATAAGGGAAAGATAAATATAAATGTTTTTAAATAATTAAAACAACTTATTTCCTGTAAAGCTAGTTTTTGGCCAAAACTTAGTGTATTTTTATACATTTTTCATCTGCAAATGTAGAAAGTTTATTTGGGGAGGACTATATCATGATGGTTAAAAAAATAGCAATTTTAGGTGCTGGCAATGGTGGCATGACAGCTGCAGCCGACTTGAAAGAACAGGGATTTGAAATTAGTTTATATGAATTACCACAGTTTGAAAAGAACTTGGCTGTGATGCAGGAAAAAGGCGGTATTTTGTTACAGGAACCGAACGAAATTCCATTTAAAGAAATATTTTTGCCGTTAGATTTAATCACAACTGATATTCAGGCAGCTGTGAAAGATGCACAGATTGTAATGTTGACCATTCCTGGATTTGCAATCGAAGCTTTTACTGAAGTTTTAGCGCCAGTGGTGGATGAAGAACAGGTGATCTTTTTCAATGGTGCAGCCGCCATGGGGTGTGTACGTTTTGCCAATAAAGCTAAAGATATGGGTATTAACAAAAGGTTTAAGCTGTGTGAGGTAAATTCCTTATCTTATGGTACAAGAGGATTTGCTGATGAAGCCCGTGTAGAATTGACTCTGCGTGTGAAAAAATTATTCTTTGCAGCTTATCCGAAAGAGAATACTTCTGAGTTGCTAGAGGTTTGCAAACAAATCTATAAATGCCTAGTTCCTGCGAATAACGTATGGCATACTACGCTAGAAAATGGAAATCCAGAAGTGCATCCAGGTCCATGTATGTTAAACGCTGGCCGTATTGACTATTCAAATGGTGAATTCTGGCTATATCGGGAAGGAATTACCAAGCATACGGTCAATGTATTGCATGCGATTGAACATGAACGAATGGAAGTTGGGAAGGTGTTTGGGTTTGATTTAGAGGATGCGGTACAAAGTCGATACCGTAGAGGTTACTTCTCCAATGATAAAGAAGATTTACAAACATTGTTTAATACCAGTGAGGTGTTCACCAAAATAAAAGGACCAACAAGTGTAACAGGACGTTATTTTACCGAAGATATTTCCAATGGTCTGGTATTATGGTCTGACCTAGGGAAGGTAGCTCATGTACCGACACCGAATATTGATGCCGTGATTGTATTAGGTTGTTCTCTACTGCAGGAGGATTTCTACCAGAACGGTTTAACTCTGGACAAACTGGGCTTTGGCGGGATGTCTTTGGAGCAGATAGTGAAAGCAGTATAATTGTTGACAATATATCTGCAAATAGAATAAGGAGCAATACGTTTCTGCGAAGGAAAAGTATGGGTTCATAAATAATAAGGTGTTTATTATTTGGGGTTCGGGTTTTCCTTCCCCCTTTTTATGAGGTAGAAGGATTGGAGATTGTTAATATGGAAAAAGAAAAAAGAAAACCATCATTGTTTGAAGCAGTTTCCTGCTTTATTGTTATGGCTTTGATAATCGGGGTTGGCAAAGGAATTTTTAAACTGGATATTCAGCCATTATTGTTGTTATGTGCATTTTATGCAGCAATGATTGGGTTACGTCTGGGCTATACATATCAGGAGATGGAGCAGGGCGTAACAGAAAACTTTACTGCTAGTCTGCCGGTTATTTACATTTTGATTGCAGTAGGGATTGTCATTGGTACTTGGATTTATTCTGGAACAGTTCCCTACATGATTTATTTGGGGTTGAAGCTCATTAGTCCTCAGATATTCCTTGTTACCGCGTGGGCCATTACCGCTATTGTATCTACGGCCACCGGTACAGCCTGGGGTTCTATTGCAACTGCAGGGCTCGCATTGATGGGTATTGCCGGTGAAATGGGAGTTCCACTAGGTATGGCAGCTGGTGCAGTCATTGCTGGTGGTGTGTTTGGAGACAAAATGTCTCCTTTGTCTGACACCACAAACTTAGCTCCTATGATTTGTAAAGTTGATTTATTTGATCATATTCGACATATGTTCTGGACTACCATTCCAGCTTCTTTGGTGGGCTTGGTCATCTGGTTCATTGTAGGACAAGGGTTAACTGTTAGTGCAGAAAATTCTGTAAGCATTGCGCAGTTGTCTGCTAATCTGTCCGCTATTTACAATTTTAATCTATTATTATTGTTGCCGCCGATTATCGTTATCGTAGGCGCTATGCGGAGAATGCCTACAGTGCCAATTATGCTACTGTCCTCTGTAGTGGCAATTGTTTTGGGTATGGGTTTCCATGGCTTCTCTTTTGCCAATGGAGTGTCGGCTTGTGTAGGCGGTTTTAAGGTGAATATGGTAACAGCTGCTGGTGCCGTTGATGCTATTGCAGCAGAAAATGTAGTAAAATTGCTGACTCGTGGCGGTATTTCCTCTATGATGACTATTGTAAATACTATTATCTGTGCTTATGCTTTTGCTGGGATTGTGGCGAAGATTGGCTGCTTGGAAGTGATTCTACATAGCTTGGCCAACAAGGTAGATTGTCGCTGGAAGCTGGTTGGAATTACTATCATTTGTGGCGTACTCTTAACTTTTGCAACAGGGGTTGCTTCTGTTCCGATTATCATGATTGGCTTCTTGATGGGGGATATGTATAAGGATATGGGGCTGCACGGTGTCAATTTGTCTCGTACGCTAGAGGATTGTGGCACCATGTTAATTCCATTTGTGCCATGGGGTGCGTCGGGGATTTATTATATGGATATATTGGGTGTTTCTGTTAGCCAATATGCAATTTGGTGTATTCCATGTTATTTGTGTATCGTTTTTGCTATGGTTTGGGCTGTGACGGGTAAAGGTATTCGATATTTGAATAAATAAAGAGCGAAATTGCTGTATGTTGTGTAAGAAAGAGAATTCCTGGGAGTGTATTTCGCTCAGGAATTTTCCTGCTTTTGGTGAAGCACTGCCGATGTGACTGTATGGAAAGAGGAGGATGACACCATGGGTATTACAGTGGGGAAATTTTTAGATATTGTCAGTGACTACAAAATGGAAACAGTGGCTGGAGAAGACGGCTTGGATAATATTACTGAGTGGTTTCATTTTGTGGAAGATGAGGAAGAGCTGCGCTACATCAATGAAAAAGAATTAATTTTTTCTTCAGGGCGTTACTTGCACGAAGGAACTGCGTTCTGGCAATTTATAGAGCAATTGATTTCTAGACATTGCAGTGGTTTGGTAGTTCTTTTGGGCTACTGTCTCAAAGAATTTCCTTGTAGTGTGGTACAGTTTTGTAATGAAAAGGGCTTTCCACTGATCAAGGCGCCGCAAGGCATAAATATATCCAATGTAATCAAGCTATTTTGTCTGCAAATCTTAGAATCAGAGAAGGCAAATAAACAGTTATTTTCAGCCATGAAAAATGCAATCTCTTTTCCACAAAAAACGGAACTGTATATGCCTACTTTTCTGCAGTATGGGTTTAGGAAAAAAGAGCCTTATACGACTGCTATTATAAAAATTACCCAGATGGACACGCTGAGTGCTTCAGAAATACAATGGATCGTAAAATCTATTGAGCAACAATTGCTTTCAGCTGGTGACAAATCTTTTGTATTAACGATGGAAGATATATTTGTATTGGTTTTTTCTAATTATGGTGACCAAAATATTTCTGACATTATTTTAAAAATCATTGTGCAGTTGCGGATGAAAGAATATACATTTTTCACAGGTGTCAGTCTTAATTTACCTGGTTTGGATAAGTTGTCTCAAACCTATTTGCAGGCTAGGCAGACGGTAGATTTGAGCGAGAAGATGGATTGGAAAAATATACTGATACGTTATAATGAATTAGGCGTTTATCAGCTGTTATTGGCAATTTCTGATAATGAGGCCAAGAGGAACTATTATCAGAATATTTTAGGAAGGCTGGAGCAATATGATAAAAATAACAGAACCGATTATCTAAAATTCTTAAACACCTATTTAGACTGCAATTGCAATATCAATGAAACGGCGGATAAATTGTTTGTGCACCGCAACACTATTGTGTACAAAATTAAAAAGATCAGTGAACTGTTGGATTGTGATCTTTCTGAAATGGAGGTGCGGGTAGAACTCTATTTGGCAAATTTGTTGCGAAATATTTTGTAGGACATTACATTGCACGGCAGCGGGAAAGGAGGATAGAACGGACATGAAAGGTTTGGACTTAAGCGGATATATAGAAAATGAACATCAGAAGGAGGAATGCGAACATACCAGAGAAGTTGCCTCCAAATATGGTATTCAGGTTGTTTGCAACGAAGAAGAAACGGCAGAAAATCAATTGGAAATTCATTTACCGGAGAGCGAAGCCTGCGAAAACGAGAAAAAAATTGCATCCAAGTATGGCGTACAGCTTGTATGTGATGAGAATATGTAATATCATTGTGAAAGAAAATTCAATCTGTTGATGGAATACATGGGAAGATTGCAATATAATAAACCAAACAATGCGTTATTGTGGGAAAGTGCTGTTTGCGTATTTTATCAGAGTAATCGCTGCCTGTAGGAAATGAGCAGATTTTTTATTGAATTGGATATTGTAGTAGAAGGTGGTTTCAATGGATTTGCTATTGGCTTTTTTTGTATTTACTGCTGCAATTGCAGGCTGTATTTCTGCTGGCATTCCGCTGTGCGTGGCATTATTTTTTGGACTGACGGCATTTTTTTGCGTGGGGATACATCGGGGCTTTTCGGCCAGGGCATTGTGTAAAATGATATATCGCAGTCGAAGAACGACGCTTATTGTTTGTCAGGTGTTATTTTTTATCGGTTGTTTAACGGCATTATGGCGTGCCAGCGGCACAATTGCGTTCTTTGTATATTATGGTATTCAGTTGATTACGCCGCACTGGTTTTTGCTAATCGCCTTTTTATTATCGGCAGGCTTGTCCTATGCGTTGGGCTCTAGCTTTGGCACGGTAGGCACTGTTGGTGTAATGTTGATTACGCTGGCTCGCAGCGGTAATGTGGATTTATGGATAACAGCAGGGGCTATACTATCTGGAGCCTATGTTGGGGAACGATGTGCTCCGACATCCTCGGCAGCTTTGCTGATCTCGGCAGTTACCGGAGTTGAACATAATCAATTTCTCAAAAGAGCCTTTCGTGAAGGAATTATGCCTTTTCTTCTTACTGCAGGCATTTTTGCTGTGTTGTCCTGGCAGTATCCTATTCATAATATTGATGCCGATGTTTTAGTCGCTTTGAAAAATGGTTTTTATATGGGCTGGCCGGTGGTTCTTCCAGCGTTGCTATTATTGTTGCTGCCGTGGTTTCATGTGCGTATTGTGTATGTCATCATGGCCAGCGGTGGCGTTGCATTTTTGCTGGCAGTGGGTATGCAGCAGCAGACAGTGCTGGCTGCCTTGCAAGCTTGTGTTCTGGGCTATGAAGCGACCGTTCCAGCTTTAAAAACTATTTTTTCTGGTGGCGGTATTGTTTCTATGCTGAATGTTATGGGGATTATCCTATTGTCTAATGGATGTGTCAGCATTTTTCAGGGCACTGATATGCTTGTCCCGATTCAGAGCTATCTAACACCTATGATTGAGCGGTGGGGATTTTTTCCATCTGTGGTTATGCTATCTTTCTTTCTGAGCGGTGTTTTCTGCAATCAGAGTATTGGCATCACGCTATCCACTCAGCTCACAGCCGATATTTATACGACCCATAATTTGACGCGGGAGGATTTGGCTGCTGATTTGAGTAATTCAATTGTTACCATAGCTGGTTTGGTGCCCTGGTCTGTTGCCTGTGCCGTACCGCTCTCCGTTCTCCATATAGATTCTGGTGCGGTACTGTACAGTGTGTGGCTGTATTTGGTCCCCCTTTATCAACTATTCGTGCAAGTTTGCTTAAAAAATACTGGGAAAAAATTTGGTGGTTGTAAATGATTGTGTGGATTTCTTTGTATTTGTAGCATATTTATGTTATGATAAAGATATATTTCAGAGGAGGGATTGGTATGGCTTTCTTAGATGATTTTGGCAAAAAATTAAGCACGGCGGCAGACTTGGCGGTTGATAAAGCAAAAGATTTGGCTGAGATTGGTAAATTAAAATTAGACATCGCTGCGGAAGAAAAAGAAATAAATAATCTGTATATCCAAATTGGCAAATCAGTATATTTTCTGGAAAAGGAAAATCCAGACAGCGTTTACGCTGCAGAATGCCAAAATATTGGCGAACGATTGCAGCGGGTTGCAGAACTACAGGAAGAAGCAGAACGGGAAAAATTGTAATATTGCATGAATTTTTCGGTAGATGAATCTCTGACCCTAATGGAATTTGTTGGCGTAGGCCGCAATTTTATTAGGGTTTTATATTATGTGCAGAAGTAAGATCGCAAGAACAAAATAGTTAGACAAATAACGTCTAAATTGTTATACTGTATAGGAAATATGTTAAAAAGAGCGTCATTGTAAGGCTGGACAGGGGGATGGTGGCAGTGCGGTTGGAGAATCTGCAACAGATTATTGAAATAGAAAAACAGCAATCAGTATCAAAAGCGGCCAAGGCGTTATATATGAGTCAACCTGCATTGAGTGGTGCCTTGAATCACTTGGAGGATGAGATAGGCGTGCGTCTATTTGAACGCACGCCTACTGGTGTTGTGCCAACGCCGGAAGGAACAGATATCTTGCAATTAGCCAAACAGATTATGGAATGCACCAATCAGATTTTAAATTACGGGAAACAAAATCAGGATCTATACGGCGAGGTGACCGTGCTGATCACCCAGGCTTACGGTTTTTTGTATTCGGATATTATGGTGGAATATAAGAAACAATTTCCTAAAGCAGAATTGAATCTGCAAGTGCGTACACCAGAAAAAATTGTAGAAGAGCTTTCGCAGGGAATGGCTAATATTGGGGTTACTTTGTGGGAACTACTGCCAGAGCAAACACCGGAAGTATTGAAAAATGCGGGATTACAATATGAGACTTTTGGTAGTCATTCTATGATGGCCTTTGTCAGTCAAGATAATCGTTTTGCTGAGAATGAAAGCGTTACGCTGCAGGAACTGCGACAGGAGCAATTTGTAGCATATTCGCCCAGTTACTGGGCAGCAACTAATAGAAAGATTCAAGCCAGTAATGAGCCATTAGTTATGACGGATAGAGAAAATCTAAAACGTTTGGTGAGCAGTGGAAGAGCTATCGCTTTGATGCCAGAAACTTTTGCTATGCACGACTTGTACTGTGATCAAGGGCTGATTAAACTGATTCCCATTGAAGGCAGTGAGAATTTCAGCAAGGGCATTGATTATCTACTCTATCCGGCGAAGCGGAAGCTGACCTTGCTGGAACAGAATACAATAGCAATTCTTCGCGAAATTTTTACAGATATTATGCTGTAACTACATAGATATTACAAAAATGATATCTTATCAGAACTGCTGATAGGGTATCTTTTTTTATGGATATCCTCTTTATAAGAAATATTGATATACTTGGTTACAGGTAAGAAAACACATAATAAGATATGCAACAAAGAGGAGGAAATTTATTATGGGAAAACCATCAGTACATCCTATGGGGACCATCATTTACAAACCAGAAAAATGCTTTAACGGCTACACACTGTTTCAGGCTAACGAGCACGGCGCCACACTGATTGATATGAACGGCGGCGTGGTGAATCACTGGAGAGGGCTGCAAGGAATGCCAAATAAGCTGCTTCCCGGAGGGCAGGTGTTTGGTTCCCTCGGCGAGCGCAACGGCACGTATGGTTGGCAGGACCAGAAAGATTTGGTGCAGGTGGACTGGGATGGCAATGTCACCTGGCAATTTAAGCAGAATGAATATGTGGAGGACCCGGGCTATGAGGGTGAATGGATGGCCCGTCAGCACCATGATTTTCAGCGGGAAGGAAATCCGGTGGGCTACTATGTGCCGGGTATGGAATGTAAATCAGATAGCGGGAACACGTTGATTTTGACACACACCGATGTAACTATGCCAGAGATTTCTTTGCATAAATTGATTAGTGACCGCATGATTGAAGTGGATTGGGAAGGGAATATTCTTTGGGATTGGTGTGTGCATGAGCATTTTGACGAATTGGGTTTTGATGAGACAGCTAAAAATGTTTTGGCTCGTAATCCTAATATTGTAGGTAATGGCCAAGGTGACTGGATGCATATAAACAGTATGAGTGTATTGGGCCCTAATAAATGGTATGATGCAGGCGATGAACGGTTCCATCCAGATAATATCATCTGGGACGGCAGAGCAACCAATATAATTGCGATTATTGATAAAAAAACTGGAAAACTGGTGTGGAAATTAGGGCCAGACTATACAATAGGAAAAGCAAAGGAAATTGGACAAATTATTGGGCAGCACCATGCGCATATGATTCCTAGAGGATTGCCAGGTGAAGGAAATATTTTAATTTTTGACAATGGCGGCAATGCTGGTTACGGGGCACCGAATCCTTCAGCACTGACGGGCAATAATAACGCGCATCGTGATTATTCTCATGTGATTGAAATTGATCCGGTAAAGATGGAAATTGTATGGCAATGTCGGCCCATGGATTTAGGCTATATGCAGCCTTTTATTGCGGATCATTTTTACAGTTGTTATATCAGCAGTGCTCAGCGGCTACCTGACGGTAACACATTGATCACGGAAGGTTCCGATGGCAGATTATTGGAGGTGACAACAGAGCATGAGATTGTGTGGGAATATATCAGCCCTTATTTGGGGGAAAAAGGTATCAAAACCAACATGGTGTATCGGGCTTACCGCTATCCCTACGATTATGTGCCACAGGCAGAAGCGCCAAAAGAGGTGGCTATTGCGCCAATAGATAACGTGGATTACCGTTTGCCTGGGGCCAAAAGCAAGGAATTCCGTCGCATGGTCAATGTGGAAGGAACAGAGGGTTATGGAGATGTAGCTGGTTTTTGTTTAACAATAGAAGGTGAAAAATAGAAAAAGTTATGGGAAACAAAATTTATATTTGAAAGAATGTTATTTAATTATTGAATTTGAGAAGGGGAGAGTTTTATGTCGAAAAAAGATGCTGTTGTAAAAGAAACGAATAAAAGATATATACAGCTAACAATTTTTCTAGCCCTTGCTTTTTTGGGGTGGATTATTCCGCCTGCATATGGTTTAACATCAGAAGGGGTTAAAATGCTTGGTATTTTGGCCGGCGCTATTTATGGGTGGACCGTTACTTCTGAAGTATGGCCGAGCCTTTTGGCATTTTTCTTGATTCCTTTCACAGGAATTGTGGATCTGTCAGGGCTGATGGCTGTTAGTTGGGGCAGTGATATTGTATTATTTACGATATTGATATTTATTCTTGTTGCATTTCTGGAAGAAACTGGAGCCAGTAATTTTGTGGCGGCTTGGTTGTTGACGCGAAAATTTTTAAATGGGCATCCGTGGCGGTTACTATTTATGTTATTTGCGGTGGCTTGGCTTCTATGTACTTTTGTGAATATTTTTGCAGGCGTTTTTATTACTTGGGGAATTATGTATGAAATATTTAATATCCTAGGGTATAAACCATATGACAAATTTACGAC
The DNA here is from genome assembly GCA_910585405.1 of uncultured Peptococcaceae bacterium. Taxonomy (GTDB): domain Bacteria; phylum Bacillota; class Peptococcia; order Peptococcales; family Peptococcaceae; genus UBA7185. The sequence continues at coordinate 34,263 of CAJUDO010000002.1, read as the reverse complement.
AATTACTCTGTTTGGTGTTATTGCTATGGGGGCTTTGAGTTTATCAGCACTTCCATGGGCTGGTAATGCGTTAGTTATCTTAAATAGCTACGCAAATACTTCGGGAACGGCCGTTAATATGTTACATTATTTAAGTTATTCATTGCCATTTAATCTTTGTGCAATGTTATGTTTTTTAGCGTTATGTCGTTGGGTATTCCGTTTGGACGTAAGCAGAATGAAAAATTTAAAGATGGACTTTTTTAAGGACGATGATTTAACATTAACACCTCAGCGTAAAGTAGCGTTACTTTCAGTGGTTGCCTTAATTGTCTTTTTACTTATTCCAAGTATTTTACCAGATTCGCTCGTTTTAACACAATTCTTTAATGCAATGGGTTTGCAAAATAAATTAATTTTAATTTTTATTATAATCTCTTTTATCAGAATAGATAGCAAACCTGTTTTTAATTTCGCTGAATTAGCTGTTAAAGGCGTTAACTGGAATATGATTATTATGACAATGAGTATTATGGCTTTCGTAAGCCTGTTAGCATTGCCAGCTACAGGCATTAGTGCCTTTTTAGCCAAAATTTTGACTCCTGTATTTTCTAATATTTCGCTGATTACTTTTTTCATCATTACAGTTATTATTACTGTATTTGTAACAAACTTTACAATTAACATGGTAGTAGCTATGATCATGATGACAGTGACCATACCGATCGGTGCTAATTGGGGGATACCTCCAGAACAAATCGTTTATTTGGTAACGATTTGTTGTACCATTGCATTTATTTTACCAGCAGGTTCACCAGCGGGTATGCTGTTATTTTCTAATGTGAATTGGATTAAAGCTACGGACACGTATAAATATACAGCTCCTACAATTGTTCTATTTAGTGCCTTGGCTTTGATTTTAAACATTATTTGTTTTATGTTTTAGTTTATATAATTTATATCTCAAAAACGTGCTTGACACTTGACTTATAAGGGGATAGCATGCTAAAATAAACGATAGTCATGCTAGATGGGGAGGTAGCGGTGCCCTGTAACCTGCAATCCGCTATAGCAGGGTTGATGCTTGTTCGAGGGTTGGCTTTGTGAAGTCTGCCCCAGGTAAGTGGTGTTGACGGCTGGGTCCTGCGCAACGCGAACTTATGAACCTTGTCAGGTCCGGAAGGAAGCAGCAATAAGTAAGCACTTGCGTGTGCCGTGGGAGTGCCTGGTTCGAGCTAACTGCCTGGGTAACGTTCGGAAAGTCCAATTCGGAAACAAGTGCATGACTTTTATTTTTTGTAATTTTGTGAAGCACATAGAAAATTAAGTGTGTAGAATATGTAAAAAACCGGCTGGAATTTTTATTCCAAGCCGGTTTTGTGTTTTCTGTGAGCAAAAACGATACGATGATATTTTTGTCTAAAATATGCAGTACGTATCAACGTTTTTTCTTTTTCTTGCGATGGTTCTGCAGGGAAACCACTTTACCCGTTTGTTTTTGGGGTGTAGATGATTTGTGCTGCTTTGTCTGTTTCTTTTTCATATCCTGCGGCGTATATCCTTGATAATACCAAATGGGCGTGTGCTCCCAGATTGTCCGTATCGCTTTTTTAAATTGTTTTGACAATTCCGGTGTAAGCGGCGCAAAGAATATACTCAATGTATAGTCGGTGATGGGATCAAGGTCACTTCCAGAACGAAGCAGAAAATCCAAGGAAAAGGTTAAGCGGTCAATAACCGTGGGATCATTTAGATAAGAACTAAACTTTCGGAAAAATTTATCATATAATTCATAGTTCACAAGTGTTTGCTGGGAGGCAAAAGACGCAAAATCTTTTTGGGTAGGCCAGAAAAAATCAGTGGATTTACGCTGTATTTCTTTGAGTGCTCCCAGTTCTGTGAAATTGTAAGGGGAATCGACATCAAAAAAGACATTGGATATCACCCAATCTTCCATAAAAACATATTGATTGCGTTTTGCGCTTAGAGAATATAATATATCCGTGCATTCTGTCAGGGTGAGCGGTTCATGCAAAAGCTGGTTAATTCGACGCAGAAGCTTCTCGACAGGAAATGCACCGTATAAATAAACAGCTAACACAGCACATATATGCACTGCATCCAAAATCTCTACTTGATAGAAATTAATTTCCTCTTCGCATTGTTGATACAACTGACGCAATTCTCTCGGCATAGTGAGCAGGGAATCTGATTCAATTTCCATGAGATAACAGAATCCAGAGTTTAATAAATAATCTGCCTGTACCGGGGAATCCAATGTAGAAACGGGTATATTGACTTGACTGAGTGTGTGCAGGAGATCAAGTTCTGGAAGGGTCAGTTCGTTCAATTGTTGAAGGAAAAAATCTCGTTGCAACAATTCCTGCTCCAGACGTTGTTCCAGTTCATGACGCCGCAGTTTACTATAGCCATGAAATTGATGAAACCGCATGAGGTCCAGCAGCATTTCTTTATTTAACGTTTTGAAACATTCTTTCAATGTGTAGATTTGCTGGAGATGGGCGCGGGCGTCCTTCAGTAAATCATTCAGGATTGCTTTCGCTTCTTCTTGCGATAAATCAGCAAACTCGGGAAAAAACTCTTTTATAAACGCAGGGTCGGAAAGTAACAACTCACTTTCATCGTCATCTTCGATAAACGGTAGCAAATCATAAGATTCGTCAGCATCCCATAAAAGTTGCTCATTTGGAAAGTAGAGGAGATCATGCAGGTTCTGTAAGGTTTCTGCGACCTTTTTCTTGTCAAATGGTTTGCCGCCTGCTTGACAGGGAAGGTTTTCTCCCTGCCATCCGTCCAGCTTGAAAGTGGCAGTAGGCAACAGAGCAGGCGTGTTCAGCAAGGTGATTTGCACTGCGTCTGCTGGATTGCAGTGGTGATGAAACACAAGCGCGCTGCATTTTTGCAAGGGCGTAGACAACAGTACTTCATAAGTGGAGATGGCCGTTTTTGCACCAGAACCGTCAGGCACTTCCTGTGTTGTATAGCGTAAGGGCGGCTGGGTGGATACAAACTCGTATGGGTCTGTATCAGGCCAGCCGAAACAGACATTGATGATAGAATTGACAGCAGCCAACGTTGTATAGTCGGGCACAAGCACATCCCGCTGTACGGGATGTGCTGCGTTTAACAGATTGAATCGTACATGCAAATGGGCGATCATAAAATTCCTCGCTTTCAAAATAAAATAGGGCAATGAATGTTTGTGGCCTGATCAGAAAATAATTTGTTCAAGCTCATTCAGTGTGTGGATTTCGTAATCAGGTATAATCTCAGAACTGCATGGTTTATTCTGCGGATTGTACCAGCAGGTGGAAATACCAGCGTTATGGCCACCTTGGATATCGGAAAACAGCGAATCTCCGACGATGATGGTTTTGGTTTTATCGAAGTCGGCAATTTGGGAGAAGCAATACTCAAAAAATATTGGTGATGGCTTGGGTTGTCCTGCGGCTTCGGATACAAATGTGCCTGAGAAATATTGTTGTAATCCTGATCCGGCAATCCGATTCCGTTGAGTATTGACATTCCCGTTGGTAGCAAAATACAGCCGACAATGGGGCGCCAGCAATTGACAGATTTGTTCTGCACCGTCTATGGTGAAAAAGCCATTACCTACGTTAGTCAGGTATTCCTGGTTAAAAGCAAAGCCATCGTAGGCGATATGGAACTCCGAAAAAAGCAAAGTAAAACGCTGCCGTAAAATCTGTTGCTTCTCAATCAGGCCCTGTTCAAAATCTGACCAGAGCTGATTATTGATTTGCTGGTACCGAGAGCGTATAGTTTGGTCCAATGGGAACTGGTGATCAGCAAAGGTTTTCTGTAAGGCGGCTTCTTCAGCTTTGGCAAAGTCCAACAGTGTGCCGTCCGCGTCAAATAAAATCGTGTTGTATTTAGGTGTCATAATGATTCCTCAAGCCTCATACTGGTTAAAACAATGGATTGCGTTCAATTCTTTACGGGTTTTGGTGCGTGTCTCTTCTGCAGGATATCCTACGGCGAGCATCACAAAAATGCGGCGATCTTGTGGGACATGCAGTAAGTTCTTCATCTTCTCTTCATGAAAAGCGCCCATGATACAAGTGCCTAAACCCAGCTCTGCAGCCTGAAGGCAGAAATGTTCTGTTGCACTGCCCAAATCAAACTGTGCCCATTTGTTTGGTGTGTCAGGCGCAGCACTGTTTGGTTCTTCTACGACTGCAACCAGTACTGGTGCAGTCTGCGCAAATTTGTTGATTCCCAGTTTATTTTCTGCGATAATTGCAGCTGCCTGCTGTACCAGCTCGGGGTCGTCCAGGATAATGAATTTCCAAGGCTGTAAATTGCGCGCAGAGGGGGCTGTTTGTGCTGCCTGCAGACATTTTAGCAATTCTGCACGTTCGACTTTCTGTGTGGTAAATGTGCGGTCACTTTGACGGATATTGGCAAGGTCCATAAAATTCATACAAATTACTCCTTTGGGATAGTATTTTCAGATAATTATCTGAGGGTATAGAAAAATAACCACCGCTGCCAGCGGTGGTTATTGTGGAAACTTAGTTATTTTTGCAAACCTGGTTACCAACTGTGCAGGATGTTTTGCAAGCAGACTGGCAGGATGTCTGGCATTCACCGCATCCACCTTTTTTTACAGTACTCTGCAAATTCTGAGCGCTGATTGTTTTAATGTGTGCCATGATAGTTTTCCCTCCTTCAAGCTAAACGCCGAAATCTCTTTTTATTATAGCATGCGAAAGTAGTCATAGCAATTATTTTTTCCACGAACCGAGATATTTGCTATCTTTCTATTGGCAGGCGATTCTGTTTCATGATACACTAGGAGCATTGAAATATTTCTGATAGTTGCATTTTGTAAGTGAATGGAGGTTATATACATGCTGCATATTGGATGTCATTTGTCTGCCACGAAAGGGTATCTGGCCATGGGGAAAGATGCGCTGAAAATCAATGCAGATACGTTTCAGTTTTTTACCCGCAACCCACGGGGCGGAAAAGCAAAAGAAATAAAAGAAAGTGATGTGGCAGCTTTTTTGGAATTGGCGCAAGCTCATCAGTTTACCTATATACTGGCCCATGCGCCATATACGATGAATGCTTGCTCTGCTGATGAGAGCGTGCGGCAGTTTAGTTGTGAAATGATGGCGGACGATTTGCGGCGCATGGAGTATTTGCCAGGGAATTTCTATAATTTTCATCCGGGCAGTCATGTGGGGCAGGGCATTGACGTAGGCATTGCACAGATTACACAGCAGCTCAATACAGTGATGAAACCAGAACAGCACACGACAATTTTGCTGGAGACGATGGCGGGCAAAGGCAGTGAAATTGGTAGCCGCTTTGAGGAATTGCGTCGTGTCATAGATGGAGTACATTTGCCAGAAAAGGTGGGTGTATGTTTGGATACCTGTCATATATATGACGCCGGTTATGATATTGTAACAGATTTAGACGCAGTATTGGATGAATTTGACGATGTTTTAGGTCTGGACAAGCTGAAAGCCGTCCACTTGAATGACAGTATGAATCTCATGGGCAGTCATAAGGACCGGCACGCGCCTATCGGAAAAGGAACATTGGGGCTTTCCGCTATTTGTGCGCTCATCAATCATCCGCGGTTGAAGAATTTATTTTTTATCTTGGAAACGCCTCATGATACGTTGGAAGGCTACGGACAGGAGATTGTAATGCTACGGGAATGTTATAAGGAGGGCTGAGGTGTGGATGATTTTTTGGAAATCCGCCAGGAAATTGAACGCTTGGCGGAGAACGATTATAAAAAGTTCTCAGCCAATTTACTGCCCGGTGTAGAGCATGTATTGGGAGTGCGGTTGCCGCAGCTACGGCAAATAGCAAAAGAGGTTGCCCAAGGTAACTGGCAGCAATATTTGGTTGGGGAGCCGTATTATTTTGAGGAACTCATGCTGCAGGGTATGGTGATCGGTGCAATAAAGGTGGAGCCGAAAGAACGGCTGCAATATGTTGCAGCTTTCGTGCCCCGTATTAATAGTTGGTCTGTGTGTGATAGCTTTTGTAGTGGTTTGAAGTTTGCAGCTAAAAATCAACAGCTTGTGTGGGATTTTTTACAGCCTTATTTGCATAGCGGCAAGGAGTATCAAATTCGTTTTGCTGTTGTGATGATGATGGATTATTTTTTGAACGAGGTTTATATCGCACAGGTATTGTCTCTTTTGGATGAACTGTGCCATGAAGGTTATTATGTGAAAATGGCAGTAGCATGGACATTGGCTACTGCACTGGCAAAACAGCCGGAAGCGACGTGGAGCTATTTACAGCGACATCATTTAGATGCGGAAACGTGGAAAAAAACTGTGCAGAAATGCGTCGAGTCCAGACGGATTTCTGATGAGATGAAAAAGACACTGCGGCAAATGGTGTAGAGGTAGATCTTTATAATTTTCTGAATCTGTTATTGGTTAAAATACAAACTGAATGGGATTTATGGAAAAGAGGGATGGAGCGAATGCTGGATTGGATTCTGGCTGCACTTTTTTTATTCGCAGCGGTGACAGGGTTCCGCAAGGGATTTTTAAAAAGCTTAATTGGATTATTCGGTAACGTGATTGCGTTGGTGGTCAGCTATCTGCTGGCTTCTCCTGTGACGGGCTGGCTAAATGAACAATTCGGCACAGCAGAAGTGCTGGGGGCTAGCATACGAAAAATGCTCCCCATGCCTGATAATTTTTCGGCGATTACGGCCAGCTTTCAAGGAATGGGACAATTGTATACCTATCTGGACCAATCCATATTGCCTGATTCCATCAAACAGAGCATTCTCACGGCGGTGCAGGAACAGGTAAACGCAGTGGGCGCAGGTGTATATGCGACTATGGCGGATGTGATTGCGACTACAGTGGCAACCTCTGTCTTAAAAGGGAGCGTGTTTATTGTGCTGTGGGCGCTGTGTTGTCTGATATTATTTTTTGTGAGCCATGTGCTGGCCGGTGTGGTGCATTTAGTGCCAGTGGTAGGTTTTATGGACAGAGTGGGCGGTATGCTGGTATCGTTGGTACTTGCTTTTGTGACAATGTTGATTTTGTATAAGGGGATCAGCGTGTTAGGTCTTATGGAAGGGTCACTGTTTGCCCAATCTCAAGTACTGCATTTTTGTAGTCAATTTTTAAATCCTGATGTAACGGGGGGAGTTTGATATGCCCGATTATCGTGATTATGCGCCGTGGTTGGAGGCACGCTACGGAGAACGCGTATATAAAGTGCCTTTAAATATTCCTGGCGGCACTTGTCCCAATCGCGACGGGACGGTGGGCGTCGGAGGCTGTATTTTTTGTGAATCATCGGGCTCTGGTTTTCAGTGCTTGCCGGACACGATGACGATTCGTGAGCAATGGGCGGAGAATAAAGCCTTTTATGAACGACGTTTTCATGCGCACAAATTTATCAGTTATTTGCAAACCTATACCAATACCTATATGCCTTTGGCACAATTTCAGGAAACGGTGCTGGCTGCCATTGATGATGAAGAGTTGGTGGGACTTGCCATTTCTACGCGGCCTGATTGCATAAATGATGCCTATTTAGAATTTTTGGCGGAAGTAAAAGCCAGCAGGAATTTGGATATTGATATTGAATTAGGATTACAGACGGTAAATTACCATAATTTGGTTGACATCAACAGGGGACATACGTTGGCAGAATATATTGATGCTGTGCTGCGGATCAAGCGCTATGGACTGAGCACGACTGCTCATGTCATTCTCAATCTTCCCGGTGATACAGAACTGGATGTGATAGAGACTGCCAAAATTATTTCTGCATTGGGCGTAGATTTTGTGAAGCTGCATTCGTTATATGTGGTCAGAGGCACAGAGCTTGGCCGCCGTTATGAGGCGGGCGAGTTTGTTATGATTTCGCTTAAGGAATATGTGGAGCGGGTTGTTACATTTTTAGAATATCTCTCCCCTGAGATTGTTATCCAAAGGCTGGTTGGGAAAGGTCCACAGGATGATAGTCTGCTGTTCTGTAACTGGGATACAAGCTGGTGGAAGATAAAGGATGCTATTGATGCAGAGTTTTTAGCACGCAATTCACGACAAGGAAGTAAGTTTGATTATCTGAATGGAAAAGCGGTTATGGGGAAATTCTAAGGAGACGTGCTGGATTTCCTCAGTGGTGCAGCCAGTGTGAAAAAACAGACTGTTTTTAATCGCAGACCTGCCGTTAGGATTATACGAGCGGGGGTAGGAATATGATTCCATTTAGAAGTAAAAAGTATCAACGGCAGCAAATGCTGCAAAATCAAACCGATATTGCGCAGGTGGCCAGTCAATGGATTTTGCGCCGCGATCAGCTGCCAGAGTATCGTTTTGCGCTTGAATTGATGAGTCAGGCAGACAGAGAGGAAATGTTCTGGCGATATTGGGATGAATTGGACAGCTTTGCGCAGCGAGATTTGGCGAAGGCCACATTTCAGGATTACTGGTTCAAATTGATTGCTGATTATGGGGATTTGTCTGTACGGCAAAAAGGCCAGGCGCTGGAAGCGTTGGGCTATATCCATGATCCAAATGTGGTGGAATTTCTGATGCAGGAAATGCGCCGCAATAATGAAAGCTTGCGTCTGGCAGCTGCCGGCGCACTGAAGAAACAGGACCCGGTGCTGGTAATAGAGCCGATGCTGGATGCCTTAAACAAGCCGGAAAATTTTCTGGCTTCCCGCATTTATGATGTATTGCAGGCATTGGGACCTAAATTGGTTCCCATCATTTTGCAGAAGCTTCCACAAGCTGATGTACAGGGAAAAATGGTGATGGTGCAATTGTTGGGCTCGTTTGGCGATAGCAGTGTCATACCGGTGCTGACTGATTTGTTGCATACAGAAAATTATTTATTGAAGAAAATGACGGTAGAGGCCCTTGGGCAAATGGAAGATAGTTCAGTAGTGCCTATTCTGTCCCAGCTTTTGACCGATGAAAATTGGCAGATTCGTCTTTTGGCAGCAGAGGCTATCGGCAAGGGCAAACATATCCAGGCGTGCCCAGCACTCAGAGAGGCTTTTTATTGTGAGCCGGATGGTTTGGTGAAAGAAATTATGGAAGAAATTTTATCTACTTTAGATGATAGCAATGAAACAATTACCTATTTATGGAGCAGACGAAGGAGTACACAAGACAATGGACGAAGTAGAACAAGTTATGGAGAATATGGACTTACAACCTGATCCAGAGGTGACGAAGTATTTATTTGGACTCTTTTCCAAAGAGGCGCTGTGGAGTTATGCAGGAATTGCCGTAAAAATTATGATCGTGATCATACTGGTGCTTTTGATTCGGCAGATTGCCTGTCATTTGATTGATAAGCTGTTTCGCAATCGCCTTACAATGACGTTGAGCAAAAATGATGCGGTGGCATTGGAGGAAAAGAGGTTACATACATTATCAAAACTTTTCAAGAGTATTGTCAGCTATGTGCTATATTTTATAGGCATTATCACCTGCTTGGATATGATAGGATTTTCAGTGACGACCATCATTGCCGGTGCAGGGGTAGTCAGTCTGGCGGTAGCCTTTGGCGCGCAGAGTATTGTACAGGATTTGATGAGCGGGATTTTCATTGTACTGGAGGATCAGTATGCTGTAGGTGAGTATGTCCAGATTGACACTGTGCAGGGCCAAGTGAAAGAGATCGGTATGAAAACGACTAAAGTGCAGACGGTGGATGGGCATCTGATGATTATTGCTAACGGCAGTATTGGCAAGGTAATTAATTACAGTCGAGCTGCTCAGAGAGGTTTTGTAGATGTCGGGATTGCTTATGAGGAAAATTTGGAGCATGCCATTGCTGTTATGCAGCAAGCCTGTGATAAAGTGGCGCAGCAATATCAGGACGATTTGGAGGAACAGCCCAACGTGGTGGGCGCCATTGCACTGGCAGATTCTGCTGTAACAGTGAGGGCTACCTTTACAGCGTGGAATTGGAAGCAATTACCCATTGAGCGGGAACTGCGCAAAGAAATAAAAACAGCGTTAGAAGCAGCAAATGTGGAAATATCTTATCCTAAAATTCAGTTGGTGAAATAAATAAAAGAAGGGAGTTGACAAGTATGCCAATGAAATTGTATGTAGGTGATATTGTGCAGACTCGCAAAAATCATCCCTGCGGCGGCAATCAGTGGGAGATTATGCGTGTGGGGATGGATTTTCGTATCCGCTGTACCAATTGCGGGCATCAAGTGTGGATTCCCCGCATAAAATTGGAAAAATCCATTAAAAAAATACTGTTGTCCCATGCACCAGCAGAATCTACAGAACAAAATGAATAAACTGCAAAAAACGGGCAAATTTCTGATTGCGTATAGAAGTTTGTCTGTTTTTTTATATCGAGTGTGGAATCAAAATGAAAAAGTGATTATTTTTTGCTTCATAAGTGCATACTATGAAAACAAAGTTGAAAAAATTTGTTGCTTGTTTGCATTTCTGGAGGTGGTCAATGTGGACTTGGCGTTGGAATTGGAGGAAGCGCGGAATCAATGGCACAATGCACAGAGTGTGTATAATGAGGTAAGCGATCCGGCGTTGATTGATGCAGTAATTTATCAGGTGATGGCAGCGGAAAGACGTTACGAATATTTGTTGCGCTTGGCAAAATGCGAATCCTTGACTTGTGAAAATATTCCAGTTCGCTGACATAACATGCAGTCCTGCCGCATAGGATAAAACAGAATAAAATGCCGGGGGGATCTGTTATGACGCATATCCAGATGGAGACTGTATTGTTTGTTTTTTTTGCTGTGGCTTTGATCTTTCTCATAGCCCGTCTGGCCACTGCGCCAGTGCAGATGATGCTGAAGCTGTTGTTAAATTCAGTATTATCAGTGGTGATTTTGTGCTTTATCAGTATTGTTGGCGAGTACTGGGGCATACATTTGCCCATTAATCCGGTGACGGTCCTGTTGGTGGCGATATTAGGTTTGCCGGGCTTGTTATTGATTTCCGTACTGTATTTTCTTTTAATATGAGCCCCAAAATTTCACAAGAAACATGAAACCCTAATAGAAATTTCCTTTGCGGAAGGAAGATTTCTGTTAGGGTTTTTGTGTCAGGTTGTTATTTTTTCTCTCACTTCATATTTGCGGTGTGATGACAACAGAAAATAAACGTCAAAAAAGCGCAGCAACGTAATCGTTATAGATTGCGTCGCTGCGTTTCTTTTTCGAACGTATTATTTTTTCTTGTAATGCACTGACAAGTCAGCCAGTATCCTCGCCGACGGTTTCTTCGTATGGTGGACATCTCTTATTTAAACAAGCCTTTCAATTTTCCTAACAATCCTTTTTTCGGATTAATCATATCATTGATTTCTTTTTTGAAGATGGACTCACTTAACGCGCCAGGAAGAGATTGTTTCATTTCTCCATTCAGGAAGAATACCGACTGGGGTACGCCCATTAATTGTAGCGATTTGAATGTAGCCAAGCCATCTGCTGTTTTTACATCCATACTATAGAAATGGACCTGACCTTCAAACAAGGCAGCCATCTTTTCTGCAACGGGGGCCAATTGTTTGCAAACAGAGCAAGTTTCTTTTGAGAATACAACAATACAAGTTTCTTTATTCTCTTGTGTAATTTGATTAAACTGCTCAGCATTAATCTGAGGTAAGTTATTCATACATCATCACTCCAATAGTCTAAATATTTTTATAATAATTATATTGTACTGTAAAATTAACCATTTGACAAACATCTTTTTCAGATTTTGCAAAAAAAATAGAAATAGGATAGTGCGATATGCAGGAAAAGAGAGAAAAAAATTCATTTTATTGTTTATGCACAGACCACGGAAAGAAATCCACTAACTATGCACAGGAAAAATCCCGATTTATAGGTTATACACAAAGTTATCCACATTATCCACAGATTTATCAATGCAGTTATGCACAAAAATACCTGAAAAAGAAGCATTGAGGAGAGGCAGGGCAATGTGCTAAAATATAAAATGAAATTTTATAAATGAAAGCGATTTCTGATTTCGATAAATAAAGCTGGGAAAACGGAGGAATATATGTTAAAAACGTATCGCACAGTGGAGCAATTGGGGCAGGATGAGGTTGTGATTGAAAAATCAACTTTTATCGGCTACGCGAGACCTGTAGAAAATGAAGAAGCGGCATTGGCTTTTATTCAGGAAATTAAGAAAAAACATCGGGATGCCACACACAACGTGCCAGCGTATGTACTGGGAGAGCATAATGAAGTGCAGCGCTGCAATGACGACGGCGAACCGTCGGGTACAGCAGGTGTGCCGGTGTTGGAGGTTCTAAAAAAAGAAAATGTACGTAATGTTGCCATTGTAGTCACGCGTTATTTCGGCGGGATAAAATTGGGTACGGGAGGTTTGGTGCGCGCCTATACCAAAGGTGCGAAAGTCGCCTTAGAAAGTGCAAAAATTATTACACGACTATTATATCAAACAGTGATTGTTTCCGTGGACTATACGCTTTTAGGCTCACTGCAAAACCAATTGAAACTGAAACAATATGGCATCCGAGATGTTGTATACGAAGATGTAGTACATCTGCATGTGTGGGTGGAGGAGGAAGATGTCCCGAATTTTAAAGCGCAGGTCATTGAGTGGACCAACGGTCGGGCTGCAATTGCAGATGGGGAATTATGCTACCGTACGGTTGGCTAAAAATAAATATAGTGCAGCAGGAGGAAAAAACACATACGGATATGCAGCCGCCCCTTTCTAGTTTGTCTAGAAAGGGGCGGTCCTTTTGCTGTGTACAACGAGCATGGTTCGCGAGAACGCCTACATTTATAAAATGCTTGCGTTCAGACGCGACTATTCGTTATTGCCATCATAAGAAAGCTCAATTAGCAGAAGCATTTTTTCTGGTTGTAATATTCTTTTACAGTTTCCAGAGCTTCACCAAAGCGTTGATAATGGACGATTTCCCGTGCCCGTAAGAACCGCAGCGGGGCTAATACACTCTCATCGTTGCAGGCCAAGTCCATCAGATATTCGTAAGTTTGTTTAGCTCGCTGTTCTGCTGCGATGTTGGAGGTGAGGTCGGTGATGGGGTCTCCCATGCCTGAAATATAATCACTGGTCCAGTTGTAACCGTTGGGGTCGCTATAAAACAGACCATGGTCATGCAGTGTATAGTAACCGTCCAGGCCGGCTTCTTTCAGTTCGCACAGCGAAGCATTTTCCATGATTTGATATACCATGGTACCAATCATTTCTAAATGTCCGATCTCTTCAGTGCCTGTATCTGTAACTATATAGAACATCTAAAATATGTTCATTTAAAGCCATTTCTTACTATCAGTATACCGAAAAATAAACCATATTGCAAGAGAAAATAGTGAATGATGTTTTGTTGATTTGTATATTGTGAATAATGAAGGTAAACATAATGGGCGAATATATTTATTAATCTATACGGTTTTATTTGAAGAATACAAGCGCTTACGGTATAATTCTATTTGTAATATTATCATTGATAATTGATGTTCCAGCAAGAGGAAGGAGGCTTTTCAGTGAGTGAATATATCCTAAAGCAGTATGATGATAATTTAGTTTATTTCTCTATGCGGGTGGATAAATTAAATGGATTAGAAATTACATTGAGAAATATTTGCGAAGATAAAGTAAGTATTTTTCCAATGGATTTGGAATTGACAAACGAGGGCCTTCAACGCTGGTTGCAAAAAAGAGTGATTCCTAAAAGTAGAGCGTTTGTACATGAAATTTTAAAATCTTTAAATTTGAGTGCAAATGATTTAAAAGGAATTATTGATATATGTAAAGGGTTATCATTAAACGATTGCTATTGGGTTGTACCAACGGATTTTAATGGAACATTTTCTGAGTTTAATTTATATGAAAATAAATTCGATAAAATATTATCTCTAATTGCATATACAGGTGTGGCCAATGTCTCCACACATTTTACTTCTTCGCCGGAACTCACGACAAATGGAAATTTGCCAAAAGGCTGGAGAGTTTTGAGTGACGGCAAACGATATCTGTTTAAAGGCGGATCAAGCGGAGCAGTCAACACAGGGATGGAACCTTATAGTGAATTTTATGCTTACCAGATTGCAAATGCCATGGGTTTAAATGCGGTTCCCTATCAGCTAGGGATGTGGAAGGGCATGTTGTCTTCCTATAGTGAATTATTTACAGACATTAACACTTCATATGTGCCAATTGGGCGAGTGGTTCAGAATGGAGGTTTACAGGCTGTTTTAGAGTATTATAGAAAATTGGGAAATATGTATTATGACGAACTGTGCAGTATGTTGGTTTTTGACGCAGTAATCTATAATGATGATCGACATTTTGGAAATTTTGGTCTGATGCGGGATAATCATACAGGTGAGATTTTGCGACCAGCACCTGTTTTTGATAATGGCTATTCTTTGTTTAATTTTGCAATGGAAGATGATTTTAAAGATCTAAAGAGCTATGCCAGTACTCGTGTAAGTGCAACAGGTGCAAAACACGATGATATTGCACAGATTGTGATGGGGCAAAAACAACGTGAGCAACTACGGAAGCTGATTAATTTTGAATTTGAGCCGCATAAATCGAATAAAGCAAAGGTTAAGTTTTCGGCGAAAAGAAGAAAACAGTTGGAACGATTTATTCAATATAGAGTGCGGGAATTGTTGGAAAGCTAAGCCAAAGACAAATAGATTGATATAAGCAATATTGCAATGCTTTACAAGACTATGCAGGTGAAGTTGTGCTAGTTGGTATTAATTATGATAAGGCGAGCAAGGTACATCAGTGTGTGATTGAGAGGGTATATAAATAGTAAAGTCAATGAAAGAGCAATGAAAAAAAATAGGGTTGATTTTAATAAAAAGACGGGGAGTTGACCAATCAAAACGAGGTCAACTCCCCGTTTGTTTCTTATTTGGAGGAATTATGATGAAACCAAAATTAGCAGAACGCTTATGGCAATGTTTTCAGAATCAAGAGGAATTTACTTTACAGGAAGCCTATGCAAGTGAACCAGATATGCCGAAAGAAAGTGTCAGAGCCAGAATTTATGAGAATTTAGGAAGACGTTTTGAAAAGATTGCACGAGGTGTTTACAGTATAAAAGGGCAAAAGGAAACTTGTATTTTATTAGAGGGTGATGGCAGAGATTTATCATTTTTGAAAGCAGAATCAATTGATTGTATTATTGCAGATCACCCTTGGCTGGATCAAAAATCAAATCATGGTGGGAATCGGGCATTTGCCGAATATGATTGTTTTCGATATACCGAACAGGATTTTCAAGAGAAAGCCAGAGTGTTAAAAGAGGGATGCTTTCTGATTGAAATACTCCCAGAGGAAAACAGTAGCAATTTTGAGTATTTGTATGAAGTAAAAAAGATGGCTGAAAAAGCAGGATTTATTTATTACAGCAAAGTACCATGGAAGAAAGGTAGTTTTGTTAGTAATACTGGTCGTAAGGCGAAAAATATGCAGGACATTATGTTTTTCTCAAAAGGAAAAGCCCGTTCTTTACGGCCTGATAAAAAGAGAATGAAAGAGTTAGGCAAGGATGTGTTTATGTCTGGTGCGAAGGGGATGCTGCCCGCATGTTTTGATATAGGCCCTGTTAAGAAAACGGACAGGATTCATCAGAGTGAAATGCCATGCAGTTTGTTAGAGCAGATTATGGCTTTTGTAACGACACAGGGTGAAGTTATCTTGGATCAATTTGCCGGAAGCGGTGTAGTCGGAGAAACAGCCTTGCGAATGAAGAGAAGCTGTATTTTGATTGAAAAATTGAAGGAAAATGTGGAAAACATCCAGAAGCGTTTTCAAAAGCTGGCCTATATTTAATGAAATTCTATATGCTGTAGAAGGAAAGGGTGAAGGTTTTATTTGAAGAATTATATCTATTACGGTATAATTCTATTTGTAATATTACATTAAGCGGTATAATGCCTATATGGAGGGATGCGCTATGTATCTAAAACGTAGTGTATATCGGGATTTGTTGGAATGGAAAAAGTCTGAGAAGCAGACTACATTGGAAGTAACAGGGGCAAGGCAGGTAGGAAAAACCTATATTATAAGAAAATTTGCAGAAGAAAACTTTAAGAATGTAGTTTATGTAAATTTATTCGAATTGAGTGGAAAACAGTTTCAGCAATGTTATAGACAGGCTACAGAATGGAGTCCTGGACAAAAAAGAACGGAGAAACCGTTACATGAAGCATTTAAATTATACGACGAACAATTTACAGATGACGCTGAAACTGTGGTAATCATAGATGAAATTCAAGAATCTGCTGAAATTTATAATCGGATAAGGGAATTTACCAGGCAATTCCAGTGTCGTTTTATTGTAACAGGAAGTTATTTAGGAAGGGTTTTGGAACCGGAGTTTCGTTTTTCCAGTGGTGATGTCACAAAAATACAAGTGTATACATTGTCGTTTAAAGAATTTTTACAGGCAAATGATGATAATCTTTATCAAGCATATTGTGGGGCACAAGAGCTATCAAATAATACACTTGAGAAAATTTCAGAGTTATATCATGTGTACACACAAATCGGTGGATATCCGGCAGTTGTGGAAGAATTTATTTTGTCCGGTGAGATAGCAAAAGCGAAAGCGGAACTGGTGAAAATTATACAGACCTTTTTGAATGAATCGATGCGTTATTTTGAGGATATTTTGGATTTTGGAGTGTATGATAATATTTTCCTAAGTATTAGTCGCATTTTGTTACGTGAAAAGAAGGGATTGGAAGAGGATAGTATCAGTGAAGAGTTACAGAAACTGGTCGTGAAAGATTACTCTAGCAATATTTCAAAGGTAACTTGTTATCGTGCGATGAATTGGTTGCAGCATTCAGGTATAATTGGTTTTTGCGGCAAGGTGATTGAGTTAGATCCATTGGATTTCAAGGCTAGAAGTAGATGCTTTTTCATGGATGTAGGTTTAGCACACTATTATTTAAGTCGTGCTGGTGCGGATCATGCAACGATGCAAGGAATTTTGAATGAGAATTATGTGTATATCAATTTAAAGAAACGGCAGGATTATCCTGAAAAAATTGCTTTCGAAATGCCTGCATTTGCAACCTACAAAGGTGGAGAAATTGATTTCTTTGTGCAGACAATTGGCGAAAGTAAAAAATATGCTGTCGAAGTGAAATCTGGGAAGAATGCAGGAAAGAGTGCTAAAAAAGCTTTGGAACAGGGAAAAGTGGACTATCTTTTATATTTAAAAGGAAATACAAAAGGCGGTACGCATGACAAAATTATTACCATGCCAATTTTTATGGTAGAACAATATAATTTTTAAGGCATTCTAAGTAATAATGGAATACCAAAAAGGAGAAATTACAAGTAGGATAAGCTGGTAGAACTAAAAAGAATTGAGTAGTTTTTGTCTATTTTAATTCCATACAAAAAGACACAAATGAAGAAAAATAAAAGGGGTTAAAATAACTGAAAACTTTTGGAAAAATGGAAAGTTAATGCCGTGAAAGGCTTAATCAAGCTACTTTGAGAGCTTTCCATAAAAAATATCATACTGGTAAAAGCGGAATATGTTTGGAGTAATAATTTAGCGTGATTTTTAGTCGGATTTCAGAAATGAGATCCGGCTTTTTTGTATGCCAATGGATAAAGGAGAGATGAAGTATGGCGAGAACAAAGATTGATGTGCCGTTATCAGCCAGATATAATTATACTTCAGTGATTGTATCCTACAGTACAGGGATAGACAGCACAGGAGCATTATATTGGGCCATGCAGAATTTTGCGCCGGAAAGGATTTATTTGCTGTATTGTGACACGGGGGCAGAATACCCTATCAATGGGGAATTGTTTTATAAAACAGCTGCAATTTTAAAAGTCAAACCGGTATTGCTCAGAGAACCAAGAGGATTTTTAGGTCTGTTAGAGGCTAGAAAACGTTGGCCGGACAGTAAAAATCGTTGGTGTACTGCCTACCTGAAAACTGGTATTACTGATAAATGGATTCGGGCCAACCGAGAGAGGTTGGGTTCAAAAGTGCTGTTTGTTTCAGGTGAACGCAGGGACGAGTCCAGAGGCAGAGCACTTTTGCCAGAGTTTGAGTATCATAGCACAACACTAAAAACGGAGCGCAAAGGGAAATTTGAGTGCCATTGGCACAGGCCTATGTTAGATTACGAAAAGGGCAAAATGTTTGAGTTCTGCAAAAAACTGAACATCAAGCCCCATCCTTGTTATGGGTATATAGATCGGTGCAGTTGCATGTTATGTATTTTTGCCAGGGACAGCAAGGTACAGGAAAATATGCGGCGTTATCCAGAAATATTTAAACAGTTTATAGAACTGGAGCAGAAAATTGGTCACAGTTGGAAGGCAAAAAAGTCTTTAGCAGAATTATGGGAAGATTGTATGGATATTGATGATGTTGTGGCAGAAGGTACGGAGTGAAGTGTGAAAATAATCATAACACAGAAAAAGGGAATGAAGGGAAACCGCAAATTTCTATAGTTGTAAAACTCAGCTTGCAGTGATAAAGCTTTTTTGATACAATGAAAAAACAAAGGGGGCGTGACATAATGGGAATCTACTTAAATCCAACAAAAATTGGTTTTCAGGATGCGGTGCGATCAGAAATTTATGTAGATAAATCCGAATTGATTGCTTATACAAATCGCTGCATTGGCACAGAACAGAAATTTATCTGCGTTAGTCGTCCCAGACGGTTCGGTAAATCTATGGCAGCAAAAATGCTATCTGCCTATTATTGTCGCACCTGCGACTCGGAAGACCTTTTTATGAATTTAAAAATCAGCAAAGCTGCTTCATATAAAGAACATTTGAACCAGTACAATGTGCTTTTCATTAATATGCAGCGTTTTTTAAGCCGTTCAGGTGATATGGAAAAAATGCTTGGTAATTTGCAAAGTGCTATATTGGAAGAATTGAGAGAGGACTATGCAGCGTATTTTTCTTCTACAGAAGCAAGCCTTGTTTCTGCTCTGGAAAAAATTTATGCGAAAACAGAACAGGGCTTTATCTTTATCATAGACGAATGGGATTGTGTGTTTCGCGAGAAACAATTGGCAGTAGAAGAACATAAAAAATATTTGGATTTTCTAAGAGACTTGTTAAAAGATCAGCCATATATCAAATTAGCATATATGACAGGTATTTTACCGATTAAGAAGTATGGTACACACTCCGCACTTAATATGTTTGATGAATATTCTATGACAAGGGCTGGAAGATTAGCTGAGTTTGCTGGCTTTACGGAAGAGGAAGTGAAAAATCTGTGTGTGCAGTATGACATGGATTTTCTGGAGACACAACGGTGGTATGATGGTTATTCCTTGAAAAATGAAACTCATATATATAATCCTAAGTCTGTTGTGGATGCCATGCGTAATCAGGAGTTTGGAAGCTATTGGACCAGTACAGAAACTTATGAATCGTTGAAAGTATATATTGATCTGAATTATGATGGATTAAAGGATGCTGTTGTGCAGATGCTGGGCGGTAATCGTTGTGAGATTGATCCAGAAACATTTCATAATGATATGACAACCTTTGCCAATAGAGATGATGTATTAACGCTATTGGTGCATCTAGGATATTTAGCTTTTGAATTTAACAGCAGAGAGGTGTATATCCCAAATGAGGAAGTGCGCGGAGAATTTCTGCGCGCGATAAAAGGTTCTGGATGGTCTGAAGTGATTCAAGCGGTTGAAATGTCTAAGCAATTACTAGAAGACACGCTGCAATGTCATGAAGAAGCGGTGGCCAAAGGGATTGATTCCGTACATATGAATACCACATCAATCTTGCAGTATAATAATGAAAATGCATTAAGCTGCGTAATTTCATTAGCATATTATACAGCCAGGAACGAATATTTCCTGATACGGGAATTACCGACAGGAAAAGGGTTTGCGGACATCGTTTTTCTGCCGCGCAAGCATTCAAACAAACCAGCTATAGTAGTCGAATTGAAATGGGATGCATCGGCAGAAGGGGCAATCGCTCAAATGAAGCAGAAACAATATGGTGAGGCGCTGCAGGATTATAGCGGTGAGGTATTGCTGGTGGGAATCAATTATAATAAAAAAGATAAACATCATCAGTGCATGATTGAAAAAATGAAGAAATAGAATTCAATGACCGGATGGGAGAGTATTCTTTCATCCGGTTTTTGTCCATCAAAAAGAAAGTGACGTTAGAAACAGAAATAAACAGATACGTCAAAAATAATTGCAAGGCTAAAAAGCTGTGTATGAGGGAAATCCTTTTGCACGGCTTTTTCTGTGTTTAAAACTAATTTAATCACTCACAGAGGGCAATCTGGCAGGAGTGCTCTCTGTTTGATGATAAATAAAAATTCAATAAAGGGAGAATGATTTTTATGGCAGCAAATGTAGAAAGTATGTTTTATGTAAGAGAAACACCATGGCACGGATTAGGGACCAGCGTAGAGGAAGCGCCAACATCAAAAGAGGCATTGCGCTACAGTGGTTTATCGTGGAAGGTACGGCAGGAGGACATTCGAACAGTAGACGGATACCCCATTCACGGTTTTCGGGCCAATATTCGCAATGATAATCATGCCGTATTAGGTGTGGTCAGCGATCGGTATCGGGTGGTACAAAATGAAGAAGCCTTTGCCTTTACAGATAATTTATTGGGGGAAGGCGTAACCTATGAAACGGCTGGCAGTTTATGCGGCGGAAAGCGGGTGTGGCTGCTGGCCAAATTACCAGACCGTTTTCAGTTGGTGGGAGAAGAGGTAACCCCTTATTTGGTATTTACGAACAGTCATGATGGTAGCGGGGCCATTCGAGTAGCGGCAACGCCAGTCAGGGTGGTGTGTAATAATACGCTGAATCTTGCTTTAAATACAGCGAAACGCAGTTGGTCGGTGACGCATAAAGGAGATATCCAAAAGAAGCTGGATGAAGCAAGAAATACCTTATTTATGGCGAATCAATATTTAAAAGGGTTACAGCAGGAAGCAGAGCGGCTTAGTACAATTCGATTGTCAGACAAAATGGTGAAGACTTGGGTAGATGAATTATTGCCGGTACCTGATCAGGCGACGGAACAGCAGGAGAAAAATATTTTGCGTCTGAGAATGGATTTACAGCATCGTTATTTTGACGCGCCGGACTTGAAAGTATTACCGAAATCGGGCTGGAGATTTATCAATGCAGTTTCGGATTTTGCTACCCATGCGGAACCCTTGCGGAAAACACAGCGGTATCAGGAAAATTTATTCAGTAAGACTATGGATGGACACCCAATGCTTGACCAAGCCGTGAAATTTTTGGCAGCATAATTGCTGTCCTTGCAGGAGGGGGATGGATAAGATATAATATTATTTGGTATATTCATACTGAAAAAGCGCTTGCATATTTAGAACTGATAGGGAGAGATACGTATGCGTGATGTGATTTATACCTTTAATGGGAAGGATATTACAATGAATATGTGTATCCAAATTCGAGCAGTTATCAAAGTAATTCAGGAAAGATTACAGATTACATTTCAGGATGCTTTGGTTTTGTTTTATCGTTCTGAAACCTATAAAGTTTTGCGGAACACAGACAATGTGTTGTGGGCAGAGTCGGCAGAGTATATCGCAGATCGCTATTTCGAAGAAAGGCAGACAAAATCGTGATAAAAACATGTATGAGCGTATGGAGAGGAGATCTCGATACGCTCTTTTTCTATGTCAAATAATATGAAATATAAAAATCAGGGTTGCAGTGGATAGGATATGCTGCAGCCCTGATTTGTTTGGAGAAGGAGATTCATATGAGGAAGATTGTTTCAACAGAAAATCTAAGCTATGAAGAATGGCTGCAACTGAGAAAAACGGGAATAGGAGGTTCCGATGCGGCGGTTATCTTGGGGATTAGCCCGTTCAAATCGACCTGGGAGTTATGGAATGAGAAAGTAAAAGAGCTTCAAACCTTACCGGAAGAAACAGAAGCAGCCTATTGGGGAAAATTGTTGGAGCCTGTGGTGCGGGAGGAATTTACAGCCCGTACAGGTCTGCGTGTGTATACAGAGCCATATTTATTACAGCATAGTCAATATAGCTTTATGCAGGCCAATTTGGATGGATTTTTATATGATCCGGTGTATGGGAATTGTATCTTTGAAGCGAAAACAGCCAGCGCCTATAAAGCAGGAGATTGGGATGAAGGGGTTCCTAATGAATACTATGCCCAGCTGCAGCACTATATGGCGGTGACAGGCTATCAGGGTGCCTATATTGCAGCTCTGATTGGGGGGAATCATTTTATCTGGAAGTTTGTTGAGCGGGATAAGCCGTATATTAAAAGGTTGATTCAGAAAGAAAAGTTATTCTGGCATCATGTGGAAACAGAGACAGAGCCGCCCATTGATGGTACGAAACCTATGACCGCGTTTTTGGACAGTTTATATCCTAAGGTAGAAGACCAGGAAGTGCTGCAATTAGATGAGGACGAGCAGCAATGGATTGATTTATATTTGGATGCCAAGCAGAAAGAAACGGCAGCTAAAGAGCAGAAGCAATTGGCCGAAAATCGTTTGAAAGGCTTATTGCAAAAGCATGAAAAGGCTGTTTTGGGAGCTGTGGAAATCAATTGGCCGGAAATTGTATCTGAGAAATTTGACAGCAAGCAGATGAAACGTGACGAGCCGGAACTATATGAGCAGTATGTTTATAAGGTGCAGTACCGGAAGTTTGCTGTAAAGAGCAGAAAGGGGGCAAAGATAGATGAATGAGCCAAGACAGGCAAGCGCTATTGAGCAGGCCAAGCAGCGCAAAGAAGAGTTGGATTTGTTTGTGCAGGAAGTTTTAGTTGCTGATATAGATTATGGCAATATTCCGAAAACTGATAAATATTGTCTATTTAAATCAGGCGCAGAAAAATTGTGTGATTTGTATGGATACGGGAAACGGTTTGAATTAATCAGCCGTGATGTGAATTCGGAGGAGCCCTATTTTGCTTATGAAATCAAAGCTGTATTATTTAACAGCGATACCGGTCAGATTGTAGCGGAAGGTGTGGGCTGCTGCAACAGCAAGGAAAAGAAATATCTCAAATATGCGCCCTTTGATACAGCGAATATTGTCCTGAAAATGGCGAAAAAACGAGCCTTTGTGGATGCAGTGCTGACTGCAACCAGGAGCAGCGATGTATTCAGTCAGGATATTGTAGATGATGACAGGGAAAGCGAATCAGAACAGGCAAATGGACAGAAGACAGCCAATAAGCAACAACAGCAGCAAAAATCAGGAAAAGTGCAGTTAGTAAGCGAGAAACAGTTGGATTATATTTACTCGCTGATGTCGCAGCATCGGCTGTCGGTGGAACAGGTTCGAAAAGAATTGCGAAAACGGTATCAGGTAAATGACTGCAAGGAATTGAGCAGGGAACAGGCCAGTGATTTTATCAAGATATTGAAAGAGGCAACGACAAAAGCAAGTTGAGAAGGAGTGGAAAAGAATGTTGTATGAGTATAGTGTAGAAATTGAGGAAACATTATGCAGGACTTTGACGATAAAGGCAGAAAGCCCGATACAGGCGATTCAGTATGTGAAAGAAAAATATTATGAAGAAGAAATCGTATTGAATGCAGATGACTTTATCGGTGTAATTTTTGGAGCAAAACGGGTAGAGGGGAAATAATAGTAGTGACAAATTGGGAGGAATGAATATGTACGATGAGGATAATAAACAATACACTGTACTTAAAGTAGGTGCCACTTCTTCGGTGGGTGCAGTGGCTGGAGCATTAGCAGGAACAATCCGTGAGTACGGTAAAGCAGAGCTGCATACTATTGGAGCAGGAGCATTGAATCAGGCAGTAAAGGCAGTCGCAGTTGCAAGGGGCTATTTAGCACCGTCTGGATATAATCTGGTTTGTGTACCAGCCTTTTATGATGTAATGGTAGCTGGAGAAAAGAAGACGGCACTAAAATTATTGGTAATGGAACGCTGAAAGATTTTTTGAAAAATTCTGAAAAAAGACAAGCCCTGTCTATACTGGCGTGTATAATAACAGACAAGCAGTGACAAATTGGGAGGAATGAATATGCACGATGTACTTAGAGTAAGTGCCACTTCTTCGGTGGGTGCAGTGGCTGGAGCATTAGCAGGAACAATCCGTGAGTACGGTAAAGCAGAGCTGCATACTATTGGAGCAGGAGCATTGAATCAGGCAGTAAAGGCAGTCGCAGTTGCAAGGGGCTATTTAGCACCGTCTGGATATAATCTGGTTTGTGTACCGGCCTTTTATGATGTAATGATAGATGGAGAAAAGAAGACGGGACTAAAATTATTGGTAATGGAGCGCTGAAAGATTTTTTGAAAAATTCTGAAAAAAGACAAGCCCTGTCTATACTGGTGTGTATAATAACAGACAAGCAGTGCAGATAAATTTGCAAAATTCATAGAGCAGAAAAATAGCGGTTAAGAGAAAATGAAATTTCTTTGATGATTTATAGTAAAGAAATAGAATGCAAAGGGGATTTTCTTATGTACACACCAGAGGAATTAGAAAAAATAAAACGAGTACTTGATGTTTTTAAAGAGTTTATCCGACAAGGCAGTGACTTTGATATTGCATATTCGGAGAAAGTGGGCTATTTGCTACTGGAAGGTGGCCGCAATTTAGGTGGTTTTATACCAGAGCCGATTCCGTCAGCGGAATATCTTTGCTTACGGATGTTTGATAAGATCGCTGATGCGTACCAAAATCAATACGGTTATCCCGAAACTCGCTGGAATATTCCAGAAAAGGAAAAAGAGGAAGTTCTGAAACAAATTCAACGCTATTCGATCCAATTACCAGAGTATCAATATTTAGAAGAAAAAGTATTTCGGCACTCTATCATTGACAGTGATATGATAGAGTGTGAGTAATAAAAAAAATAAGAAAAAATCCTAAAGAAACCAGTATGGCACAGCAGCCCTTCTCCTCAAAGTTTAGGAGAGGGTAAAGTGCCA
Organism: uncultured Peptococcaceae bacterium; assembly: GCA_910585405.1. Classification (GTDB taxonomy): domain Bacteria; phylum Bacillota; class Peptococcia; order Peptococcales; family Peptococcaceae; genus UBA7185. The sequence goes on along the minus strand of CAJUDO010000002.1, from coordinate 9,290 downwards.
TACTGGTTTCTTTTTTTGTATGTTTTCGTTTATAGCAAGTCTTCATCCAACAATAAAAAACGGTGGACGGGAACATTCAAAACATCGGCAATATCAAACAGTGTGTCTAAGGAAATAGCCTTATCAATATTAGGCGCTTCTACATGACCAATAAAGGCTGGACTTAGACCAATTTCTTCTGCCAATTGTTCTTGTGTAAGACCACGTAGTTTTCTGTAATATGAAATTTTAAGACCAAGTTGACGGTATTTGTCTATATGTGCTGGTTTCAAGTAGAATCATCCCCATTCTATAAATATGATACAGAAAAAACTTTTCCCTTGTAATGAACTTGTACAGCTGTTATCATATTTATGAGATATAATAAAGTTTTAGAAAGAGCGAAATTGGGAGAAATGCATGAGAAAGACGCTTCAAATGCGTAGCGGACCTTTATTTAACAGGTCGTGTTTGTTATAATAATCAATATGCCCTAATGATAACTAAAAAATGATAGCGAATGTATGAGAAATTCTTTTTGTTTGGGTTGGATTGTGCAGATGGACACAGAATGTCTATGTAATTTGCTATAGTAAAGATAGAAAGAATATGGAGAGGGAGAGGATGTATTTGGGGACAAGTGAAGATAAATCGAAGTCATCTCGACTGCTGCAATTGTATACTCGTTTTGAAGAAGGAAAGATTGTAAGAAAACCTGAAATGGCTCAAAAATTCCAAGTTACAGAGCGCAGTGTACAGCGGGACATTGATGATTTGCGGTGCTTTTTTCGCGAACAAACTCCGGCTAAAGAAATTATTTATGACCGCAGTGTAAAAGGCTACCGTTTGAAAGAAAATACGGCGCTGCTGGATAATAGTGAAATATTGGCGGTATGCAAAATTTTGTTGGAAAGTCGTTCTATGGTGAAGAAAGAGATGCTTCCCATTTTGGAACGTTTGGTTACCTGTTGTGTGCCGGAGAAGAATAGAAAAGCTGTAGAGGAGCTGATTGGTAATGAGAAGGTTCACTACATAGAGCCCCATCATAAAAAGCTGCTTCTACCCGATTTGTGGGAGATAGGGCAAGCCGTACAAAATCATCAGGTAGCAGAAATTGAATATGAACGGTTAAAGGAGCCCAAACTGGTGAAACGGCGTATTGAGCCGGTGGGTATTATGTTTTCCGAATATTATTTTTATCTGACGGCTTTTCTGCAGGATGTAGATAAGGAAACCGAATTTGAAAATAAAAACGATTTATTTCCGACAATTTATCGTATTGACCGGATTCAGTCTTTTCGCGTATTAGATAAAAAATTTGAGGTTCCTTATACAGGGCGCTTTGAGGAGGGCGAATTCCGCAAGCGCATACAGTTTATGTATGGAGGCAAGCTGGAGCGCATCCGGTTCCGTTACACAGGGCCATCGCTGGAAGCAGTACTGGACCGGCTGCCCACGGCGACAGTGATCAGCCAAGATGAAGCTGGATGGATTGTCAGTGCCGAAGTATTTGGGAAAGGGGCTGAGATGTGGCTGAGAAGCCAAGGAGATTATGTAGAGATGGTGAAGTGAGAGCGTAAAGCAAGGGTTGTACAGGATGTAGTGAGGAATTGATTCTGTTTAGAGGAGAAGAAAATATGCAAAAGATAGAGATAAAATATAATCCATATAAGATGAAAACCGATATGAAAATCAACGGGAAAGATGTACTTGGTTTGGGAGCAAATTATGAAACTTTAAAAGAGTTTATCAAAAATGATACGCCATTGCAGACTTGGATTGAGCCCGTTTTTTATGAAAACTGGAAAGGATTCATTAATGAATTGGTGGATGAAGAAGTTAGCGATACAATAAAAATTATATTTGATGGCCGAAAAATTGATTTTAATGATTTGAAAAGGGCTTGCTTAGGACAGAATGAAGGTAGAAAAAACAAAATAAAGCTAGAACTTGAACATCGCAGAGAAATTTCAGACGAGCAACTATCTAACAATATTGATCTTGTTATGAAAGATTTGCTTTCAGATAGATTTAAAAAATTGGTGAACGAACATAATAAAACATCACAGGAAACCTATGATAATTTGAAAGAAAATTATGAGCATGCAAAAAACAAAGAATTTCATATTGCTTTCGCAGGAGTATATAGCAGCGGAAAATCAACGATTTTAAATGCGCTAGTTAGAAAAGATGTTCTTCCTACTTCAGATAAAACATGTACGTCAAAGATTTTTAAACTGAAACATGATAAATCTCTGGGAGAAAAATTGTCTTTGCGTTGCCTTGATGAGGATGGCAAGGTTGTTGTGCATGAAGAAAAGTTTCCTACGGACTTAGCGTGTAAGAAGCGTTTATTGGAAATCACACCAATCGGGGCAAATGAAAGTAATCCGCCGGAGGTAGATACTATCGAAATTAGAATGAATCTGTCCCATCTATATCCTTCTCCCGCGTTGGAGGAAAAATTAAAATTAGTCATTGTAGATACACCAGGGTGTAATAGTGCAAGAACCAGATCAGGCGATGCGGGAAAAAATGAGCATGAAGAAATCTCATTAGGAATAATAACAGCGGAAAATAAAGAAATGATTGTTATTTGTGCCGATGGTCAGGATTATGAGGATGAAAGCATCGGGGAATTTCTAGGAGAAATTGCGGAAATTTCTAAAGAAGATAGAGGATATTTTAATGACAGGTTTTTGTTTGTATTGAATAAATGCGATTTAAAAAAATATAACAATGGTGAGCGGGCGGAGGAAGCAAAAGCGTCTTATGCAGAATACTTAATGGCGCCAGATCGCTGGGGATTAGAACAGGATGAAGACATTGATTTCACACCAAAGATTTTTATGACCAGTGCGTATGCGGCTCTTGCGATAGTAAAAGGTGCTGACCAATATACGGTGGATGAGAAAAAGGTAGATGGAGAAAAAAGAAATCTAGCAAAGGGATACAATGAGATGAAAGAGTTAATCGTGGAGTATTCTGATGAAAATTATTTTTTCTCACAGCTTTGTGATATTCCAAAATACCGGCAAGAGGAATTTAAAAGAAAGTTTGAAACAGCAATAAAGAACAACGAGGATGCACGGGCGGTGGAACTTCAATGTGGGATTTTGTGTCTGGAAAGTGCCATTCGTGATTATATAGAACGATATGCATATCCAATTAAAGTACAGAGTTTATTAGACACCTTTGAAGATTTATTAGATGAAGTAGAAAAATTCAACGAGTCTGAAGCAAACAAATTAAAGAAAACCATAGACGCTTTAACTAGTAAGAATGCACAGAAGATAACGGCAGGGAAGGATAAAAAAATAGATGAGCAGCGTAAGAATAAGTTAAGTGATATAAGAATAGAAGTGACGAAAGAACAACAAAAAATTGATAGTTTCGTCATTGAAGAAGATAGAATCAATAGTGTAGAGAAACAGTTTAAAGAAACGTGTGACGATGACAAATTTGTTGAACTTATTAGGACTGAAGTTAAAAATAAAAAAGAATATACTGCTAAAGAAAAAGAAGAAATTTTAACAGGAGTTCGGGAGTGTTATAATCGGGCTTGGAAAAACGTAGAGAACACATTGAGCAGCTTTCAAAAAGATTATAATAGAAAGCTGCAGGAATCATTAGATAATTTGAGAAATCGTTTGGAGGAATTGGAAAGAGAAAAAAAGTTTGAATTTGATGGATACAATTTTAAGAATAGTGTAAGCTATCAAAATGCTATGAAGCTTAATATTAATGATCTTAGAAAAGAGGCTGAAAAAACTAAAACAAAAGCGCACATAAGAGTAGTTGCAAATCCCATCAAACAGCAAAAGTATAAATGGTATCAATTCTTTGCAAAAATTGATCAGTTTTTTGCGCCTGATACAATTGAAGAACAGGTGGAAGATAAATATGATTTAAGTTTCCTAAGAAATATTTTATCAAATACAAACCGAGAAGTTGCTATGTTATGTGCTGATACGATTAAAAACTATAAGAGTGATTGCGAGCGTATTAAAAAAGGTATACAAGAGGAACTTACTCAATTAGCAAATGATTTGGCGCAAACAGAAAAAGCAATTCAAGTTCGAAATCAAAGAATTATTGTTTTAAGTAAAGATATCAATCAGCTAGAAGCAGCTAAAAAAGAAAGTGATAGAACGGTGCAGTGGTTGCAGACTTTAAAAAGAAAAATAGAAGAGGTGTAAAAAAATGGCGCAGAATTTTTCGAAGGAAACTTTTGAAGCAGATGTACAGAAAAAAAATCTATTGGGGTTAAGGTCTATAGTCGTTTCGATTATAGAATTTGATCCGGCGTTTTCCTCAGGTGACTATGAGTATGTTATAGACCGTTTGCGAAAAGACGTGCCTGAGGTTTTTGTTGAATATAAATTATTGCCCAACGAAGAGCCATTTCGAGAAGATGAGAATAGCTGGAACGAGAAATATTTTTTAGATTTAACCTTTTATTTACAGAAAAATTTTTGCGAAGAACGTATTGTAAATATTAGAAAAGTCGGGCAAAAAGTTTACGAGCAGCGGAAGGCGAACGCTGCCCAAAGAGCAAAGTCGGAACAGAGGAAGATAGAGGCAGAAGAAAATTTTATCCATCCACCAAAGACAAAGAGAGTTCAGTCTGCGAGAAAAAACGGGAAGAAAGATACACTGCCTCTGGGAAAAATCGTATTGGCTTTGGTGGCTATAGCTGGGATTCTGCTTGCGGTGTTTCAGAATTTTCAGAATTGAAATTAAATAGCAGTCGTATTTCAGAGAAATGCATGGAATGGGCTGTGCGAGGAAGGATACGGTGATAAGATGGAAAATATGAACCATGCGCAAATAGATCCTAGAACAAAAGAAGCGTTAGACGAAGCGTTTGCGGCGGCGGAAAATATAGTATTTAAAAAATATTTGGAGCAATTAGCCGATTGCCCTGTTGCAGAGATTCCTGATTGGATTTCCGAGATTGATTTAGGAGCGAATATTTGTCTTTATCATATAGATAAAATCGTTTACGATAAAAAAGAAAATATCCAAGATAAATTGACTACGGTTTATGCGACCACACAAGCTAGTTCGCAAAATAGTTTATTTATGCTGTTAGACAGTCATCAACATGCGATAGACTTATATTTAGGGATCGCTCATCGACAGGTAGAAAATGGGACGGTGCCGCCTAAGGTTTTAACCGATATAGGAAAAACTCTGGCAGATGTGTTTGTTGGAAATTTTCCTGGTTCTCAAATTCATCGTGTGAATATCGAAGCATTTGAAAAAGAGGAAACGGTAAAATCTGTTTTAAAACGTAATATTTCAAATGCTTCGGTGGTGGCAGCAGTCAGTGGGATTCCGGCGTTGAGAAATCAAGACGAGCATGATAGCGAAGAATTTGTACAAGGGATGGAAAAACTGATCGATTCTATGCGCGGAAAAGAATATGCTATGTTATTTCTGGCAGACGCTCGCAGTAATTTAGAAATAGAGGAAACATGTGCTGGATATGAAGAGTTATATTCCAGGCTTTCTCCATTTAAAATGTCTGTGCAGACAATCAATGCATCTACGTCTAAAGGAACTACGTATAGCCTTATTGAAGGCGTTACAGAGACGGTGAGCAAAAGCACAGCGAAAACAGTTTCTACAGGAAAAACCAACGGAACAAACACTGCTGAAACATTGGGTGGCAGCGTGTATGGAGGCGTCCATGCTGGAGGCGTAAATGCTGGTATGGCAATCAATGCTTCTGAAACAGAGGGAAAAACAAATTCTAAAACTAAGACAAGAGGAAGAACGCGTACAAGGGGAAAATCTACGGCAACATCCGAACAAAAATCTGTTGCAGATGCGGTCACTACAATGTATGGTGATGGATTACAAATTACCTATGAAAGCCGCGCAATTAAAAGTTTGATGGAGCGGATTGACGAACAAATTAAACGTATGCGTAGTTGCGAAGATTTTGGTATGTTTGATTGCTGCGTTTATGTATTGGCCCCAAAATATGAAACTGCGGTAGCTGCGGCCAGTATTTATAAATCATTAATGCGCGGAGAAAATTCGTCGGCTGAGGCTTCTATTGTAAATATCTGGACAGACAAAGAAAAAGTTAAAAAATTGCGCACGTATTTGGCAAGATGCTATCATCCGTTATTTCAAGTTCATCACAGTAACACAGTAAGTAATTTCACACAGCCAAGTTTATTAATCAGCGGAAAAGAATTGGCTATTCAATTTGCTTTACCTAAAAAATCGGTTGCTGGTTTACCGGTGATTCAATGTGCAGAATTCGGAAGAAATGTAATGGCCGTTCATGGCGACTATGAAGGTGATTTGCTGCTGGGTAGTATTTACCACATGCATCAAAATGATGAAAACACACTGGTAGCGTTACGTTCAAAAGACTTGACAGCACACACGTTTATTACCGGTTCTACCGGTGCCGGTAAATCGAGAACTATTTATAAAATATTAGAAGAAGCATGTTTTTCCAGTCAGCAGCCGGCCAAATTTTTAGTTGTCGAACCAGCAAAAGGGGAATATAAAAATATTTTTGGTGGATATGACGGAGTGTCGGTGTTTGGAACGAATTTGCAAAAAACACCGTTGCTTCGGTTAAATCCATTTTCTTTCCCTGAGGATATCCATGTCTTAGAGCATATTGATCGGTTGATAGAAATCTTTAATGCTTCTTGGCCAATGTATGCTGCAATGCCAGCAGTTTTGAAAGACGCTATTGAAGCTGCTTACATTAGTTGCGGTTGGAATTTGACTCGTTCTGTTTGTACACCGCGGCAATACCCGACATTTGCTACGGTGTTAAAGAAGCTGCCTGAAATTATGGATAGTTCACTTTATTCATCTGATACAAAGAGTGATTATTCCGGAGCTTTGATTACTCGGATAAAATCTCTTACAAATGGTATTTATGGTCAAATTTTTTGTGCAGAAGAGGAAGTCTCCAATCAGCAATTATTTGATGAAAATGTTATTATCGATTTAAGCCGTATTGGATCAATGGAAACAAAGTCATTGTTGATGGGGATTTTGATGATTAAATTGCAGGAATATCGTATGGCGCAGGGCGGCATGGATTCAGCGTTAAAACATATTACCGTATTAGAAGAAGCTCATAATTTATTACGGCGTACTTCTGGGGAACAGTCACAGGAAAGCTCCAATTTACAAGGGAAATCTGTAGAAATGTTGGCGAATGCTATCGCTGAAATGCGTACTTATGGGGAAGGCTTTATCATTGCAGATCAGGCGCCAGGTCTCTTAGATATGGCTGTAATTCGTAATACAAACACGAAAATTATTATGCGGTTGCCTGACCAGTCAGATCGCGAACTTGTAGGTAAAGCGGTAGGTTTAAATGAGGAACAAATTACAGAACTAGCTAAATTGGATGTTGGTGTTGCAGCAGTATTTCAGAACAGTTGGTTAGCGCCAGTATTATGTAAAGTGGATTATTTTTCTGAGGACAAGCCTTTTGTTTATCATGGCACTTCAGAAAATAAGACTTCACCGTTAACTACCATGCTGTTTAATAAAGTATTGCATGGTGTAAATGATGGGAAAGAATTATCACAAGAAGAGGTCGACCGAATCAAATTATGGATTGACAGAGTTGACACAGGGCGAACTGCTAAAATGTTATTATTAAAAGTAGTGGAACAAAAGGAGCCTCTTACTGAAGATGAACGCTGTTATCTATGCTACTGTCTGGTGAAAGGAAATACATTGGTAAAGCAGTGGGAACAGGAAACCAATCGTGAAATGGTGCAAAAATCTATTGATATTCAAATAGCAGACCAATTACAGATATCTGAAGCATTAGCAGAGGAAATCCGCAAAAATGTTTTTGTCTACGTGGCAACGCATATTGATCAGAAAAATATTGAATATCGCAATGAGTTATTATACTATGGAGGCGTACGATGATCGGTTCAGGTTTTGAAAAAAGTAGTTTAGAAAGCCATGGCGCTGTTAATCTTGAGGGGATGGAGAAAAAACAGGCAGTAGAGAGTGGATGTGAATTGCCAGACGATAGTGGAGATTCTATAGAGCGCTGCGAACTGCCGGATGATAGTGGAGATCCTATAGAGCGGAGTGAACTGCCAGACGATAGTGGGGATTCTATAGAGCGCTGCGAACTGCCGGATGATAGTGGAGATTCTACAGAGCGCTGCGAGTTGCCAGACGATAGTGGTGACATGATGCCAGATTTAGAGGGTGAAGTTGATGAACAAATGCAGCAGGATATTGCGAACACTGCTGCTCAAGCGTATAATGAAAAATATCAGCCATATCAGAGAGCGTTAAGAAAAAATATAGCAGGTGTAATTGAAACACCAAATGGCGGAGTGTCTTTTCGAAATAGCGATGTAATATATATTAAAAATGATGGAACTAAGTGCATTGTAACGATAGAGGCGTCTGGAGATCGTACGGTAGACTTTGATAGAGCTAATAGTTTATTAGATTTAAAAGAGACTCCAGATGGTTATGTTTGGCATCATGTAGACGATTATAATGTGAAAACAAATACGATAACCCTAGAATTAGTTAAAGATGAGGCACATAATGCAACCAAGCCTCATGCAGGCGGTTGCGCTCAATATGATGCAATTTACGGAAGTAATTATAATCCACCAAAGAAAGGGGTATGAAAAGTGTTTGACTTTGTAATTAATAAGCATGTAGAGCATTTAGAGTGTGAAGAGAAAATAATAGAACTAGAAAAGAAGTATGGAATTAAGTTTCCTGATATGCTAAAAATCTATTATAAAAAATATGATGCGGAGCAAATATTCTTATGTAAATTTAGTGTAAAAGGAATCAATCTTGAAGTTGCTAAAATGGTGCCATTAGTTGCAGAAAAGATGTCCTTTGAAGAGTTAGTAACCAATGATAGAGAAGATGCTTTGTTACCCAATACAATGTATCCGATTGCGCGGGATAGGGGCGGCAATTATTATTATTGGGATAGTGATAGTGAAGAGGTATATATTTATTTTTGTGACGATTATGATAACCCATTTAAAGTAAGTGATTCTATAGTTGCCTTCTTCGAAATGCTTGATAATAGCATAAAGAATGATTAATTAGTGCCTGCAAATTCCCTCAAAACCAAATATATATTTTTATGTAGTCAGTCGATAACCGAGGATGAAATACTGAAAAACGGTATTTCATCCTCGGTTTTTTGTTATTTGCAATTTTATTTCTGGGGGTGAAAATGGGAATGAATTTTTCAAATTTTCTGCGAGTCTGTGAAAAAAAGTCTGTAAATATATAAAAGCAAGGCCTTCTATGATAGA
>CAJUDO010000001.1 GCA_910585405.1 uncultured Peptococcaceae bacterium | reverse complement strand
GTGGCAAGTATAGCAGATTGGGGCAAAAAGATGCAAAGCAGTCTAATTGACAAAAGTTAAGAAAAACTGTTGTTTATACGGTGTTAAGTGTAAGTTTAACGGTCTTAAATGTTGTTTTACCGCAACAAAATGTAGGAATATACACATTTTGCTTTTTTGAAGAAAATTGCAGAAATTCGCTACTTGTTGGGAATGTGATTTGAAAAAGTTGCATAATTTTGCTACTTTACAGTGTACCATGCTTTGTGGAAGTTAGCGTTTCCACTGTGCCGCATTATTCGAAAAAGCGGCATTTTCGGATTTTTATGGGCATGGGGTTTCGTCGTCCTCATCACCACCAGCACCACTGTTTTTACACCCGCGCGCTGTTACTGAGGAATTAAGTAGTTATGTGGTGGTGGTGAGAAGAAGACATCACCACCACTCACATATACATCTACATCAACATTTACATTTACATTCACATCTACATTTACATCTACATCAGGTTTCTGTTTGCGAAACCAGTGGTTTTTCATTGGGAAACCACTGGTTTTTATGTTTTTTTGTTGAGTTATTTTTGCAAATTGAGGAAACCCCGAAGGATTTTTTTCTCGATGGAATGCCTTGGGGAAAAAGTTTTTGCGGAATAGATATTGGAGAGAAAGTTGACCGTGCTTTGACTTAAATCGAAGATAATCCATGGGCACCAGTCTGAATGGCCGGTGCGATTTTCAAAAAGAATCACTCAGTTGTGATAGAGGATTCTTATTTCAAAAAAGTTTCATAACTTGACGAATCATCAATTAATGTATTATACTTGTTCTATGTTATAGAATATAGAACAAATGGAGAAAGGAGGTGCTGAATTGCCTCGAAAAGTGGCTGCTGATAAAACAACAGAAAGATCTAAAAAGAACCTTGGAGCTCTAATCGTTCGATGCCGTGGAACAGATATGAGTCAACGCCAACTTGCCAAGGCTGTTGAGTTAGCGCCTTCCAACATGAAATATATAGAAGACGGTGTCAATGCTCCAACAGCAGAGGTCTATGACAAGCTGATTAAGGAGCTAAAGCCGGATTTACAGACACGTCAGCGTATGGATCGTCTGTATATGGCAATTCGAAAAGTTCCTCCGCCGGATGTTTGCCGAACCATCACACAGAACAAGGATTTAGTAGATGCGATAAGAAAACTGGAAAACTGTAATCTGACCCCTGATCAGATGAAAAGTGTTGATACCCTGTTTGCGTCTTTTCAAGAGAATAGAGAAGGAGAACCCATAAAATGAGAGACAAGTATTTTTACGAAGTTATGTTTGATGACACTTCCATCGATGTAAGTAAGGAAGTTGGTTTAGTTTGGTCTATTGCCAATTCGCTCCGTGGCGCTTACACCTCGGACAAGTATAAAGATGTAATTATTCCCATGGTCATTATCCGCCGATTTGAGTGCGCTTTAGAGGCTACGAAAGATGCAGTTGTGGAAAGACACAAACAGAATCCGAACCTTCCGGCTGCGCTTCTTTGCCAAGTTTCCAAATATCCCTTTTATAATACCAGTGAATTTACCCTTAAACGCCTTCTGGATGACCCCGGCAACATTGCGACCAACCTGAAATCCTATATCGAAGGCTTTTCCGCCAATATCCAGCTGATATTGGAAAAACTGTTGAAATTCAGTACCCAGATTGACAAGATGGACAAGAGCAACCGCCTTTACAATGTGGTTAAAAAATTTTCGGATCCGAAACTGGATTTATACCCAGAGCATGTGGATAGCATGAAGATGGGCTATATTTTCGAGGATATTATTCGCCGTTTCTCTGAAAATGCTGAGGCCGGTGATCACTATACGCCCCGTGAAGTAATTCGTCTAATGGTCAATGTGCTGCTGGCAGAGGGCTGTAATGACCTGCTGACTGATGAAGGTAAGATCGCCACCGTATTGGATGCCGCCTGTGGTTCGGGAGGTATGCTTTCCACTACCTATGATTTCCTCCGCCGTAAAAATCCCTTCGTCGATGTGCGCCTGTTTGGACAGGAAATCAACCCTGAATCCTACGCCATTTGTTTGGCAGATATGCTTATCAAAGGGCAGGACGTGAAAAACATCATAGGTGATGAGGAGGCCAACACCCTGAAAACAGACTGCTTCCCGGATCAGAAGATGCGATTGGTGATTATGAATCCTCCCTTTGGTACTCCCTGGGGCGGCAAAGATGCACCGGAAGGACAGGAAAAGGAAGTCCGTAAGGAGAACAAGAAGGGCGGACGATTTGAGCACGGCCTGCCCGGGACTGGTGACGCCCAACTGCTGTTTATGCAGCATGCCATCAATAAACTGGATGAGAAAAATGGGCGTGCAGCAATCATTACCAATGGTTCCCCTCTCTTCTCCGGTGGAACCACCAGCGGCGAGAGCCAGATTCGACGCTGGATGCTGGAGGAAGATTTGATTGAAGCTATCATTGCCCTGCCTACCCAGCTTTTCTATAACACTGACATTGGCATTTATATCTTCATTTTGTCTCGCAACAAGCGCCCCGACCGCCGTGGAAAGGTGCAGCTGATCAATGCAGTAGATATGTGGAAGCCACTGCGCAAATCTTTGGGCAAAAAACGCCGGGAAATTGACCGGGAAAGCATGAAGAAAATTACGGAGTTGTATTCCAATTTTGAGGAGAACAAGTATTGCAAGATTTTCCCCAACGAGGAGTTTATGTACAAGGAGTATGCGGTTTATCAGCCGTTGCAGCGCCGGGGTGTGCTGGATGAGGAAAGCATCGAGCGGCTGCGGACCAGCAGCTACTTCACCAGCAATTCCAGCATTTTCAATGAGACGGATTTTGAGCAGTTGAAAGAGATGACCCCCCGCAGTGCTGCTGATGAGAAGAAATACCAGAAATATCTGGCAGGCCAGCAGTTTGTGACAGATGTATTGAATATTCTGGAAGCCAACCGCTCTGACCGTGTGTTTATGGATTACGGAGAGTTCGAAAAGTATCTGAAATCGCTGTTGGGTAAGGTTGATGGTATGTCTGCCAGCCGTTTGACTGGCATTGCCATGGTGCTGGCGGTGATGGACAAAACCGCCGTGGTGCAGAAAGACCGCAAAGGCGAAATTATCAAGGATACCACCACCAAAGACACCGAGATTATCAAACTCACCCAGGACCCGGAGGAATATTTTCAGAGGGAAGTCTATCCCCATGTGCCCGACGCTATCTGGGCCTATGAATTTGACCCGGAGAAAAAGGAGAGTGCCACCAACAAGGAAAAACTGGGCGCAGAATTCCCGTTTACCCGATTCTTCTACGAGTACAAGGAGCCGGAAAAAGCAGATGATTTGTTGGCCCAGTTTATGGAACTGGAGAAATCCCTTTCCGAAAAAATTGCAGTCTTGCAGGAAAGCGAGGGAGTGTAATGGCAGAGCAGATGAAATCCAGTGGGATTGAGTGGATTAAGGATATTCCATCATCATGGGAGATCAATAAGGTCAAATATTTGGCAACGGAGCCTGGAACTTTGTTTTTTGATGGTGACTGGATAGAAAGCGATGTAATAGAAGAAAGTGGGATTCGTTATCTAACTACCGGAAACGTTGGCGCTGGATTTTATAAGGAGCAAGGATGCGGATACATTTCCGAAAAGACTTTCTCAGAATTACATTGCTTGAATGTATACCCGGGTGATTTGATGATTTCACGGCTTAATGAGCCGATTGGAAGAGCTTGCATTATTCCGGATACTGAATCCCGTTATGTTGTGGCTGTTGATAACGTTATTTTGCGTCCAAATGCCAACTATAATAAAAAGTTTATTATGTATGGGATGAATGCTGATGGATATGCTGAACACGCCAATATGATTGCCCGTGGTGCAACAATGTCAAGAATCAGTCGAAGCCAACTGGGACAGTTTTGGCTTGCTTTTCCAAATATTGAGGAACAACAGGCTATCGCAGATTTTCTCGACAAAGAATGTGCCCAGATTGACGGCATTGCCGCAGATTTGGAAAAGCAGATTGCGCTTTTGCAGCAATACAAAAAATCCCTGATTACCGAAACGGTAACCAAGGGATCGGACAAGTCTGTGCCGATGAAGGATAGTGGGGTTGAGTGGATGGGGGAAATTCCGGCGCATTGGGATGTAGAACCTATCAAATATCGTGTCACATTCCACAATGGCGACAGAGGAGAAAACTATCCCGCTAAAAGCGAATTACAATCTGAAGGAATACCATTCATAAATGCAGGCCATCTTGAGGGCGATGGACTTAATATGGATAATATGGATTATATTTCTGAAGAAAAGTATCGCATAATGGGCGGCGTTAAGCTTAGGTCGGGAGATATCTTATATTGCTTGCGAGGAAGTGTCGGAAAAAATGCCATTGTTGATATGAATCAGGGAACAGTTGCTTCATCATTAGTGGCAATTCGTAGTGTGAGAATCTCAGCAGAGTATCTTTATTATTGCTTGAACTCTCACATAGAGGAAGTTCAGCGATATTGGTGGGATAATGGTACAGCACAGCCAAATTTATCAGCAGATAATCTTGGAAAGTACAAGATTTGTATCCCACCGATTGAAGAACAAAAGGCTATTGTTAAATACTTAAATAACATTTGCTCTCAAATTGACAATTTAATTATTGGGAAAAAGAAGCAACTCTCTACTATTCAACAACACAAAAAATCCCTCATCTACGAATATGTGACAGGCAAAAAACGAGTGAAGGAGGTGCAGTGAGATGGCCATCAAGGCAGGGCAATTAAAGGAAAAGGCAGATTATCAGGCATACATACTGGAAATGCTGGAAAAGGAAAACGGTTATCAGGTGCGTCCCTCTACCGCTTACGATCCCGGCTACGGCATGGATGTGGAGCTGCTATTCTCTTTTTTAGAAGCAACCCAGCCGGATGCATTGACCCGGCTGAAAAAACTCTATGGCGACAAGACCAGCCAGACTATCCTCAACTATATCAACAATGAGGTCAACAAGAAAAACCGCAGTTTGCTGGATGTGCTCAAACACGGTGTGGAGTTTGATAACGGTGTATGCCTCACCTTCATGTACCGCAAGCCTGCAACCACCTTCAACCAAAAAGCAGAAGCGCTGTATCAGCAGAATGTCCTCTCGGTGATGGAGGAAGTCTGGCATAAAGAAGGCGAACGCATTGACCTTGTGATTTTCCTTAACGGCATTGCCATTTTCACCTTTGAACTGAAATGCAATACCAGCGGCCAGAATTATGAAGACGCTATCCGTCAGTATAAATATGAACGGGATTACAAGACACGCCTGCTGAAATTCAAAGCGGGCTGTCTGGCCCACTTTGCCATGGATTTGAACGAAGTCTATATGTGTACCAATCTGAAAGGAAAATCTTCTTTTTTTCTGCCGTTTAATAAAGGCTGTGGTGTAGGTATCCACTCTGGCAAGGGGAACCCACACAACGAAAACGGTATCAATGTTTCCTATATGTGGGAAGATATCCTCAAAAAAGATACGGTGCTGTATCTGATTGACAAAATCATTTTTCTGCAAAAGGAGACGAAGAAAGACCTGGATACCGGCAAGCGTGTCACCAAGGAAACGCTGATTTTTCCCCGCTATCACCAGTTCAATGCCGTGCGCAAGCTGGTGGCAGATGTGATGGAACACCACAGCGAGAAAAATTATCTCATTGAGCATTCGGCCGGCAGCGGCAAAACCAATACCATCGCATGGCTGGCACACCGTCTGGCCTCTTTGCACGATAGGGAAAATAAAGTCATTTTTGATACAGTCTGCATTATCACTGACCGTATCGTGGTAGATCGTCAGCTTCAGAATGCGGTACTTTCACTGGAGCACAAGGCAGGTCTGATCAAGGTCATGGATGAAAAATGCACCTCCAAAGATCTGGCAGATGCCTTAAACAGTAATACGAAAATCATTGTGACCACCATCCACAAGTTCATGTACATTCAGGAACTTGTGCAGGAGCTGAAAAGCAAAACCTTTGCCGTAATCATCGACGAGGCGCATTCTTCTACCGCCGGAACTGCCATGGAGGCGGTGACGTATGCTCTCTCAGAGAGCCGCAAGCTGAGCACCTCTGTTGATGTGTCGGAAGAAGAAAAATCCATGGGCGATATTATCGAGGACGAGATTGCCCGCAGTGGAAAGCAGCCCAATGTTTCCATGATTGCCTTTACCGCAACCCCGAAACCGACTACCTTGCAGTTGTTCGGCTGCCTGAATGAAGAAGGGAAAAAAGTCGCCTTTGACCTTTATTCCATGAAGCAAGCCATTGAGGAAGGCTTTATTCTGGATGTGCTGCAAAACTATGTGACCTACAAGACTTATTTTGAGATCAATAAGGCTATTGAGGATGATCCAGAACTGGAGACGATTGCCGCAAAGCGTAAAATTGCCAAGTATATTGAACTGCATGATACCAACATTGCCCAGAAAGTGGAGATCATTATTGAACATTTCAAGAACAGAATCATGCAGGAGTTAGGCGGCAAAGCAAAAGCCATGGTCATTACGTCGTCACGGCAGGCAGCAGTCAAATACCGGAACGAGTTTGAGACCTATATTTCCAAGCATGGGTACACGGGTATTCGTGCACTGGTGGCGTTTTCGGGTAAGGTCTCTCTGGACGGCCACGAATACACCGAAGCGGTGATGAACGGCATTAAGGAAGAAGATTTGCCGGAAGTGTTTGACAGCAACAGCTATCAGGTGCTGTTGGTGGCGAACAAGTATCAAACTGGCTTTGACCAGCCGAAGCTCTGTGCCATGTATGTGGACAAGCGCCTGCGGGGAGTCAATGCTGTGCAGACCCTTTCTCGCCTGAACCGCATTTGTGCACCTTACGATAAGAAAACTTTTGTGCTGGATTTCAAAAATGAATATGAGGATATTCAAGCATCCTTTGCCCCGTTCTATACCGAGACAATTCTGAACGAGACCATCACTCCTTCGGATATCCGGGCGGTGGAAGCCCAGGTGGATCAGTATAACTTTCTCGATATTGACGATATTGAGGAGTTTAACGGATACCTGTATCAGGACAAACGGACAGCGAGAGAAAAAGCCAGAATGTGGGCGTTGTTAGATAAATCTCTGCAAATCATTAAACAACATTCCGAACTGGAAAAGTTGGAGATACGTGGGACAATCAAGAGATTTCTTCGCTTTTATAGTTTCTTGATTCAGGCAACCTGTTTTGAAAGTGTTGATCTGCATAAGAAGTATAATTTTCTTTCGTATCTAATCAAGGAGATTGAAGTGGGCAGCGGTGGAAATGATTTTGATATTGCTGACAAAATTAGTGCCACGAACTTCCGTCAGAAAAAGACTGGAGAAAACACACATGAGATTGAATCTAAGCCAGAGGTGAGCCTACCGACACCCAGCGAGGTCTATATGGATGAAGCCGTGAAAAAGAAGTTGTCCGAGATTATTGATGAGATCAATGCAGCATATAATAAAAATTTTGATGTGGACGTGGCCTCTAAGTCTGCTCTGCAAATGCGAGATATCTTGCTGAAGAACGGACATCTGCGAGATAGTGCACGGAATAACTCTCTAAAAGATTTCCGCTTTGCTTATTTTGACGCCGTGCAGGATGCTTTGATTGCCGGGTATGAGCAGAATCAGGACTTCTTCGCACTGTTATTGGATAACGACGAGAAGAAACGTGAGTTGATGCAGGTGTTCCTGAATGATATTTATAAGAAATTAAGAGAAGAATAATGCTTTGACTTGAACCGAAGATAATCCATGGGCACCAGTCTGAATGGCCGGTGCTTTTCAACAAAAAGAAGCCTCCACGAATCGCGGAGGCTTCTTTCACGCTGTATTGTTTCCTATACTATCTCACAGCGCCACGGGATATTCATGGCGGTGCCCGAAGGTGGAGATATGGGTAAAGCCCAATGTTTTCAGCACGGCGGTGGTTTCTGCTACTTTGTATCCCACGTACTCGCTGCGGTGGCTGTCGGAGCCGATGGTGATGCGGGTGCCGCCCAGCTGCCGGTAATGGCGCAGGATGTCAAAGTGGGGCAATCCCATGGCGGATTTATGCCGAAAGCCGGAGGTATTGATTTCCAATCCTTTGCCGCGGCGAATCAGTTCCTGCAAAAGCTCGGTCACGACGTCCATGGCAATGAGGTGATCGCCAGGCTCATAGGGCAATGGACAGTAGCGCTTGCAGTAATCCAAATGGCCGATGACGTCGAAGTCGTCGAAGTGCCGGATGCAGTCCAGGATGGCGCCGTAGTATTGCCGATAGACCTGTTCTTTCGTTTTTCCCTGAAAAAAGGCTTTCTGGCTGACGGCGATGCCGTCGATTTCGTGGACGGAGCCGATGACAAAGTCGAAGGGATAGCGTTTCAAAAAGCTCTCGCACTGCGCCAGGCGGTGCCGTTCCATCCCGATTTCTACAC
The DNA here is from genome assembly GCA_910585405.1 of uncultured Peptococcaceae bacterium. GTDB lineage: Bacteria > Bacillota > Peptococcia > Peptococcales > Peptococcaceae > UBA7185. The sequence goes on along the minus strand of CAJUDO010000001.1, from coordinate 215,661 downwards.
CGGCACGGATGACCAGCTGCCCGCTGTAGCGTTGCCTGTATTGGTTGATGGTGTCCAGATAATTGTCCAGGTCATGGATGTAGTGATTTTCATATTGTAATGGATAGGTGAAATCCATATGGTCTGTAAAGGCAATTTCGTCCAGTCCGGCGGACAATGCGGCCTGACAGATGGCTTCCATGTTGGTCAGGCTGTCGCAGGAAAATTGGGAGTGTAAATGATAATCGATATACATAGAAATCCTCACTTTTTCAATGGTACAAAAAATATCTGCTAATTTATTATACTATCATAACGCGGAGCGTTGTCAAGTGAGGATTGGCGGGAGATTGGACAGGCGCAGGGGAATCTGCATGCTCCCTGTGGACTTTATGGGAAGAGAGGGGGAGGACAGCGCATGAGAAATGCGAAACTTCTCACAGAAATTTACAAAGAAAGGCTTTACAAATCAATTGATTTCGGGTATCATATTAAAGGTGGTTTGGATGTGCGCCTGTAGCTCAGTGGATAGAGCACTGGCCTCCGGAGCCAGGTGCGTTGGTTCGATTCCAATCAGGCGTATGATGAGAAGATGCTTCATTGCTTATGCAGTGAGGCATTTTTCTTTATTGTCCTGATTTGCTGTATTGCTGTAAAAGGTTTGTTGCGCGGACATAAACTGGTTGTCTGGTTGAGAAATTTGTGTTTTTGAGAACATTTGCTTTGTTTTTCTTTTATTTTGTAAAGGATTTGTGTTATAATAAAGATTCTGAAAATAAGTGATTTTGAGGTGAGCGTATGGCGAAAACCGAGAATATAAAGAAAAAAGAGACATTGAATGTTACGCACATGCTGTTGGGTGTGGCGATGCTAGCTCTGGCGTTGTACAGTGGATGGACGATTTTACAGGCACCTGACGGAAGTGGTATGGAGCTGGGCGCGTACAGTGCGCTTTTGCGTGAGAAAACGGGGTTTTTAGGCGGATTGTTTTATCTGGTGATGCATGGGCTTACAGGGCGGGGCATTTTGCTGTTTCCGTTTTTGTTTTGCCTGTGCGGGTTGTGTCTGCTGTCAGGAAAACAATTGAGCCAGATACAGGTGGCTGGCGTTGTCATGGCTGGTCTGGCAATTTTGACAATGCTGCATATGAATGTGACCTACGTGAATATAAAAGATAATTTTATATTAGGCTTGTGCGGCAATGGCGGCGGCGTCCTGGGCGCGGCGATTTCCATGCTGCTGCAAAAGGCGCTGGGATCGGTAGGCGCTTATATTGTACTGTTCTGTGTGGCTGTGATTGCTTTGATATTCATGGCATACGGATTGCTTGCGGGACAAAATGAGACGTTCTTTGCGGCGATTGGTGAGAAGTGGGTGCAGATAAAAGAGAAACTGTTGAGTTTCATTTTTATTGAAGAAGAGGATGAGGAGGAAGAAATGTCAGGTTCTCGAAAGGAAAAGGACAGGCAGGGTAAGAAAAAATCCACAGAGCAGAGAGAAGAAAAAATCATAAAAAAAGAAAAAGCTGCGTATGCGGCGGAGCAGGCTGCCCCGCCGAAAAAGGAGAGCAGGCTGGGAAAATTGAAGCGCTTTTTTGTGGAGGACAAACAGGCAACGTCCGGGGAAAAGAAGGGACAGTATCCCCGTTACACCGGCGCGGAATATGTGGTGATTCCCAAGGAGCATACTGTTGTGCTGAACAGTCTGGCGGAGATTCATAAAGCGCTGGATGAGCAGGAGCCGCGGGTGGGCTTGAGTCCCCGTGAACCGCTGAAAAAAGAGCCTTATTATATCGCTGATTCTGTGGAGGATTTCCGTCAGCTTCTGGAGAAACGGCAGATTCGCAATCGCATGGAGGAGGAGGCAAAGGAGAAAGCCGTTCAGGAAAAGGCAGCAGAGGAAAAGGCAGTACAGGAAACAGAAGTACTGAGAACTGACGATGACAATTTGACGGAATATCCAGAGGAACCGGGACTTGAGCTGAAGCCGGAAAATGAACTTCCGCGGAAAGTGACGGCCATGCCGCGGGATGAGGCAGCTACGGCAGCCAGAGCGGCAGCACCGATAAAGGGTGAAGCGGTGCAGGCGAGAAGGACAACAGAAACGACAGCGCACCGCGAGGAAACTATGGTAAAGGAATCGGCGCCTGTTGCCGCAGCGGCATCTCCGTTGCGGGAAGAACGGCAGGAGCAGGGATATCGGCTTCCTTCCATTGATTTGCTGGATGAAAATAAAAATGCCGGCGATAAAAAAAGCATGGCAGCCATGATGCAAAATGTGGAGCAGCTGGAAAAAACGTTGAATGATTTTGGCGTAAAAGGGAAAATTGTAAATGTCAGCTGTGGGCCGGCGATTACGCAATATGAATTTCGTCCGGCGGCAGGTGTGAAGGTCAGCAAGATTATCAATCTGGCTGACGATATTGCGTTGAGTATGGCAGTGGCAGGGGTGCGCATTGAGGCGCCTATTCCCGGAAAGGCTGCGGTCGGGATTGAGGTGCCCAACAAATCGACGACAATGGTGGGTTTGCGGGAAGTGCTTGAGAGCGATGCCTTCCAAAACAGCAAATCAAAGTTGACGGTGGCTTTGGGCAAGGATATCAGCGGACAGGCCATTGTGGCCGATCTGGCCAAGATGCCCCATCTGTTGATTGCAGGTTCTACCGGTTCGGGGAAATCGGTGTGCATCAATACGTTGATCAACAGTATCCTTTATAAAGCGACGCCCGATGAAGTGAAATTTGTCATGGTGGACCCGAAAAAGGTGGAATTGGGCAATTATAATGGAATCCCTCATTTGATTTCACCGGTGGTGACCGATGCCAAAAAGGCGGCTTCTGCGCTGCGCTGGGCTGTGCATGAGATGGACCGCCGTTATGAGGTGTTTGCCACCCACGGCGTAAAGGATATGACCCGTTTTAACAGATTGTCAGAGGAGCGGCGGGCGGCAGCTGCTACAGAGGAAGAGCGGGATGCCATAGAAATTATGCCGTATATTGTAGTGCTTATTGATGAGCTGGCGGATTTGATGATGGTGGCGCCTGCTGATGTGGAGGATGCCATTTGCCGTTTGGCGCAGCTGGCCCGTGCGGCGGGGATTCATCTGGTGGTAGCGACCCAGCGGCCTTCTGTGGACGTCATCACGGGGATTATCAAGGCCAATATGCCATCGCGGATTGCCTTTGCGGTGTCGTCGCAGACCGATTCCCGTACCATTCTGGACATGGGCGGAGCGGAAAAACTGCTGGGTCGGGGCGATATGCTTTTCTATCCTACCGGGATGCCCAAACCGCAGCGGGTACAGGGTGTATATGTATCTGACCAAGAAATTGAGCGTATTACGGAAGCTGTCAAGAATCAGGCACAGCCGGTGTACAATGAGGAAATCGGGACAGAGATGATCACCACGGAGAAAGAGGAAGAAGTGGAGGAGGCCTGGGATGAGCTGATTCCTGAGGCGACCAGATTGTTTATTGAAAACGGTCAGGCGTCCATTTCCCTTTTGCAGCGCCGTTTCCGTGTGGGATATACAAGAGCGGCCCGCATTGTGGACCAGATGGAGCAGCGCGGCCTGGTGGGACCCTATGAGGGCAGCAAGCCGCGGCAGATTAAGGTGACCATGGCACAATATACAGATATGGTGGAAAACGGGGAACTGTGATCAGACTGTTTGCCTGCCTTGCGTAAGGGGAAATTGTGAAGTAATGATTACAAATCGGTGAACATTTGGTGATTGCCTTGCGGGAATTCTATCAGATGTGATATAGTAGAAACAAAATTAAGCAGAACTTCAGCCGGAGGTGACAGATATGCAAGGGATTGGGAAGATTTTAAAAGATTCGCGGGAAGCGCGGGGAATTACATTGGATGAAGTTTCGGAAGCCACAAAAATCCGCGTTAAATATTTAGAGGCCATAGAGCAGGAGGAGTTCCAGCTGCTGCCCGGTGAGGTATATGTAAAAGGGTTCACAACGGCGTATTTAAAATATTTGGGGATTAAGGATCTTCCGGAAGTTGTAGAAATTATGAAGTCCCAAAGGGAGAAACCGGAAACGTCTGTGTTGGTGCAGGACGAGGATGTAAAAGAAAAAACGGCTTCGAGCCGCAGCTCCCGTCATGCGACCCAGCCGGTACAGCGTCGGAAGGCACCGCGGGCTGCCTTTGAGGAAAAGCCTTTGAGCAAGAACAGTTCCTTGATTATTATACTCAGCATTGTGGCTATTGTGCTGTTGCTGGCTTTGCAGTGGGCCTATACGAGAAGCCAGCAGGAGGATATTCCACAGAATGATGTGCCCCAGCAGGAAGAGCAAAACAGTGGGCAGGAAAGCAACGGGGATGAAACGCAGAACAATGGGGATACCCAGGAGCCTGTCACACCGCCGGAACCGGCAGCGCCTGTATATGACGGTCTGGAAATGCAGCTGGAAATTTTAGATGTCAATCCCAATGGGACGGACCAATGCTGGATGCGGATTACCGCTGACGGAAAAAGTACAGAGATGACCCTTTCAGAGGGACAAACGCAAAGTGTGAAAGCTGCGGAAAAAATTAATCTGAATCTGGGAAATGCCGGTGCTGTGAAGATTACACTGAACGGTCAGGATTTGGGCGTACAGGGCAGCCAGGGACAGGTTGTGAAGAAGGAATTTAAGGTAGAAGATTATAATACAACAGCACAGTAACATATTGTATAGATGTTGCTGACATGGTAAAATAAACAGGGGTTGTGATTTCCTTGGCTTTGACCCACGGAGCTGCCCCTGTTTTTTGCTGTAGAAATTCAGGAAGCATAAACGCGCAAATATAAAGGCAAATATAAAGAAAGAAGGTTGTATTTTGCAAAAAGTAAGCATTTTATCGCTGGGATGTGCCAAGAATTTAGTGCACAGTGAAACGATGATGGGCATTTTTCAGGAACAGGGCTTTGAGCTGACAGAAGAATACGACAAGGCGGAGATTATTTTAATTAATACATGTGGTTTTGTAAATGCGGCAAAGGAAGAATCCATCAATGCCATTTTGGAAATGGCGCAGTGGAAAAAATATGGTGCCTGCAAGCTGCTGGTGGCAGTGGGCTGTCTGGTACAAAAATATGCCCAGGAGCTGGCCAGGGAATTGCCGGAAGTGGACATCTTTGTGGGAACCAACGATTATCGCCAGATTGTATCTATTATAAAAGCCCATAAGGCACAGCAGGAAATTGTGGTGCATACCCATTGGACAGAAGAAAGCAAGGAGGGCGCCGCGCCGCGGGTGCTGACGACGCCGACCCATTATGCGTATCTGCGCATTTCGGAGGGATGTGACAATAATTGTACCTATTGTGTGATTCCGGAAATGCAAGGGCCTTACCGCAGCAAGACCATTCCCCAGATTAAGGAAGAGGCGCAGCTGCTGGCAGAGCAGGGTGTCACGGAGCTGATTCTGGTGGGGCAGGACACCAGTTATTATGGCAAGGATTTATATGGAAAATTTGCGCTGGTGGATTTGTTGAAAGAGCTGGCGGCCATTCCTGCGCTGCGTTGGATACGGTTGCTCTATGCATATCCCAACAATTTTGACGATGCGTTAATCGACTATATTGCTGGTGAGGATAAAATTTGCAAATATCTGGATATTCCACTGCAGCATGCCGATGATGAAATCTTAAAACGGATGAATCGCAAAATTACGGTAGCGGAAATCAAGGCGCTGATTCATAAATTGAGAGCAAAGATTCCCGGTATCACGCTGCGCTCCACATTTATTGTGGGCTTTCCAGGCGAGACGGAAGCGCAGTATCAAAATCTGCTGGATTTTCTGGAGGAAATGCGGCTGGATTGCGTAGGCGCTTTTCCCTATTCCAGGGAAGAAGGGACGCCGGCAGACCGTATGGAAGGGCATCTGGAGGAAGAGGAGAAAGAAAAACGCGCAGAAAATCTTATGGATTTGCAATATGAGATGATGTATCAGAAGCATGAACAGGCCATTGGAGAGCGGCGTTTGGTGGTAATTGATGAGTTAAGTTCTGATGTGCCGGGACTGCTTCTCTGCCGCAGCCAGGGAGAGGCTCCCGATGTGGATCCCTGGATTTTGGTGTATGCTGATGAAGGGCACGGCTATCAGCCGGGAGAATATCTGACTGTGCGATTGACAGGCTTGGATGAATATGATTTTATAGGAGAGATAGAATAATGAATCTACCAAATAAGTTGACTGTTGCGCGGGTGTGTATGGTGCCTTTGTTTATGGTAGCCCTGATGCTGAATACAGAAGTGTCCCGCGTTGTGGCGACAGTAATTTTTGCACTGGCTTCTTTCACCGATATGCTGGATGGCAAGATTGCGCGAAAGTATAATCTGATTACCAACTTTGGAAAACTGATGGACCCTTTGGCTGACAAAATTTTGACGGCCGCTGCCATGGTATGTCTGGTGGAGCTGGGCGATCTGGCTGCCTGGATTGTGGTGATTATTCTCTTCCGCGAATACGCCATTACCGGATTGCGCTCTGTGGCCGCTTCTGAGAATATTGTGGTGGCCGCCAATATCTGGGGCAAGGTAAAAACAGTATGTCAGATGATTGCCTTGATGCTCTTGATGCTCAAGCCGCAGATTGTGGCATTGTGCGGTGTAAATTTGGGCTTGATTTTGATGTATGTTGCGTTGCTTTTGACTGTTTATTCCGGCGTGGATTATGTGGTAAAATTGAATAAACAAATTACATGGAGTTGAGAGTATGGATAAGGTTGTATTATTTTTAGCGCGGGGATGCGGTTCGGGATTGCTGCGTCCGGCTCCAGGCACCTGGGGATCTGCCGCAGCACTGTTGATTGGCGTGATTTGGAGTTTTTTTGGCGGGATTCCCTTATGGTTTATTATAGTGACAGGCATATTGGGCGTCTATATTTGTGACAGCGGAGAAAAACAGCTGGGCATTCATGATGCGCCTGAAATTGTGTTTGATGAATGGATTGGGATGTGGATTACCTTATGGCAGGTGCCGTTGGTGCTCATGCCTGTTGCCTTTTTGCTTTTCCGTTTGTTTGATATCAGCAAGCTTGGCCCTATCGGAAAAATTCAGGATCTTCCTGGAGGATTGGGTATTATGGCGGATGATGTCCTTGCAGGGATTGCAGGGCGTTTGATTTTGGCTGCTGTGATGTTCTTTTTTTAGCAATCATTTGCTTTGCATATTTTTGTAAAGTGAAAAACCGTCTTTTGTCTTCTTGACAAAAGGCGGTTTATTTGTGTTATAGTTATGATAGAATAATAAAAATAATTAATCGTAATAAAAACAGTGCATAGAAATTTTTGCAAATTGCGAAAAAGTTCCGGTTTAGAGGTGTTCATTGCTATAAAAATGTTGTATAATAAACGGTAAGTTTAATGACAGGAGAAAATTATGGGAAAAACTAAAGGAAAAAAGCACTATTTAAAAGATCATATTGTAAAAATTCTTCTGTTGATTATTATCGTATGGATTGTGTTCATGCTGATTAACAATCAGGTACGGAGCATGTTGGTTCAGACGGTAGAAGTAAAAAAGACAGTGTTGGAGGATGTGGATACAGGTTACGGATTGCTCCATGGACAGGAAATTGCAGTTCTTGCCGCCGGGGACGGTCCAGCAGAGCGTACGATGAATGAAGGGCAACGGGTACGGAAGGGAAATGCGGTGTTCAGTGTGAATGGCAGTATTTCTTATGCCAGTGAAGCTGGACTGGTGTCCTATCAAATTGACGGTTTAGAAGGCACGGACGATTTAAACAGCATTTGCAGTACGGATTTGGAAACACGGTACAATGCGCAGCAAACCGACCAGAAGGAGCAACCTGCCGATTGTGTGAACGGCGCAGCATATGCCAAAATTATCAATACCTTTGACGATGTGTATTTGTATCTGACGATGCCGCGAACGGCTTATGTGTCTGGTTTGGAAGCGGAGCAGAAAATACTGGTACGTTTCAACGATATTGAGTATGAGCTGCAGGGCACGATAAAAGAAATCCTGGATGCTGCGGACGGCACGCGATATTTAAAATTAAAACTGTCTAATGTGAAGGAAACTGTTTTCCAGCAGAGAATTTATAAAATTGAGCTGCCTTATAACCGTCTTTCCGCAATTGCAGTTCCTAAGACTGCACTGGTGGAGAAGGAAGGCGAAAAGGGAGTATATTGTTTACAGAAGGGGTTTGTGTTCTGGAAGGCAGTGACAGTCGGACAAGACTGGGGAGAAAGCGACCTTGTGGTAATTGAGGACGGCTTGGAAAACGGAGATTTTATTGTCACGACACCGCATAGGGTGCGTGAAGGTGAAAATATAAAATTCTAAAAGGGATGAGTTTTATAATGAGTATTACAGATAATATTGCAGAGATTCAAAAAAACGTAGAAGCGGCTCGAAAAAAGAGTCCCCATCCGGAACAGCCGGTGACCATCGTGGCGGTGACCAAGACCAGAACACCGCAGCAGATTCAGGAGGTTTTGGCTGCGGGAGTGCCTATTATAGGCGAAAATAGAGTACAGGAGCTTTTGGACAAATATGATGCGGTGGGACCTGGCGCTACATGGCATATTATTGGTCATTTGCAAAGCAACAAAGTAAAATATATTGCGGATAAAGTGGTTCTGGTACATTCTCTGGAGAGTGAATCTCTGGCGAAAGAGCTGGACCATCGCATGCAGATGTTAGGACATCCCATGGATTGCCTTGTTCAGGTAAATATCGCTGATGAGGAGAGTAAATTCGGACTTGCAAAGGAAGATGTTTTGTCGTTTTTGGAAATGGTCAGCAAGCTTCCTGGAATCCATGTAAAAGGATTGATGAACATAGCTCCTTTTTTTGAAGATACCGAGCAGGTACGACCGATTTTCCGGGAAATGTATCAATTATTTCAGGAAATAAAGGAAAAGCAGATTCCTGGAATTGATATGGAAATATTGTCAATGGGTATGAGTCACGATTATCAGGTGGCAGTAGAAGAAGGCGCCAATATGATTCGTGTTGGCAGAAGTATGTTTGCAGAATAAAGGAGAGAGTAAAATGGGTTTTTTGGATAAGATTGTAGATGTATTAGGTTTTGTAGAACGGGAAGATATAGAGGAAGAGGAAGTTGTTGCGGAAAGACCTGTACAGATTGCAGCGAAGAGTACAGCTATGCCGGTGAAGGCAGAAAACAGATCCATGACACGGATAAACAATGTAGTATCCTTTACCAATCCGAACCGGGAACACACAGAGCATTTCGGGGAAGGCGGCGAAAATGCCCGTGTGGTTTTAGTGGAGCCGGTTCGTTTTGAAGAGTCGCAAGGTATTGCGGATAACCTGCTGGACCATAAAGCGGTGGTAATTAATATTGAATCCTGCGACACGGATATTGCTGCGAAAATTATTGATTTTGTGGGCGGCGTGGTATACGCCATTGACGGTACCATTCAAAAGGTAAGCCAGGGAATTATTCTGGCTGCGCCGCAAAATATTGATATTGCCAGTGAATTGAAGCGTGATTTGGAAAATACCGATGAGGAGCTCTTTACCTGGATTACCCAATATAATCGTCGGGGTGATTTCTAATGCAGGCGACATATCGATTCGGTTTTATCGGCGCGGGAGCCATGGCAGAGGCGATTGCGGCAGGAATGCTCAAAAAAGGGCTGTGCGGCAGTGGGGATATCATTATGTCCAACCGTAGCGGGGAAAAATTGCAGCGGCTGCAGCAGGAGCTGGGTATTGTGGCAGCGGTTGACAACAATCAGGTGATGTCAGAGGCGGAATATATCATTTTGGCTGTGAAGCCGCAGCAATTTCCTGCGGTGTGCAGCACGCTGACGCAAAAACCGCAGGCGGGACAAGCAGTAATTTCTATCATGGCTGGACTTTCCATGGCGGCAATTACAGAGCAGTTGGGAGCGGTGGCGCTGTTTCGCGCGATGCCCAATACGCCGGCGAAAATCGGTTGGGGCATGACTGGTGTGGCTGCCGGTGAGTTGGTCACGGAGACACAAAAACAGGTTGTACAGGAGATTTTTGATAGCGTTGGGCAGACTATTTTTATAGAAGAAGCATATATTGATGCAGTGGGAGCTGTCAGCGGCAGTGGACCGGCATATATGTATCAGATTTTGGAAGCTCTGGCTGACGGTGCTGTACTCACAGGTTTGCCCCGTGCAATGGCTTATCAGCTGGCAGCACAGACCATGGCAGGCTCTGCCATGATGCTGTTGGAAACTGGGCTTCATCCTGGAGAACTGAAGGACCAGGTGACCAGTCCGGGCGGCACGACAATCCGTGCCTTAAAGGTGCTGGAAGAAAAAGGTGTGCGCAGTGCCATGATGGAAGCGGTGCAGCAAGCCTATCTTCGTTCAAAGGAGTTGGGTGAAAAGAAATGATTTATTTATTTTTGCGGGCAGCGGTAAGTGTGTTGAATTTTATGATTATCGCCCGTTGCTTTCTCTCGTTTATACCGCATGATCCCTACAACTCAATTTTGCGGTATGTATATGAAATCACAGATCCCATTCTGACGCCCTGCAGTCGTTTGCTGCCGGAGGCGTTGCGGTATCCGTTGGATTTTACACCTGTTGTGGCGTTGCTGCTGATTCAACTGCTTTATCAGGTACTGTTTAATGTGCTGCGTATTTTGTTTTAAGAGGAGGGCGTTATGCTGACTCTGTCTTCGGAAGAAAAACAATTTATCAGTAGATTGGACGATTTGCTGGAGCGGGTGGAGGAGCGTTATCAGGAAGCGGCAACAGATTTTTTGGAGCCGAGATTACAGATGGTGGCAGAGGAATATCTCAGATCCCGTAAGATACAGCGTTATTTATTTTGCGGCGGCTATGAAGGCGCAGAGCGGAAACGCCTGGTGCTTTTTCCAGAATACAGCGAGCCGAACTGTGAGATGGCAAAAATTTCTCTGTTCCGGTTTCAGGGAAAGCTGGATTTTGTCTCGGTCAATCACCGTGATTTCTTAGGCGCGGTGATGGGGCTGGGACTGCGGCGGGAAAAGTTTGGCGATCTCCTGGTGCGGGAATCAGGCTTTGACCTCTTTGTGCAGCAGGAGGCGGCAGAGTATCTTGAGCAGCAGGAACTGCGTGTAAAACACGTTCCATTAAAGGGTGAAGAATATCCTTTAGCTGCATTTGAACCACCGCAGCAGAATATAAAAGAAATACATATTATGGTAGCTTCTATGCGCTTGGATACTGTGCTGGCTCATGGATTCCAGTTATCCCGCAGTAAAGCGATGGAATTGATTCAAGGCGGGCAAGTGAAGGTAAATCATAGCGAAGTAGGAGAGAATGACTATCTTTGTCGACAGGGAGATATGATTTCCTGTCGCGGGAAAGGTCGCATTGCCATTGGCGCTCTGTCTGGCGAAACACGCAAAGGAAATTTAAAGTTATGTATTTTGAAATATATTTGATAGGAAATGAAATTCAAAAGGGGGCTTGTGTCTATGCTGAAACCAATGGACATTCATAATAAAGAGTTTAAAAAATCTATGCGTGGGTATGACATGGAGGAAGTAGATGAATTCCTGGATGAAATCATTGTAGATTTTGAAAAGATGCAGCGGGAACTGGATGTATTGAAAACGCAGCTCAGCAATTACAGCGAGAATATGAATAGCTACCGGGAAAAAGAGATTTCTTTGAATAATGCCCTGGTGTCTGCACAGCGTTTTGCTGACGAGCTGAAAAAGGATGCCGAGCAGAAAGCGGCAGAAATTATTTCCCAGGCAGAGGAAAAGGCCAAAAATATCATCGGCGATACAGAGGAAAAATATAACCAGGTACTGGCTGATTATACCATGCTGGCGAAGCATTATGCAGATGCGAAAGAAACTTTGAAAGAGTACTTTAGAAATCAGATTACGCTGTTAGAAACAGAGGAAGTCGGTATTTCCAGTGAAGATGTGGCAAGCTATATCAAACAGAATGAAGAGGAAACCATTATAGCCAAACAGGAAAAGTCAGCAGTGGAAAGCCAGAGCAGCCTGTCAGAAAATGAGGAAACAAAGATTAATGTAAAACTGAAAGAGCTTATGGAAACCACCAATGCCAAATAAGGCAGATGCGTTTAGTATACATTAGGAAACATTATTATTTGAGGTGAAAAGAAACGTGGAAAAGGTAGATTATGGGAAGACATTAAACTTGCCCCAGACAGAATTCCCCATGCGTGGGAACTTACCTAAAAAGGAACCGGAAATCTTGGAATTCTGGGACAGCAATGATATTTATCATAAGGTTGCGGAAAAAAATGAAGGACATCCCAAGTTCATTTTGCATGACGGACCTCCTTATGCCAACGGGGATATTCATTTGGGACATTCTATGAATAAAGTGCTCAAGGATATGATTGTGAAGCATCGCAGCATGAAGGGTTACGATGCGCCCTATGTGCCAGGATGGGATACACACGGCTTACCCATTGAGCTGAAAGCAATTAAAGCGTTGGGGCTGGATCATCACGGTGTGGACAAGGTGGCATTCCGGAAAGCCTGCGCTGGATTTGCGCTGGATGCAGTAGAAAATCAGAAAAAACAGTTCCGCCGTTTAGGTGTGCGCGGAGATTGGGAACATCCTTATGTGACCTTGGACCCCAAATTTGAAGCAGAGCAGATCGGCGTATTCGGCGAGATGGCCAAAAAGGGTTACATCTACAAAGGGTTGAAGCCGGTACATTGGTGCCCGGATTGTGAGACAGCGCTGGCAGAAGCGGAAATTGAATATGCAGAGCTGAGATCACCGTCTATTTATGTGAAATTCCCGGTAAAAGATGCCAAGGGTCTGTTTGCGATTGAGGATGCCTATGTGGTGATTTGGACAACCACGCCATGGACCTTGCCGGCCAACGTGGCAATTTCTATCCATCCGGAATTTGAGTATCAGCTGGTGCAGTTTGAAGCGGACAAGTATCTGGTCGCAAAAGAGATGCTCAAAAACGTAATAAGCGAATGTGGTCTGCCGGAAACCTACCAGGTGTTGGGACAGTGGAAAGGAAAAGAGCTGGATGGCGTACTTTGCCGACATCCGTTCCTTGACCGTGATTCCGTGGTAATCAATGGTGAGCATGTTACCCTGGAAGCGGGCAGCGGCTGTGTACACACTGCACCTGGTCATGGTATGGATGACTTTATTGTCAGTCAGAAATATGGTCTGCCTGTCATTTCTCCACTTGACGATCAGGGTCACCTGACTTCGGAGGCCGGTCGTTTTGCAGGACTTTCCACCGATGATGCCAACAAAGCGATTTGTCAATGGTTAGATGAAAATGGCTATTTGTTAAAATTGAAATTTATCAAACACCAGTATCCTCATTGCTGGCGCTGCAAAAACCCCACCCTGTTCCGCGCAACAGAGCAATGGTTTGCCTCCATTGACGGGTTCCGCCAGAATGCGCTGGATGAGATTGATAAAGTAAAATTCTTCCCTGCCTGGGGACATGACCGCATTTATAATATGGTAGCAGATCGCGGCGACTGGTGTATTTCCAGACAGCGCACATGGGGCGTGCCGATTCCGATTTTCTACTGTGCAGAATGTAATGAACCGATTATCAATGATGATACCATCGCTCACATTCAGGAACTGTTCCGCGAGCATGGTTCTGATATCTGGTTTGCCAAGGACACAGCAGAATTGATTCCAGAAGGTCTGACCTGTCCCAAATGTGGAGCAACTCATTTCCGCAAGGAAACTGATATCATGGATGTATGGTTCGATTCCGGCTCCAGTCATAAGGGCGTCTTAAAAATTCGTCCAGAATTGCAGACTCCGGCGGATATGTACTTGGAAGGCAGCGACCAGCATCGCGGCTGGTTCCATTCCTCACTGCTCACTTCGGTGGCTTTGGACGGCGTGGCGCCTTACAAGGCAGTTTTGACCCATGGTTTCCTGGTGGACGAGCAGGGCCGCAAAATGAGTAAATCCCTGGGCAACGGCGTAGACCCGTTGAAAGTCGTAAACGATATGGGCGCAGATATCCTGCGTCTGTGGGTGGCCTCTGCCGATTACCGCAATGACGTAGCTGTTTCGCAGGGTATTTTGAAACAGGTAAGCGAAGCGTATCGCAAAATCCGGAACACCTTCCGTTACCTTTTGGGCAATATCAATGACTTCAACTATAAGACTGATGCGGTAGCGTTGAAAGATATGGAAGAACTGGACCAGTGGATTGTGCTCAAGCTGCATAAGCTGCTGGAAAAAGTAAATCAGGCTTATGAGGACTGCGAATTCCATGTGGTATATCATGCAGTACACAATTTCTGCAATGTAGACTTGAGCGCGTTCTATGTAGACATTGTGAAAGACCGTTTGTATTGTGAAGCGGCAGATGATAAAGGACGCCGTTCCTGTCAGACTGCGTTGTATGAAATCTGTCTGGCATTGGCACAGATTATGACGCCGATTCTTTCTTTCACCACAGAAGAAGTGTGGAAATATTTCCCGAAAGAGGACAAGGAATTGAGTATTCAGTTGTCCGGCTGGCCACAGGTAAATCCAGAGGCTTTTGATGAGCAAATGGAAGCGAAATGGGACAAACTGATCAAGATCCGCGGAGAGGTCACCAAGAAGCTGGAAGAAAAACGAGCCGATAAAGAAATCGGCAAATCCTTAGATGCACAGGTGACACTGTACGCCGACGGGGAAACCCTGGAGCTGTTGCAGTCAATGGCTGAACAGCTGGCCACAATCTTCATTGTTTCCAAAGTGACAGTAAAATCCATGGCAGAAGCACCAAATGACGCTTATGTAAGTGAAAACGTGAAGGATTTAGATGTCGTGATTGCACCGGCTGTGGGAAATGTTTGTGAACGCTGCTGGATTCATTCTGAAGAATTGGATGAGCATGGCTTATGTCCGCGATGCGCTGCGGTGATGGCGGAAAAAGCATAATGTGCAAATAATAATAAACCTGCAACTCATACAGGGCTGCTGCTGGATTTGGCAGCAGCCTTTTACTATGTAAGGAAAATTGATTTTAAGAAGGTGTCTTTGTTGCAATCTATTTTGTTATCGCTCAATGTGATGTTGCCAGTGTTTCTCATGATTCTTCTGGGCGCATTTTTGCAGAAAATTGGCTTGATGCCGCGCACCATGATTCGTGATTTGAATCGGCTGTGTTTCAAATGCTTTCTGCCGGTCATGCTCTTTAACAATGTACGGGAAACAGATTTCCGCCAGTATTTTGAATGGCATCTGATTGGATATGCGATTTTTTCTGTATTGCTTTTGTTCGCAGTCTTAATGTGGCTGGTGCCGCGAATCGTGCGAAATCCAGAGCAGCAGAGCGTGATCGTGCAGGGCATTTACCGCAGCAATTATGTCATTTTAGGAATTCCTATCGTAAGCAACATCTATAAAGGGGACAATATTGCCACCATTACCATGCTCATTGCCATTATCGTGCCTTTATTCAATTTGCTGGCGGTGTATCTGTTTGAGCATTTTAATGGACAGAGCAGACATGACCCTTGGAAGATGGCTGGCAACATTGCGCGAAATCCGTTAATCATCGCTACGGCTTTGGGTATGCTGTACACATTGAGCGGGATTCAATTTCCGGGCTTTTTAGAAGAAACGCTGACCGATTTGGGGAGCATTACCATTCCCTTGGCGCTGCTCATTTTGGGCGCGGATTTGGATTTGAATCTGCAGACCACGCAGGTTGCCTACCTGGCTGTGGTCACTGTGTGCAAGCTGCTTGCAGTACCGTTATTGTTCTTACCGCCTGCAATTTTTTTTGGCTTCCGCGGGCAAGCTCTGGCGTCGCTTTTGGCCATGTATGCATCGCCAGCGGCAGTGTCGGGATATATTATGGCGCAGAATGAAAATGCCGATTATCACTTGGCGGGACAAATTGTCGTAGTTACATCGTTGTTGTCCTGCTTTACATTGTTTATCTTTATTGCCGTATTACACGAACTGCAATTGATTTGAAAGAAAATTAGAACTTTTTTGTGCTGCATAAAAAAACGAAAACAAAGGTATAAAAATGAAAACCCTGTCCATACTATCAGATGTACCACTTAGTTTTTAAATTTAGGAGGTTGAACAGTATGAACGGACAGATTAACCAGAGTATCAAATGTACAGTACAGCAGTGCCGCCATCATGCAGCAGGGCAGAACTACTGCTCTCTGCAGGAAATTCAGGTTGGTACCCATGAAGCAAACCCAACTGAAAAACAGTGCACCGATTGCCAGTCTTTTGTACTGAAATAAGCAAAAGCAAAATGAAATCGGGCCTGTAACAGCTTGAAACAAAAAAGAACCGTTCTTGTCAGAATGAAATTCGAAAAATCTTCGGACAGGGATGGTTCTTTTTTTGTATTGTTTTTCATCAAAATTTGCAACGAAAATTTGACGAAATAGCTTCTAAGAAGCACAGAAGAGCAAGGCGTAAGTGGTGAAAGGCGAAAGATGATTCACTTGAAAATTAGCGGGAAATTAAACTAAAAAGACAAAATTATATGAAGATAAAATACGATATGATGGATATGGTAAAAATATTATAGAAAAGTACATAAATAATAATAGAAATCCTATTCAAATTTACGCACAGTTGTGATAGAATAGACACGTAAAATATTTTTAAGCATACTTTTTAAGATAGAAAAAAAGGACAAAAAAAGGCGGTTATATAGCCAGTTTAGCTATATAACCGCGATATGTAGTGCGTGTAAGTTCGTCTTAAAAAGTATAGGATATTGAAAAGTGCGAATAAGCAGAGTATTTGGAAAAAGGACGTGCAGGAGATGGTCAATGGGAAAATTTTATATTGCGCTTCCACAATGAGCCATCTGCAGAATTTCCATCAGCCATACATACAAAAACTGCGCAATATGGGCTATCAGGTAGTGTTGTGTGCAGAAAAAGAAACTGAAGAGTTGCCTGCTGATGGCACGAAAATTATACCTTTTCAAAAACGCATGACCAGTATGAAGAATTTACAAAATATTTTACAAATACGTAAAATTTTAAAAAAAGAAAAATTTCTTGCCGTAAGTGTGCATACCACATTGGCAGCAGCCATTGTGCGAGCGGCGATTTTACTGTTACCCAGAGCAAAAAGACCCAAAGTATTTTACATTTGCCATGGATATTTGTTTCATGATGGGGACAGCTTGGGAAAATGGAAGTATTTATTGCCGGAAAAACTTTGTGCATCCGTTACCGATGTACTGATGGTGATGAATCGAGAAGATTGCCAAATAGCAGAAAAACATCGGCTGTATCGGGAGAAGCTGTTCCTGATTCCCGGCATGGGTGTGGAATTCAGGCGTTTTGATTTACCGCAGAGCAAAGCAGAGCTGCGGCAGCAATACGGTATCGCCGCTGAGGAAGTATTGTTTGTCTTTGCCGGAGAATTTTCAGAGCGCAAGAATCAACAGATGTTGGTCAGCGCCTTTGCGCGCGTTGCTGGACAGATGCCAAAAGCCAAGCTGATTTTAGCTGGGGCAGGTGCGTTACAGGAGGCATGCAGGCAACAGGCAGCGCAACTGGGAATAGCAGAGCAGATACAATTTCCCGGTCATGTAGAAACTATGCCTGTGCTGTATCACTGTTGCGATGTATGTATCAGCGCCAGCAAAATAGAGGGACTGCCCTTCAACATCATGGAGGCCATGTATTGCGAACTGCCCTGCATCGCCAGCAAGATAAAAGGACATGAAGACTTGCTGCACCATGGGCGAACAGGCTACTTATATGAAACAGAAGCAGAAATGGCTGCCTATATGGTGCAGCTGTATCAGGACAGTATATTGCGAAAACAGCTTGGACAGAATGCCAGACAGGCCATCATGCCATATCGATTGGATGCTGTGCAGCCGGTAATCATGCAAATATATGAGGAGAATTTGTGATGGAAAAACCTCTAATCTCAGTGGTAATGGGAGTCTATAATCCTCCAAGTTATAACGTGTTAAAGCGGGCAATTGATTCCGTATTAAATCAAACTTACGAAAATATAGAATTTATTATTTGTGATGATGGATCGAATGTTGAAACAAAACAATGGTTGGATGAGATTGCACAAATTGACCAAAGAATTAAATGCATAGATAACAGTACCAATATCGGGCTTGCTGCGACATTAAATCGTTGTATCCAAGTATCAAAGGGCGAGTATATTGCACGTCAGGATGCAGATGATTATTCAGATAAAACAAGGTTTGACAAACAGGTTAATTTCTTGGGAAAAAATCCCCAATATGCTTTTGTAGGGAGTAATATTTACTATTTTTCAGAAAAAGGTGTATGGGGTCATTTTTTATATCCGCAATATCCACAAAAAAGCGATTTTCTTTGGGTATCTCCATTTTGTCATGGAAGTATTATGTTTCGAAGAGAAGCATTACAAGAGACAGAGTTTTATAGGGTAGCAAAAGAAACATTGCGTTGTGAAGATTATGATCTTTTTATGCGTATGTACATTAATGGTTTTAGAGGTGCAAATATTTGTGAGTATTTATATTTTTTTTGCGAAGATGAAGCTGCTATCCAAAGAAGAAAAATGAGTGATCGTATGGATGAAGTGAAAGTGAAAGTGAGATATTTTGGGAAGTTAGGACTTTATCCTAAGGGCATAATGTATTTAATAAAACCATTGGTTGTAGGTTTAATACCCAGTAAATGTTTATCTCAATTGAAAAATATTATATACAAACGTACGTGCTAGATAAATTATATTAAAGTGAAGTGATTTCATGAAAACCTATCGAGCAATTTTGAAAAAATATAAAAATAAAACATTATTAGCAGAAACAGCGTTAAAAGACTGGAAAGAGCCGGATACGATTGAGTTACTTGGTGAGAAAGTTATAGGTCCTGTTTTATTTGGTTATGTTCTATGGATTTTACGTGAGGCGAAAAAGAAAAATATCGGTACGCTTTATTTTCTAGCTCGTGATGGATATATTTTGCGTAAAATTGCATTAAAAATATGTGATGTATATGGAATGAAAATAAATTGTCGGTACTTGTACTGCTCACGTCACTCATTAAGATTACCTACTTATTCACTTATTGGAGAAGAAGCATTTGAACTATTATTGAATAAAAGTTCAAATGTAACTGTAAATAAATTATTGGAACGAGTCGGTTTTACTGAAACAGAAAAGATAGAAATATGTAAATCAATAGGAATATTAGAAACAGATCAAAATAAAATTTTGACAAATAGAAAATATAAAGAAATCAAACTACTCTTAAAAAATAATGCTATTTTTGTTGATAAAACTATGATTAAATCAAAAATTGCATATGGGATGACAATTGGTTATTTAAGGCAGGAGGGGCTTTTCGATTCACCTTATGTAGCGATAGTTGACAGTGGGTGGACAGGATCTATGCAACGCTCTTTACGCCAACTTTTGCAGGCCGCAGGGTATAAAGGTAACATTATAGGTTTTTATTTTGGAATGTTTTCAGAACCAAAGGAAGAAGCGGATGGAGAATATTTGACATGGTATTTCGATGCAAAATCTTATTTGTTGAATAAGGTCTTTTTTTGCAATAATTTATTTGAAATTATGTTGTCTGCTCCTCATGGAACGACCCTGACATATAGCTATGATGATAAAAATTATTATCCCATTTTACAAAAAAATTTAACAGATATGAATAGTGTTTTAGAACTTAATACTGGCGTATTAAAATACACAGATGAAGTTCTTAAACAAGATGGTTTGAATAATGAATTTTTAGATAATATTCATAAAATGACAACGGAATTGCTAAAAAAAATGATGGTTTATCCAACAAAAAAGGAAATTAGGATTTGGGAAAAATTTACTTTTAGTGATGATATCACTGACAAATATGAAAGAGCCATAATTGACAAATATGAAGTGAGATTAATACAGCAGTATTTGTTGTTAAGTCGTGTGTTCCAGAAAGTTTTTCAAACAGAAATAGATATCAAAAATGAAAACAAAAAAGAGAAAGACTTATTCTGGGTATGGGGAGTTATACAGTGTTTACCGGTATATAAAAGATGGTGGTATCGGTTGAATTTCATAATAGGAGAAATTATAAGATTTCGAATTTGATTAAATTTTTGGAGTATAAAAAATGACGTTGATAAAGTTATATAAGCAATACGAGTTTGTATTCAAAGAATTAGTAAAACGGGATTTTAAAAAAAAGTATAAAAGAAGTGTTTTGGGTGTGATTTGGAGTATGTTGGCTCCTCTATGCACATTAGTTGTTTTAAATTTTGTGTTTGGAACAGTTTTTGGACGAACACAGGAATATTATACGATTTATTTATTTTCTGGTTGGCTAATATTTCAGTTCTATAATGATGCTACAAATGGGGCTATGAGTTCACTAATAGGAAATGCCAATATATTTTCAAAAGTAAGAGTACCAAAATATATGTTTTTGTTTTCCAGAGTGGCATCGAGCAGTATTAATTTCTTTTTAACATTAATTCTATATTTCTTTTTTGTGATGGTATATCAGTTACCAATAACCTTAAAGTTCATTACATTATTGTATCCAATAGGATGCATGTTTTTGTTCATTTTGGGTATGGGATTGATTTTATCAGCATTATTTGTATTTTTTCGGGATATCCAATATTTATACGGAGTATTTACCACAATGTTAATGTATGCCACTCCTATTTTTTATACACCTGATATTTTAGGGGATAAGGCATGGATTTTTAACTTTAATCCGATGTATTACTATGTAACATATTTTCGCAGTGTAGTAATCAGTGGTGTGATACCAGACTTGAATTTTCATATTATCATGTTTGGAATGTCAGTAATAATGTTTGCAATAGGTTGCTGGATGTATAAAAAATATAATTATAAATTTTTATATTACGTATAATAAATAAGCGGGGTTAAACATGATAGAAGTAAATAATGTATCTGTAAAATATATAATGGGTGATTTTAAAGATATCGGGATAAAAGAATATTTGATAAAAAAAATAAAAGGTCAAGTGTTGGTAAATGAGTTTTGGGCTTTAAATAATGTCAGTTTTTATGTAAAAAAAGGGACACTGCTAGGAATTATCGGTTCTAATGGATCAGGAAAATCTACTATTTTGAAGGTTTTATCTGGTATTATGCCTCCAACAAAGGGGGAAGTAAAAGTAAATGGTTCAGTAGCAGCTTTGTTGGAATTGGGAGCTGGTTTTGACGGAGATTTGACGGTAAAAGAGAATATATATCTACGTGGCGCGCTTCTAGGGTATACAAGAGAATTTGTTAATGAAGAGTATAAAAATATTATTGAATTTTCTGAATTAGATAATTTTGAAGATGTTGCATTTAAAAAACTATCAAGTGGAATGAAGAGCAGATTAGCATTTTCTCTGGCTAGCAGAGTTAGTCCAGACATTTTAATATTGGATGAGGTCCTTTCTGTTGGGGATATGGCATTTCGGAAAAAAAGTGAAAATAGAATGCGTGAAATGATGAGCGGAGGGACAACTACAATTTTAGTTTCCCACTCCATGACGCAGATTCGCGAGATGTGTACACAGGTTTTGTGGTTAGAAAAAGGAGAAATGCGTAGTATAGGGGATACGAAAAAAATATGTGATGAATATGAGGAATATGTAAGAAAGATGAAAAATAAAACAGAGAGGAGGAGCAATCTATGAAGAAGCTATTGTCTGTGATTATTCCTGTTTATGGAACTGAAAAATATTTAGAAAGATGTCTTAATAGTATAATTAATCAGATATATGACAATATTGAAATTATTATTGTAGATGATTGTTCCCCAGATAAGTCTAATAAAATAATTCAAAAATATTGTATGGAATATCCTAGAATGTATTGTGTACGTCATGAAACAAATAGAGGACTATTTCAAGCTAGGCTGACAGGTGCTAAACATGCACATGGGGAATATATTACTTTCTTGGATAGTGATGATTATGTTTCTCTGGATTATTATTATAATATGATGCAAGAAGCGACAAAAAATAATTACGATATTATAGCGAATGCTACAGTGAGAGAATTACCAGATGGCACACATGCACAATATGTATTACATGCACGGGCTTTTCCAGAAACCCCTTTATTCAATGATGAAGTAAAAAATAATTTTTTTGGTCAGGAAGGTGCATGTTATGCTTGGCACACAATTTGGAATAAAATATACAAAAGATCGCTCTGGGATATTTGTGAACCATATTATTGCAGATTGACGCAGCATATTATTATGACAGAAGATATCGCATATTCAAGTTTGTTAATGTACTATGCCAAAAGCTTTAAAGCTATTTCAAGTGGAGTATATTATTATTGTATAAATCAAACGGCAGTTACTAGTACGAATAATATTTCCATAGAAAAATTTGAAAAAAATATATATGATATGATTGCAGTATTTGACTTTGTAGATGATTTTCTGGATGAACAAAATGCGGAACCCCAAATTAAATTATACTTTCATGCTTTCCGTGGACGATATCATCAAATGTGGAAAGCATCGCAGGAATGTAAATTCCCTTCTGGAATAAATGCATATAAAGCGCAAAAATTATTGAAATTGTTCCAAAAAGAGGTTGTTTATGAATTCAATGAAGATGCTTTTTATTTTGATTCTATTTTGGCAGATTGGAATGCTCAATTGGAAAAAGGAAAAGAAGCAATTCATAATTTGAATATAGACATTATTAGTTTTGATATTTTTGACACATTGCTGTTACGTCCTGTATGGAATCCAGAGGATATGTTTATTTTAATGCAGAAAAAATTTGAGGATGTCTGTCCAGAATGGAAAAAAGGAAATTTTAAAGAGTTGCGGATATACGCAGAACGTTTAGCGCGACAAGAGATAGTGCAGTTACGAAAAGGTTATGAAGATGTCACATTAAGTGAAATTTATGATACTTTAGAAAAACATACGGGAATTTCTTCAGAAGTGGTTAGAGTATTGAAGGAGTATGAAGAAATAATCGAATATGATCTTTCATATGTTCGAAAGACAGGAAAAGAGTTATTCGAATATGCGAAAGCCTGTGGAAAAAAAATTATTTTAATATCCGATATGTACCTTGAAAAAAAGACAATTTATCGACTTTTGGATAAACAAGGCTATAAAGATTTTGATGCGATCTTTTTATCGTCTGATAAACGAGTTACAAAATATACTGGGCACTTATTTGATGAAGCAATAAGAGAATTAAATGTATCTCCTGAAAGAATTATGCATGTTGGAGATAATTGGGACCATGATATAGTTATGGCGAAAAAAAAGGGGATTAAGACATTCTTTCTACCGAAAGCAAAGGAACAATTTAGTAAACATGAGAATCTTTTGAATATCGGATGCAATGTTGGAGGAGCTCTGACAACGAGGGAGAAAATGTATTCTTTAATTACTTACCGTTCCATGGAGGCGTTAATTGCAAATAAAATATTTGATAATCCATTTAGACCATGGGTTGAGGGTAGTGATTTTAATGCGGATCCGTATATTATTGGTTATGTAACTGTCGGGATGCACCTCATTGGAATATCAAAATGGCTATCTGATTTTAGAAAAAAAGAGAATGTGAGTAATATTGCTTTTCTTGCTAGAGATGGATATATTCCGATGAAGGCGTTTCAGAAGCTGACGAATTATTTGGGGGATTCGTCAGTTACTACAAATTATGTTGCGTGTTCACGTAAAGCATTACTGCCATGGATAATTGAAAATGAAAATGGATTATATTATTTACCCATTCAATTTAATAAACATACGCCTTTGAGTGTAGGCAGGCTACTTGGCTGTTCGTATAAAAATATAACAATAGAGGAGCTCAAAGCAATAATTCAAGAAAATGGATTTATTGCAGAAAAAAAATTCTCAAATGAATATGAATTTTTTGCGTTTATCAATTGGTTTAAAGAAAATTTATTTTCTACAGATGCATTGGAAGAGAGTAAGTTAATAGTTTCAAAGTATTATAAAGACCAAATACCCCCAAAAAGTTGTGTATTTGATTTAGGATATAGTGGCCGAATTTTAGAAGCTCTACAAAAATGTTTAGGGTATGAAGTTTTTTTTATGTATATTCATCATGATAATAAGTCATTTTATGAACGTGTGAGGAAAAATCGGTTGAATGTTAAAATAATGTACGATTTTGTTCCGGCATATTCGGATTTAATTAGGGAATTTTTTTTATCTGAACAAGGAAATTCATGTTTAGGATTGAAGCAGGAAGGAGAAAATGTAGTTCCAATATTTGATGAAAGCAAGACAGGGGTTGAAGAACACTTTACTTTTAAACAAATACAAATTGGTGCTTTTGAGTTTATAGAAGATTTTTGTAATAAATTTTATGAATTGCGTATGTGCTTACCATTAAATGAGATACAGCTTTCTATGCCGTTTGAAGGAATGATCCATAATTCATCTTATATAGATAGGAATGCATTGTCTTGTTGTAATTCAGAGGACAGTATTTATGGTAATAGAGGCAGAATAAAAATGAGTGATTTTTGGAAAGAACAGCAAATAATAGGAAGCAATGTGGTTAGTAATACTAGCTACGAAAACATTATTAATTCTATCTGCTATAATAGAAACAAGTTTGAAAAGGTAATACTTTATTCTATTTGCGATAGAAAGACACTTAAAGAAAAAATAAAGAGAAATTTATCAGGTCATCCATATCTGCTAAGTATTATGAAAAAAACATATAAGTCGCTAAAGCTATTAGTAAAGCGAAAGGAGAGATAGAATGAAAGCGTGTATTTTTGGAGGAAAAGTACAAAATAAAAATATTAATAGGCATGATAATTTAAATAGAGTAGGTTTAAATAATGGTAACATGCTTTTTTGGCATTCTTTAAATTCGATTTTGGATTCTGAATTAAAAACGTTGGGGGAGTGTTTATCTGCTTCATTTGATGGATCACAGTATAATTCTTATATAACAACTGATCTTATATGGATTAGAGAAGGCGCGACATTTCCAGTTGTTAATAAACAACTGGAAATAGCAGGTGATAAACCCCTTATTCCAATTTCAATAGGATTACAGACAGCTACATTTAAAAATGATTTTAAACTACATTCAGAAACAGTTGCTTTACTAGCAAAATTGCAAGAAAGAGCTGTTTTAGGTGTTCGCGGAAGTTATACTGCTGAAATATTGAATAAATATAATATAAAAAATATAGAAATTATTGGCTGTCCGTCTATGTATCTCCCTTTTGATTATAATTTTCAAATTACGAAAAGAACAGTTGATCTTAAAAATGTTGCAGTAAATTTACGAAGTCTTTATTCGAAATTGGACTATAAAGAAATAAAATTTTTAGTATATAGTGCTAATCATAAATTCTCGTTTGTGGAACAAACAGCACATCCGCTAAGTAGGGAGATATGTGTTGATATGCCAACATTTGATTATTTGATAAAATGGTTGAATGACTATAAATTGATGTTTTTTGATATAGAGGATTGGAAAAGTTTTATGAGCACTGTAGATTTTAGTATGGGATGTCGTTTCCATGGAAATGTGATTGCTTTATGGGAGAAAAAGCCAGCGCTATTTGTTACCATTGACTCTAGAACAAAAGAACTTTGTAATCATTTTTCTCTTCCAACGATTTCATTAAAAGACTTTGATGAGGAAAAGGATATCCAGTATTATTATGATTTAGCGGATTATACAGAGTTTAATAAAAATTATAGTTCTAGGTTACACGAATTTATCATCTTTTTGAAAAAAAATAAGTTAATAATTTCTAAAAATTGTAATCAGTATTATGATAAAAAAATTTTGGAATTGGAAAAGAAACTGGAAAAAGGCAATAATTAAAAAACGTGTGGAAGGATTTAATTTTCATGCAAAAAATAACAAAAGCAATCATACCTGCTGCTGGACTTGGTACGCGATTTCTGCCGGCTACCAAGAGTCAGCCCAAAGAGATGCTGCCGGTGGTGGACAAGCCTACCATTCAGTATATCGTGGAAGAAGCTGTGGAGAGTGGGATAGAGGATATTTTAATTGTCATTGGCCGCTATAAGTCGGTGATCGAGGACCATTTTGACCGCTCGGTGGAGCTGGAAATGGAATTAGAGAAAAAAGGCAAGTACGATATGTTGGAGCAGATTCAGGATATCGCTGGGATGGCCAATATTCAGTTTGTACGGCAGAAAACGGCTTTGGGTTTGGGACATGCGGTGTATTGTGCCAAAAATTTTATTGGCAATGAGCCTTTTGCGGTGATGCTGGGTGACGATATTGTGGATTCACCGGAGTATCCATGTCTGAAACAGATGATGGATTTGTATGAGCAGGAGCAGTGCTCTATTTTGGGTGTGAAGGAAGTGGCATTGCAGGACATTCATAAATACGGTGTGGTGGATGGCGATAAAGTCGCCGAGGGATTGTACACGGTGCGCTCGTTGGTGGAAAAGCCAAGGGCGGAAGCCGCGCCATCCAATGTGGCCATCATGGGGCGCTATATTATCACGCCTGCTATCTTTGACATTCTGGAAAAAACAGCGCCGGGAGCGGGCAATGAGATTCAGCTGACCGATGCGTTGAAAACGTTGGCGACAAAGGAAAAAATGCTGGCTTATGCCTTCAAGGGCCGTCGCCATGATGTGGGAGACAAGCTGGGCTTTTTGCAGGCTACGGTGGAATTTGCCTTGCAGAGAGATGATTTGCGGGATGATTTCTTAGCTTATCTGGAGCAGATTGTACAGCAGCAATGTAAATGAAATAGTTTCAAGTATTTATTGGACGATTTTTTTAAGAATTCAGATACTTTTGATTTAATATAGAAAAATCATAGTAAACAAGTGTTTAATAATTAGAATGTGAGGTGATTTATCATGAATTTCGGCTATGCGCGGGTTTTGCCAGAGGAACAGGGGAACGGCACGGTGCAGCAGTTGGTGGATGTGGTGGGCGATGACCGCTTTGTGTTCACGGACAGGCGCACAAAGGAATATGACCGCAAGAATTATTTTTTCCTGCGCAATATGCTGCGCGCCGGTGATATTTTATATGTGGATGAGTTGGGCAGCTTGGGCGGTACTTTGGAAGAAATTGCGGATGAATGGTGCAGTTTGACTGCGCTGCAGGTGGATGTGGCGGTACTGGCGCCTGCTGTGCAATTGGATAGCAGGCGATTTCGAGAGCTGGGTGAGATGGGACGGCAGATGGAGCGGCAGATGTTGGACTTGCTGCGCTACGCGGCAGAGCTGCAGCATCGCAAACGGTCGGAGCAGCGGACTGGAGTTTGCACAGGTGGACAAAGCGAAAAACGGTTTGGCCGTCCCCCGTTAAAGATGGATTGGGAATTGTTTCATCAAACGGCGCAGCGATGGGCTGCCGGAGAGATGAGCGTGGAGCAGGCCTGTGCATTGACCGGGACAGCCCGCAGCAGTTGGTACAAATATACCAAGGAGTTGGGCTATACAAGGGAGAGAAAGTTGTCGCACAGTGGTTTAGAATAATCGGGATGGAGCTGTATGCAAGCAATGGAGCGGAGAAAATGCTTGCGTGCAGTTCTTTTTTGTAAAAAGAGGGCTTTGGTGGGTTTGCGCTGCATTTTTGCATTGCGGCGGAATAAACATTGTGCTACACTATGTTTATCCGATTGGAGGTTGATGGAAATGCTGATTTCAACAAAGGGCCGTTATGCGCTGCGGGTGATGATTGATTTGGCGGAGCAGGACCGGGATGGCTATCATGTGCTGATGGACATTGCCAAAAGACAAGAGATTTCGGAAAAATATTTGGAGAGTATCATTGCGATTTTGAGCAAAGCGGGTTTTGTGCAGGCGCAGCGGGGACGGGGCGGTGGCTATCGGTTGAGCAGAGAACCGCAGAGCTACACGGTGGGCAGTATTTTGAAATTGACAGAAGGCCCTTTGGCGCCGGTGGCTTGTCTGGAAGATGGGGAAAATACCTGCAGCAGAGCGGCGCAGTGTAAAACCTTACCGATATGGATGGGTTTGGATGAGCTGATGCAAAATTATCTGGAGAGCATTACTCTGGCAGATTTGCTGGAACAACCTGAGCAGAATCGGGGAAATTCGGAAGCATAATATACAGGTGTATTTCATTATGATTGCACGCTTTCTGGAAAATGTTGTGTAACATATGACACGAATCACGATGAATTTTTTCAACGGTCCATCTCATTTTACAATCGAGCGTTGATTTTCTATGAAAAAATGCATATAATAGTAAGTAAGAACAAGCCAGTATCTACGAAGGGAGCCTGATTGATATGACAGATAAAGATATGAAAACAGGAGTTTATGCAGTTATGACAAATAAATCTTTTTGCACAGTTGGGAAACCTAAGCGTGAACCGGTATCGGATGAAGTAAAAAAACGGCGTTCTTATATTAAATCGCATGAAATTTTTTTGTATGTTGATGCAGACGGGAAGCCTTATGGGACGATTAAAAAAAGAGGATAAATTGTGAAAATATCTGAATTGCAACAAAGACACAAAAAAATATTAGATAGTTTTTCATGTGGAAATATAGTAATAGATAATTTTCTTAAAAGCGATGACGCTTATAATAGTAGCATTGGAAAAACATATGTGCTGTTATCTGAAAACGAACAAATGGTAATAGGTTATTACACAATATC
The DNA here is from genome assembly GCA_910585405.1 of uncultured Peptococcaceae bacterium. Classification (GTDB taxonomy): domain Bacteria; phylum Bacillota; class Peptococcia; order Peptococcales; family Peptococcaceae; genus UBA7185. Next base: position 187,094 of record CAJUDO010000001.1, on the reverse strand, counting down.
GACAGGTAGCGTGGATTATATTGATGGTGCTCTTCGAATAAAGGATGCAGGAGCGATTCATATTAATTATTTTGCCATTGATGAAAGTTTTCAGAAGAATGTTGTCTTTGAAGAAAATGGAGCAAAGACATATGTGAGTGATTATTTACTGGATGATTGTTTTCAACGTATTGAAAGCCTTAGAAGTAAAGATGTCGGATTTAGTTATATTACACTAGATTCTACTCCTGAAGGTGTATGGCTATATGAAAGAAATGGATTTTGCAGTATAAATTCAGAAGATAATATCCTCTTCTCCCCATATAAACATGAATTTGAGAGTATACCTATGTATTTATTTTTAGATGAAGAATAATTAGGCTATTTCAAATAAAGTCTGCCATGTTGGCAGGCTTTATTATTATATCTGGAAAGCATTACCTTATCTGCTGGAACAAAAGGAATAAAATCGGAGAACGCAAGGCGATGAAATGCTCCGTTACTGTGAATGTCGATGAAAAAGTGAACCCATGCCCTGCTGACGTTTTCTAGGTTGTTTATACGTCATACAATTTAATTTTTATATCTGCTAAATCATGTGGATTTTCACATTTCTTAAATTATAACTGAAGAAATTATTTTTATTTTCTTGTTTTTCACTTGTAAATATGATATGCTTTTTGCAGTAACAGAAAGGGGCGTATTTCTTTTATGATTAAACGAGAAATGTATATGAGCCGTATCCGTCCATTTATTGGAACAGATTTGATAAAGGTAATGACCGGCATTCGACGCTGCGGAAAATCTGTGATGCTGGAACTGATTAAACAAGAACTTACAGAATCCGGCGTAAATCCTGCACAATTTATTTCAATTAATTTCGAGGATATGAACTATGCACATCTGCAAACTGCAAAGGCTCTGCACGATGAAATCACAAAAAGAGCCGCTGCTATTGACGGCAAAGTTTATTTGTTCTTCGATGAAATTCAGGAGGTAAAAGACTGGGAAAAATGCATCAATTCTTTCCGTGTATCTTTGAATTGTGATATCTATATTACAGGTTCCAATGCCAAGTTATTATCCGGTGAGCTGGCCACATACCTCGGAGGACGATATGTAGAGTTTGTTATCTATCCATTCTCTTTCGCAGAGTTTGTGGAATTATATAAGACAATTGCTCCTGATGAATCAATCCAGAAATGCTTTCAGAAATATCTTCTATCTGGCGGTATGCCTTATCTGGCAAACATCCGATATGTTGATGAACCGTCTAGGCAGTATCTTCACGATTTGTTCAACTCTGTTCAGTTGAAAGACATTGTAAAGCGCAATAAAATTCGTGATGTGGATTTGTTGGAACGCATCATTGCGTACGTGATGGCTCATGTAGGAAATACGTTTTCTGCTGCTTCTCTTGCAAAGTTTCTCAAAAGCGAACAGCGCACGGTAGCTCCTGAAACGATATTAAACTATATTAAATATTGCTGCGATGCTTACCTGTTCTATCAAGTTAAGCGTGAAGATTTACAAGGAAAGCAAATCCTTGCGTCCAACGAAAAATATTACATTGTCGATCATGGTATCCGTGAAGCAATTTTTGGCGGTAATATGAAAGAAATCAATCTTACTTTAGAGAATATCGTGTACATGGAACTCCTTCGTCGCGGATATGAAGTCACAGTTGGAAGATATGGTGAGAAAGAAATTGATTTTGTCTGTCACAAACGAGATGAGAAGCTGTATATTCAAGTCACCTATCTGCTCGCTTCTGATGAAACAATCCAACGTGAATTCGGAGCGTATGATCATATCCGAGATAATTTTCCCAAATATGTCGTTTCTCTGGATGAATTTGACATGAGCCGCAATGGGATTAAGCATCGCAATATCCGGGATTTCCTTTTAGCCGAGGAATGGAATTAAATAGCTATGTCCATCACAGATTCAAAATTGTGACGGGCATTTTTATATCGGGGCAACAAAGAACCGGCCTGTAATCGTTAGATTCCCCTTCTAACGATTACAGGCCGGTTCATCATGTAATATCTGAAATGTTTTTTCAGTCCAAAATTTGCGGAAAGTTTAGTCTTCCAAACCGAAAATCCGGTTGAATTTTCCTTTTTGGTGCAGCTCGATGATATTGTCATAGCCGCCTAGGAAGTTATCGTCCACAAACACTTGGGGCAGCGTGAGAAAGCTGGTTTCATCTTGCAGCATTTTTAATACTTCAGGATGCTGTGAGGTGTTGATTTCGGTAAATTCCACGCCTTTGCGCTTCAAAAACAGTTTGAGCTGCAAGCAAAAAGGGCAGCGGTCCATTGTATATACAGTTACTTCTTTCTTTGCCATGGGGAAGCCTCCGTTCTTTAATAAAAACTACTGTATTCATTGTACTCTAAAAGAAGAAAAAATGCGAATAAAAAAATTTGACCGGGGTAATAAACAGGGAGAGGGGATAAAGCGAAATTGAAAAGTTTTTACGAAATTTCAGTAAAAACTATTTATTATTCAGAAGTTTTTGGATATACTAATAGTAAAGGAGGCGATCCTATGATTGTGAGACCCCATTACTTAGAAACACTTAAAACCTATCGTGATGTGCCGCTGGTGAAAGTTCTTGCAGGCATTCGCCGCTGCGGTAAATCCATGATTTTAGAAATGTTGCAAGATGATTTGACAAAAAGCGGCGTTCCTGCCGACCACATTATCAATATGCGTTATACCTCGGAAGATTTTAACGACGGAATGACTGACAATGATATGTATTATGGCATTAAAGAAAAAATGACAGACAGTGAGCGCTATTATCTTTTGCTTGACGAAGTGCAAGAAATCACGGGCTGGGAAAAAGCTGTCAACAGTCTTTTGGAAAATGCCAATACGGACATTTATGTGACTGGGCCCAATTCCAAGCTGATGGCAAGCGAAATATCCACTTACCTGACGGGACGGTATATTTCCATCCCCGTGTTTACGCTGTCCTTTGCCGAGTATATGGAGTTCAAAAAGTCAAGCGGACGCACGCCGAAAGAACTGTTAAACGAGTATATCCGCATGGGCGGATTTCCCCTCGTTGCGTTGAGTAATTTTGACGAGGGTGCGGCCTATCAGATCGTCGAGGGCATTTATAATTCCGTCATCACCAGCGATATCACAAAACGGCATAACATCACAAATTTTGACCTATTCAACCGTGTCGTAAAGTATATTATTGAAAATGTTGGCAAGACCTTTTCTGCTAATGCGATTGTGAAGTTTCTGAAAAGCGAGGGCCGTTCTCTTTCGGTAGAAGCGGTATATAACTATCTGGAATGGTTGGAAAAAGCCTTTGTGATCTACCGCTGTCAGCGATACGATTTGCAGGGAAAATCCATACTAAAAACGCAGGAAAAATTTTATCTGGCCGATGCTTCTCTGAAATACTGCATGATGGGTTTTAGCCCGAAATCTGTTGCCGCTATGCTTGAAAACATCGTATACTTTGAACTTCGCAGAAAAGGCTATGAGGTCTATATTGGCAAGAATGAAACGAAAGAAATTGACTTTGTGGCAGTACGGCGCGACGAGCGTATTTATGTGCAGGTGTGCCGTAATCTGCCGGAGGAATCCGACCATGAGGTTGCCAATCTGCTTGAAATCAAAGACCACTACCCCAAATATATAGTGACCCTTGACGAGCTTGCCGCAGGCAATATCAACGGCGTAAAGATTGTGCATTTAGCAGATTTTTTGTTGGCTAAGGATTACTAGGTTATAAGTATGGGTAAACAAGGAAGATTGGCTTGTAGATCTTCCACTGTATGCGATTGAACAGATTACCAAAATATAAATTTGTTTCGCGGAGTATTTATCCGCTGGCGATATAAATGGGCTTGTATTTTTGCGAAAAAGGAGCAGTGTAGATGACAGGAGATGGGAAGACGGCGGAGCAGCAATGCTTTGCCCAATATGGTTTGGACGATAGGATTTTGCAGACATTGGAGTTGTTAGGTATGGAGCAGCCTACTGCGGTGCAGCGGGAGGTGATTCCTGAGGTGCTGCAAAAGCGGGACCTCATTGCGCAGGCGCAGACTGGCAGTGGGAAGACGGCGGCTTATGGTATTCCGCTGTGTCAATTGGTGAATTGGGAGGAAAATCATCCGCAGGTATTGATTTTAACGCCCACCCGCGAGTTGGCTATGCAGGTGCAGCAGGAAATCATGGACATCGGGAAGCTGAAGCGCATCAAGGTGCCGGCGTTGTACGGGAAACATTCCTTCCGTCAGCAGGAGAAAGATTTGAAGCAGAAGTCGCACATGGTGGTAGGCACGCCAGGGCGGGTGTTGGACCATTTGGAGCGGGGAACGTTGTTTACTGGCTCTATTGGCTATCTTGTGCTTGACGAAGCGGATGAAATGCTGCATATGGGTTTTATAGAACAAGTGGAGCAGATTCTGTCCTATTTGCCGGAGGATCGGGTAACGCTGCTATTTTCCGCTACCATGCCCAAGGCGGTGGAGGTGTTGGCACAGCAGTATTTGCGGGAGCCGTTGCGTATTACCATAGCGGGCGAGCCTGTGAGCAGTCGGGCCATCTCTCACGGATGGTATTGCTGTGATGACGCAGAGCGGTTGGAATTGCTACTGGGACTGTTGAAGGTGTACAATCCCGACAGTTGTATTATTTTCGCCAATATGCGCGCAGAGGTAGAGGATATTTACGATGCGCTGTGGGAGGATGGTTTCAGCTGTGCCCGTCTGCATGGCGGTATGGAGCAGTGGGAGCGCACAGAAGTGATGCGGGATTTCAAAAAAGGGCTGTTTCGGTATCTGGTGGCTACAGATGTGGCGGCGCGGGGCATTGATGTGGAAAATATCTCGCTGGTGGTGAATTATGAGCTGCCGCCGGAACGGGAAACGTATATTCACCGTATTGGTCGTACCGGTCGGGCCGGATTGTCCGGTACGGCGATTTCTCTGGTGGAATCCTGGGAACGGCATGAACTGGAGCAGGTTGAGAAGCTGCTGCAATTGCCCATCGTGCAGTTGGAGCTTCCGACGGCGCAGGCGGTTGCAGAGGCGGAACCTGCATTCCGCGAGAAGATGGATGTTCAGCCGGAGGAAAAAGGTAGCAAACACGCTGCGCTTCATGCCAATATTCTCAAACTGCAAATTGCCGATGGGAAAAAGGCGAAAATTCGCCCTGTTGATATTGTGGGCACCATCTGTGCCATTCCCGGCGTGGAGGCGGCAGATATCGGCGTGATTCAGATTATGGATTGGACCAGCACGGTAGAGATCTTAAACGGCAAAGGCCCACTGGTGTGGAAAACATTGCAGACCAAGCCTATTAAGGCAAAGGTGCGTAAGGTGACAAAGGCGAAATTTTGAAGAATGTTTTGACAATATATAATAGTTTTGTTTAGAGAAAATGCAGATGTTGGCAGCATATTTGCTGCAGGATCACACATAATAGAAAATGCCTCAGCAAACAGAGTCGTCTGAGGCAGTGAAGGACTTACAGTGTTTCAATGAATCAGCGAGGCTGCCGCCGTTAGTTGATTTGCTGTAAGTCTTTTTATTGTGTAACTCAGTGGGTCATGGTATACTACAACAAAAGGAGGGTGTTGACGATGTTACCTAAGCCTATTTGGTTAGAGAATGGGAAGGTTTTTTTAATTGACCAGACAAAGCTGCCAGGGGAGTTGTGCCAATTGGAGATTACTACGGCAGAGCAGATGTGGGATGCTATTAAAAGACTGGTGGTGCGGGGCGCACCGGCCATTGGTCTGGCGGCGGCTTTTGGCGTATGGTTGGGCGCGGCACGCAGACTGGAAGCCGGAACGCTGACGGCGGACAATTTTACAGCGGCGGTGGAGGAAATCAGTGCATATTTGGACACTGCGCGGCCCACAGCGGTGAATTTGCATTGGGCGGTGACACGGATGCAGGATGTGGCTGTGGCGCAGTGTGCTGCGGCGGAAGACGGGATAACAGCGGCGAAACTGGTGCAGGGATTGTATCTGGAATGTCAGCGAATGCTGGAGGAGGATATCGCGGCTTGCAAGGCAATGGGTGAATATGGCGCGGACTTGCTGCAGAATATTCCGAATTTTCAAGCAATGCTGACTCACTGTAATGCCGGCGCTTTGGCTACTAGTATGTATGGTACAGCTTTGGCGCCTGCCTATATTTTGCAGGAGCGGCAGCATCCTGTAGCGGTTTATTCCGACGAAACGCGGCCTCTATTGCAGGGGGCGCGGCTTACTGCGTGGGAGCTCAGTCAGAGCGGGATTCCGGTGACGACCATCTGCGATAATATGGCCGGCGTGGTCATGGCACAGCAAAAGGTGCAGGCGGTGGTTGTGGGCGCGGACCGCATTGCCGCCAATGGAGATACTGCCAATAAAATCGGGACCTATACGGTGGCGGTCTTGGCAAAGGAGCATGGCATTCCTTTTTATGTGGTAGCGCCGCTGTCTACAGTGGACTTTTCGTTGAGAGATGGCAGTTTGATTCCCATTGAACAGCGGAAGGAGGAAGAAATCCGCCAGTTTAACGGCCGTCAGACTGTACCTGACGGGGCGATGGTGTTCAATCCGGCTTTTGACGTGACGCCGGAGAGGTATATTACAGCGATTATTACGGAGAAAGGCGTAGCCTATCCGCCCTTTGCGCAGAATCTGGAAGCGCTGCGGCGGGGACAACCTGCGTTGCAGTGCGATGCCCGTTCTCTGCAGCAACAGGTGCTGACTGCCGCGCAGAATATGGCCAAAGACGGCTTGAGCAGCGGTAGCTTTGGCAATGTCAGCATGGTGGATAGAGAGCATGATCTGTTGGCCATTACGCCGTCGGGGGTGCTGTATGATCAGATGAAAGCGGAAGATATCTGTATCGTGCATATGGATGGCAGTGAGATTGCAGGAGTACGCAATGGCTATAAACCGTCCTCGGAGCTGCCTATGCACTGCGCCATCTATCAGGCCCGTCCTGATTGCAGTGCAATTGTGCATACCCATGCGGCCTATTGTACTGCCTATGGAGCCAGCGGTCAGGCTTTAGGCGCGGTGATCAGTGAAATGGGCATGCTGGCTCCGGGTGCTATTCCTTTGGTACCATATTGCCCGCCGGGCAGTGAAGAATTGGCTCAGCAGGCGGCAGACGTTTTGCGGGAAGCCAACGGATGTTTACTGGCAAATCATGGCGCGGTGACCGTAGCAGATACCATGGCGCGGGCGTACATGCTGGCGCAGATTTTAGAGGACGGAGCCCGAACAGCCTGTCTGGCCAGACAAATTGGTAGGGTTCGGGAAATTCCTGTAAAGGAAAGCGCAATATTGTTTGAGAAAATGAAACAGTACGGACGATAAGCAAATGGCTTATTGATTTTTGCAGGGAAAGGAAATTTGGCACCTGTTGTTTTGGTTGCACATATGCTGTAACAGACAGTGAGGTGAGTACAGCATGACATGTCGTGCAATTTATACAGTGCGCCGGTTGACTCCGGCGGAGCAGCGATTGGTGCGGGAAACGTTGTTGGAGGGAAAGCAGCGCATTTTTTTGCAGCAGTTTGAGGATGGATTTCCTACGTTCCGCCATTATGGATTAGATATGGGGGATGGCACGGTGGTGCATTTCAGCGGAAAAATGGAATATATTCACGCCAATGCCTGGATTCAGCGCACCAGCTGCTCTGCGTTCTGTCGGGGCGGGGTGATTTGCCCGGCCTATGATGTGCGGTTTTGCTTTCCGCAGGAGGAAGTGGCGCGGAGGGCATTAAGCCAGGTGGGCTGCAATTTCGGCGGATACAATTTTCTCTGTAACAACTGCGAACATTTTGTGAATTGGTGCGCCTGCGGACGACGGATTTCCCGACAGGTAATGATGCGGGAACAGATTGAGGAGGATTTACAGGATTGAATATTTTATTTGTAGGAGATGTGACAGGCGAGGCAGGTTTGGCGAAGGTACAGCAGGAATTGGGGCGTTTGCGGCGGCAGTATCAGAGCGATTTGGTGATTGTCAATGGAGAAAATGCCGCAGAGCGCAACGGTATTACGGAGCAGCAGTTTCGTGCGCTGCGCTTTGCAGGTGCAGATGTGGTGACCTTGGGAAATCATGCGTGGGCCAATCAGGATATTTACAATTTTATTGATGGGGAGGAAACGCTGGTTCGTCCCTACAATTATCCTGAGGGCACGCCGGGACGGGGATACAGCATCGTCGATCAGGGGCGAACGCAGGTGGCTGTGGTGAATCTTCTGGGCAATGTGTATGTCAGTACGCTGCCGTCGCCCTTTGCTGTGATTGATTCGTTATTACAGGAAATTCGGCAGCAGGGTGTGCGGCATATTGTCATTGATTTGCACGGCGAGGCGACTTCGGAGAAGATTGCCTTTTCCCGCTATGTAGACGGACGGGTGAGCGCAGTGCTGGGCACCCATACCCATGTGCAGACAGCGGATGGATGCATATTGCCCAAGGGTACGGCATATATCAGTGATGTGGGCATGACCGGTGCCATTGACTCGGTGCTGGGTGTGAAAACAGAACTGGCGATACAGCAGTTTACCAGCCAGATTCCGGTGCGTTTTCAGCACGCCCAGGGACCGGCGCGGTTGTGTGCGGTATGTGTGGAGTTGGATGATAAAACCGGCAAAGCAAAAGGGATTACGCCCATACAGGTAGTGTAAAGAAAAAGAAAAGAAATTTTTCTTCCAGAAAAAGGAATATTTCGTGGAGTGTTGAATATATAATAATATTCCAGATATTACTATATTTCATTATTCAGGAGGTAACGATGATGGAAGTATTAAAAGTTTCAGCAAAATCAAATCCAAATTCTGTGGCAGGCGCGCTTGCCGGAGTGATTCGGGAACGAGGCGGTGCAGAAATGCAGGCCATCGGTGCGGGCGCGTTAAACCAGGCAGTAAAAGCAGTGGCAATTGCGAGAGGGTTTGTAGCGCCCAGCGGTATTGATTTGATTTGTATTCCGGCTTTTACCGATATCATGATTGAGGAGGAGGAGCGCACGGCGATTAAGTTGATTGTGGAGCCTCGTTGATGCAGTTTTTTTGATAGCAGTCGTTACCGCAGTATTCCAAGCATTCTTTTTGGGTTTTATCGCAGTGAATTATTTTGCTACCCACTTTTTCATATAACTACTACACGCAAAAAGCAGTTCTCTTAGTGAGAGCTGCTTTTTGCAGTTTGTGGAACAGGACACAGCGGTGAAGAAGTATCCTTTGTAGGATGGCTTGACAAAGGAGCTGCCTTGGTCAATAAACTTGGAATCAAGTTAGCTCATTCAGATTTTTTTGATGGGATGACGAAGTACCGTTTTCCATTTTTCCGGCGCCACTTTTCTGGCGTCGGAGAGATAGATTTCATGATGGAGGCGGCTTGGGGAAAAGTCGTTTTCATATCCATGCTCTTTGAGATACTGGTCCATCAGCGCAACACTGGAAGATTCTTCATCAAATGAGCCTACATGCATCATTTGCACGCACAGGCCTTCTGCAATGGTTAAAAATTCTACGCTGGAAAAATCTCGCTTTTTCTTTTGCGTAGCCTCGGCGACAGCCCAGTCAAAGTCTGCCTTCTGCACAAAATCTGGCAGGCGAATAACGGAAATCCAATGAAATTCATCCTTGCGGGTGTAGTCAAAGCCGCCAAAGCCTTCCTGCCACCAGAAGCCCTCCAGCGGCGGTACGACATAATCAAAATAGCCTTCGATTTGATGCTCGCCTTTTTTGCTCATTTTGATGGTATAGGCCAGTGCATACAACAACTCAATAGAAGCCTTGTATGCGCCGCCTTCTTCGTTGGGATTTCCCATCCCGCGAATAGCCAGGTAATTCATTGCCGGAATTTCTACAATTTCCGGTTTGGCCTTGGGCAGATAAAATTCCTTGTATTCTTTCTTGTAATCAAAGGGCATCTGTATTCCTCCTCATTCTTTATCCTTTATGCGCAGGCAGTCTGAAAGCTGCCGAGTCATATTTTTATTGTAGCATAGAGGAAAATCCCTTACAAGAAATAAGTGGACTGGCGTGCATTTGTTTGTGCTGGCAGGGATAGGCAATATAATAATTTTTTTGGTTTAAATATGCCCCTTGACAGGCGATACTAGAACTTATAAAATTAATAAATAAAGGTTTTGTCTGAAATTGCACCTGCCGTAGGTCAGGTTGTCTATATAAAATTGTAGTATGGTGATACATGTGATTGCATATACAGGTATATAGTTTTTACTGTGAACTGCAGATTTATATATGGAAGGAGCAGTCTGCCTTTTTACGGGCGACAATTTCAGCAAATCGGGATCCGGTTTGCTTTTTTATTGCAAAAGGATTTCGACTTTTACAGTAGTACAATTCATGAAAATCTAAAAAATGAAAACGGGGAGGAGGAATTGAAAACAAGATGACGCCAACATTGATTATTGCAGTCATCGTTGCTCTTGTAGTAGGTGCAGCTGTAGGCTACGTCGTGCGCAAATCGGTGGGAGAGTCCAAAATAGGCTCTGCGGAAGAGGAAGCAGCCCGCATTATGGAGGAAGCTACCCGCAACACTGATGCGATTCGCAAAGAAGCTATGCTGGAAGCAAAGGATGAAGCTTACCGGATTCGCACGGAGGCTGAACAGGAAGTGAAAGAACGGCGCGCTGAGCTGCAGCATTCGGAAAAACGCTTGATCCAGAAGGAAGAATCCATGGACCGCAAATACGAAGCGCTGGAACAAAAAGAACAAAGCATGCAGAGAACAGAGGCTCAAATTGAAAAAGTGCGAGCCAGTGTGGAACAGTTGTATGCGCAGCAGTCCGCTGAGCTGGAACGTCTGGCAGGCCTTACTATGGAGGAAGCGAAAGAACAGCTTTTGCATAAAGTAGAAGAAGAAATTACCCATGAAACAGCAGTGATGATCAAAGAGATGGAAACTGCTGCCAAGGAACAGGCGGATAAAAGAGCCCGTGAGATTATCTCCTTGGCCATTCAGCGCTGTGCAGCAGACCATGTGGCGGAGACCACTGTATCGGTGGTATCTTTGCCCAATGACGAAATGAAAGGCCGCATCATCGGGAGAGAAGGCCGTAATATTCGCACACTGGAAACATTAACCGGTATTGATTTGATTATTGATGATACTCCAGAAGCGGTAATTTTGTCAGGCTTTGACCCCATTCGCCGTGACATTGCCCGTGTTGCCCTGGAAAAACTCATTGTAGACGGCCGTATCCATCCCGCTCGTATCGAGGAAATGGTGGAACGAGCGCAGCGGGAAATTGAGCAGAAGATTCGCGAGGAAGGGGAACAGGCTACCTTTGAAACAGGGGTGCATGGACTTCACCCGGAAGTAATCAAGCTCTTGGGCCGCTTGAAGTACAGAACCAGTTACGGACAAAATGTGCTCAATCACTCCATTGAGGTGGCCCATCTGGCAGGGATGATGGCCGCAGAGCTGGGCGTGGATGTACAGCTGGCCAAACGTGCCGGTCTGCTCCATGACCTGGGCAAAGCAGTAGATCATGAGGTAGAAGGTCCTCATGTATCCATCGGTGCAGATTTGGCGAAACGTTATCGGGAATCCAAGGATGTCATCAATGCCATCGAAGCCCATCATGGCGATGTGGACCCACGCACAGTGGAAGCGGTATTGGTTGCTGCAGCAGATGCAGTATCCGCTGCTCGTCCGGGCGCACGCCGCGAAACTTTAGAATCTTATCTCAAACGCTTGGCCAAACTGGAGGAAATCGCCAATGAATTTGAGGGCGTAGAGAAATCCTTCGCGATTCAGGCAGGCCGTGAGATTCGCATCATGGTAAAACCGGATAAGGTAGACGATGCCGGTGCGGCAAAATTGTCTCGTGATATCGTGAAACGGATAGAAAAAGAACTGGAATATCCAGGTCAGATTAAAGTAGTCGTTGTGCGGGAAACTCGCTCTGTAGACTATGCAAAATAAAAAAGAGAAGGTCACTTTCCATGGGAGAGCGATCTTCTCTTTTTGTCTGCAAAAGATTACAGAGAGACGGTGATTGCCTGCAATAACGCTTGTAAACGTTGCCGCTGCTCTGTGCGATACACAGCATAATAAGCTGCATGAGCGTCCTCTTCCAACAGTGGCACGATATGCCGTCCTGCAGGGGCGCCGCTTTGCGCAATGAAGCGGTCTGAAACGAATGCCGGAATCACAGAGGCTTCCATCAATTCCGCCAGGCTGGAAAGCTCATTCTGCATGAGAAAATGGCTGTGAGGCATGTGTGCCAGCGTGATATCATACCAAAAGCCGATATCGTTGTAGAGCAGCATGGTAGTTCCGTCCATATCCTGCCAATGGAGTCCGGTGCAGCCGGCAAGGGGATGATTGGGTGGCAGGGCAAAAAAAATTTGCTCTTTGCCGCAGGGCAGCGACTCCAGCCCTGGTTCCCCAACGCTGTAAGGCAGCACAATCAGTTGATAAAGATCATTCTGTAAGCCCTGCAGGAGGACAGAATTCTTTTTCATCTCTATGGTGACGTTGATATCGGGATAGCATTGTGTAGCCAGGCGCATGACGTCAAGCAGCGGCATGGGAGCGCAGCTGCCGATGGCAAGGGTATGGTTGGCGCGCACCAGCTGCAGCATATCCTGTATTTCATTTAGAATGCGACGGGCTTGCTTTGTGGCCAAGAGACCGTTTTCGTGAAAGGTCAGTTTATTTTTGCTGCGGATAAACAGCGGTACGGCAAATTCAGTCTCCAGCTTCTGCATGGAGCGAGTCAGCGTAGGCTGTGAGATATGCAATGCCTCCGCTGCGGCAGACAATGTGCCATAGTCTGCTACAGCAACGAGCTGTTCTAATTGTTCTAGTGTAAGCATAAAACCACCTCTTTTTAGTCAGTATGCATATACAGTATAGCACAATGCAGTATTGATATTGTACTTTTTTTTGCGCTGGGCGTATACTTTTTCTAGAGATAAAAATTGATAACAGGAGGAAAACAGAATGGAATTTGTAACTTTGAACAATGGTGTAAAAATGCCTTTAGAAGGCTTTGGTGTATTTCAGGTGCCCGATGCAGCAGAATGCGAACAGGCAGTGCTAGATGCCATTTCCAGCGGATATCGGTTGATTGATACTGCTGCAGCTTATATGAATGAGGAAGCGGTGGGCGCAGCAATCAAAAAATGCGGCGTGCCACGGGAAGAATTATTTATCACAACGAAATTATGGGTGCAGGATGCCAGCTATGAGATGGCTAAGGCGGCCTTTCAGACATCGCTGGATAAACTGGGGCTGAACTATATTGATTTGTATCTGATTCATCAGCCTATGGGCGATTACGTTGGTGCATACCGGGCTATGGAAGAATTATATAAGGCTGGCAAGATTCGCGCCATCGGCGTCTGCAATTTTTATCCGGCGTCTCTGGCAGATTTTTGCGAAACCGTAGAAGTCATTCCCGCAGTGAATCAGGTAGAGTTGCATCCATTTTTCCAGCAGGAGAATGCCTTGGCTCTGATGAAAGAATACGGAATTGTACCCGAAGCATGGGGGCCTTTTGCCGAGGGCAAACACGGCATCTTTACCCATCCGGTACTTACTGCCATCGGTGAAAAATACGGCAAGACCGCAGCACAGGTGGCATTGCGCTGGAACGTGCAGAGAGGCGTGGTAGTGATTCCAAAATCGGTGCACAAAGACCGCATGGAGCAGAATTTTGCCATCTGGGATTTTGCCCTGAGCGAGGATGATATGCAGAGAATTGCCCAGTTGGATTTGGGACACAGTGAAATTGTAGACCACAGCGATCCTGCATTTGTAAAAATGCTGCACAATCTGAAAATTCACGAGTAAAAATAGAATGCATTAGCATAAAAAGGTAGACGAGAAAAGTCGCTTGGGAATGGAAAATCCAATTCCCAAGCGACTTTTTTGCGTATGGAATGACTCCTACATAACATTTGGTTACGTGTGGGCGCTATAGATTCTACGGTTTTGCGTTCTCCAATCGTTATGACAGTCTCAAAGCGATTCGTTGCTTTGGGACTGTTTCTTTGTTTTGTGGTGATATTCGGCAAAGAACAGCAGAAAAGTAAGAAAATTTCTCTCAAATGTATTAAAAAAGCGCGATTACGACAAAAAAGAGAAAATTGTCAGTTGAGTTTCAATTTTAATTTGAGTATAATAATGTAGATAAATTTTAATATAGATAGAGTTATAGGAGGATTCTGAATCCGTAATTGAGGTGACAGTATGTATAAGATAGGGATAGACGTAGGCTCTACGACGATTAAATGCGTTGTGCTGGATGAGAACGATAATATTGTGTACAAATCCTATCATCGTCATCGGGCCATGATTAAAGAAAAGGTCAATGAATTGGTACTGATGATTGGACAGGATATTTTACATGGTGCGCCAGCCTATTTGGCATTGACAGGGTCGGCTTCTCTGGGTATGGCAGAGCATTTTCAAATTCCCTTTGTGCAGGAAGTTGTGGCTACACAGATCGCGGTGGAACAATATCCAGAAACGGTGGACGTGGTGATAGAGCTAGGCGGAGAGGATGCAAAGATTCTCTTTTTGACCAACGGCGTGGAGGTTCGCATGAACGGAACCTGCGCAGGGGGGACGGGCGCCTTTATTGACCAGATGGCAGTGTTGTTGGATGTGTCGGTGGAAGAAATGGACGGGTTGGCTCTGCAGGCAGAGCGTATTTATCCCATTGCTTCCCGCTGCGGCGTATTTGCCAAAACAGATGTGCAGCCTCTTTTGAATCAGGGTGCTACCAAAGAAGATGTGGCTGCCAGCATTTTTCATGCCGTGGTCAATCAAACCATCGGCGGTTTGGCGCAAGGACGGGAGCTCAAAGGAAAGATGATGTTTTTGGGTGGCCCGCTGACTTTTTTGAAAGGCTTACAGAAAAGCTTTGTGGATGTGTTGAAGCTGGATGATAAGACCGGCATTTTTCCGGAAAACGCTCAATATTATGTAGCTTACGGCGCTGCGCTGTATGCGGCCAGCGAGCAGCCCATGGATTTTCTGGCTTTGGCGGAGCGCATGCAGCATGCTGCGGCTCTGAAACAGTACGACAGCGGCTTGCCGCCGCTGTTTGCCGATGAAAGCGAATATGAGCAATTTCAACAGCGACATGCCAAAGCAGTGATTCCTCAAGGACAACTGGCAGGATATCAGGGGAGTGCCACCGTGGGGATTGACGCGGGTTCCACGACAATCAAGCTGGTGGTTATCGGTGAGGATGATGAAATTCTCTACAGCAAATATATGTTGAGCAATGGACGGCCGGTGGAGCTGGTGAGGGAGATGCTGCAGGAGGTCTACAGTATCAATCCCCAGTTGCGCATTGTGGGCAGCGCAGCCACCGGCTATGGGGAAGAACTGGTGAAAAATGCCTTCTCCATGGATGACGGGCTGGTGGAAACCGTTGCCCATTTGACAGCGGCGCAGAAAATGATGCCCAATGTGGATTTTATCATAGATATCGGCGGGCAGGACATGAAGTGCTTCAAAATCCGCAATCAAGTCATTGATACCATCTTCTTAAATGAAGCGTGCTCCTCCGGCTGCGGTTCCTTTATCTCCACCTTTGCCACGGCGCTGGGCTACTCAGTAAAAGATTTTGCGGCGCTGGGGCTGTTTGCCGAGCATCCGGTGGATTTGGGCTCCCGTTGCACCGTGTTTATGAATTCTTCTGTGAAGCAGGCGCAAAAGGAAGGCGCAGAGATTGAAGATATCTCGGCGGGCCTGTCCATCAGCGTGGTGAAAAATGCGCTGTATAAAGTCATTCGTGCGACGTCGGCAGAGAGCCTGGGTCGGCATATCATCGTGCAGGGCGGTACATTTTTAAATGATGCCATATTGCGGGCGTTTGAACAGGAAGTGGGCGTGGAGGTCGTGCGGCCCAATCTGGCGGGACTGATGGGCGCTTACGGTGCGGCATTGTATGCGCGCACGTTGGAGTTGCCCCAATCCTCGTTGTTAAATCAGGAGGAACTGGAAAATTTCACCCATGAAACCACCCAGCGGGTCTGCCAGCTCTGCGGCAATCATTGCAAGCTGACAGTAAATAGCTTCCAGAACGGCAGAGAGCTGATTGCGGGCAACCGCTGCGAACGGCCGATTAAAAGCCAAGACAAAAATTTCCTGAATGTCACATACAATGCCTATCGCTATAAACGGGAGCAAATTCTGAAGCGTAAAAGTGTGAAGGGAAAAAGAGGACGCATCGGTCTGCCCATGGGGTTAAATATGTACGAAAACTATCACTTCTGGCAGCCCATTCTCACGGAGTTGGGCTATGAAGTAGTGCGGGCGCCTTTTGGCAGCAGAGATTTATTTTTGGAAGGGCAGGCGACAATTCCTTCCGATACAGTATGCTATCCCGCCAAAATGATGCATGGCAGCGTGACCCATCTCATAAAGAAACAGGGCATCGATAAAATATTCTATCCCTGCATGCCGTACAATTTTGACGAAAAAATCAGTGACAATCATTACAACTGCCCTGTGGTGGCCTATTATCCTGAAGTCCTGTCGGCCAATATGTCCATCCTGCAGGATGTGCGTTTTTGGAAAGAATATTTTGGTCCTCACAATGAAAAGCATTTTGTGAAACGCTTGTACCAATTTTTTAAGCAGGACAATGTGACGCTGCAGGAAGCGAAGGCTTCGGCTACGGTGGGATATAAAGAGCAGCAGGCCTATCTGAAGGATTTGAAACGATATGGGAAGGAAGCTATTGCCTTTGCACGGCAGCACGATCTGCCCATCGTTGTCCTGGCGGGCCGTCCCTATCATATCGACCCGGAAATAAATCATGGGATTGACCAGCTGATTACCAGCTATGGCGCGGTGGTGATTTCGGAGGATTGTCTGCCCCTGGCGAAAGGTAAGTTCCATACCAATGTGCTGAATCAATGGACCTACCACGCGCGGCTTTACAGCGCTGCTCACTATGTGAGTCAGCAGCCCGATATGTACCTGGTGCAGCTGGTGTCCTTCGGCTGTGGATTGGACGCCGTCACCACCGACGAAGTGCGGGACATCCTGGAAAAACAGGGCAATTTATATACGCAGATTAAAATTGACGAAATCAACAATCTGGGCGCGGTAAAAATCCGCTTGCGCAGCCTGTTTGCTGCCATTGCGCAGAAAAAGAGAGAAAAGAGGTGAGCAGCCATGGCAAAACTGAAATACGATAAAAACGGCCGATTGATGTTTACAGAAGAAATGAAAGAAGAGTATACCATTTTGGTGCCAATGATGCTGCCGATTCATTTCTCCATGCTGAAAGCAATCTTCCAGCGGGAAGGCTATCATATGGAAGTGCTGGAGACACAAAACAGCAATATTATTCAGATGGGTCTGAAATATTGTCACAATGATATCTGTTATCCCGCCCAGTTGACTATCGGTCAGTTGATGGACGCACTGCAGAGTGGAAAATATGACGTGCACAAGGTGGCGGTGATGCTGTCTCAGACAGGAGGCGGCTGCAGAGCCTCCAACTATATCAGTCTGCTGCGCAAAGCATTGGACCGGGCGGGGCTGGATTTTGTGCCAGCAGTCTCTATCAATTTTAGCGGGCTGGAGGAAAACCCCGGCTTTGTGATTACGAAAAAAATGGTGTATGAGATGGCCAACGCCGTAATTTACGGCGATTTGCTGATGTGTCTGCACAACCAGACTGAGCCCTACGAGAAAGAAGCGGGCGTATCCCAGCGGCTGGTGGAGCGCTTCACCGCTATGCTGAACGATGACTTTGCCAAAGGAGAAAGCATGGGGCCCAAGGCTATCCGCAAAAAAATGGATGAGATCGTGAGCGCCTTTGCGGCAGTGCCGGTGTATAAAAAAGATAAAGTGCGTGTGGGCATCGTGGGCGAAATTTATGTGAAATTTGCGCCGCTGGGCAACAACAATCTGGAGGCGTTCCTCCTGAAAGAAAATGCCGAGCCGGTGGTGCCCGGCCTGCTGGACTTTTTGCTCTATACCATCGATACAGGGATTGAGGATTATATCCGCTATGGCGGCAAGCTACTCAAGCCCATCATCACCAAATATCTGATGCATGTCTTTACCGGCATTCAAAAAGATATGATTCGCGCTATAAAACGGGCCGGCTGCTTTCATGCGCCGTCCAGCTTCAGCCGCACAAAAGAGCTGGCAGGACAGGTCATTGATTATGGTGTGAAAATGGGCGAGGGATGGTTGTTGACTGGCGAGATGATGGCCCTGATTGATGAAGGCGTCAATAATATCGTCTGCACACAGCCCTTCGGTTGTCTGCCCAACCATGTGTGTGGCCGTGGGATGATGCGGCGTATTAAGAAATTCCATCCTGACGCTAATATCGTGGCCATTGACTATGACGCCAGCGCTACGCGGGTAAACCAGGAAAACAGATTAAAACTCATGCTGGCTACAGCACAGAAAATACGGGCAGCACAGTAAAACCATAAAAATGAAAAAGAATCGCGCAGATTTCAGGAGAAGTCCGCGCGATTCTTTTTGCTATGACAGGCGTGTTATTGTGTATTATTGATGCACTTTACAGCTGATGGAGAGCACATCCACGGCGATGATGATAGCGGCATGCAGGGCAGTGCTGCTGTAGGGCAGCTTCTCCTGGGTGTAGTGGGCCATGATATGGTCAAAGGCGGCTGCCTTTTCGCTGTCCTCTGTGACAAGACGAGCTGTTCCGGTGCCCATGACGCATTGATAGCGCATCCCATATCCGCATGTATCACTGCCACGGGAGAACAGGTCGTGGGCAGTATCCATTTCAAAGGCGACATGGTTGTCTTTGCGGAGCAGGTCCAGCTTGTGGCCTTCACCGGCGCTGTGGAAAAACAGGGTAATATACGCTTTATCCTTGACGGTATATCCAAAGCATAAGGGCACTATATAGGGTGCGCCGTTGTCATTGAGCCCCAGGCGACAGGCATCGCATCGCTCCATAATGGCTGTAATCTGTTGCAGGTCCGTGATTTCACGGTCTTTTCTACGCATCATAATCTCTCCTTTATCGTAATAAGCGTGCTACATATTCATTGGCAGGCTGCTGCTGAATGTGGGCGGGTGTGTCCAGCTGCTGTACCTGACCGTGATTGATGATCAGGACCCGGTCAGATAAACGCAGCGCCTCTCGAATGTTGTGGGTGACAAAAATAATAGTGGTTTGCAGCTGGTGGTGCAGCTGCTGAATGCTGTCCTGCAGTACGGTGCGCGTGATTTCATCCACTGCGCCGAAGGGCTCGTCCATGAGCATAATGGGCGGGTTGTTGGCCAAAGCGCGGGCAATCCCCACCCGCTGCTGCTGACCGCCGCTGAGGCTGATGGGATAGCGCTCCAGCAATTCCAGTGGTAAATCCACCATGGCCATCAGCCGGGCCAGTTGTGCCTGGGACAGCGATGTGCCTGAAAGTGCGGGCACATAGTTGATATTGTCGGCGATAGAGAGATGGGGAAACAATGCTGCACCCTGGATAACATAGCCGATTTGCCGCCGGAGTGCAATCAAGTCTACCTGGGTGGTATCCTGCCCCAAAACCAATACTTTGCCAGCGCTGGGCAGCAAAAGTCCGTTGATTAGTTTGAGCAGTGTGGTCTTGCCGCCGCCGGAGGAACCTACAATACTGAGAAATTCTCCCGGAGCGACGGACAAGGTGAGCGGCTCCAACGCCCAGTGAGATTGATATTGTTTTCCCGCCTGCAGAAACTGGATGACTGCGTCCATCAGTCTACCAGCCCCTTCGCCTGCAAAAATTCTCTGGCGATATCGCTTTCCAGACGGTGGTTGGTGTTCAAGTCGTAGTTCATCTGAATCATTTCTTCATTGCTGATGAGTCCGTCCATGAGTTCCAATACCTCCTGCAGCTGGGGGTAATTTTGCAGAGCGTCATTGCGCACGACGGTGCTGCAGCGGTAATCGGTGAACAGTTTTTTATCGTCGGCTAAGGTCACCAAGCCGTATTCGGCAATCTGAGAATCGGTGGTGTAAGCGTTGATGACGTCGCATTTCTTTTCATTGAGGGTTTGATATTTTAAGCCCATATCGACCTCGGCAGTATCTTTGAAATGCAGATTATAGGTGGCGCAGACTTTATCATAGCCGTCTTCTCGTTCAAAATAGTCGAAGTTGGCGCCGAACACCAGCTGGTCGCTGACTGCTGCCAAATCAGAGATTTTTTCCAAATGGTATTGTTGGGCTGTTTCTGCGCGTACAGCTAAGGTGTAGGTATTTTCAAAACCATAGAGACTGACCCAAGACATGTCGTATTGTTCGTTGTAGCGTTTGTTCAGCTCGGTGAACATGTAATCGGCATTGTCGGTTTCTTCCAGTTTGAGCACGGTGAGCCAGCCAGTGCCGGTATATTCGGGATATAAATCCAATTCGCCGCTTTCCATTGCTACCTGCAAATTGCTGGAGCCTCCGGCGATGGGGTCAATGCGTTCTACGGTGATATCGGTCTTTGCTTCAATAAGCTGGGACAGGATTTCCTGTAAAATCATCTGTTCCGGCATGGATTTGCAGCCAACGCGCAGCGGTTCGCTATTGGCTTCGGTTTGCTGGGCCTGTTTGGCACCGCAGCCTGAGAATGCCAGCAGCGCAACGGTACATAGCAGCAAGATGGAAAATATTTTTTTGCAGGTGTGGTTCATTGTGAAGTTCTCCTTTTTGTAAAATAGTTTATGTTTTCTGGCAAGCGCATGGGGCAAAAATCTTTTTAGAATGGCCATTGTCAAGCATGTTTTTTCTTTGTCGGAATTTTGCCGTTTATCCGCAATGTGACATACTTTTCCAATCGTCCCAGGGCGATATCGCAGAACAGGGCCACGGCGGCAATCATCAGACTGCCAGTATAGGTCATGGCGAACTGGTTGGTGGTGATACCGCGGTAAATGGCCACGCCCAATCCCCCTGCGCCGATAAACGAGGCAATCCCGCAGGTGGCAATCACCATGACGACCATATTGCGGATACCTGCCATAATGACAGGCAGCGCCAGCGGCAGCTTGATTTTCCATAAGAGCTGCCACGGGGTGCTGCCCATGCCGATGCCTGCTTCTAGGATGATAGGATCCACATTGGTCAGACCGGTGTAGGTGTTGCGCACGACAGGCAGAAGCGCATAAACGGTGAGCGCAATCACGGCGGTTTTATTGCCGATTCCGGTGAAGGGCAGCAGCAAACCAAACAGCGCAATGGATGGGATGGTGTAAATAAAATTGATGGTTCCCAGCACTGGCAGGGAAAATCG
The DNA here is from genome assembly GCA_910585405.1 of uncultured Peptococcaceae bacterium. GTDB lineage: Bacteria > Bacillota > Peptococcia > Peptococcales > Peptococcaceae > UBA7185. Next base: position 165,868 of record CAJUDO010000001.1, on the reverse strand, counting down.
GTCCTGCTGTGCGATGAGTATGCCCAGTGCCAATCCTAAAATCAGAGCGAAGAGAATGGATATTGCCGAGAGTTGTAAATGCTCCAAAAGCAGCTGGTTGAAAAATGATTGTCGGGCTTGATACAGTTGAAGCATTTCTTGGAACAACTATCTCACCTCCTGTGTGGTTATCGTTTTGGGTACCGTGAATACTAGGTACAATGTCGAATTTTATTATAGCATATCAGGAAAGTAGAGAAAAGTACGATATTTTAGGATACCATAGCAAAATGGTATATTTTTTCTGACAAATTGTACATCTGGCGACAGGGTGTCGTTGTCCTGAAAATTCAGGAAACAGATAACCTTTTGCAAATTGGCCTTGCCAGAGAAAACAAGAAATAGTAAACTAATGGCAGTGAACTGGCACATAGAATTTTTTTGAGGTGATATCATGCAGATTGCAGTAGTAGGATTAGGATTAATTGGTGGTTCGTTTTGCAAAGCGATAAAAGCATACACCCATCACACTTGTTTGGGCGTGGGAAGGGATTTGAACAGTAAATCGGTACAGATGGCGCTTCATGCCGACGCCATTGATAAGGCGATTATTCCAGAACAGTTGGGTGCAGCGGACTTGAGTATTATCTGTCTCCATCCCCAGGGGATTATTGATTTTATTTTGGAGAATCAGCAATATTTTCGCCCAGGCAGCATTGTAATTGATGCTGGTGGTGTGAAAGAGAGTATTGTAAAAGCGGTGCAGGATGTGCTGGCGGCGCGGGGTGTGATCTTTATCGGCTGCCATCCGATGGCAGGAAGGGAATTTTCAGGCTTTGCCTATTCCCAGGCTGATTTGTACAAAGGCGCCAGCGTGATCTTTACGCCGGTAGGAGAGATACCGGAGGAGAAAAAAAAGACGGTGGAGCAGCTCATGCTTGAGCTGAAATTTGGGCGGATTGTATATACAACGCCGGAAAAGCATGATCAGACCATTGCTTTTACCTCTCAGCTGGCCCATGTGGTATCCAGTGCTTATATTAAAAGCCCTACGGTAAAGGAAGAAAGCGGTTTCAGCGCAGGTAGCTTTCGGGACCTCACGCGGGTGGCAAGACTGAATGAGGATATGTGGACGGAGTTGTTTTTGATGAACCGCCCGGCGCTGTTATATGAGATTGATACTATTATGGCAGCATTGGCAGAGTATCGTGATGCGCTGGCTGACGGAGATGCAGAGCGAATGCGCAGCTTGCTGCGGGACGGTCGTATTTTGAAGGAATGGAGTCTGCAACATTCTATCACAGAGTAGCGGTAGTTCGGTCCAACAAGAGAAGAAGGAGGTGCGGAGATGAGAAAAAAAGAGGAACCCATTACGGTTTTGAAAGGAATCGGGAAGCAGCGGGCAGCTGATTTGCAAAAGCTGGGGATTGTGACTGTGGGCGATTTGCTGGAACACTATCCGTACCGTTATGAAGATCGTACACACTTGAAACCGCTTAAGGAGATGCAGGAGGGCGATACGGAAACCGTGACAGGGATTCTCGGGCAGGTGCAGGAGGTTTATCCCAGACGGGGATTGAAGATGCTGCGGGTGCCTGTTCGCTGTGCCGATGGCAATGCAGTGCTGGTGTGGTTTAATCAAAATCATTTGAAGGGAAAGCTGCAGCCGGGTTTGCAAATTGTAGCGACGGGCAAGGTCGGCAAGGGTACAGTGCGGCAGATTTCCGTGAATGATTTTGAGCTCATTGAGGATGAGGAGGACTTGCGTAATTTTCAGCGTATCGTGCCCATATACCGAGGTACGGAGCGCAGTAGCGGCAAGCAGCTGCGCAAGCTGGTGGAGCAGGTCCTGCAGCAGGAGATAGATGGGTTGGAGGAATTTCTTCCGCAGGAAGAGCTGGAAGAATATCATTTGCTAGGTTATCGGGATGCGCTCTATCAGATTCATTTTCCTGAGGACTGGCAGCAGCTGAATCGTGCTAGGCATAGGCTGGTGTTCGATGAATTTCTGGAGCTGTTGCTGGGAATGGGGCTGCACAGCCTGATTGAAAAAAAGGAAGGCATTGCCCATGGGAGACAGGAGGTGCTGGCAGGACAGTTTTTCCGGCAGCTGCCCTTTGCCTTGACCGATGCGCAGAAAAAGGTGATTTTAGAAGTCAAAAAGGATATGGAATCCTCCAAGGCTATGAAGCGACTGGTGCAGGGCGATGTGGGCAGCGGGAAAACGATGGTGGCTGTTTATGCGCTGCTGAAAGCAGTGAGCGGCGGATATCAGGCAGTGTTGATGACGCCTACAGAGATTTTGGCGGAGCAGCATTTTTTGAATCTGCGGGAGAAGCTGCAGGCATTGGGTGTGGAGCCGGAGCTGCTCACGGGAAGCTTAAACAGGAAAAAACGGGAGTGTATCTATAAAAAATTGCAGGATGGGACTTGCCAGCTGGTGGTAGGCACCCACGCGCTGATTCAGAAGGAGGTGCAGTTTGCCAATCTGGGCGTGGTGGTGATTGATGAACAACATCGCTTTGGTGTACGGCAGCGCCTGGCGCTGGAAAACAAGGGCCTGGCGCCGGACGTACTGGTGATGACAGCCACGCCCATTCCCCGCTCGCTGGCGTTGACGCTTTATGGAGATATGGCGCTCTCTGTGATTGACGAGCTGCCTCCGGGACGGCAGGCCATCAAGACCTATTGTATCGGCGAGCATAAGCGGGAAGGGTTGTATCGCTTTTTGCGGGAGCAAGTGGCAGCGGGTTTTCAAATCTATATTGTCTGTCCTCTGGTGGAGGAGTCGGAGAAAATGGATTTGGAAAATGCTACGCAGCTGGCGGACCATTTGGCGGTGAATGTATTCCCTGACTATGGGGTGGGACTCTTGCACGGCAAAATGCCTCCTGCTGAGAAGGGGGAGATTATGGAGCAGTTCCGTGCCGGTATGCTGCAAATATTGGTATCCACCACGGTAATTGAGGTGGGTGTAGATGTGCCCAATGCAAATGTGATGGTCATTGAGAATGCGGAACGTTTTGGTCTGGCGCAGCTGCACCAGCTGCGGGGCCGGGTAGGCAGAGGCGGCGAGCAGGCGTATTGTTTTCTGGTGGCAGAGCCCAAAACGGATGATGGTAAGCGGCGCATGGCGGTCATGGTGAAATATACCGATGGGTTTGTGATTGCCGAGGAGGACTTTTTGCTGCGGGGCGCAGGCGAGGTATTGGGCACGCGGCAGCACGGCTTGCCTGATTTGAAAATTGCTGATTTGGTGCATGATGTGAAAATATTGGAGCAAAGTCGCCGGTTGGCGGAGAAAATCTTGGAGGAAGGTCTGGAACAGCCCAAATATGAGCCCTTGCGCAGGAAGGCTGAGCAGGTGTATCAGAGAAGGATGAATCTGCAGGAATCATAGTATAGAAAGAAAAATGAAGTTGCAGCAGGAAAAGCAAGCGAATTGACCAACATAAAAACACGCCGTTGTTTTCAGTGAAACATACGGCGTGTCTATATAGGCATATTATTTGCCGGACAATACGCGGTCGATGAGGAACTCGATTTCTTCATATTCCCGCAGACCTGTGAATTTGTTGCATTGCTGTCCGTCACGGTAGAACAGTACGGTAGGGGTGCCCTGAAGCTTGAGGCTTTTGTAAAAGCTTTCTTCAGCGACGGCATCTACATAATAGAAGCCGAAGGGTTTGTCTGTATAACCCTGCTCAATTTCTTCGACGAGTGGGTGCAATTCTTGACAGATAGGGCAGCCTTCTTTTACAAAGAGGACCAGACCGGTGCGCTTTTCGTCCAGCAAAAGCTGCTGGAATGTTGCTTGTGTCAATGCTTCCATGAAAATATCACCTCAAAATAGGATTGTGCGTATGTAATGCAGTATATTTTTCTTTATCATAGCATGATTGCAGGATAAAATACAATACCTCTTTACATTTTACTTTTATTTTTTTATGATTTTTTGTTATAATGAAACAGAAAAACTGTAGAGGCAGGGATGTACATGAAGTGGTTGGAGCATCTGAAAACAATCAGTCATCACAAAAAGCTGGTGATGGAACATTGCTTCAAAGTAGGATTATATTATCAGGGAATTACCCATGATTTGTCAAAATATATGCCAGCAGAATTTTTGGCGGGCGCGCGATATTATCAGGGCGATCGCAGTCCCAATGATGCGGAGCGAAAGGCGAAGGGATACAGCGCGGCCTGGCTGCACCATAAGGGACGGAACAAACATCATCTGGAGTATTGGATTGATTATAGTGCAACGGGGGATCATATGCTGACGGGCATTCGTATGCCAGAGAAATACGTAGTGGAGATGTTCTGTGACCGTATGGCGGCCAGTAAGACTTATCGCAAAGAGCAGTACTGTGATAGTGATCCGTATGCGTATTATGAACATTCCAAGCAGGCTTATTTGATGCATCCTGAGTCTCAGGCTCTCTTGGAAACATTGCTGTTGCTGCTGAAAAATGAGGGCGAGGAAGCAGCGTTTACCTTTATCCGCAAGAATGTTTTAAGAAAAAAATGGTATAAAAACAGGACTGGGCATTGACTATCTAGTTTTGGTACTATAAAATTTATTCGTGGAAACAAAAGAAACAAGAGAAAAGGGAGAATTTGTTGAAGGAGTTGTAGCTATGGAAAACATGAAACGTTTACCGGAGAGCGAGTTGCGTTTGATGATGATTATATGGGATGCAGGGGAACCTGTGGCGTCACCGTATATTCTGGAAAAACTGGTAGGAGAGAAAGATTGGGCAAAAACTACCGTATTAAATTTTTTATCTCGTTTAGTAGATCGGGGCTTTCTGACGATAGAAAAACGGGGGAGGTTCCATTATTTTTCACCGGCTGTGGCCAAAGAGGAGTATTTGCAGATGGAAAGCCGTTCTTTTTTGGAACGGGTGCACAGAAATTCGTTGAAAAGTCTGGTGGCTTCTTTGTATGATGGTCAGGGAATTGATGAGGCGGATTTGCAGGAATTGCGTCAGTATTTAGACCAGATCAGTGCAAAAAAATAACCTGCCGAGTGGATTTTTGGCGATATAAAAATGGCTCTTGCCACATTGCGTTGGCAGGAGCCTTGTCCTTTGAAAGGGGCTGTTGTTTGAATTGAGTTGGTGCCTTAGAAAAAGCTGGCGGCGAAGTCGGCGTTCATGTTGGGATGCAGTGTCTGGGTGATGGCGTTGGCCAGGATGACGCTGCAGTTGCGCACGAGATCGTCGATTTCCTTTGGAGTGACTTCCAAATCGGTTTGACAGGATTGCAGTGCATTCTGCATCATATTGTGCAGGGCCGGCTGGGGAAGATCCTGTAATAGAGGAGAAAGATGACGGCGTGTTTGCAGCTGATTCCAGAATTCTTCTAAGACATTATGTGCAATGATGCGGGCCTTTACGATGGTGGGAACGCCGATGGAGATGACCGGAATGCCCATGGTTTCTTGATTGATTGCAGCCCGCTGGTTGCCCACGCCTACGCCGGGTGTTACGCCGGTGTCGCTGATTTGGATGGTGGTGCCGATACGGCTTGCACTGCCGGCGGCCAATGCGTCGATGGCAAGAATAAGACTGGGTTTTATCCGTTCTGCGATGCCGCGCACGATATCTGCAGATTCGATACCGGTCATGCCCAACACGCCGGGCGCTATGGTGACAACGGGACGCACGCCTTTCAGGATTTCTTCGGGGACGTTGCCGTGGAGGTGACGGGTAGCCATCAATTGGTTGATTAGCTGCGGTCCCAGGGAATCGGGAGTGGACTTCCAGTTGCCAAAACCTACGACGAGAACGGTATCCTGTAAAGTGGGGAGCTGTACAAATTTTTGCAGCTCTTGACGTACCACCTGGACGAGCTCTTGCTGGACGCCGCGGTGATTGACAGCCAGCTCTTGGGAAAAGATGGTGACATAAGTACCTTCCGGCTTTTGCATAATGCGGCTGCCACGTTCATCCAGGATTGTAACAGTGTGAATCGTAGCGAACTTTCCCACTTCCTCTGTGAGCTTTACGCCGGGAATTTCACCACCGTGTTCTCCGCGCAGCAGATCATGGGCTTCTAACGCCAGCTCAGGCAGCAAATCCCATTGCTGATACAGCTGGAACTTACTGCCGGGGATGGTTGTTTTTATGGATGGAGTCTTTTCCTGACCTGTTTTTTGCTTTTTCTTTTCAATGCATTTTTTTTCTTTTTTGTGCATTGCCGAACCTCCTTTTTTATATTTTTTTCGGAATGTGAAAAGCTATACGGTGAAAATAAAACAAAAGGACTGCCGGCGACAGAATGAGGGGAGGATTCTGTCATAAATTGCACAGCAGTCTTTTTGTGGAAGGGTGGAGCATAAGATTTTGTCTTACGCTGTTTAGTATGAGTAATCTTTTTTTATTTATGCTGGAGTATTCTGGTATTTTTACGCGATAGGTGCGTTTTTGTGATATAATGATATGCAGCGTATCTTGCTATGTGGCTATGATGGCAGAGAAAAATACCTTGGCAAGGGTTGCGCAGTATAGTATCATAGAACAGGGTGATGGATGTGCGTGTGATCGCAGGACAAAATCGGGGACGAAAATTAAAAAGTGTGCAGGGTATGAAAACGCGACCCACAGCTGATCGAGTTAAGGAAGCGGTGTTCAGTTCTGTGGATGGATTGTTGTTTGGCAGCCGTTTTTTGGATGTGTTCAGCGGTACGGGCAGTATTGCTTTAGAAGCGGTGAGCCGCGGTGCTGCGGAGGCGGTGCTTCTGGAGAAGGACCATGATGCCTTGCAGGTGATAGCATACAATGTAGCGGCCTGTAAACAGGAAGCGCGCTGCCGCATTCTGCGGGGAGATTCCTTTGCTTTGCTTAGCGCGTTGGGCCGACAGGGGCGACAATTTGATTTGATTTATGTGGACCCACCTTATGCGGGAGGATTATATGAAAAGGTGTTGAATCAGTTAGCGGTATCCCATTTGCTGGCACCAGGAGGAATGATTCTTTTGGAATGTGCAAAAAATACTTCCCTTTCGGTGGAAAATAGTATATATTTTATATATAAAGAAAAATGTTATGGTGATACTCGTATCGTTTATGTGAAACATAAATTTGGTGAGGAGGCAGCGGAGTGAGTATTTATAATTTGTTAGATCAGTTGGAAAGTACCATTGAAGGCAGTAAACGGGCTTTTATGCAGACAGATAAGATTATCGTAGATCCGGAGGAATTGTATAAAATTATTGACCAAATCCGTTCCAGTGTTCCTGACGATATTCGAGATGCCCAATGGGTGAAACGGGAAGAGGAACAGATTAAACGCAAGGCACAGGAAGACTATGAACGCATCATTGAGGAGGCCCGTGCTCGTGCCCAGGAACTGGTGTCAGAGACAGAGGTTTATCGCTTGGCGGAAATCCGTGTACGGGAGATGCTGGAAGAAGCAAATCAGGCAGCACACGATATTACCTTGGGCGCCTTTAACTACGCAGATGACATCATGGAAAAGATAGAAAAGCAACTGCAAATTTATTATGATGTGGTACAAGATGGCAAGGATGAGATCCAACGGTCCTTGGATGCGCTGAAACAGGGATGAACGGAAAATTTTTTCTGTTAATTCGATATGCCGATAGGATCTAAACATTTTGCATTGCAGGGTCGGTAGAAGGACGTTTTAGAGATTGCGTTTTTGCTGTATGGAAATAAAAACGGAGTTGTCAGCATAAGAATGCAGTAGTACGTCAGCATAAAATTCTGGCGGAAGTTAGGAGACAGGGAAAGGATGTATCCATGAAGATTGCATTAGATGCCATGGGCGGCGATCATGCACCACAGGAGATTGTATTGGGTGGTTTGCAAGCCTTGGAGCAGTATTCTCAAGTGGAAAAAATATATTTTGTAGGTCAACGGGATAAAATAGAGGCAGTATTGGCGCAGGCACCTCACGTAGAGAGAAAAAAAGTTGAGTTAGTGGAAGCCAATGAAGTGATTGAGATGGCAGACCATCCGGCTACGGCCTACCGGCGTAAAAAGGATGCTTCCATTACAGTGGCGACGAGATTAGTGAAGGAAGGCGCAGCGGATGCGGTGGTATCGGCAGGTAGTACTGGCGGACAGATGGTTGCGGCTCTGTTTGGGCTAGGCCGTATCAAAGGCGTAAGCCGACCGGCTATTGGCTGTATCATCCCGACAATGGCTGGCGGTAGGCTTTTGGTGGACGCCGGGGCAAACACCAATGTCAATGTAGAAAATTTGGTGCAGTTTGCGCAGATGGGCAGTATCTATATGCACAGCGTGATGGGAATTGCTGCGCCCAAGGTAGGATTGATTAATAACGGCAGTGAGGAGACAAAAGGAAGCGAGCTCACCCAGGCGGCCTATCAGAGACTGGCAGAGCTGTCGGATATCAATTTTATCGGAAATATCGAAGGCCGTGACGTGCCTGCAGGTGCGGCAGATGTGATGACCTGCGATGGCTTTACAGGCAATGTGGTTTTGAAAACCATGGAAGGTATGGCCAAAGTGATTATGACCATGCTGGAGCAGGAAGTGATGGCGTCTATGCGCTGTAAAACCGGTGCGCTGCTGATGAAACCGGCTTTGCGCAGCTTGAAGCATAAGATGGATTATGCGGAATATGGCGGCGCGCCTCTTTTAGGAGTGAACGGCGTGAGCGTTGTTTGTCACGGCAGTTCAAAGGCCAAGGCAATCAGCAAGGCGATAGAGGTGGCCTGTCATTGTTGTGAAAGCAACTTTGTAGAAAAAATAAAAGGGAATTTTACACAGAACAGAGAATCCTAATAGCAGAAATATTGCATAAAGGAAAGGGGGTGACGGGTATGGACTACTTTGAGAAAGTAAGAAATATCGTGGCGGAACAGTTAAATGTGGATGCCGAAACGATTACCATGAAAACGAGATTTGATGAATTGAATGCCGATTCCCTGGATGTAGTTGAGGTTATTATGACATTGGAAAGTGAGTTTGATCTGCAAATTCCAGATGAGGCTGCTGAAAAAATTAAAGATATTGGCGCTATCGTAGATTACATCAGCGAGAATGCGTAGGTCTTATAAATGGGATATGTAACAGAGAGGTATTTTGTGTGATGCAGATACCTCCTTTTTTATGCCCTGTTTGTGTTGTGGAGAAAAGGAAAAGCAGATTTTGCCGTATCGTTGAGAATATGACAAAATCTGCTATGGAAAATTATATTTGCTTTGAGGGGTGCATTTTTTTATTAATGGTATCTATTACTACTGCAATGGCATTGTCACCAGAAACATTAGCTGCGGTGCCAAAGCTGTCTTGCGTGAGATAGAGCGCAATCATAAGAGAAGCCAATGGACCGTCTACCGCAATCCCAATCATAGGCAGGAAAGGCAGAGCGCTCATCACTGCGCCGCCTGGTGCGCCTGGTGCGGCAACCATTGCGATGCCTAAGATAAACAGGAATGGGATATAAACGCTGAAGGAATAGTCCATACCGTTCATGTACAGCAATGCAACTGCAAAACAGGTCAGAGAGGTGATGCTTCCGGCTAAGTGAATGGTTGCACACAGTGGGACAACGAATTCACGAATTTGTTTCGACACACCGTTCTTTTCTGCGCAGGATACATTCACAGGAATGGTAGCTGCGGAGGATTGGGTACCAACTGCGGTCAAATAGGCGGGAATCTGATTTTTTATGAGCTGGAGCGGATTTTTTTTGCCGATAGCGCCAGCGATACAGAACATCACACATAAGTAAATCAATTGCAATGGAATAGCCGTGCAGAATACTTTCCAAAGAACGCCAAGAATGCTGAATACCTGACCGGAGTAGGCGATATTAGCAAAAGTGCCGGCGATGTAAACAGGCAGAAAAGGAATGATAATGACTTCTAATACTTTGCGTACGATAACCTGAAACTCCATCACAGCATGATAAAGTACCTCGCCCTTTCCGGAGGTACGTACGTAAGAAATGCCAATTCCCATAATAAAGGCGAATACAATCGCGCCTGTGACATCAAACATTGGCTCCAGTGGAATGTTAATCAGGGAAGAAAGCATTCCAGCACCGGGATCTCCAATATTGCTAGATAATTCGGAACCTAAAATGGTTGGAAATATAGTGGTTGAAACAAGGTATGCCAACATACCGGCTGTGATCGTGGAGCCGTAGGCGATAGCAGTGGTAATACCCAGCAATTTGCCGGCTCCCTGTGACAAATCGGCAATTCCAGCAATCACAAAGGACAAAATGATAAAAGGAATGACAAATTTCAGAAAGAGAGAAAAGATGGATGCAATCGTAACTAAAATTTGTACTAAGATTTTCGGGAAGAACATGCCAATGAGAATACCGGCGATAATCCCGATGAGCAATTTGGGAACGAGACCCAATGATTTTTTTCCTTGGGACACAAGAAATCCTCCTCCATATAGTGAATTAGAAATGATAATGTAACAAAGTATAATACAGTATGCAGAAAAAAGAAAGAGAATTTGGATACATATTTTTAATATTGTATATATTATGTTTTGTTCGTGGGGCATATTATGCTATATTTTTGCCAGAAAGGTGTGGTATATGCAGGATTATAGGTAAAATTAGTTTGCAACAGCGAAATGTCTTTCATAAAAAGTAGCTTTTATGCTATACTGAAATAGCGAAAAACGTTTTCAAACAGGATAGATGGTAAAGTACATAGAATGGGATTAAGGAGGCAGAAAAATGATTATAGCTAATCCAGATGAACAGGTATGGAATATGCTTACCGGCGGTGCGGGCTGTTCGGCAGGCCGTCAGGAGATTGACAAGCTGAAAAGAATGCTGAAGGGAGCAGGAATTTTTTTTGTGGTGGACCATGATGACCGGTATCATTGGATTCGTTTGCGCAGTCGTCGTGATTTACAGATGATTCAGGTGAAGGCGGATGTATTAGCGGATGGAAATGGCGGGATGTTGGAGTTCCACTATGCTGGTCAAACACAGACTGGTTTGCATGCAGAGGAAACGTTTACAATGGTGCGAGAGTTTTATGATGAGGAAAACCAGAGTGTGTAATGGCAGTATCAATACAGGATATTTATGGAGCGGCTATGTGAATCCTTTAAGAATAATGGAAAACAGAAGAACATGCGTGTCTTATAGCGGTTAGTTTGTCGAAAAAGAAGAAGAGGAAGCAATGCATATTGCCTTCCTTTTCTTCTTTATTTGTTTGTCGGCGCATTTTGTCGGAAGTCTTTTCTTGTAGAAATGGAATTTCCATGATATGGTATTTGCGATGAAACATTGCATGGAGTGTCGAGTGATACAGGAGGGATTAGGATGGTACGTTTTTTTCAGACTGCGTCAGGCAGACAAGCTAATGAGATGGAAAGCGGACAGCATCGAATTTATGATATTGAGGAGCAGGTGGAAGATGCCCAGACAGCCGCTGGAATGATCAACTATATTTTACGGCAGGCGTTGCTGTGCCGAGCCAGTGATATTCATTTAGAGCCGCGTACAGAGTATCTGTTGGTGAAATTTCGCTGTGATGGACAGCTGAGGGAAGAGCAGCGGGTAAAGGGCGTAATGCAGCAGCTAATTTTAAACCGTATAAAAGTGATGGCAGAGATGGACATCACAGAAAAACGATTGCCGCAGGATGGACATTTGGCAGTGCTGTGGCAAAATCAAAAATTTGATTTGCGTATTTCCAGTTTACCGCTGTTTCAAGGTGAAAAGATGGTGCTGCGCATTTTGGGGCAGCAGGAAATTATGCTGGAGATTGAGCAATTGGGCTTTTCGGAAGAAAATTTAGAAAAGGTGCAGAGGTTATTGCAGATTCCTCATGGCATGATTTTAGTTTGCGGGCCTACCGGCAGCGGAAAAACTACCACCTTATATAGTATGCTGGATAGTCTGCGGAAAAAAGGCAGCAACATTATCACTTTGGAGGATCCGGTGGAATATGAGATGCAGGGAATTAATCAGGTGCAGATCAACGAAAAAACGGGATTGACTTTTGCCCACGGACTGCGCAGTATATTGCGGCAGGACCCGGATATTATTATGGTAGGTGAGATTCGCGATTTAGAGTCGGCGGAAATTGCGATACGTTTGGCTTATACAGGACATTTGGTGTTGGCTTCTTTGCATACCAGCAATGCATTGGGGGCCATCAAGAGATTGGTAGAGATGGGAGTTGCCTCTCACCTTCTGGCCAGCTGTTTAAATGGTGTCGTTGCGCAGCGTTTGGTGCGCAGGTGCGCTGAGGGCAACATGCAGGGAAGGCTGGCTATTCAAGAGGTTATGCTCTGTGACGATACTTTTAGGCAATTACTGAGCCAGTATGAAGTATTTTTACAGCGGCAACAAGCGGTGTTGGCAGGTTTTGTTTCTCTGGTGGAGGATGGTAAGCGTAAAGTAGAGGAAGGAAGGACAACGATGGAAGAGCTGATTGCAGTAGTGGGGCCGCAATTATGAGTTTATGGGATAGAGCAGTAGAAAAAATAACGATATGGGCCGATACAGAAATCCTATGGGTGCGCAGGCTATCCATACAGCAGCTGCAACTGATCTGCCAGCAGCTATCTTTTGCGTTAGACGGCGGAATGCCATTGACAGCAGCATTATTATTAATCGGCACAGAGATGCGGCAGCCGCTTTGCAAAAAGTTCCTTTTGGAACTGGCGGAATGGGTAAGGCAGGGACGTACCTTTACACAGGCGTTGCAGCAGAGTAAGATTCGCTATTCGCCGGTTTTGCTGGAATTTGTCTTAGCTGGAGAAGAAAACGGCGTGTTGCGAGAGACAATTGGCCAGGCGGCTATCTATTTTCAGCAGCAAAATAAAACGAAACAGATGCTTTTTTCTGCGTTGTTTTATCCAGCAGTGCTTTTATTGCTGATGATATTTGCTTTAGGTGCCATGTTTTTTCTGGTAGTTCCAACAGTTGTACAGACTTATGAAAATTTTGATGCCCAGTTGCCAGTGTTGACGCAGTGGCTTATAGAGAGCAGCGCGTGGCTGCGTGATAATTGGCCTTTGCTGCTTGCTGTCATAGTTTTATCAGCAGTGTTGTTCTTATGGCAGCTGCAGCGTTGGGGGAAACATCCGAAAGTACGTGTGGTGCTGAAAAAAGGGTTATTGAAGCTTCCGGTGGTGGGAAAGCTCTATCAGCAATACTGGTTTGTACAGATTGCGCAGGCGTTGGGCATGATGCTTTCTGGAGGGATGCTTTTGCTTCAAAGCTTAAAGGCAGTGCAGCAAATTTATGGCCGCAGTTTGTTCATTGAGGAAGTTGAGCAGCTGGCGGAAAATGTTGCGCAGGGCTATAGCTTGAGTATTGGGATGCAGCAATGTACCTTTATTCCACAGATGGCATGTCAGATGCTGACAGTCAGCGAACACAGCGGTGCATTATCCCAAGGTCTGTTGCAGCTGAGTCAATATTATCGGCAGCAGTTTCAGCAGCGTTTGACTACAATGATTGGCCTGCTGGAGCCTTGCTTTGTCATTTTTTTAGGGGTGCTGGTATTGCTGTTGACCAGCAGTTTATTTCTGCCCTTGTTGCAGTCCTATCAATATTTATTGTGAGGTGGCGGCATGCAGAGAAAAAAAGATACGCAAAATGGATTTACGTTAGTGGAAATGCTGGTGGTGCTGGTACTGCTGTCCTTGCTGTGCAGTTTGGCGATTCCTTCTCTGGTTCATAATTGGCGGAACGTGCAGATGGATTATGCAATCCAGCAGCTGCATCGTGATATTCGCTGGGCACAGAGAGCCGCGGAAAAAGCTGACAAGCTAGTAACCATCACATTTTATCGGTATAAACAGCCTTACACGTATAGTGTTCGCTATGCAGGAAGCACCGAACATTTGCGCAGGCGGGAACTGCCCAACAGGATAGATAAAATTACGGCAGAAACGATTATTATCAATTGTGATAAGAGCATTCAGAAAAATGGGCATATCTTGTTACAGAAGGGGGAATGCAAACGGTATGTGTATTATTATCAGACAGGGCGTACCAGAGTGTCCCAAAAGGCTATATTGTAAAAATGGTTTTACTCTGCCGGAAGTATTGGTCAGTTTAGCGATTTGTTTGCTTCTTTTGCAAAGTGTGTGGCAATGGAGTCTGTTGGCAGAGAGAAGCAGACAGCGCGCGGCACAAAACGAACAGGCGGTATTTTTGGCGCAGAGTGTTTTGGCGGAGCAAGTTCCTCAGCTGCCCCAGGGCTGGCAGATTGATGTGGCAGAGCAGGAGCTTGGCGCAAAGTTGATAGAAAAAAAGGTCACAGTTTCTTATGGGGCGCAAGTCTGGCAGTTCTATTATGCGATGCGTGGAGATGGGGACGATGAATAAAGGATGCAGCAGAAAGTTCAAGACACAGCAAGGGTTTACATTGGCGGAGGTTCTTGTGGTGTTAAGTCTGCTGTCTTTGTTGTCAGTCTTTTTTCTGCGCTGTTTCTTCTTTGTTGCCGAACAGCGGCAACAGCACAATGCCAGATTGGAGTTGGAGGACAATTTGATGATTGCAGCCAGTCTTTTGGCCGAAGATATTTCTAAGAGTACAGCGGTGCTTGGTTGCGAGTCACAACAATTAGTCTTGCAGCAGACAAAGATTATCTATTATAATTTAGGGGAGGATCAGCAGGCGAGCGCCCACGTTTACCCATTGGAAGGGAAAATACTTTATCGCCGCGAACATACACAACAGAGCCGTCAACCTATGGCAAATTTTATTTCGAATTTGCTTCTTACGTATTTAGATAAGGATGGCGAATACACAACGGACGCCGACAGGGTCTGTGCAGTAGAATTTGTGTTGGAAGGCTGTTGGCGGGAAAAGGTTTTTCAGCAACGGCAAATTGTGCGGTTGAAAGGCGTGGATTATTTATAGAGGAGGCATATCATGCAGAAAAAAGAGGTCAAAGAAATATTAAATTCGGCTTTGGCTGCCGGTGCAGATTTTGCAGAAATTTTTATAGAGCAGAAAGAAAGTGTTGCCATCAGCTGTGAAGATGGCAAAATAGAGAAAATCAATACGGGGATTGATTTGGGTATGGGCATTCGGGTGATTGCAGGGGAGAGCACATCTTATGTACACAGCAACGATGTTTCTCTGGAGAATGGCCGAAAAATGGCGAAACTGGCCGGACAGGTGGCTCGTGAAAACCGACAGAAAAAATCTGTACAGGAATTTCAAATTTCTCCTAAAGGCGTACAGCAGGTGGTGCGGCAACGCCCGGAGCAGATAGAGCTTGACGATAAAATTGCATTGCTGCGGATAGCGGAGGCGGAGGCGAGAGCTTTAGACAAAGCCATCAAGCAGGTGGTGTTGGGATACAGTGACGTCGTACAAAATGTATTGATTGCCAACAGTGAGGGCACCTATGTGGAGGACGAACGGACGCGGATTCGGTTTGCCTGCAATAGTATTGCGCAGCAGGAGGGTCAAATTCAGACGGGTTTTGCTTCTCTGGGTGGAACCTGCGGATTTGAATTGTTTGACGAGAAGTCCGTAGAAACGTTAGGTCGGGAAGCTGCACAGCGTGCAGTGACCTTACTGTCAGCGCAGCCTTGCCCGAAAGGACAAATGACGGTTGTCATGGGCAGTGAAGCCGGTGGGACAATGGTCCATGAAGCATGTGGGCATGGCCTGGAAGGGGATTTGGTGCAGAAAGGGTTGTCTGCTTATGCCGGAAAAATCGGGCAGCAGGTGGCTTCTGAGAAGATTACTGTGATAGACGACGCCACTATTTCAGGAAAATATGGCAGCTATCAATATGACGATGAAGGGCATATAGGGCAGAAAACAGTGCTGATTGAAAATGGAATTTTGAAGCAATATATGAATGATTATCAGACTGCTGTACGGACAGGTACAGCGTTAACTGGAAACGGTCGTCGGGAGTCTTACAGAGAAAAGCCGATTACACGTATGAGCAATACCTATATCGCGCCGGGAAATGATAAAGTGGAAGATATTATTTCGTCTACAGAATACGGTCTGTATGTGAAACAAATGGGCGGCGGTCAGGTGAACAGTCTGAATGGAGATTATGTGTTTGACGTAGCGGAAGGGTATCTCATTGAACATGGGGAAATTACCCGCGCCGTGCGTGGCGCTACGTTGGCGGGTAACGGTCCGGAAAGTTTGCGCAAAGTAGAGATGGTGGGAAATGACTTGGGATATGCCATCGGAACCTGCGGGAAAAACGGGCAAAGTGCGCCTGTATCTGATGCACAGCCTACATTGAAAATCTGCGGTTTGACTGTAGGTGGTACGGGAGCCAATCAATGAGAATGTGGAAGAAGCAAAACGGATATATCCTGTCCATGATGCTGTTCTTTTTAGCGTGCACGATGTTATGGGGAAGTTTGTTGCTGCTGACACTTTCTGACGGGTATGCCGCCAGTGATGAGATGGTACGGCAGGAGCAGAGCCGGCTGCTGGCCTGGAGCGGGTGGAATATGGCGCTGCAGCAGTTGGAAACTTCGGGCAGTCTGGAAAGTATCTGCATCAATCAGGAAGCGGGCAGCGCGCAGGTGCAATTGCAGGAAACAGCAGAGAATCAAATCAGCATACAGTCAGAAGCGTACGCTGGCAGTGTAAAGAAGAAGGTCTCGGGCTGTGTGCAGCTTTTGGAATTCCCCTGGAGTCAGGTTGCAGATTGGCAAATAGCAGAGAACGTGGAAACAGTGCAGCAACCAAGCATTGTCGTGGCCAAGAAAGATACATTTGCACTGGATACTTCTTGCAGTTTCCCCTTGGTCATCAGTGCAGGGAAGGAAACGTTGCAAGTGACAGTGCCGCAGCCTGTGACGCTGGATGTTTGTTATGTACATGGCGATTTGCTTGTGGAGGCGCCAATGGTGGCGAATGCAGTGTATGTCAGTGGACATATTATTGGCGCAGAGCAAATTGAAAGTGAACAAATTATGGAGGAAAATCAAGGCATAACAGGATACAGGGTGCTGGTGACGGAACGGGAAGTGTAACCGGCATTAGAATAGAAATCGAATAAAATCATGAGGGTGGGAAACAGAATGAGCAGGAACTTTTTAGATTTTGCAAAAACGGGTTTGCAGAAAGCGCGGCAATTAGGTGCAGACAGTGCAGAATTATTTATAGTAAAAAATCGTTCTTTAGAAGTGGAAATGAAAGAAGGAAGCCTGGACGAGATCAAACAATCCGATAGCCAAGGTGTTGGGATGCGGATTATAAAAGGACAAAGGCAGGGATTTTCTTTTTCTTCAGACTTTCGAAGCACTGCTTTAGATAAAATGGTCGTGCAGGCTATTGCAAACAGTAAATACAATGATGCAGAGCCGCTGCTGCAATTTCCCAGGCAAAGCAGGCAGTATCCTAAACTGAATTTGTATGATGCGATGATTGGACAGTCTACTATGGATGCCAAACTGGAATTAGCGCAGGAAACGGCACGTCAAGCGCAGCAATGGGATGAGCGCGTACAACGCATCGAGCGGTCAGGGTATGAAGAAGGCGATGTGGAAATGTGGCTGGCAAACAGTCACGGAGTATGTCTGCATCAAAAGGGCAGTTATTGTGGGTTATTCTGTTTGGCTTTAGGCGAAAAAGACGGAGAACAGCAAAGTGGGTATGGAATGGATTCTAGCCTTGCCATACAGGAACTATCACCAGAGAAAGCGGGAAGAATGGCTGCGCAGCGGGCTGTACAGTTGTTGGGGGCAGCATCGGTGGCCAGCGGCGTAATGGATGTGATTCTAGAGCCTATGATTGCAGCGCAAATTTTTGGGATTATCAGTTCTTGTTTTTCTGGAGAAGCTGTACAGAAACAGAGATCTTTTTTTGCGGGAAGATTAGGACAAAAAGTAGCCAGCTCAGATATAACATTGATTGATGACGGTACTTTACCAGGGCGGCTGGGCTCGGCAGCATTTGACGGGGAGGGTGTAGCTACACAGCGCACAGTGTTATTGAAAGATGGATATCTGCAGCAGTATTTGTATGATTCCTTATCTGCAGCGAAAGCTAATACCCATTCTACCGGCAATGGCGTGCGGGGTTCCTATAAAGGAGTTCCTCATGTAGGGACCACGAATTATTATTTAGCGGCGGGAAAAGAATCACCTCAGGATTTGGTTGCAGCAGTAGAGAAAGGAATTTATGTTACAGAAATTATGGGTGCGCATACTGCCAATGCTGTTTCTGGAGATTTCTCGTTCGGGGCTTCAGGTATTTTGATTGAACATGGCCAGTTTATTCGTCCGATACGTGGAGTTACTATTGCTGGAAATTTTCAAGAATTGTTGCAGAAAATTTCCGGAGTGGGTGATGACCTCACGTTTTTTGGCGGTCAGGGCGCTCCAACAGTGCGTGTTGCAGACATTGCTGTAAGTGGTATGTAAAATGTACAGAAAAGGGCTTGTCGGGAACAGGAATTTTATGGTATCATTAAAACGAGGTGAGTCATGTTGCGTATCTTAGTTTTGAATGGTCCAAATCTTAATTTACTGGGGACGAGAAAACCGGAAATTTATGGGACGACAACGCTGGCTGACATTGAACAAGAGATGCAGCGTCGCGCAAAAGAGTTAAATTGTCAGTTGAGCTTTCTGCAAAGTAATCATGAAGGGGCATTGATTGATGCAATTCATAATGCGAAAGGGCAATATCAGTATATTATTATAAATGCTGGTGCTTACACACATACGAGTGTGGCCATACGGGATGCTATTGAAGCTGTAGAAATTCCTACGATTGAGATTCATCTGAGCAATATTCATGCCAGAGAAGAGTTCCGGCACGTATCTATGCTGGCACCAGTTTGCGTGGGACAAATTTGTGGCTTCGGTGCGATGAGTTATATGTTAGCCTTGCAGTATGCAGTAGAAATGGGGAAGCAAAATGATGAAGCGTGAGCGTATTGAAAAATTACAGACGAAAATGAAAGCATTGGATTTGGACGGCTTTTTGGTCACTTCAAAAGAAAATCGCCAGTATCTAACTGGTTTTACCGGGACCTTTGGTTGGGTTTTGGTAACACAGAGCAGTGTTTATTTAATGACTGACTTTCGCTATATCGAACAGGCACAGCAGCAAGCGAGAGGCTGCAAATTGGTACAGTTTCGTCAATATGCGCCAGTGGTAACACTTCGTATGCTGATGGAAGACCTGGAAGTGGTAACATTAGGTATTGAAAGTGACCGTTGTACAGTGGAGGAATTTGATCTGCTGGCAAATCAGGTACGCCGGAAAGCGATCACACCGTTAAAAGGCTTTGTGGAAGAATTGCGCCAGATTAAGGACGAAGATGAGATTGCCACAATTGGGCGGGCCGAGGAAATCGGTGACGAGGCGTTTGCCCATGTATTAAAATTGATTAAACCAGGTATGACAGAAAAAGAAATTGCCATGGAATTAGAGTTCCAGATGCGGCGAAGCGGTGCTTCCGGAGTGAGCTTCGATACCATTGTAGCTTCTGGGAAGCGTTCTTCTATGCCGCACGGCGTGGCTTCTGATAAGAAAGTAGAAGTGGGGGATTTTATCACCATGGACTACGGCTGTGTTTATCAGGGATATTGTTCTGATATGACGCGGACAATTGCGTTGGGAAAAGTTGACGAAAAGCAAGAAACAGTTTATAATCTAGTAAGAAAAGCACAAGAAGATGCATTGCAGGCAATCAAAGCCGGGGTGACTGGCAGCGAGATTCATGCGGTGGCGCAGAATGTGTTTCAGGATGCGGGATATGGTCCCTTTTTTGGGCATGGCCTCGGGCATAGCGTAGGGCTTGAAATTCATGAAGAACCTAGATTTTCTCCAAGAGCAGAGGAGATTATTCAGGAGAACACAGTGATTTCTGTGGAACCCGGTCTTTATCTGCCGAATTGGGGTGGTGTCAGAATAGAGGATCTGGTTGTCGTGAAAAAGGATGGCTGTATTAATTTGACCCATTCACCAAAAGAATTGATTATTTTATAGGAGGACGTTGTATGATTGATACAAGCGATTTCAAAACAGGATTGACAATTGAATTGGATGGAGACCCTTGCAAGATTGTGGATTTCCAGCACGTAAAGCCAGGAAAAGGCGCAGCATTTGTAAGAACAAAGATTAAAAATCTGAAAACAGGAGCTTCCATTGAACGCACATTCCGTCCTGGTGAAAAATTTCAGGAGGCCGTTATGGAGCGGAAACAGATGGAGTATCTGTACTTTGATGGCGAATTCTATGTCTTCATGGACAATGAAACTTTTGAACAGAGCAATTTAACAGAAGCACAGTTAGATGGCGGTCAGAGATTCTTAAAAGAGAACATGGTTTGTCTGGTTACCAGTTTCAAAGGTGAAGTAATGGAGGTTGAATTGCCAAATACAGTAGAATTGCGTGTAGTAGAGACTGAACCAAGCATTAAGGGCAGCACTGTAACAGGTGGCAGCAAGACTGCCGTACTGGAAACTGGCGCAGTTGTAAATGTTCCGTTGTTTATTGAAGCCGATGAAGTTCTGCGTATTGATACCAGAACAGGCGCTTATATTGAACGGGCATAACAAATAAATTATTCAGTAGTGTTTTATTTTTGAAAGGAGTTTTTCGCGTATGGATATCTATGGAAAAATGGCTTATCTGAAGGGCATGCTGGATGGCATGGATTTAGAAGATGGCAAAGAAAAGAAATTGTTTGCTACGATGATTGACGTGCTGGACGAGCTGGTCGAAGCAGTAGACGATCTCTACGAAGAGCAGGAAGAACTGCAGGAATATGTGGAATCCATTGACAGTGATTTAGAGGACGCAGAAGAACTTCTGGATGCAATGGATGAAGATCTGGAAAAGGTAGAAGAGATTTTGGGCATTGAGGATGACGAGTTCGAATTCGAATGTGATGGCGAATGTGATGAATGTGAAGATCCTTGTGACTATGAGTATGATGATGAGTTGATTGAGGTAGAATGTCCGGAATGTGGAGAAATCGTTTGTTTCTATGATGAAATGTTAGATGAAGATGATGTAGATACCGTAGAGATTCTTTGTCCAAAATGTGATGCTGTTGTGTATACTTTTGAGAAAGAATTGGCAGAAGACCTGGATGACAGCGCTTTAGATGATGATGATGAATAAATAAAGCGGATAGGTCGAGGGGAGCTCATGCTGCAGCATGGGCTCTTTTTTGCATGACAGTAGTACCTAAAAGGATGTAATTTAAAAATATTCATCGGGATGAGGGAATTTGTATGGAGATTCAGCAACTACAACAGATGAAAGTAAAAGAACTGGAAAGTCTTTTGCAGCAGACAGCAGAGCAAACACTGCCGGAGCTCTTAATGAAGCTGCAGCAGGATGAAAGACGTTCTGTTCAAAATTTGATTCAACGGTATCAGTGTCAACTAGAAAAAAAAGAAAAAGAGCGCCAGCGCATTGCAGCTATGTGGCAATATGAACAACAGGTAAAAGCAATGGGGTATACGATGGTTGCCGGGACAGATGAAGTGGGGCGGGGACCGCTAGCAGGTCCTGTAGTAGCGGCGGCGGTAATTTTGCCGGAAGATGTTGATTTACCGGAAATCAAAGATTCGAAAAAACTTTCTGAAAAGCAAAGAATCCAATTGGACAAATTAATCAAAGAACAGGCTGTCGCTTGGGCTATTGCGGAGGTGGATGAAAAGACTATTGATGCAGTCAATATTTTAGAGGCCAGCCGTTTAGCGATGCGCCGCGCAGTGGAAAAATTGCCACAGTCAGCTGATTTTGTTTTGGTGGATGGATTGCCAAATCCGCAAATTACATTGCCTGCGCAGGCTATTGTAAAAGGGGATAATAAAAGTATCTCTATTGCGGCAGCTTCTATTATAGCGAAAGTTTATCGGGATCATCTGATGGATATTTACGACAAAGAATATCCGGCATATGGATTTGCAGTCAACAAAGGGTATCCTACAGAAGCGCATTTGCGCGCGATTGCAGACGTGGGACCTTGTGCAATTCATCGGATGTCTTTTCGACCGTTAAGCGAACTGATGTAAAATCGTAAAGTTTTTTAACAAAAAATGAAAAAAGGGCTTGTCAAAATAAGTTTTCTTTGGTATACTATCAAACGTGCTCAAGAGACAAGCGCTCTGGAACACTGGCCGGTGTAGCTCAATTGGCAGAGCAGCTGATTTGTAATCAGCAGGTCGCGGGTTCGAGTCCCATCACCGGCTTTTATGGGGGTATAGCTCAGCTGGGAGAGCACCTGCCTTGCAAGCAGGGGGTCAACGGTTCGATTCCGTTTATCTCCACCATATTTGCGGAAGTGGCTCAGTGGTAGAGCATCGCCTTGCCAAGGCGAGGGTCGCGAGTTCGAATCTCGTCTTCCGCTCCAAACAAAAACACTCACAGTTATGTGAGTGTTTTTGTTTTCTAATTCTAACAACTTTATCAAAAACATGATATCCTTCAATCTTAATTTGAGGCGGTTTTGTCTGGAATACGGGCCTGATTAATCAGTATAATTCCTAAAATGATAATGGTCAAAATGATAATTTTGTGCAAACCTAACGGTTCATGAAAGAACAGGTAACTGGCAAGTGCATTGAGTGCAGTACCGGCGCCGGACCAGATAGCGTATCCCAAAGCCAGGCCAATCACGGAAACAGCTTTAGAAAATAGATAAAAAGAAATGGAATAGGTAACAAGACATAACAATGTAGGCAAAAAAAGAGTAAAACCATTGGACAATTTTAACATAAGAGAGCCGACAGTGCTGAGTATTAAAATGATGGTCATAGATAACATGATGGATGCAGATGATTTCATAGAGAACCTTCTTTCTGATAGGCGCTTTTGCGCTGTTGAATAATAGATTAATGTAATCGCGGGTGTGTTATAATAAATTCAGTGCGATGATTCCGCCCAATAAGATGACGAGTCCTATGTAGCCGGAGCGCTTGAATTTTTCGTTGAAGCAAAAAATGCCAATAAGCATCGTACATAGAGTTCCCACACCGCACCAGGTAGCATAAGCAATATTCAATGGCAGTACCTTCATGGACACTGCTACCAGATAATAGGCGATGGCGTAAGAAGCTAAACATAAAAGTCCTAGCATTTTTTTCTGAAAGCCATCAGACATTTTCAAAAATGTGGAGCCGAGAATTTCAATGGCAATTCCTGCTGCTAAATAGATATAATGCATGATATATCACCACCTTGAGAATTTAAAAATGAATACCTAAACGAATAAATTATATAAAAACATAAACTTGTCTATATACATAGTATAAAACGTAAATTGCCCCAAAAAGAAGAATAAATCTATAATACCCGATATCTCAATTTAAGATATCGGGTAAGTATTTAATCTGTAAGCAACAGATATTCTGGGAAGTTTTTGGAGAGTTCTTTAATTTTTTGCTGCATAATTTGAATGAAAATTTGCTCAATGCGATTAAGTTTATATTTTTTATTGTAGATATAGCCCACTTCTATGTCGATTGTATGGTCAGAAATGGGGATACAGCGAATCTCCTTATGCTGTAAATAAATATCATCCTGAAACATAAACTTTGGGAAAAAAGCAACATAGTTATTTTTGGCAATTAATTTTTTTAAGAGCTCTAAATCATCTGTGCGAAAAGCGATATGGACAGGGAGAACAGATTGTCCCAACGCAGTAGTCCATACCGCTTTTTCTTTCTGAAATTCTTCGCGATAAGCAATATAAGGTTGAGAGAGCGCCTCCTCTAAAGTGATTGTTTTGGCGTTCCAGTATGGAGACTGCTTTCCTACACCCAGTACATATTGGTCAGTAAATAAAGGCGTGTATTGCAAATCGTTGTTGAGCAGCATAGGATTATGCAAAATGATGCCTAATTTATCAATGCCTGCGGAAACATTGCTGATGATTTGGGCGCTTTCCGCAGTGGTGACTGATAGTGTAAAGGGCTGTTCCTCCTGTCGTAGCTGAAACAAAATTTGCGGAATAATATGATTGTAGAACATAACGATTGAAGAAATTTTTACAACGCCTTTGTTACCGTAAGCGCTTACTTCTTGGGTGAGCTCTTCAATTGTATCAAAAATAATTTTTGATTTTTCTAAGACAAGTTGCCCTGCTTCCGTAGGAGTTACACCTTTTGTAGTGCGGCGCAACAGAGTAACGCCTAGTTCTTTTTCTAATTTTGTAATACTAGCGCTGAAGGAGGGCTGTGAAATAAAATTTTCTTCGGCAGCAATAGAAATGGATTTATATTTCACTGCTTCTCTGAAATGGTGCAATTGTTCTAATTTCATACAAAAAACTCCTTTAATCACTAAGAAGAAACTGAGAAAATAAATTGAGAATATAAAAGTATCTTGAAACGAGAACGTCACAAATATACCGACAGTATAGAGCAGACCAACACAACAATTTTTTCTGTGTATAGTATAACATATTTTTAGCAAAATGTTCATGCCAAGTTAATAATTTCAGAACAATTTTCAAAGATTGCATAAAAGTTTTTCAATACCCGTTATTCAAAAATGTTTCTTCAAAAATAAGTGACAGTTATGTATAGTATAAATCAAGGTCGAGGGTTTGATATTCCGGAATCATTCAAAGAACCGAAAACATGGAACATAGTTTTTTGTAACAAACAATTATGTAGATTATGTAATCAATTTAGGATGGTGATGGAGCGTGTCAAATGCACAAATTGATAAAAAAGAACTACTGAAATGGGCGATTGTGCTTGCGGTAGCCGCAATGATTTGGCTGATTCCCTGTAATATGCTGTACACAATAGAAGTAAAAAAGTTTCTCTTAGTGACGGTAACAGGAATTTTATTAGTTGCTTTTGAGTTAGTAGAATTGATGGCAGTATCAATGATGTTTCCACTTGGCTATTTAGTATTAGGTTTAGTTCCAATGGATGTTGCGTACTCTGCATGGCTGCAAACAATGCCATTAGTAGTGGTAGGTGGATATCTGATTGCCAATATCTTGGATCGCATCGGACTTTTGAAACGGATTGCCTATTGGTGTATTTTACGAGTAGGAGGCAGCTATTACGGACTATTATATGGTGTGTTCATTGCAGGGTGTATTTTGAATGTGGCAACAGGCGGAAATGCATGGGTAATTATGGCGGCCTTTACACTGGGTTTGTGTAAAGCTTTTGATTTGGGGAAAAGCATTGATTCGGCACTGATTATGTTTGTAGGTGCACTCTCTGCGGGGGCCTCCTGTGTATTCTTATACACACCCTATTTTATGGGTCTGTTATTGAATGCTGCAGAGGTTACAACTGGGACGAAATATTTTTTGAGCTGGCTCACATATTTTACACATATGGCGCCCTATTTATTGTTTGTTCTTGCATTTATCTGGTTGATGCCAAAAATGTTCAAACCTACGAAGAAATTGCCAGGGAAAGAATTCTACAAAGAGGAATACGAGAAATTAGGAAAAATGAGTCATGATGAGAAAATTGGTGGTTTAGTAACAGTTGCACTGATCGTGTTCATGCTAACGGGAGACATTCATCATATTGCTTTGGACTGGGCCTTTATTGTAATTCCTTGGCTTATGTATTTCCCAGGTTTGAAAATTGGTAAAGCAGAAGATGTGCAGCGCATTGATTTTGGTATGGTATTTTTCTGTGTAGCTTGTTTGAGTATTGGAATTACTTCAGGATATTTAGGGATCGGGAAAATGGTAGCAGATTTTCTGATTCCTGTATTGCAGCCATTATCTTCTACTGTTGTTGCTGGTGCGATTTATTTGCTAGCTGTTTTATTAAACTTGTTGCTGACACCTTTTGCGATCCTAGCTGGTTTCAGTGAACCCATCGCGCAAATTGCGCAGAGTGTAGGCATCGACCCGTTAGGCGCATTGTATGCAATGTATGTGGGTTGTGATCAGGTCTTCCTACCTCACGAATATTTGACATACATGATTTTCTATGCCTTTGGCTTGATGCGAATGGCGGATTTTGTGAAATTGGCTACCACGAAAACAATTTTTGCTACAGTATTTACGATTATTGTTTTGATTCCTTGGTGGAAATTTATGGGTGTGTTTTAAAGATCTTAAAAAATGAAAAAATTTGTTCAGGATGCGAACTAAACATATCAAAAATATGTTAGCTATATAAAAAGGAGCGAGATTACAATGAAAAGACAGGGGTACACAAACAAACTGTTGGTATTAGGGATTGATGGCATGGATCCAAGATTGGCTAAACGCATGATGGATGATGGCAGAATGCCCAACTTAAAAAAATTCTGTGAAAAAGGTTCTACACGTGAAGACATGGTGCTGTTGGGTGCCATTCCGACGATTACACCTCCATGCTGGACAACTTTAGCTACTGGTGCTTATCCTGGAACTCATGGGATTACCTGCTACTGGAGACAATCTCCAGACAGCCTGGATGCAGTAGTATATAATATGGATTCAAGAAACTGTGTGGCAGAGCAGATGTGGAATGTTACCACAGAAGCTGGGCTGAAAACATTGGTATGGCATTGGCCTGGTTCTTCCTGGCCACCAAGCAGCAACAGCGAACTGCTTCATGTGGTAGATGGTACCCAGCCTGGTTCGGTAAATATGGGTGTCGCACAAATGGATTGGGAAAAAATTATTGTAGCAACGCCGGAAATTGAAAAAGTAGTATATGCACCTCGTGTAGAAAAAGCTGCCGGTGTTGGCTGCATCATGACAGATATCGACGATATGATTGCAACAAATGATGAAGAAGACGAAATGATGGAAATCTGGTGGGGCGATAAATCTCGTGAAGGGATGGAAATCCGTACCTATGTAACATGTTTAGACGATACAGAGATGATGATTGGCGCGAAAGTTGCTTATGACATCATCAACTCTCCATTAAAAGACGCTGAAAAATGGGCTGCTGCTCCAGAAGGTGCAAAAGAGTTTACAGTATTGACTTCCGGTGGGATTGTACGCCGTCCAGCATTGATGCTGAAAAATGAAAATGGTGAATATGACAGAGTTGCTATTTATAAAAATAAAAAAGCAACAGAACCGATTGTAGTGGTACCTGTAGGCGAAATGGTCAGCGCAGTAGATGAAGTAACCAAAAAAGAAGAAACGAAACCGTGCTATCGTTCTTACAAACTGTTAGAATTAGACCCAAAAGGTACGATGGTTCGTTTATGGATTAGTAATGCGCTGGATATTTCCAACGATATGCTTTGGCATCCGACAAGTCTGCATGAACAGGTGCTGAAAGGGGTTGGAAATGTACCGCCGGTTAGCCTGATTGGCGGGGAAGAATCCGAACTGGTAGACAAAATTTTTGAGCCCAGCTGGGATGTATATGACCAGTGGCAGGCAGACAGCCTATTATATCTAATAAAAGAAAACAACTATGATGTGGTATTCAGTCATCTGCACAATGTAGACTGCGCAGGTCATCAGATTTGGCACTTAGGGCATACGTTGGAGCCATGGAAACATACAGATGAAAAAGTATACCAGGGCTTGATTGAACGCTTCTATGAACAGACAGACCGTTACTTTGAAAGATTTTTACCACTCTTGGATGAAGGTTGGACAATTCTGCTGTTAAGCGACCACGGTTTGATTGTTGGGGAAAATGTACCGCCAATTTTAGGAGAATACGGCGGATTAAACACCAAGGTCATGGAAGATCTGGGTTATACCGTTACCATTAAAGATGAAACAGGAAGACCAGTTGATGTAGATTGGGAAAAAACTAGAGCGGTACAGATTCGCAGCAACTATATTTATATCAATCTGAAAGGCCGTGATGCGCACGGTATTGTAGAACCGGAAGATAAATACGCTTTGGAAGAGCAGATTATTAACGATTTGTATAATTATCGTGATCCGGAAACCGGAAAACGTGTAGTAGGTATTTGTCTGCGCAATAAGGATGGCGTTTTGTTAGGTGTAAATGGTCCTGAATGCGGTGATATCTTCTTTTCTATTGAAGAAGGCTTTAACCGTCTGCATGGGGATAGTCTCTCCACATCTCAGGGATATTTCAATACATCCGTATCTCCGTTCTTTGTAGCGGCAGGGAAAGGGATTAAAGAAAACTATATTACCGAGAGAACCATTCGCCAGGTTGACGTAACACCTACTATTGCAGCGCTCTTAGGAACAAGATTCCCAGCACAGTGCGAAGGTGCGCCTGTATATCAGATTTTGTCAGAAGACTTCTAATTTAGTTGAAAGAAAATAGATAAGAGTAAGAAAACAAATTAATCGAAAATCAGAAAACAAAAAGGGTTTGCTTTCATTCGTCGAGAATGGGAGCAAGCCCTTTTTGCACTATAAAAAGCTGATATCGGTTATAGCGAATTGATTATTCAGCAACACAGTAAAAGTTTGTTATACTGAAAAAAATAGTGAATATAAAATATAAATATAGAACAGAAGAAGTGGTAATCCTGTTCAGAGTGGGGGAATTGGCGTGCAAAAGGAGTATGGTACAGCCATTGGCATGATAGAAACATTGGGAATGGTACCGGCAATTTACGGAGCAGATTTTATGCTGAAAGCAGCAGATGTAGAATTGATTTCTTATGAAAATGTCGGATCGACCTTAGTGACTGTGATCGTTGCAGGGGATGTGTCAGCAGTGCGCGCTGCGGTAGAAGCAGGGAAAAAAGCGGCAGACTCTGTGGGAAAGCTGACAGCCAGTTATGTGATTCCCAGTCCCATTAAGGCAGTGCGCAATATTGTAGCGGTTCATGACGCCACAGGGGAAGCGCTTGCAGCGTCGTCAAACGCGCTAGGTTTGATTGAAATTTTTGGACTGGCCCATATTTTACAGGCAACCGATGCGATGGGCAAGGCGGCAAGTGTAGAGATTAACGGCTACGAAAATGTGGCTTCCGGTTATATTTCTGTGCTGGCAGAGGGCGATGTGGCTGCTTGCCGTGCGGCGGTGGACGCCGGAGTGAAAGCGGTGGAGAGTTCAGGAGGCCAAATCTACAGCGCGGTGGTGATTCCAAGTCCTCATCCGGCATTGCGCGCGATTACAGAACGGTATTGTTTTGACAGATTATAATATTTGCAAAAGGAATCAGGAGAAAATGGGGTGTAGCCTTTGAATTTGTTGGATAAAGATTTAATTTCTATGCAGGAAGCGCGTATTTTAGCAGAGCAAGGGCATGAGGCTCAGAAAAAATTGGCGAGATTTTCTCAGGAGCAATTGGACCAAATTGTAGAGGCCATTGCGCAGGAAATGGAGCAACATGTGGAGGAATTGGCACACTTATCCCAGGAGGAAACCTATTATGGCTGCTGGCAGGATAAAGTAATCAAAAATCGCTTTGCCTGTACGGTGTTGCCGCAGCGGCTGCGCGGTATGCGTTGTGTAGGTATGATTGCAGAGGATAAAGCAAATGGAACTGCCGATGTGGGAGTGCCGTTGGGCATCATATTAGCGTTGCCTCCAGCAACTAGCCCTGTATCAGCGACAATTTCTATGATATTGCTGGGATTAAAAGCGGGCAATGCAGTAATTATCTCTCCCCATCCTCGGGCAGCAAGTACAATTGGACGGGCGATGGATTGGGCGATTGCTGCTGCGGAACGCAGTGGATTGCCGAAAGGGGCGTTAGCCTATCTGCACACAGTGACCGAGGCAGGCCAGAAAGAGTTGATACAGCATAAGGCGATTGCTTTGATTTTAAACACTGGCGTGGCGGAGGCATTGGAGCAGTGCCATGCAAGCGGCAAACCTTTTATTTATGGCGGAAACGGTCATGGTCCTGCTTTTATAGAGCGTACTGCGGATTTGCAGCAGGCTGCGGCGGATATCATGCTGAGCAAGCTATTTGATTGCGGTATGGGTGTGGCCGCAGAGCAGGCGGTTGTAGTGGACAGCTGTGTGGCAGAAAGTGTACGGCGGGAATTTGAGAGCCGCGGCGCTTATTTTTTATCGGAAGAGGAAACGCAGCGGCTGGGAATGCGGCTATTTCCCAAGGGACGTCTGGATGTAGAATTGATAGGGCAGAGTGCCGAAACGTTAGCTTCTAAAGCCGGAATTACAGTGCCTGATGGTACAAAACTGCTGATTGCAGTGCAGTCCCATGTTCCCTTGGATGAGGGATATCGAAGAGAACTGTTATGTCCGGTGTTGGCGTGGTATGTGGAAGAAGACTGGCGCCATGCCTGTGAAAAGTGTATTGAACTGTTGCTGACAGAGGGGACAGGGCACACATTGGTGATTCATTCTCGCGACGAACATGTCATTCGCCAGTTTGCGCTGCAAAAGCCAGTGGGCCGTGTATTGGTTAATACACCGGCTGTGCTGGGCAGTATGGGGATGACGACCAATTTATTTCCGGCGCTGACATTGGGCAGCGGCTCGGCAGGTCAGGGGATTACCGCAGACAACGTTTCACCGAAAAATTTAATTTATATTCGCAAAGTGGGCTACGGTGTGCGCAAAGGCGAACAGGCGCTGGCAAAGCTGGGCGATGAGAGACAGCGGGAAACTATTAAAGAAGAATTGACTTTGGAGCAGATGGTGCGGCTTTTGCTGGAACGGGAACTGCGTCAAAACAGTCTGTAAAAAATAATGGAGTAGGATGAAAGAATATAGAATCAATGAGGATGGAGGAAAAGAAAATGAATATACAGGAACTTACAGAGCAATTTGCTTCCGCTACGGAAAAGTTATCAGCAGAAGAACGGCAATTATTGCTGCAGGCGTTTAAAAATGTAGCGGCAGAATTGGACCAGGAGAAAAAGAATGGGACGGCAGCTTCCAGTGCTGGACAGGACGGTGTGCCAGACGGTATGACAGAACGGTTAAAACGGCTCAAGGCCAATTATATGAAGCAAGTGCCCAGCATTACAACCTATCGGGCCAGAGCCATCACGAAGATTGCAAAAGAAAATCCCGGTATGCCGAAGATTATGTTGCGGGCCAAATGTTTCCGCTATTGTTGTGAAACAGCGCCGCTGGTGATTCAGCAGGATGAGCTGATTGTGGGACATCCATGCGGTGCGCCGCGGGCGGGCGCATTTTCACCAGATTTAGCTTGGCGCTGGATGGAGCAGGAAATTGACACAATTGGCAATCGTCCTCAGGACCCTTTTTATATCTCTGAGGAAGATAAACGTATTATGCGAGAAGAATTATTTCCTTTCTGGAAAGGCAAATCGGTAGATGAATACTGTGAAGACCAGTTCCGCGAGGCGGGACTGTGGGAATTGTCTGGAGAGTCCTTTGTATCCGATTGCTCCTATCATGCCTTGAACGGTGGCGGAGATTCCAACCCCGGCTATGATGTCATTTTGATGAAAAAAGGGATGTTGGATATTCAGCAGGAAGCCAAAGACCATTTGACGCAGTTGGATTATGGAAATCCTGATGATATTGAAAAAATCTATTTTTACAAATCTGTAATTGATACCACGGAGGGCGTGATGATTTATGCGCGCCGTTTGTCCCAATATGCGGCGGAGCTGGCAATGCAGGAACGAAATCCGCAACGTAAAGCAGAGCTCGAACAAATCGCAAGGATTAATGCGCGGGTTCCTGCCCATAAGCCAGAAACTTTCTGGGAAGCGATCCAGGCTGTGTGGACGGTGGAATCTCTGTTAGAGGTGGAAGAAAACCAGACGGGGATGTCCATCGGTCGTGTGGACCAATATATGTATCCTTTTTACAAAGCCGATAAGGAAGCAGGTCGTTTGACAGATTATCAGGCGTTTGAACTGGCAGGCTGCATGCTCATTAAAATGTCAGAAATGATGTGGATTACCAGTGAAGGCGGTTCTAAGTTCTTTGCAGGATATCAGCCCTTTGTAAATATGTGTGTGGGTGGTGTGACCAGAGAAGGAAAGGATGCTACCAATGAGCTGACCTATTTGTTAATGGATGCAGTACGTCATGTGAAAATCTATCAACCGTCTTTAGCTTGCCGGATTCATAATCAGTCTCCGCAAAAATATATGCGTAAGATTGTAGACGTAATTCGCTCTGGGATGGGCTTCCCTGCCTGCCATTTTGATGACACCCATATCAAGATGATGTTGGCGAAAGGCGTGTCTATGGAAGATGCCCGCGATTACTGTCTGATGGGCTGCGTAGAACCGCAGAAATCAGGACGGTTGTATCAGTGGACTTCTACTGCTTATACCCAGTGGCCAATCTGCATTGAGCTGGTCTTGAATCATGGGAAAACATTGTGGTATGGCAAACAGGTTTGTCCGGATTTAGGGGACTTAAGTCAGTATAAAACCTTTGAACAATTTGACCAGGCGGTAAAGAAACAGATTCAATATGTTACAAAATGGTCCAGTGTAGCTACCGTTATCACGCAGCGAGTGCATCGGGAACTAGCGCCGAAACCTTTGATGTCCATTATGTACGAAGGCTGCATGGAACATGGTCGTGATGTTTCTGCCGGCGGTGCAATGTATAATTTTGGGCCTGGTGTAGTGTGGAGTGGTTTGGCTACATATGCCGATTCTATGGCTGCCATTAAAAAACTGGTGTATGACGACAAAAAATATACTTTGGAAGAATTAAATACTGCATTGAAAGCGAATTTCGTAGGATACGAGCAATTGCGGAAAGATTGCTTGGACGCGCCCAAATATGGAAATGACGACGATTATGCCGATAACATTGCAGCAGATATCATTGACTTTACAGAGCGGGATCATCGTCAATATAAAACGCTGTATTCCATTCTCAGTCATGGCACGCTGTCAATTTCCAATAATACGCCGTTGGGGCAGATTACCGGAGCATCGGCCAACGGTAGAAAAGCGTGGATGCCTTTGTCTGATGGAATCAGTCCTACTCAGGGCGCTGACTTTAAGGGCCCTACCGCGATCATCAAATCGGTATCCAAGATGGCATGTGATTGTATGAATATCGGCATGGTACACAATTTCAAATTGATGGCAGGACTTTTGGATACCCCGGAGGGTGAGAACGGGATCATTACCTTGCTGCGTACAGCCAGCCAGATGGGGAACGGTGAAATGCAGTTCAATTATTTGAGCAATGAAACATTGCTGGAGGCGCAGAAGCATCCGGAACAGTATCGGGATCTGATCGTGCGGGTTGCAGGGTACAGTGCGTTCTTTGTAGAGCTTTGTAAGGATGTACAGGATGAAATTATCAGTCGTACGATGTTGACGCATTTTTAAGAAAAAGGTTGGGTGAGAGCGATGGCAGAGACAGCCATTGAGAGAGAGGCCACGATTTTCAACATTCAAAAATACAATATGTATGACGGTCCAGGTGTGCGTACATTGATTTTTTTTCAGGGCTGTCCGCTGCGCTGTCAATGGTGCGCCAATCCGGAAGGGATGGAACGCCGTCCGCGAATCTTGTTCAAGGAAGCGTCCTGTGTAAATTGCGGCGCCTGTGTGGCCGCTTGTCTGCAGGGAATTCATCGTCTGAACGGGAATGGAAAGCACGAAGTGGTGCGGGATTTGGAACATCAGTGTACAGGGTGCAGCGCCTGTGTGGAGCACTGTTTGCAAAATGCCTTATCTGTGATAGGAGAGAAAAAAACTATTTCGCAGTTGATGGATGTAATTTTGGAGGATCAGGCATTTTACAGTGTTTCCGGCGGAGGCGTGACCTTAGGTGGCGGAGAAGTGCTCATGCAGCCGGAAGCAGCAGCTAATTTACTTTGGGCCTGCAAACAGGAGGGCATTCATACTGCCATTGAAACCTGCGGCTATGCTACAACGGAAAATTTGTTGAAGGTAGCGGAGTTTGTGGATTTGTTTTTGTTCGATATCAAGCATTTTGACAGCAAACGGCATGCCCAGCTGACAGGAGTGCGCAACGAGCTGATTCTCAAAAATCTAGAGCTCTTGCTGCAAAAAAGGTATCATGTAAAGATTCGTATGCCGTTGTTAAAGGGCGTGAACGACAGCAAGGAGGAAATTGAGCAGATTGCGCAATTTTTAGTGCCATATAAAACAGCAAAAAATTTTGCAGGCATTGATTTGCTGCCATATCACAAGCTGGGCGTCAACAAATATCAGCAATTGGGCAAGGAATATCGTATAAAAGGCGATCCCAGCCTGCATGACAGCGATTTGGAGAAAATTGAGCAGTGGCTCAGTGAATATGATTTGCCGGTTACAGTGGTACGGCACTAGGAGGATGGCATGGATATTCGGATTATAAAATCGCCGTCAGCGGGTACGATGCAGATTTTGCGGCAGCGGATTACAGACGGTGCGACAGGAGATTTTGTAAATGCAGCGGCTGTCGGATTGGTGCAGGGAAAACTCATTGATATGATTTGTGCGGCAGATATTGCAGAAAAACTGGTAGACGTGACAGTGCGGGATGTGCGCGGCAGCTGTCCGCAAAATATGATACTGCTGGCGATTTTCGGTGACACAGCGGCGGTGGAGGCTGCTGTGGAGCAAATACGGAGTGATACCGACAGCAATTATGTGAAAAAATGATAGATAAAAGAGAATCTCTTATTTGAATTTGGCAAAGGGACAGCAGTTTTGTGACAGCGGCTGTCCCTTTATTTTGTATCAAATTCGTCAGGGATAAAGAAAGCGTGGATTTTTTATTTTGGTGCGTCTTTTTTGCTTGTCAGGAACATATAGATACAGTATTCAGAAAAAGGGGGACAATCTCTATGAGCGCAAAAATATCAGATTTACAGGAGCGGCAGATTGTAAATATTGCTGATGGAAAATGTCTGGGCAATATCAAGGACGTGGAGCTCAATGTACTGGAAGGATGCATTCAGGCCTTGGTGCTGCCTAGCAACGGAGGTTTTCTGGGTTTGCTGCAGAATCAGGGAGAATTGTTGATTCCCTGGCAGAAGGTTGTGTGTATTGGCGTGGACGTTGTGCTGATTAATATGCCGGAACTCACCGAGAATGCAGTGCGCAGCGGTAAACGCAAACGGCGCAAAAAGGAGGAACCTGCTTGGCAGCAGGAGGTGGCGCAATATCAGCAGGAGATGCAGCAGGGAAATATTATCGTATTGCCGGCAGAGACTGCAGGGGAGGACGAGTATTAGAATCTCGTTTAAGGAATCCTTATTTGTGTGATTTTTTAGAAAAAACCGGGTAAGAATCTACAAGACATGATATAATAAAACAATAAAATCATTTTGTTGATAAAAATACAGGAGGGAATCATATTGACTGTGCAGGAGGAATATCAGGCGCTGCAGGAAAAAATTGCTGATTGTGATCATCGCGGCGATTATATAGGCTTGGCACGCTATATGGAGCGATTTTTGGAGTTGACAGGAGTACTCTACGGCAAAGAAAGCTCCCAATATGCCACTACCCTGAATGATTATGGTGGCATTCATCGAGATATCGGCAATAACGAAAAAGCAGAACAGGCCTTTCTACAGGCGGCAGAACTGATTGGCAATCTGCTGGGGACAAGCCATCCGGATTATGGCTCGGTGCTAAACAATTTGGCGGGATTGTATCGCTTGATGAAACAATACGATAAGGCAGAACAATATTTCCAAAGAGCCTTGAAAATTTATGAAGAAACGCTGGGAAAGCAACATTTTCTGTATATTAGCGGCATGAATAATTTAGGCTTAGTGTATCAGGACCAGGGCCGTTTTGCAGAAGCAGAGGAGTTACATGAGCGCAGTTTGGTATTGCTGGAGGAGGCCAATGACAATCCCATTGCCATTGCCACGACCTTAACCAATCTGGCCAGCGCGCGGCGGCAGCAGCATAAACTGGAAGGCGTGGTATCCTTATTGGAACGTGCGCTGCATATTTATGAAGAACAACTGGGGCGCAACCATTCGCTGTATGCTTACGGCATGAACAACCTAGCCTCTTATTATATGACCACCGGGGAATATGAAAAAGCAAAGCTTTATTATCAGGGTGCTTTAGAATTGTGCAAGATGCTTTTTGGTGAAGAAAGCCGCAATTATGAAATTTCACTGCGCAACTATCAGCTGGCCAGCAGAAAAGCTGCGGAACAGGGAGGCACTGTATGAAAGGATTGGAACTAAGTAAAGCATTTTATATAGAACAGGTACAGCCTATGCTGATGGAGAAATTTCCTCAGCTTTTCTCTCACATGGCTATTGGGCTGGTCGGTGAAGGATCTCAGTGTTTTGGTTTTGATGATAATTTATCACAGGACCATGACTGGGGAGCAGCAGTATGTGTTTGGCTGACTGCAGAAGATTATGAACAGTATGGCGCAATGGTACAACAGGCATTGTGGGAGCTGCCTAAGGAGTTTCGCGGCTATCCGGTAAGCTGGATTCAGGGACGCAACGGAGTATTGGAAATCAACTCCTTTTACCGCAAATATCTGGCGACAGATGGTGTGCCTACTACCATTGGACAATGGTTAAATATTCCAGCGCATCATCTGGCCACTGCAACCAACGGAGAAGTTTTTGCTGATCCCTTGGATAAATTTAGTGCCATCCGTCGGGAACTGCTCTTGGGATATCCTGAGGATATCCGTAAAAAGAGGTTGACAAAATGCTGTATGACTATTGCCCAGTCGGGTCAATATAATTATCCCCGCGTCATGGCGCGGGGTGACAAAGTAGCGGCGGCTTTGACCGAGGGAGAATTTATCACAGGAGTAATCTCTGCAGTTTATTTGCTCAATAACCGCTATGCGCCGTTCTATAAATGGATGCCCTATGGCTTGAAACGGTTGCCCAAGCTGGGCGCGACCGTAGGCGCGTTGCTGGAACAACTCACAGCTTTTCCTGCGGCACATGTTGCGGAAGAAGAGTACTATGTACACAAAATTGAGCTTATGCAGCAGATTTGCGCGGCGTTGGTAACAGAACTGCAGCGGCAGGGCCTTAGCGAGAGCGACGATCCTTTTCTGGTAGAGCAAGGTTTGGAAGTGCATAAGCGGATTGCGCATGAAGGGCTGAGAAATACCAACCCTTGGGCATAAGAGAAGGAATTGAAGTAACACGATATAAAAATTTTTCAATTATTTATAATTTAGGAGGAAATAACGATGAATCAGGATTTAATTGCACAGATTGTGGCGCAGGAATGGGCGATGTTTGATGAAGTACAAAATAATGGCGGGCGAGCAGAATGCCAGAATAATCCAAGAGAATTTGAAATTATGCGTTCCAGTCAGTTGAAAACATGGTCGGAGGATGTGCTGAAAAGCTATCTGCATGATCTGACCAGCGCTGCATACAGCAAGCGCAATCTGCTTACGGAAAAATATGCTTATATGATGGAGAGTACCTATCCTGAAGAATTTGCCCAAATCAAACAATTTTTGCCGGAAGTTGCGCCGGAAGTGCGGGTAAAAATTGATGAGATTGTGGACATCAATTTAGATTGGCAGAAAGAAGCAGAAGAAAAATATCCCAACCTGCGGGCCAAAGGCCGTCCGCTGACCAGCAAAGAGGACAGCGTTTATCAGACATCCTTTGAAACGTATTTGCGGGGCGAGCTGATGACCTACTCTGCAGAAACTGTTTTTAAACTGCATGCTTATACGTTGGCTTGCCTGGAGAAACATTATAATATGGCCATTGCTAATCTACAAAATATGGTAGGACAATACGGCTACAATACCTTGGAGGAAGCCAATGAAAAAATGGGCTGTTAAGCAGGCTGCAGCAAAAGTAGAGAACAACGAAACATAAAGGCTGATGGAAGTCAGCATGGCAATAGATAAACGACAAGACGAAGTGTTTGGAAATAAACATTTCGTCTTTTTGTTTGCCGTTTTTTTGATGCAATTTTTGTCACAATAAAAAACTGTAGCGAGACGTCGCTTCTTGATTTCACTGTTAGACAGGACGGGGAAAAGGACTATAATAAAAATCAATAAAACTTATATTTTTTAAGTTACTCTCGAGGCCAAAATTATAAAAAAGGAGAAGATTTGTATGATTATTGATTTTCGTGTCAGACCACCATACAAAAGTATCAAAGAAAGTTTACTTTACACAAGAAAACCTCGCTCAGAGGAAAAATGGGGCTTGAAAACGTCCCAGTCTATTATTGAAGAATCTATGGAATTGTTTCTGCAGGAAATGGATGAAGCGAATATCACGAAGGCAGTTGTTCCGCTGCGCAGAGCGTTCGGACATAAAAACGAAGACTTGCTCAGCCTGATGGAAGAGTATCCAGGCAGATTTATCGGCTCTCCCTGTATCGACCCTAATTTGGATATCACTGTGAGTTTGCAGGAGATTCAGGACTATGTCATAAATGGTCCCTGCAGTGTGATTATGATGGAGCCAGGGAAATGTAAAGAGCCAATGCATGCCAATGATAAACGCATTTGGCCTATTTATGAACTGTGTCAGAAAGAAAATATTCCGGTGCTGTTATCCTTTGGCGGTTTTATTCCGCCAGCATTAGGCTATAACGAACCCTATGAGATTGAGGAAATCGCAGTGGCCTTTCCAGATTTGAAATTAGTAGTTTGCCATGCAGGCTGGCCTTTTGTGCAGGAAATGATTCATGTAGCATTCTTCCGCAAAAATGTGTATTTGGTCCCCGACATGTATATGGTGAACTGTGCCGGAGCGCAGGATTATATTGCGGCGGCCAATTATATGCTGCAGGATAAAATCATTTTGGGTTCTGCATATCCTATTTTGTCGATGAAGGAAAATGCAGAATACGTAAAAGCCCATGTACGGCCAGAGGTTTGGGAGAAAATTTCTTATAAAAATGCCGCGAATGTATTAGGACTAGAATAATCAGAACATAAAAAACGAAAAAAATAAAAAAGAAAGGCGTGTTGACAGTGTATATTGATTCTCGTGTAAGACCTCCATATAAAACTTATTTAGATCAGGCAATCTATAAAAAAGAACATAACCGTCCCTGGACTTCACGTTTTGAAGTGTCCTATCCAGAAAATCATCCGGATTTGACAATGGAGTCGATGTTTCAGAATATGGAAGACGCCAATATCGGCATTGCCTTGGTAGCAGGCCGTTTAAGCTGCGGTCCGACCAACGGTGATGATGTGACCGAACTGGCTGCTGCTTATCCAGAAAAACTGCGTTGCTTCCCTGATATCAATCCGCTGCATGGAGAAATTGCATTGAAAGAAATCGATGACCGTGTCATCAATGGCCCTTGCACAGGTGTTTGCATGGAATTTGGCTTCAATCCCATTGAACCAATGTATGCCAACGATAAAAGAGCTTGGGCCGTTTATCAGAAATGTTCAGACAACAATCTGCCGCTGTATCTAAGCTTTGGCGGATTTATTGGACCAGACCAATCCTATTGCCATCCCATGTTGATTGAAGATGTAGCTAAAGCATTTCCAAATTTGAAAATGCTGTTGGCCCATGGCTGTTATCCTTTCGTGCAGGAGGCCTGCCACATGGCTATGAATCAACCGAATGTATATTTGGCACCGGACATGTATCTGTTCGGCGTACCTGGTTCCAGAGACTACATCGATGGCGGCAATACCATCATTCGTGAAAAATTGCTGTATGGCTCTGCCTACCCTATTTTTGATATGAAACAGTCAGTGGAATATTATCTGCATTGTGGATTCAAAGAAAGCTCCTTAGAGTATATCATGTACAAAAATGCTGCCGCTTTCCTGGGTATTGAAGAACGTACAAATTCTAAAGAATGGTAAAAAGTGATGGTGACGGATTATGAAAAAATTATTTGAACCAATTACCATAAAAAATGTGACAATTCGGAATCGTACTGTAGTATCGGCTATGGTGACAGAATTATGTGGACCAGATGGATTGGCAACAGAAGCGTTTATTGCTTATCATGAAGCCAAGGCAAAAGGCGGCTGGGGATTGATTATTCCTGAAAATTACGTGATTGCACCGGGAGTGGGCGGCTTTGCCAATCTGCCGGGTTTGTATGACGACAGCCAAATTGCCAGCCACAAAGCTTTTACAGACAGGATTCATGCTGCAGGGGCCAAAATTGTCTGCCAGCTATATCATGCCGGACGGCGCATTTCTGCTGCAGTCACAGGATTGGAGCCGGTTGGTCCATCTGCAATGAAATTTGCCAGCGGGCAGTGGGAGATCAGCCGTGCATTAACGGTAGAGGAAATTGAGCAGATTGTAGAGCAATTCGCCGACGCTGCCGTACGTGCGAAAAAAGCAGGCTTTGACGGCGTGGAAATTCACGGCGGTCACGGATATTTACTGCATTCCTTTAATTCGCCCTTTTCCAACAAACGCTGTGATGCATACGGCGGCAGTATTACAGGTAGAGCAAAATTGTCCGTAGATATTGTAAAACGGGTGCGGGAAAAAGTAGGCAATGATTTTATGATTCAGTATCGGATTTCCTGTGAGGAAGGGGTTCCAGGTGCGATTACCATTGAAGAAGCCAAAGCCATTGCCATACTGCTGGAGGAAGCAGGAATTGATTTATTGCATGTGTCGCAAGGCGGCGACTTTAATCATGTGGTATCTCCATCCAGCTGTGAAGCGAAGGCACGTTATATTAACAATGCAGCGGAAATGAAAAAAGTATTGTCTATTCCGGTCATTGGTGTAGGTCGTATCAATGATCCGTTGATTGCAGAAGAAGTTCTGCGCTCCGGCAAAGCAGACTTGGTTACCATGGCCAGAGCTTCTTTGGCTGATCCAGAATTCCCGAACAAAGCAGAAGCGGGACAATATCAGGATATCAACTATTGTATTGGTTGTTTGCAGGGCTGCACCAAAGGTTGTCTGGTTAATCCGATGATTGGTCATGAAAGCGAATATGATATCACGCCGGTAGCTGTTCCTAAAACGGTATATATTGCCGGCGGTGGGATAGCTGGTTGTGAGGCTGCCATTGTAGCGGCGAAACGGGGTCATCAGGTTACACTGTTTGAGAGCAGCGATAAATTGGGCGGACAATGGCTGTTGGCCTGTGTACCGCCGGGAAAAACAGATTTCAGCAGCTTGGCAGCATGGCAACAGCGCGAACTAAAAAAACAGGGCGTTACAGTGCGAATGCAGACAGCTCTGACCAAAGAACTTGTTGAAGCAGAAAAACCGGATGTGGTATTGGTAGCCACCGGCAGTAAACCTTTTGTACCGCCAATTACCGGCGTACAGCAGACTTCCGTTGTATTAGCCAGTGATATTTTAGCAGGACATGTCAATGCGGGAGCAAATGTAGTCGTCATCGGCGGAGGCTCTGTCGGTGCGGAAACAGCAGATCATCTGGCCCTGCATGGCAGCAAAGTGACAATTGTAGAGATGCGCAGCGGGATTGCGGAGGATGCTTCCGCCCGTCCTCGGAAATTTTTGTTAGAACGTTTAGAAGCGGCAAAAGCGGCGATTTATACAAATGCCGGTGTGCTGATGATTGGAAAAGACGCAGTCTATATCGAACAAGATAAGCAGCCGAAAAAATTAGAGAACGTGGATACGGTTGTGATTGCCACCGGTTCCAAATCCTATGCGCCGTTGCTGCAGGAACTGCAGAATTGTGCCTGTGAAGTGCTTGCGATCGGCGATGCCAATGGTGTAAAGGATGGAAAACATAATATGCATGAAGCTTTTGCAACAGCTTTGCAGATTTGAGTTGAGCTAATAAGTTATTTGATAGTTTATTTCAAAGTAGAAAAACCACTAGCTATTCTGTAGTAGTTAGTGGTTTTTTGTGATATACTCAATATTAGGGAAATATAGCTGCATAACGTATTGGTCATATGTCGAATGGAGGGATGTGCGTATGAAAATGGAATATTTCGAATATCTGCTGGAAATTGCACGATATAAAAATATGAGAGTCAGCAGTGAATATTTACATATGACGCCGCAGGCTTTGAGCATTTGTGTGAAAAATATGGAAGAAGAAGTCGGATTTATGATATTGGACCGCAAACCAAAAGGCGTGGAATTTACAGAGCAGGGAGAAAAACTTTTGGCTTGTGCAGAGAGAATTTTGCGGGATTATTACAGCACATTACAGGAGATCCATCAGGATACCGAGTTGATTTGTGAGCAGAAAGATTTATTGATTTACTGCACACCGATCATCGATGTATTGTTGAGCAGTTGGCTG
The DNA here is from genome assembly GCA_910585405.1 of uncultured Peptococcaceae bacterium. Classification (GTDB taxonomy): domain Bacteria; phylum Bacillota; class Peptococcia; order Peptococcales; family Peptococcaceae; genus UBA7185. The sequence goes on along the minus strand of CAJUDO010000001.1, from coordinate 123,965 downwards.
GAAACCCATTTAACCGCTTATCCCCATATATCTATCAATGTGATTAATACAGTGCCGGAACGCATTATCGACAACATCGCAGCCGCAAGTGACAAAAATGTTGTTGGTTTGGTTATGGATTTTCAGCCGGAAATTGTTGCGTTATCTGATGATTTGTGTGATACACTTGTATTGCAGAGATGCTTTACAGACGAGTTGGTTTTGGCTGTAGCGAAGAACAGCAGTTGGGCGAAAAAAGGAGAAATTGTAGTAGCGTCTTTAGCGGGGGATACTTTGATTCATTGTACAGAAGAAAAAACCGATGATATGGTGATTGGAGAAATTTTTGCACCGGTGAAGGAGCGTGTGAAGCACATTCATTGCAATTCCGTTAATTTATGGGGAAAGATGATTGGAAACAATATGGGGGTTGGCCCCATTATCAGAAGGGCCTTACAACAGGCCTCACGGGAAGGGCTTGTTGATTCCTCTAAGGTAGTTGGAATTTCTGTGCAGGATATGCCTGCATTAAATTGCTTTTGTATTTATTCCAAGGATGCTCCTGATTATGTGCAGAAAATTGTTGCAGAACTTATAAATCTATAAAAGCAGCTAAAAGTAGCCGCAGGTATCGTAAAGGATATCTGCGGTTTTTGCTTGTATTAAAATTTTATTGATGTAAGCTATTTTTATGTAAAAATAGCTTTGATTGAATCTATAAACTGAAAATGCTATGCTTGAAGCAGATTCCGAAAGAACAATCAAAGCAGGTGCACCGCTTGTTGTGAAACTGGATGATACTATAAATTTTTGTCATAAAGGAAGTGGAAATCATGTCGAATAGTGAAAAATTATCAAAAGCAACAATCATCAAATGGATTTTGACAATTATTTTACCGGCGTCTTTATTGTTAATTCCAACAAATGAGGTATTTACCGGTGAAATTCGTACGTTTTTAGTGATTACGTTTGCCGGGATTTTAGTTTTAGCCTTTGACTTCTTTGATTCTATGGTTCCGGCGGTCTTGATACCGATCTTTTATCTCGCTTTTCATGTAGCACCAGCTGCCAATATTTACGGCGGGTGGACAGGAACAACTCCCATGATGGTGTTTGGTGCATTGTTGTTGGCAGCTATTATGGAAAACACCGGTTTACTGGAACGAATTGCTTATTTTATCATTATCAAAACCGGTGGCTCCTATCGTGGTGTAGGTTGGGGAATTTACATTGCTGGCGTGATAAGTGCTTTGATTACCAGCTGTAATTCCTGGGTGGTATATGCGGTGATTGTTGCAGGGATTATTAAGGGCTTGGGTTTAGGGAAATCAAAAGAAGCTTGTGGGCTGATTGCCATTGCTGCGACCTCAGTCTTAGGTCAGTATGGCTGGATGTATGCGCCGGCCAATGTTGCACTTTTTTCCAGTGGCTTATTGAGTGCCGATCCCAATATTATAATTACTTGGACTTCAGCATGGATTAATAATTTTCCGGCAATTTTTTCAGGATTTGTATTTACGGCAATTGTATTATATGTGCTGATGCCCAAGGTCGATTTACAGGCAAAAGCTGTGTTTGTTGAGAGATATCAGGCGATGGGGAAAATCAGTCGTGATGAAAAAGTGACGAGTATCATTTTTATTGGAATGTTGTTGTATCTGGTGACGTTTAATCTTCATCATTTAGCACCGGAATGGGCCTTCCTGTTTGTACCGTGGATTTTCTTTTTGCCGGGGATTAATCTGGCAGACACCGAAACCTTGAAAAAAATGAATTATAGTTTGTTGTTTTTGATTGTATGCTTTTTAGGGATTGGGAATACAGCAAATTATCTAGGAATCAGTCAGTTGGTTTCCGATTTTTTGACACCGCATTTATCCGGAGTAACGGAAATAACCGGCGGCAATATGATTATGACCGGGATTATCTATATTGTAGGTTTCATTCTGAATTTCATTTTGACACCATTCGCAATTTACGGTGCGTTTACACAGCCATTAGCGCAGCTGGCTGTAGATTTGGGATTTAATCCGTTATTTATCCAATACACATTGGTAACGGCAGGGGATTCTTTGCTGCTGCCATATGAAAGTGTGGGATATCTGCTTTACTTCTCCTTAGGCTTCTGTTATATGAAGGACTGGCTCAAAATATTTGGAATTAAATGTATCCTTCTGTTTTTATGGGCCGTATTTATCTGCACACCGTATTGGAGCTTAATTGGAGTTATGTAATAAAATTTTAAAAATTAAAGGAGAGATTTATCATGTTAAAAGCGGTTGACTGGAGACTAAGACCACCGTTTAAAAGTTTCAAAGAGAGTTATCTGTACAATGAAGATTTACGTCCGACGGCACCAGTAGCAGCATTGGAATTTGATATGGATAAGATGATAAAAGAAATGGATGGAGCGGGGATAGAAGTTGGAGTAGTGCCAATGCGTGTAGGCAACGACAACAACGATATTGCGGAATTGAAGAAGCTGTATCCGGGACGCTTTGCAGGATTAGCGCATATCGACCCATGGGATGGGAAAAAAGCATTGGAAGATATTGATTTGTATGTAGGAGAAGGAAAGGCTGACGGGATTATTATGGAGCCGGGTCAATTTTTCCTGAGAGGCTCCATGCCTGCGGACGATAAAATGCTGTGGCCTATTTATGAAAAATGTCAGGCAGAAGGCATCTTGGTATCTTTGACATTTGGCGGACTGTTCTGCGACAAACTGGAAAATTATAATCCCATCTATATTGACAGAGTAGCGAAAATGTTTCCAGATATGACGTTGGTGCTGTCCCATGGAGGTTGGCCGTATGTGACAGAGATTTGTCATGTAGCATATCAGAGACCTAATGTATACTTGGATATTGATTATTATGGTTTCACCACGAACCCAGGATATCAGGGATATGTGATTGCAGCAAATAATGTATTGCAGGATCGTATTTTGTTTGGTTCTTGTTATCCGGGCTTTGCATTGGAACGGGCTGTAGGGGAATATCAGAAAAATGGTTTGAGCGAGGAAGCATTGCCGAAGGTATTGTATCACAATGCAGCAAAATTATTAAAGCTGGAAAAATAGTTCATGAAACCCAAGAAATATTGAAGGAGAGTGTGTGAAATGAAAATCATTGATGCCAGAGTACGTGTTCCTTATAAGTCTTTTGCCAACGCTGCTATCTTTAAAGATCCGGCGGCTATGGACGCCTGGGCCCAAATGTTTAATATAGCCAGACCACCGAAGGTTGCAGGAATGGAAGAATTGTTTGCAGATATGGAACGGGCAGGCGTGTCGAAAGCATTGGTATCTTGTCGAAGAGGACATAATGTAGAAAATGCAGATATTGCAGAGGCTTGCAGTTTGTATGGCGATAAATTATTTGGTTTTGTAGAGATTGACCCAAAAGATGGCGTAGCGTTGGGACTGGAAGAAATTGACCGATATGTTCTGAACGGTCCGTGCAGCGGTGTGGCAGTTGAACCGGGGTTTAATCGGCGTGGGCCATTATACGCAGATGATGAACAGTTTTATTTTGTGTATGAAGCCTGCGAAAAGAATCAGATTCCGTTATATTTTAACTTTGGCGGTTTTATCGGACCTGATTATAGTTACAATGATCCTGATATGATTGTAAAAATTGGCAGAACATTTCCAAAGTTGAAAATGATGATTGCTCATGCGGCATATCCCCATATTCTGAAGATTATTCATACAGCAGTTGCCAACCCAAACGTTTATGTGTTGCCTGATATGTATGGCTTTGATATTCCGGGCGGGGAACTCTATATAAAAGCCGCAAATACCATGCTGCGAAATCAGATTATTTTTGGCTCCGCATATCCTATTTTTGATATCAAGGCAGCAGCAGACTATTATATGAGTTGCGGTATTCAAGAAAGCATTTTGCCGAATATCATGGCTGGAAATGTAGAAAGATTTTTAGGCTTATAAAAAAATTTTGTAAATTCATTTATTTATTTGTTGCTGGGTTACTGATTGAATTCAAAAAAATGATGTGAATACATTAAAGCTGAAAGGGTGGACTTCATGGGACGACTGGAAGGCAAGACAGCAATCATTACTGGCGCAGCAAAAGGCATCGGAAAAGCAGTTGCGATGTATTTTGCAAAAGAAAGCGCGAAAGTTGTAATCACAGATATTGACAAAGAACGTTTAGATAAAACTGTGGCGGAAATTCAGATGCAAAATGGAGTTGTAAAAGCAGTTCGACACGATGTTTCAAATGCAGATGATTGGAAGCATGTATTAGAAGTAGCAGAAGCAGAATTTGGAAGATTGCATATCTTGGTTAATAATGCGGGAATCTTGCCATTGGGAAGTGTGGAAACGACTTCTTTGGATGCAATGCAAAAAAGTTTTAGCGTACTGGTTTATGGTGTGTTCCTTGGGATGCAGACAGTAATTCCAGCAATGAAGAAAACAGAAGAACCGTGTGCGATTGTGAATATGTCTTCTGTTTGTGGCGCTTATGTAGCAACTAACAATAATTTCACTTATAACGCAGCGAAAAGTGCGGTTGTGGGGATGACAAAAGCTGCCGCTGTCGATCTAGCTGGCAGTAATATCAGAGTGAATACGATTCATCCTGGCACAATTGGCGGAACTGCAATCAGCGCAAATGTTTTGCAGGGAAACGTGGAAAAAATGAAAATAAGTAAAATTCCTTTAGGCCGTGTAGGGAAACCGGAAGAAGTGGCTGCAGCTGTGTCATTCCTGTGCTCCGACGAGGCGGGGTATATACAGGGCGCCAGTTTGGTGGTGGATGGTGGTCAAATTCTCGGCTACCGTGATCCTGCTAGTTTCAACTGATATAATTGTTGTAAAAATCTAATTTAGCAAATTTATTTTACAAAAGAGTTCAATGGGAGAACGGTCGCAATTGAACTCTTTTGCATTGATGCCAATGTACGTGATTCTAAAATTTGTGATGGATACTGGCGGAATACATGCTCTGTTTATTGCTGGTGTACAACAAAATACAGTTTTTACAAAAACTTAGCCACAGTATTTTTTTGTAGTAATGCGATAACAAAACACTTTCTTGTTAGACAAATTTACAGACTTCTATATAATAATAATCAATAGAACTTATATTGATAGCAGCAATGTTGCAAATGGCCTCGAGAACTGTTTGGTAAACAAGTCTGGCGTATGAATATAAGGGAAGAGGATTAAAATTTAGAAATTGGTATTTACAAGGGAAGTGTTTTATGATGGAAAAGGTTAAGCAGGGAAATCTCGTGAAATGGCTCATTTCAGTGGGTATGCCGTTGTTATTATTTTTGGTTCCGACATCAGAGGTGTTTACGTCGCAGGCGAGAATGTTTCTGGTGTTGAGTGTTATGGCGATTCTGGTAATTGCATTTGGGTTGATGGATATGATGATTCCGGCACTGCTGCTGCCGGCGGGATATTGGGTGTTTGGCGTTGTGGAAAAGGCGACAGAGGCTTATGCAGGTTTTGCCAGCGTTACAATTTGGGTAATTTTAGGTGCCTTTGTTTTAACTATTGCGTTAGACGAATGCGGAATTTTGAAGCGGATTGCTTTGGCTGTGATAGAAAAGCTGGGCGGCTCTTATAATGCGACCTTGTATGTGATTTATATTGTAGGCGTGGTATTAGGCCAGCTGTGCTTTTGCAGTCATTATTTCATTCTGATTGGTCTGGTATTTGGTATTTGCCAGGCGATGAAGTTAAAGCCGCTGTCTAAGGAAGGCGCAATTATGATGTGTGTCGGCGGTATGGCTGCAATGAACGTCAAAACATTTTTATATCAGACGTCTAATATGAGTTTGATGATTGCAGGGATGCAGAATGTTTATCCTGATTTTACCATTGCACCCATTCAGCTTTTATTGTATAACTGCCCAGAATTTTTGACATCGTTGTTGTTTATTTTCGCTGTTACAAAAATTTGTCATACAAAGGATGTAAAATTTGAGGGCGGCAGAGAATATTTCCGCAAGGAACGGTTGGCCATGGGCCCTATGACAGTAGCGGAGAAAAAAGCAATCGTTGTGTTAATTGTATTAATGGGTTATGTGATGTTTCAGCCATATCACAAGTTTAACTTGAATTATGTATTTATTATTTTACCATGGATTTGTTTCTTTCCTGGGGTGAATATCGCACCTACGAAAAGTTTGGACCGTGCAAGAATGTTTTTCAGTACCTTTGCATTTGCGGGTTCCTGTATCACCATCGGTCAGGTAGCGCAGATGTTAGGGTTAGGAAATTTGATTGCAGATATTGCAACACCTATTTTAGCGCCCATGGGGAAAGTGGGCTTGACTTACGGGGTTTTACTTTTTGGCACCGTGGCCAATCTATTGTTGACACCTGCTGCTATGGCCAGCTTGTTGCCTACAGTGCTGGCAAATATTTATCAGGTCCTGGGATACAATCCTATCTGCAGTATTTTGACAGTGGTATATTCGCTGGATATGATTTTCTTGCCCCATGAAGTGACCGCGTATTTGGTCATGTTCGGTTTTGGCATGATGAGTATGAAACAGTTCATCAAATTTTACGGCGCGAAGACCTTGTTCACGCTAGTATTTTTCGGCTTGATTCAGATTCCGTGGTGGATGTTATTAGGGATTTTCTAAAAAATATAGTTTTATTGGCTTGATGATATAAAATGATGACAGAGTAGGAGAGAGAAGTGCATGAAAAAATTATTAGAACCAATAAAAATCAATACAATGGAATTGAAAAATCGGATGATTGTGTCCGCGATGGTGACCGGCTATGCCAATCCAGACGGCACAGCCAGTGAGAAATATATTGCTTATCATGAAGCAAAAGCCAAAGGTGGCTGGGGGTTGATTATCACAGAGGATTATATCATTTCACCGACTGCTGGGGCGTCTGCTCCGCTGCCGGCTTTGTATGATGACAGCCAAATTGCCAGTCATCAGCGGTTGACAGAGCGGGTGCATCAGGCAGGGGGGAAAATTGCGGCACAGCTTTATCATGCAGGCAGAGAGACTGTTTCAGCTGTCACAGGAGTGCAACCGGTAGCGCCCTCAGCAATCCAAGATCCCACGATGCCAGAACAGCCGCGGGCGTTGACAATAGAGGAAATTTTAGAAATTGAAGAGCAATTTGCGGCCGCAGCTTAGCGGGCAAAAGAGGCAGGATTTGATGCCATTGAAATTCACGGTGCCCACGGCTATCTGGTGAACCAGTTTGTATCTCCTTTTTCTAATAAAAGAGTTGATTGTTATGGAGGAAGCTTACGCAACCGCGCACGGTTTGCTTTGGAAATTACGGCGAAAATTCGGGAAAGAGTGGGCGCAGAATATCCCATTATTTATCGCATGAGTGTACAAGAATATGTGGATGGAGGTTTGGCATTAGAAGAAGCCAAGGCCTTTGCGCAGATGCTGGAGGAAGCTGGCGTAGATATGATTCATTGTTCGCAGGGGGTTTATACGTCCATTGAGGCAGTTGTGCCGCCCTTTGGTGTGACCCGAGGGGCTTTCGTGGAAAATGCGGCTGCTATCAAATCAGTAGTGCGTATTCCGGTCAGTGCGGTTGGACGAATTAATGATCCGGATTTAGCAGAAGCAATTCTGTGTTCAGGGAAAGCAGACTTGGTAACGATGGCGCGTGCCTCTTTGGCGGATCCAGAACTGCCTAATAAAGTGAGAGATGGTCGTTACGATGAAATCGGACGTTGCATCGGATGTTTGCAAGGTTGTCTCGCCAACAGTAATGCAGGGACAGGAAAAGTGCGCTGTCTGGTAAATCCTATGACCGGTATGGAAGATGAATATCAGATTAAGCCAGCAGAGAAAAAGAAAACAGTTTGGGTTGCCGGAGGTGGCGTGTCTGGTTGTGAAGCTGCTATCATCGCGGCGAAAAGAGGGCATCAGGTAACAGTATTTGAGAAGAATACTCAGCTTGGCGGTCAATGGATTGCTGCGGCAGTGCCGATGTGCAAAACGGAATTTACCACATTGGTTGTCTGGCAGCAAAATCAGTTGGCACAATTAGGTGTTACCGTGAAATACAACTGTGAAGTGACAGCAGCGATGGTGGCCGAATCCGCGCCGGATGCAGTGATTGTCGCGACAGGAAGTAATCCAGTTGTGCCGAAAATTCCTGGTATTGATGGACCGCAGGTTGTATTGGCACAGGATGTACTGTTGGGAAAAGTGGAAGCAGGTCAGCGGGTTGCTGTCATTGGCGGCGGCCTGGTAGGCGCAGAAACGGCAGATTTTCTGGCATGTCATGGCAGACAGGTCAGCATTGTCGAAATGATGGATGCACTGATGCGAGATGGGGAACCGACTCCAAAAGCAATGCTGCTAAAACGTTTGGCGCAAAATCATGTGAATGTATATACTTCCATGAAAGTGACAGCCATTGAAGCAGATGCGGTGGTTGGAGAGAAAGACGGCGAGGAAGTTCGGATTTCTGATATAGATACAGTGATTATTGCTATTGGCGTTCGCGCAAATAAAGAATTGGAAGAAAGTCTGAGCGGAACTTATCACGGTGAGGTTGTCGCCGTTGGCGATGCCAAACGTGCAAAAAATGGGTACTTGGGAATCCAGGAAGGTTTTGAAGCAGGACTTCATATTTAGGATATACAGTATCTCTTATCAAAAGAAAGAAGCAGTTCTCAACTATGGGAGCTGCTTCTTCCTTTTATAGGGAGCCATAGAAATCCTTTACAATTTGCAATACATCAGTTTCTGTTTTAGAGAAAACATGACGTTTATTATAAATTAGATAGTGAATGGAAGTGTTTGTGAAATCTTCAATTGTACGAGCAAAAAATTTTCCACTGAGGAATAACGGATCATTTATAAATTGGCTTTTGCTCATAATGCTAATACCTTGTCCCATCAACAAGGCTTTTTTGATAGAGGTGCGACGGTAAAAAGGGATAGTTTCTTGAAATTGAAAGTCGTGGCCTTCCAGTATATTTAGTTGATTTTTTTGTAAATGTTCGCCAAAATAAAGAAATGTTTCATTTTTCAAATCTTGACATAAAATTGTTTCTTTTGACAATAATATGTGATTTTCCGGTAGCAACAGAAATAACGGCTCCTGATATAAAATCTGCAAGGCAATATTATTCGCTTTAGAGTCTTTGAGAGAAGCTTGTAAAGATTGATATACAGGAGAAGCATTGCCACTAATTGCAAAATTAAGCGAGCCGTTTTTTACTTCCTGCAAGATTGTGCTCGCTGTTTGTTCAATTATTTTAAAATCTAAATTGGGGCAGGTGTTTTGAATTTTATAAAAAAGGGTTTCGTCTAATAAGTCAAAAAACATGGGAAAAGCTATAAGTTGCATTGTTGTGAAGGCAGTTGCTTTGGAAGGGGAAAGATTTGTTAAATTTTCAGTTAAGGTTAAAATTTGTTGCATATAGGAGAGTGCTTCTTCCCCTTTTTCTGTAATTTGTACACCCTTTTGCGAACGATTAAAAAGAGAAAATCCCAGCTCTGTTTCCAATTTTTGAATCGCGATAGTTAACGAAGGCTGTGTAATGAAAAGATTTTTAGCAGCTTGTGTAATGGAACCGCACTTTGCAATTTCATTAGCATAAAGAAATTGTTCTAATTGCATAAGAAACCCTCCGATCTTTTAGGACACTATTATAGCATTATTCGGCACAAAATACAAAATAATTAGGAAATATGAAAAATAGCATCATATATGTTATCTATGGTAAACATAGTAGGGATATATTTTACAAAAAAAATATTTATATATTATAATAAGGACAGAAAAGGTTATCGATAACAATTTACAAAATCAAATGAAGTACAGGAGGATTTTTATGAGTGAAACGGTTAAGAAGGTTTCTTCGAAAAAACTTCAATGGCTGATTACAGTTTTACTGACAGCAGCAATTTATGTAATTCCTTTAACAGGGGCTTATACGGCGCAAATGAGAGCCTTTTTATGTATTACCGTATGTTTGATTCTGATGGTCGTTTTTGATTTGGTTGGTATTATGGTGGTCGGGGTTGCCTTGCCGATGTCTTATGTGGTATTTCAAGTAGTTCCTTCATCTGTAGCATTAAAAGGTTGGACGAATGATGTTTCTTATCTGGTCATTGGCGCTTTTGTTTTTGCAGCTATTTTGGATCAAAGTGGCTTGTTAAGAAGAATTGCGTTGTGGACAATGACAAAGGTGGGAGGTTCTTATCACGCGGCGTTATACGGATTTTTGGCAATTGGGATTTTAATTACCTTTGCTTCGTACGGAAATGACGGTTATTTGTTGGAAGTATTAGCGTATGGTTTTTGTGTATCTTTGGGTATTCACAAAAAAGCAGAAGGCATTGTATTTATGATGGCCAGTGGGGTGGCGGCAATTACGGCCAGAATTTTAACTTACTATCCAATTCAGATGGCGCCGATGATTGCAGCTGCGCAGACTGTTGACCCCAACTTTAATATTGGAATTTGGGAGCCTTTGAAATATGGCGCACCAATCTTGATTTTCATTTTTGTGTATATATTTATTCTCTGTAAAGTTTATAAGACCAGCAACGATAATCTTGGTGATAGTAAACAGTTTTTTGCAACGGAATATCAAAAACTGGGAAAGATTACACCATTAGAGATAAAAGCAGCAATTTTAATGGTTGCAATTACAGTATACATGTCTACCAGCGAATTCCATCATTTTAATGTAAATTACGCGTTTATGGTATTTCCTTGGTTGTGTTTCCTGCCATTTTTCCATATGACAGATGAACATACATTGGACTTCTTGAAAAGCAAATTGGGGCTAGTATTTTTTGCAACAGGTTGCTTGGCGATTGCCAATACTGCAGCAGAAATTGGGGCTACAGAATTACTGGGTCAGATTTTAACTCCATTATTAGGAAAAATGAGTATTGTACAGATTTTGTACAGTATTTTAGGCATCGGGATGATTGGTAATATGTTGTTGACGCCGTTGGCTTTAGTTACAACTTTAGCGATGCCTATTGTACAAGTTTGTACGGAACTGGGCTTTGCGCTGAAAGCACCATTGTTGAGTTTGTTTTATACGGTAGACATGTTGTTTTTGCCCCATGAGGTTCCAGCATATTTATTTATTTTCTCTTTTGGTGTTATGACAATGAAAGATTTTATTAAATGCCATTTGATAAAAAATATTTTATTTTTAATTTTCTTTGGCGTAATCATTATCCCTTATTGGATGTTTATGGGATTACTTTAATAAAAAAGAAGGAGAATAGTAGATTATGAAAATTATTGATTTTAGAGTACGTCCACCTTATGGAAAATATCTGGAAACAGGTTTTTTTGCGGATATTCCGTTTAGAGAGAAAGTTGCATCTGGAAAGTATAATATGACTTTACCAGCGTCAGTTCGTCAAAACTCTATGGATTTATTATTACAGGAAATAGATGCATTAAATATCGTAAAGAGCGTGGTACCGGCTCGAAAAGCTTTTGGTATGAGTAATGATGATTTGGTGCAGTTATTGCAAGAATATCCAGGACGTTTTATTGGTTTTGCAGGAGTGGACGGACATGATGGACAGGATGCTTTACAGGAAATAGAAAAATATGTGGTACAGGGGCCGTTAAAAGGGGTTGTGGTAGAACCTGGTTTCGGTGAGGATCCCATGGCAGTGGATGATGCCAGAATGATGCCGATCTATGAATTATGCGAAAAGAAAAATATTCCCGTGATTTTAGGATTTGGTGGTATGCTGCATCCATCTCTGGAGAAAATGGATCCGAAAAGTGTCGACCGTTTGGCGCTGCAATTTCCAAATTTGCGGATGTTACTTTCCCATGGAGGGTGGCCTTTTGTACAGGAAATTGTCTGGATTGCTTTGATGCGTAAAAATGTATATGTTATGCCAGATTTGTATATGTATGCTACGCCGTTTACATCTGAATATGCGGCAGCGGTGAATACAGTTATAAAAGATAAGATTATTTACGGTTCCGCTTATCCTATCGTTTCCCAAAAGGAATCAGTTGAGCAGTATTTGAATTGCGGCGTACGTGGTGAGTTTCTGGAAAATATGATGTTCCGTAATGCGTTGCAGTTTTTGGGTATTGATGAAGAACAATTGGAAGCGTTTTAATGAAGTGAAGTGGGTGAATGGGATGGAAAAGGTATTTGAACCGATTCAAATCAATGGTTTGACGTTGAAAAACAGGCTGGTTGTATCGGCCATGTTATCCAATTTGGTGAACCCAGATGGGACGGCTTCCGAAGCTTATATTACTTATCACGAAGCAAAAGCTAAAGGCGGCTGGGGATTAATTATTACGGAAGATTATATTGTCGCGCCTCACGTCGGAGCGGGAAAGACACTTCCAGCAATTTATAATGCAGAGTTGGCGGCAAGTCATGCGAAATTGACAGAGCGAATCCATGCTGCCGGCGGAACGATTTTTGCACAAATTTATCATGCCGGCAGGGAAACTCATAGTGGCTTGACAGGAGAATGCCCAGTAGCACCGTCTGCCATAAAAGACCCTACCATGCCCGAAATTCCGCGAGAACTGACAAAAGAAGAAATAAAGGAAATTATACAATGGTTTGCACAAAGTGCCTATTTTGTAAAAGAAGCAGGTTTTGACGGTGTGGAAATTCATGGTGCATCGGGATATCTTGTTGGACAATTTATATCGCCATTTTCTAATAAACGTAGTGACGAATATGGCGGCACAATTTATGGGCGTGCAAAATTTGCTGTGGAGATTGTGAAAGCGATCCGGGAAAAGGTTGGGCCGGATTATCCAATTTCTTTCCGTCTGTGTACAGCCGAATATGTAGAAGGCGGTTTGGAGATTGAGGAAAGCAAAGTGATAGCTCGATTGCTGGAACAAGCCGGTGTGGATTTATTACATTGCACACAAGGGGTTTATGCATCACGTCCTGTGATTACGCTACCTTATATGATTCCAAGAGCACATTATGTGGATAATGCTGCTGAAATAAAAAAGTTGGTGTCTATTCCGGTGATTGCCGTTGGTGGAATCAATGATATCGCGCTGGCAGAAACCATTTTACTTTCTGGCAAGGCAGATCTTGTGACGATGGCCCGTGCTTCGCTGGCCGACCCGCAACTGCCCAATAAAGCTAAAGATGGACGATATGAGCAAATTATTCATTGTATCGGATGTGTACAGGGTTGTCAGGGAGAAATCGGCAAAGGCAAACAGATTCGCTGTTTAATGAATCCATGTACGGCGAAAGAAACGATGTATGATTTATCTCCGGCAAAATGTAGAAAATCGGTTTATGTTGTCGGCGGAGGCGTGTCTGGATGTGCAGCTGCGATTGCAGCTGCGTATAAAGGTCATAGTGTAACGCTGGTTGAAAAATCTGATAAGTTAGGCGGTCAGTGGAATCTAGCGGCTGTACCGTTAGGGAAAAGCGAATTTGCTTCTTTGATTGGCTGGCAAGAGCAGGAACTAAAACGTCTGGGTGTCACACTTTATTTGAACAAAGAGTTGTCGATAGAGGAACTGATGCAGCAACAGCCTGATATGGTTTTGATTGCGACAGGCAGCAAACCGCTTATTCCGCCTATTTCAGGTGTAAAGCAAGGTCAGGAAGATGGATTTGTAGTGACGGCGCATGATGTGTTGGCTGGAAAACAAAAAGCCACAGGCAAGCTTGCTATTATCGGTGGCGGTCTGGTTGGAGCAGAAACTGCGGAATGGTTGGCGACTTCTGGATGTGATGTCACATTGATTGAAATGCAGCCTGAGATTGTGAAAGATGGCGTCGGAAATCCTAAGGCACTTTTAATTCAGAGTTTGGAAAGACACGGTGTGACGGTTCTGACGAATACAAAAGTATTGGCAGTAGAGGATGGAATCCTTGTCTTAGAGCAAGATGAGGTTCAAAAGCAGTATACAAGTTTTGATAAAATCATTCTGGCTGTGGGTGTACAGACGGAACGCACATTTATTCAAAAGATTCAGGAATACACTGGCAAATATCAATGCATTGGTGATGCCAACAGCGTAAAAAATGGGTATTACAATATACAAGAAGGTTTTGAAGCTGGATTAGCGATTTGAGGGTATGGAAAAGAGATTTCAGGAGGAATGGATCATGTTAAAAGCGATTGACTGGAGACTAAGACCACCGTTTAAAAGTTTCAAAGAGAGTTATCTGTACAATGAAGATTTACGTCCGACGGCACCAGTAGCAGCATTGGAATTTGATATGGATAAGATGATAAAAGAAATGGATGGAGCGGGGATAGAAGTTGGAGTAGTGCCAATGCGTGTAGGCAACGACAACAACGATATTGCGGAATTGAAGAAGCTGTATCCGGGACGCTTTGCAGGATTAGCGCATATCGACCCATGGGATGGGAAAAAAGCATTGGAAGATATTGATTTGTATGTAGGAGAAGGAAAGGCTGACGGGATTATTATGGAGCCGGGTCAATTTTTCCTGAGAGGCTCCATGCCTGCGGACGATAAAATGCTGTGGCCTATTTATGAAAAATGTCAGGCAGAAGGCATCTTGGTATCTTTGACATTTGGCGGACTGTTCTGCGACAAACTGGAAAATTATAATCCCATCTATATTGACAGAGTAGCGAAAATGTTTCCAGATATGACGTTGGTGCTGTCCCATGGAGGTTGGCCGTATGTGACAGAGATTTGTCATGTAGCATATCAGAGACCTAATGTATACTTGGATATTGATTATTATGGTTTCACCACGAACCCAGGATATCAGGGATATGTGATTGCAGCAAATAATGTATTGCAGGATCGTATTTTGTTTGGTTCTTGTTATCCGGGCTTTGCATTGGAACGGGCTGTAGGGGAATATCAGAAAAATGGTTTGAGCGAGGAAGCATTGCCGAAGGTATTGTATCACAATGCAGCAAAATTATTAAAGCTGGAAAAATAGTTCATGAAAAAGCAGGAATATTATGAAGAGAGAAATGCATGAAAAAATTATCGGAGTCAATAAAAATCAATACAATGGAAGTCTGAGCGAAACCTATCACGGTGAAGTTGTCGCCGTTGGCGATGACAAACGTATAAAAAATGGGTACTTGGGAATTCAGGAAGGCTTTGAAGCAGAACTTCATATTTAGGATATATAGTATCATCTCTTGTTAAAAGAAAGAAGCAGTTTTCCACTGTGGGAGCTGCTTTTTTCTTTTATAGAGAAGTGTTTGTGAAATCCTCAAAGACAATGCGGATGTGATATATGAAAAACAATAATATACCTAGGTTTTCTAAAGTTATATTTGGGGTGGAGTGCAATTGAACTCTTGTTTGATGATATCTGACAGTGTATTAAATATTGGATGGACTGTATCTTTACGGTGCAGCAATATGTGGTAAATTAACGATGTGCCATGGGCATATTGTTTCGCAATATATTTGCTATTGTTGAAAAAGCTAAGATATGTTTTTTCGGACATAAAAGTGACACCGCCCTCGTTGAGGATAATGTGCTGATGCATTGCGATATTGTCGCCTTCATATTCTCCATAATCTGTTGACGGCGGTAAATGATTTTCCCATGGAAGCAAACCTAGTTTGCTTTTCGGCTTTCCGGCGATGTCCTGTGCGGTAACGATGGCATTGTTTTTTTTTGCCAGGTCCAGTTTAGCGGACATAACGATGACAATTCTATCTTGCTGTAATATTTCGTAGATTAGTTCGTTTCCAAAATCTTTCATTTGTTCTTCAAAATAAAGTTGATTTACAGACCACAAGACCATGTCACATTTCTTTTTTAATAGTGACGACAATACGGCAGCATTGTCACATTCTTTAATAATCAGGGCCACATTCGGATATAAACAGTTGAAATTTTTTTTGATTTCCAGCAAAGAGATGGCACTAACTGTAAGCAATTTTATGCAGTTTGGAGTTTTAGCGTTTTGTGCCTTGCGCAGTTGTTCCTGTTGTATTTTGAGCATAAACGACTGATATAGTTCCTGTACCTGATGTGCAAGCTCCAGAGCATATTCTCCTTCTTTGGTAAAAATAACACCTGTGTTTGTGCGGTAAAAAATCTGTATATTCAGGTCTTTTTCCAGTTGTTTTACACGATAGGAAATACTTTGCGCTGTTGTATATAGCCGCTCGGCGGTCTGGTTAAAGGAACCTGTTTCTGCCAGACTCAAAAGCAATTCTGCATGTTCTAACCGCATGACATTTCCCTCCTTGAAAAAATTCCACAAGTATAGTCTTTATTGTTATTTTATAATACAAAGAATACTTTTTTCAACTGTTTTTGATTTTCTTTGCTATTATTTTCCCAGAGCATGAAAAAGAAGTCTGCGGTAAGTGTTCCCAGAGGACCGCAGACTTTCTGTGCTGATCGTCAGCCTTGAAATGTGAAATCAGAGTTGTGAGAAGGTACATTTTTTCGAAATTTTGATAAGCAAAAAGCCCTGTACCAGCAGATATGGCTTTCTGCTGGTACAGAAGAAAAGGGGGATTCCCTTTAAATAAAGAAGAATACTTTTATACGGTTTCTGTAAAGATACTGTAAGCAGGTGCGCCTTCGCAATCTTTTGGAATTTCTACGCCCAAGAGTACTGCTGCTGTTGGTGCCACGTCCACTTCACGAACATAGTTTTTGATTGTAAAGCCTTGTTTTATTCCGGGACCAGCTGCGATGAAGATTGGGGATACAGATGTGTCATTATGTCCACATGCAGTGGATAAGGATTCACCATGGTCAAAGTTATAATCTTCGTGTAACATAAAGACAATATCCCCTGCCAATTCTCCACTGATTCCCAACAAAACTGCATCTTTATTGTGTAGTGCCAGCGCTACAATACGTTTTCCTGTTTTAGGATCTTTATATCCATATAAATCTGTAATAATTTGTTCTTCCAGCTCATATTTGTCTGCTGGGTCTACAATCCCATGACGGTCACGGCCTTTCAAGTTTACATAGATGGAGTTGGCGCGAGTTTGGACAGCTCGGGTTTTGCTCCAGTCAATTTCATCAATCTGATTGCCGTTCTCATCGACTTTGGTTACGGTATAACCCAAACGTTGCATGACCCCTACATTTAAAGATTCATTGGACCCCATTTCCTGATGGTCATGTTCTGGGCAAATCAGCGCATGGTCAGAGGTTACAATGATGGTCCAGCCTTTTTCAATGTATGGGATAAAGGAGCCGATGTATTCATCACTCCATTTATAAGTATTTTCATGCCATGTGCGCGCAGTTTCCTCGCTAATCCTGGAAGTTTCCCGTTCTTTCATATATTTTAAGTAGGAGTGGCCAGCTAAATCTGGACCGTGAAAATGACTGAATACAACTTCTACCCCTTCTTCATCCATCATGTACTGCATTGCTTTTGCCTGCCATTTTGCAGATTGTTCCCATTGTTTATGACCGCATTTGATAATAACATCTTCATCCTGACAAGCGGCCATAGAGGTTGCCGGTGGAGGACCAAAGCGTTCCATAACTTTATCAAAAATCCATCTTGGGTACCAGCAGTCACTGTTTTCACAGTTTACAGCGCAGCCTGCCCACAAACGTATATAGGTGCCGTCTTCCGCAATATCCAGTAAACGCATGTTGCGAACTGCTTTCACCATGCCTTTTTTGGTCGGCATTTTATCTGGGCAGTTTTCCGTATAAACATCCTTATCCAGGATAAATAATGGTTCGGCATCTTCTTTTGTTGTATATACAGCGACTTTGTCGTAAATGCCCGCTTCATTTTTCAAAATCAATGCCTGGCGAGTAACTTTTCCATAAGAATAATAAATCACAAATTCTTTGGCGCCTTTTGGTGCATCTGCCCAACCTTCCGCTTCCTGAATTGGAGACATCGACAATGGAATGGCCCAGTCGGCCAGCATATCCATATTAGCGCCTCTAAAACATACGGAGTTGCGAATGGAGAAAATGCGTGGCGCATAGTCTTGGAAAATCAGACCAGGCAGATATTCCTTCTCGTAAAATTCTTTGATACGCGGGTCTTTCATATTTAAAACATAGGGTTTTCCCATTGGTTTTTGGTCGGCAAATTCTCCGTCAATTTTGCCGCCGGTTGCGCCATATGGAAGATAGCCACCAGTACTTGTTTTTGTGGTAGCAACTACGATGACTTCATCGTCTATTTTGTGTGTCGTATTTCCCATAGCGCCGGGAGAGGTACCGTCTACTACCATCAAATTTGGATTATCGCTGGTTGGAGGCCATGCACCGCCTGGCCAGTGGAATACCAAGGTTTTTTTACCAGCTGCTGCTGTTACATTCCATAATGGCTCTGCTTTTAAAAATTTGCTCATAAATGCTTCTTGTGTCATATCCAATTCGCCAGGAACCTGTAGGTTGTAGTCGATAATACCATGCGTCATTGGATAGCAGCCGGTGGCCAATGTGGCCCACATTGGAGGTGTGATGGTTGGCATAGCGCCCAGTAGTACCAAATCCTCTCGGGCGGAACCCATATCAATCAGTCTTTTTAGGTTTGGCATTTTTCCTGCATCTACCATCGCTTTAGAAAAACGAGGATCTAGGCCATCTAAACCTAAAATGAGTACTTTTTCCGTTAAGCCTTTTGTTCTTAACATGACAATCTCTCCTTTTTGTATAGTTTGTTAATAAAAATGGTGTATATATTTCTATAATACTAGTTTATTTCATATATTAATCTTGAACAATAAGTATTATTTTGCAACCAACGTCTGCTGTTTCAAAATTTTTTTTAAACAAAATAAATGAAATGAAAAATTACCGGTGAAAATTTGAAGGAATGCATGCGTAGTTTATTGGAAAGGATATGCAAGCGTTATTGGAACAGTGTAGTGTTTCATGATAAACGTAAAATGGAAAGATTATTAAAGCTGAAAAAATAGGAATCATTGCGAAAAGTTTGATCACGGCACTTGCGTTAAGCAAATATGAGGAGATATTTTTTTATAAAGAGAAAATAGTGTTTTGAAGCCGGTTTGTGTGATGGATAACCAACAGGCCGGTTCCGTTTTTTATTATTTGCACGGTAGCTTTTGTATTCTCCTCAGAAACAGTTGAGTAGCTGTCCCTGTTCATGTATAATAACGATAAAGAAATATGTAGACAGGGATTTCATAAGGTTAGGTTGTGAATATTTATGCGGATGGAACAATTGGAATATGTATTGGAAATTGCAAGACAAAAATCATTTAGCATGGCGGCGAATCATCTGCACATTTCCCAGCAGAGTTTGAGTCAATCTATAAAAAATCTGGAGCAGGAACTGGGGGTGCAGTTGTTTGTTCGTACCAACCGCGGTGCCAACCAGACAAAGGAGGGAGATTTCGTAGTTGATTTTTCCAGGGATGTATTGGGCCGTTACGAACAGCTTCGGGGGCAATTAGAGAGTTTGGAGCAAAAATCGGAAGCACAGGAAAAGTTGTGTGGGAAATTGATTGTATATACTTGCCGTATTTTTTATTTGTCATTTCTGCCTGATGCAGTAAAGACTTTCTTAAAACGATATCCGAAAGTGAAGCTGGAGGTAGTTGAGCAGGATAGTAAAACGATTTATACAGCATTAGAAGCAACTGCTGTGCAGGACCCTGAAGCGGAGGTAATCGGCTTGGTCAATTTGCCTTATGCGGACCGTGGCATTTTAGAAGACTTTGCGATAAAAGACGGTTACACGTTTCGCCCGATTACGTCAGGTAAGTTTAAGCTATTGGTCAGTAAGGAATCTGAACTGGCGGGCTATAAACAGATTTCTGCCCGACGTTTGGAGCAGCATTCAGTCATTCAATATCGCACCAGTCATTTTGCGAATACGCCGCTCTGTCATTTATTGACCTATTATGGTTATAAAACACCGCATATATCTTTATCGGTTGACTCTTTTGAATTGTGGGTGGAAACGATAAAAAACAATTTGGGCGTTGGTTTTATGCATGAGGTGGCCTGTCGCAAAAATACAGCGCATTATGACACTCTGCAGCAATTGGCAACGGTAAATATCAAAGAGGTTTGGGGCGGTACGTTGGGGTGCGTCAGCCGGAATGGGGATTCGGTTTTAGTGAATGCCTTTTTAGAATGTTTTCCTGATTATCGGAAAACGAACTGAGTGAATGACAGTGTACAATGGGCGATGTTGCGCAATAACAATTTTAAGTTGTGGATGAAAAAATAAGGACAAAGAGGAACTGATTGTGTGGGTCAAAATCTTGAGTATAATATAGTATATAAGCTACATTTATATATGAAACTTAAGAAAGGAAGTATGCACATGTTAAGAAGCAAGGGATTGACAGACAAGCTGATTGTGTTAGGGATTGACGGCATGGATCCGAGATTCTCCAAAGCAATGGTGGATGAGGGGAAAATGCCTAACTTGAAGAAATTAATTGAAAAGGGTTCCGCCCGAAAGGATCTTGTACTGCTGGGTGGCATGCCTACCATTACTCCGCCCATGTGGGCCACATTGGCGACTGGCGCTTATCCGATGACCCATGGAATTATTGACTATGCAATTCCCATTCCCGGAGAACCTGATATGCGTATGGAAGCTTTCTTATCTCCATTTTGTAAAGCAGAGCAGTTGTGGAATGTAACGGCTGCAGCGGGCAAAAAGACATTGGTATTCCACTGGCCGGGTGGTGCATGGCCTCCAAGCAGTGACAGTGAAAATTTGTACGTTGTGGACGGGACTTCTCCTGGTGCTATGGGGAATACGACACATAAACGGGACGATGAGAGAGTGATCATCGCTACTACGAAAACAAAAGCAGGTGGTTGCATTCCTTATGGTGCGACAGATGGCAGTCATATAGATTGTGACATTTCGGAAGTTGCTATGCCCAAATTGTATTTTGCAAGAGGGGATGCGAAAGACCCACGTTTGGAAGAATATTATCAAAAATTCTTGGATATGGGAAATGTGTTCCAGGATTATGTTCCAAGTAGATCTTCTGTCCGCAATGGCGTATTTTGGGAAGATAATAATATGTTCCACTTAGCAGACTGGCCAACTATGTTGTCCATGTCGCCCATTAGTGAACCAGAAGGCTGGGCAAATGCGCCGACTGATGCCAAGGAATTTACAATTTACTATGGCTGGGGAAAAACAACCCGTCCGGCATTGATTTTGAAAAATGGTTCTGTATACAATCAAGTTGCAATCTATGCTTCAAAGGATGCAAAAGAACCACTGTGCGTATTGGATCATGATGTATATACACCAAACTGCCCTGATACAATTCAACGGAAGGACGGCAATGTTTGCAATGTGGTTCGGAATATGCGTGTACTGGAAATTGCGGAAGATGGTACTTATGTACGTATGTGGGCTAGCAACGCCAGTGACAGTGACAACAGTGACTGCTGGTATCCTCGTTGGGTATTTGATAAAGTAAAAGCGGCTTGCGGTCCGCCATCTGCGTCTTCTATGGTAGCTTGCCAAGATACAGATTTGATTCTGAAATGTTCTCAGGAACAGTGGAATCAGTGTGCGCAGTGGCAGGCTGATGCAATGCAGTATATGATGGATAATGAAGGCGTAGAGGTTGTATTCAGTCATTTCCATGGTCCAGATTTGTCTGGACATTCTTATATGAAATATTTAAAGAATCGGGATACTTCTAAATATAGTGAAGAAGTAGTACGTTCCTGGCATGAAAATACCTACAGATGGACTGATGATTATATTGGTCGTTTCTTGCCATATATGGACAAAGGCTGGACAATTCTGTTGGTGTCTGACCATGCGTTGATTTGTCCAGAAGCAGAGCCAAATGAAATCTGCGATAACAGCGGTGTGAATATCGGTGTGATGAAGGAACTGGGCTTTACAGTGCTGAAAAAAGATGAGAACGGCAATGAGTTGCATGAAATTGACTGGGATAAGACAATTGCCGTACAGAGTGCGACAAATACCATTCATTTGAATTTGAAAGGCCGCGATCGGTATGGGATTGTAGATCCTGCTGATAAATATGAAGTGGAAGAACAGATTATCACAGCTTTATATGGATATCGGGATAAGAAGACTGGGAAACGTATCGTGTCTTTGGCTCTGCACAACAAAGATGCAGTTTTGTTGGGTATGGGCGGAGAATACGCAGGCGATATCATGATGATGATTCACGAGAACTACAATTTTGACCATGGAGAATCATTATCTACAGCTTGCGGCCATAATGATACTTCTGTATCTCCGATTTTCGTAGCAGCAGGTCCTGGCGTAAAGGATGGCTATGAAATCAAACAGTATGTGCGGGAAGTAGACGTTGCGCCTACTGCAGCAGTGCTCTTGGGTGTAGATATTCCTGAAAATTGTGAAGGTGCACCAGCATATCAGATTTTAACAGAGAAAATGTAAGAATTCATTTTTGCGGGGAAAGCGCATTGTTTGCGTGCTGTGAAGACCGCCGCGGGTCAAAAATTTTTTGGCCTGCGGCGGTCTTTTGTATTTTATAGGTAAAATTGTTTTCTGTTTATGGTATAATGAAAAGAAAAAGAGGAAGGTGTCGGGGATGCGCTTTGAACAGTTGAATTGTCTGGTCGAGATTGCGGAAACCGGTTCTATTACAGCGGCAGCGCAGAAATTGTTTATTTCTCAGCAGGCTGTGAGTACCAGCGTGAAACAGTTGGAACAGGAATTGGGGCAAACTCTGTTTGTGCGGAATAAATCCGGAATTTCTTTTACGGCAAAAGGGGAGGAAACCGTTAACTTTGCACGAAAAATATTGGCAGACAAAGAGGAATTTGTGAGTCGGATGCGTATGGAGGAGGTTGAAGAGGCCATAGAGATGAAGGTCTGTTCCACATCCTCTGTGACCAATATTGTACTGCCGGATATCATTGAAAAGTTGGATGCAAAACAAATTCCCATCTCTCTGCGGATTTCTTTGAAAGATGATATCACAGAAGTATTTGAAAGTTTACGGATGGAGAATGCCAATTTGGGATTGCTGACCTTTAATGCAGAGTATTTGCCGCAAAAATTTGCTGCTTACCAGGAAAAACTGCAATTGGAAATATTAGCGCGGGACGAACTTGTCGCAGTAGTCAATAAGCGTTTTTACAAAGACACTGCCGCGCAGATTCACCGAAATGCTCTTTTTGATTATCGCTATTCTATATACAATGTAATTCCTATTGACAGCATGCTGGAGTCTGCTAAGAATACCAGCGTGGTCTGGTCTAATGATGTAGATTTTCACCGGCGAATGCTGGAGCAGAAACGGACCTTGGTGTTGATGCCCGGTTTAGCCTACCAATATTTTTTCTCGGGGAAAAAATATGTTGCATTGCCGTTGGAGGAAAACGAAACACCGTTGATTCATGCTGCAGTGTTTCGCAAAGATGCCAGTCCGGCTGTGCGTGATTTTGCCTCTATGGTTCATTTGGAATTGTGCATAAAATAAACAGAGACGTAGCATTTAGTGAGAACGTGTGTTGATATATTGTGGATGCAGTTTGTCATACATAATTTTCTGACTGCTGTATAGACCGTAGTAGCCAGAGAAAACATAGCTGACTGCACAGGCAATACAAAAGAGCAGAGCGCTACTGTGCCCGAATAATTCTATACTGAGCAAGACAGAAGCCAGAGGGCAATTCACGACACTGCAGAATAAAGAAATCATTCCGATGGCAGCGCCCAGTGTTGCATCTAATCCTAAGAGCGGCGCCACCACGTTTCCCAGTGTGGCACCTACAAATAAAGTGGGAACGATTTCGCCGCCTTTGAAGCCGGCGCCCAATGTAAGCGCCGTAAAAAGAATCTTCAAAAAAAATGCAAAAGTTGGACAGGTGCCGGTCATGGCAAGCTGCAGCATATCAGCGCCCTGCCCGTTGTAAGCTCGGGTACCGCTAAGCATGGTCAGCGCAATCACCAGACAGCCGCCGACAAAAATACGCTGGTAGTCATTGGAAATATATTTTTTGTAAAGGCGTTCTGCGCCGTGAACAGAAATACAGAAAAGCATGCTGACGATACCGCAGAGCATAGCCAGAAAAATGATTTTGATAAATAAAAAGACGGTGAATTCTGGCGCATAGATCTGCGGAAAAATAGAAGCGTCGATGTGAAGCTTTTGGATAATTCCATAGGCTATGGAGGCGGAAACAATACAAGGTACAAATGCGCTGTAATGAATTACGCCGACGCTGATAACTTCCATGCTGAATACTGTGGCGGCGATGGGCGTGCCGAATAAAGAAGCGAATACCGCGCTCATGCCGCAGATTACGATGATATTGATATCGGTATCGTGAAGACGGAATAATCGTCCCAGCGCTTCTCCAATACTGCCGCCGATTTGCAGAGCGGCTCCCTCCCGACCCGCGGAACCGCCGCAGAGATGGGTGATGACAGCGCCGAAAAAAATCAGAGGCGCCATGCGGATGGGAATGTGCTGTTTGGACTGAATAGAAGCCAGCACCAGGTTGGTGCCAGGGTCCTGTCGAAATCCCGCGCGGTGATAGGTAAACACGATCAGCAAACCAGCAAAGGGCAAAAGAAAAATAAGCCAGTCGTTGGCTTGGCGGGCGGCGGTAACCCAATTGATACTGACGAGAAAGGCGGCGCCTGCCAAACCGCAGACTACGCCGGTGATTGCGCCGAAAATCAGCCAACGTAAGAACCACGTGACATAAAGGCTGCTGTAGTTTAATTGAAAATGTAATTTTTTTTTGATTGTGTTCCAGTCTGGCTGGGGCAGCATGAGAAATCCTCTCTTTTCGAAAAAATTGGTACTGCTTTCAGTATAGCGGGATTGAGGAGCAGAATCAACAGCTTGTGAAAAATTTTGCGGAATATTTTTTCTATACTGGCAGGAACGCGGGCAATAAGGTACAATATATATTAGATGAAGCAAAACAGAGGAGGAATTTTATGAGTCGGTTATTACTACAGCAGACAGAAGAGACAGTAGCGTATATTCGCTCGATAACAGGGTACAAGCCGGAGATTGCCATTGTATTGGGCTCAGGTTTGGGACAACTGGGAGAGCAGCTGCAGCATGTGGATGCAATTAATTATGAAGAGCTGCCCCATTGGAAATCCAGTACGGCTCCGGGGCATAGCGGACGACTATTATTTGGTTTGCTGAATGGCAAAGAAGTGGTATGCATGCAGGGAAGATTGCATTATTATGAAGGCTATAGCATGGAAGAAATTACGTATCCGGTGCGGGTTATGGCACGCTTGGGTATAAAAAATTTGCTGTTGTCCAATGCAGCAGGGGGAATCGATCTGGATTTTGCGCCGGGCGATTTAATGCTGATTACCGATCACATTAATTTTATGGGAAGGAATCCTTTGATGGGTCCTAATGAAGAGGATTTCGGCGTGCGCTTTTGCGATTTGAGCTATGCCTATCAGCCGTCTTTACGAAAGATTGCATTGGAGGCAGCGCAGGAGTTGGGACAAAAGTTGCAGCAGGGCGTTTATGTGGCAACAACTGGGCCAAGCTATGAAACCCCGGCGGAAATCAAAATGTTTCGTTCCTGGGGTGCCAGTGCAGTAGGGATGTCCACGGTGCCGGAAACGATTGTGGCAAATCATTGTGGAATCAATGTATTGGGAATTTCCTGCATTACCAATATGGCTGCCGGTATTTTGGATCAACCGCTTACGGAGGAAGAAGTTTTGCTCACCGGAGAAAAATCGGGCGCTGCATTCCAGGCGTTAATTACGCGGGTTGTGGGAAAATTGTAAGGAGTGGGAAGAATAATGACGCAATTAGCTGCAGAAATCAGGTGGATGAAGGGACTACAAAAGGGTAGAGTTATGCTGTCTGTTGCGGCAGTGACCGCAGCAGTGTTGGCAGTAGTCATAGCCGGTGCTAATTTGGTATCGGACGAATTACCGCCGTCATTGGAACATGCCATTCCGGCGCTCGCTGTTTTTGAAAAAAATCCTTACAAAGTGCTGTATTATTATGAGGCAGACAAGCAGGAGCGTTACGAGGCTTATCAGGCAGCCAATGAGACGCTGTCGCCTGAGGACGTGGTGTGGCGCGTGAATGCTGGACTGGACGGTGAATTTTATGCCGTTGTTCAGCCGGTGAGAGATACCAAAGCGATGCCTTTGCTGGTCAATAAATATCATCAGTTGCCTGCCGACTATGTACCGGCGGATTTGGCAAAGCTACCGTCAGGAAAGCCCGCCACAAAGGATACCTGCGCAGCTTACAAAGAAATGGCGGGGGATGCACGAAAAGAAGGACTATCTCTTTACGCTGCGTCTGCCTATCGTTCTTATGAGTTACAGAATCGGCTTTATCAGGGATATTTGAAACAGGAAGGTGGCAACGCAGCGCAAGTGGATACCTATAGCGCGCGGCCCGGACACAGTGAGCATCAAACCGGCAGAGCCATTGATTTGTGCGGCTCCTTCGGCTCGCTCAATGATTTTGTGAATACACCGGAAGGCCCATGGGTAAAAGAAAACTGCTATAAATATGGTTTTATCGTGCGCTATCAGGAAGATATTGTGCCGTTGACTGGATATAAGTATGAACCATGGCATATTACCTATGTGGGTAAGGAGGTATCCAATAGAATGCACGAATTGGGAATGACCTGTCTGGAAGAATATGTGGTGAAATATGTTGACCATAAGCCTCCGACTAGTGTATAATGAAAGCAATCCGTGGGAGCCTGGAGCCCTACAGGAGAAAAATTTTTAGCAAGAACAATCTGGGAGAGCCACCTAGATCTGCAAAAGACTGGGATGGATGACAGGAAAGAATATGGTGGAGTTGTTATGCGATGTCATCCGAAGCACTGAGGAAACATAAAAATGTTTCGGGATTACGATGCATGACAGCTCTTTTTTCTTTACTTCATTTGGGCTTTACCGCAAAAAATCAAATGAGGTGAGATGCATGCAGGAAGTACAAACAGAAAACAAAGCAACACGCAACACAACAGGGCAAAGAATTTCTACCAGAAAAATGGCTGTAGCAGGGATGCTGGGTGCAGTAGCGATTGTTCTCAGTGTAACGGGTTTGGGCATGATTCCCATGCCTACACTGGCAGGACGGGCTACAATTATGCATGTTCCGGTAATTCTGGCAGCGATCTTAGAAGGACCAGTGGTGGGCGCTTTCACTGGATTCATTTTTGGGCTGTATAGTTTTATGACACCGGTAGGCGCGATTCCGGCAGATCCCATTGTGCGGATTTTACCCCGCATTTTGATTGGTGTGACCTCTTACTATACGTTTATACTGTTCCGCCGTTCCAACATCGGTGCGGCGGCGGCAGCGATTGTGGGAACACTGACCAATACCATTGGATATTTGGGGCTGGCCAGCCTGATTGGCTATATGCCATGGGCAGCTTCCCTTACTGTCATGGTGACACAGATGCCATTTGAAATGGTTCTGGCGGTAATTTTAATTGTTGTCCTGAATAAAGCGTTTGCGCGCAGAGGATGATGAAGAGTGTTATTGGCATTTGATATTGGAAATACAAATATCGTGATAGGGGTATTTCAGCAGGACAAACTGTTGGCGGATTGGCGAGTAGCCAGTGACCGTCAGAAAACCTTTGACGAATATGGGTTATTGTTGGAGCAGTTTTTTCAGAGTCGGCATTTGCAGCGGAAAGATGTGACAGATATCATTATATCTTCTGTTGTGCCGAATTTGACAGACATCATAAAACTGATGTGTGAATATTATTTTCAATTAACGCCCATGATTGTAGGCAATGGCTTAAAAACAGGTATGCCTATTCGTTATGAGAATCCCAAAGAGGTAGGCGCCGACCGGATTGTCAATGCGGTAGCGGCCATTGAACAGTATGGCACGCCGTTGATTATTTTAGATTTCGGTACGGCCACTACCTTTTGCGTAGTGAATGAAAAAGGTGAATATTTGGGAGGTGCCATTGCTCCAGGCATTGGCATTTCCATGAATGCATTGGTGGAAAAAACAGCGCAGCTGCCTAAGGTGGAGATGAATATTCCGGAGCATGTGATTGGGCGCAACACCAGCAATGCCATTCAATCTGGTTTACTTTACGGGTACTGCGGTTTGGTAGATGGTATGGTGCATCGAATTGCAGATGAGTTGGGGATGCCGCTGCAGCAGATAAAAGTGATTGCGACTGGTGGATTGGCTGAGTTGATTCACGCCAATTCGGAAACCATACAGGAAGTAAATCAGATGCTGACGCTGCAGGGGCTGCACATTTTATATGAAAAAAATAAGAAACTGCACAGTCGGGCAGAAAAGGGTGGCGCGCCATGTTAGAGGTATGCTTGTTGGGATGCGGTGGAATGCTGCCATTGCCGGACAGATTTTTGACATCGCTCTTGTTGCGGGAAAATGGCAGCAGCATTTTGATAGACTGTGGGGAAGGTACGCAGGTGGCATTGCATTTGTGCGGTTGGAGTGTGAAGCGGATTGACCACATTTTGATTACGCATTTTCACGGAGATCATGTGGTGGGTTTGCCAGGACTTTTTATGACCATGGGAAACAATGGCCGGACAGAGCCTGTGCATATCTGGGGGAATCCAGGTTTACGGCAGATTCTGGATGGATTATTGGTTGTTTGTCCGCAGCTGCCATTTGAAGTACATTGTCATGATGTAGCAGAACTGGGGTATCAATTTCAGCTGGGCAATCTGCAGGTACAGGCGCTGCCGGTAGAACACAGAGTTCCCTGCCTGGCGTACAGCTTATCTTTACCGAGGGCAGGAAAGTTTGATGTGGCCAAAGCGCAACAGTTACGGATTCCTGTGCAGTATTGGGCGCCTTTACAGCATGGAGAAATCATCACTTATGAAGGGCGCACGTATTATCCCCAAGATGTGTTGGGTGCGTCAAGACGAGGCTTAAAATTAACCTATGCTACCGACTGCCGTCCCAACGGCGAATTGGTTCGGCTGGCTCAGGACAGTGATCTTTTTGTGGCGGAAGGGCTATATGGCGATGAGGAAAAGCAAAGGGGTGCGGCAGAAAAAGGTCATATGATTTTTTCTGAAGCGGCAACCATGGCGCAGCAAGGTCATGTGCGGGAATTGTGGTTGACCCATTATAGTCCGGCTATGCGAGAGCCGACAGAATATTTAGCACAGACGCAGAAAATTTTCAGCAATACCAAATGCGGAGAAAATCTCCTGATGAAGACGCTGCGATTTGATGATTCCCAGCCAAGGGAAACCTTATGAAATGCCAGATCTCCGTATTTCTAAATTTTACAGGAAAAACAGAAAGTGACTTTTCGATGGTTTATGACTTGAGAAAATACATGAAACGTTGTTTAAAGCATGCCTGTTTGTGGTATAATAGTAATATGATTAAAAAAGATGGGAAGTGAAAAAATGGATAAATATGAATGCCCATGCGGATATATTTATGATCCCGCTGATGGAGATACTGAGGCTGGTATTGCTCCAGGAACTGCATTTGCAGATCTGCCGGAAGACTGGGTTTGCCCAGTATGTGGTTTGGGAAAAAGCGAGTTTTATAAACACTGAGTTTGCAGCATAGAATTTTCTCTGGCTATGAATAGTGTTTAGACACTATCGTTAAAAAGAGCAAACACAAGATAAAGGGATATGGTTTCAGCATCAAAACAGATGATGGAGTCATATCCCTTTATTGAATAATAAAAAAATCCGCTCAACCGTATCAGTTAAGCGGATTTTCTACATTTGGTGGAGATAAGCGGGATCGAACCGCTGGCCTCTTGAATGCCATTCAAGCGCTCTCCCAGCTGAGCTATACCCCCATAAATATGCTTACAAGTATAGCATACATTTATCAAATCGTCAAATAATATTTTCTGAAAAATAAATAAAAAAACAACACCAGATCTGTTGTTATCCGGTGTTGTTTGTAGAAAAAATGTTTCTTCTATTTATCCATCGCTCTGGTTAAGAAAGCTTTGGTGCGTTCATGTTTTGGGTGGTTGAAAATTTCTTCCGGGGTACCGTCTTCTAAAATGATGCCGCCGTCCATAAAGACAATACGGTCAGAGATATCCCGTGCAAATCCCATTTCATGAGTGACAACTAACATGGTAAGACCGCTTTCAGCAAGACTTTTCATGACTTTTAATACTTCACCGACCATCTCTGGGTCTAATGCGGAAGTCGGTTCGTCAAAAAGCAATGCATCCGGCTCCATAGATAAGGCGCGTGCAATGGCAACACGTTGTTTCTGACCGCCGGATAATTGACGGGGACGGGCGTTGATGTATTGTAGCATACCTACCTGCTCTAAATAGCGTTTGGCCCTTTCTTCCGCTTCCCTGCGATCTTTTTTTAGTACCTTTAGCTGTCCAACTACACAGTTTTCCAATACATTCAAATTGTTGAATAGATTGAACTGCTGAAACACCATGCCCACTTTAGCGCAATACTTATGGGTTTTACTGGAAGTCAAAATATTTTCTCCGTGATAGAGAATTGTACCTGCCGTCGGTGTCTCCAATAAATTGATACAGCGCAAGAGTGTGGATTTACCCGAACCGCTGGAGCCGATAATGCAGACAACCTCACCTTTATGCACATCAAAGTTGATATCTTTTAATACTTCTCGTTCACCAAAGGATTTTTTCAGATTTTTAATTTGAATAACAGGTTCGTTAGCCATTATTTTACGTCACCTCGTTTCAGAGTGTCAGCGCCGTTAATAACAGGTTCGGTGCCATAAATCGTGTATGTGTCGGCACCATCCATCTTTGTTTCCAGATAACGCAATAGCTGTGTAATGCTGAAACATAAAATAAAATAAACAACACAGGCAATAAAATAGGCGGGAAATGTTTGGAATGTCGCGCCTGCCGCAGACTTTGTTTGGAAAAATAATTCTGTTACGCTGATTACGCTCAATACGCAGCTGTCTTTGATGTTTATAATAAACTGGTTGCCTACAGCTGGCATGATGTTGCGAATAGCCTGCGGTAAAACCACATAAAACATAGATTGAAAATGGGTCATACCGATGGAATGGGTGGCTTCAAATTGTCCCTTATCCACGGAAATAATACCACCGCGCACAATTTCCGCCATATAAGCGCCAGTGTTAATCGAAATGATAAACATCCCGGCAGAAACAGGGTCCAATCGCAGCTGGAACATGAAAGCTGCGCCATAAAAGATAACTGTAGCTTGTACCATCATAGGTGTGCTGCGGAAAAGTTCGATATAGGCTGACAGCAGAATATTGAAAATCCTATAGAGTATTCTTTTTACGATAGGATCTTCTTTGCGGATGGGAAGTGTTTTATAAATCCCAATCAACAGACCAATTAAAAAACCAGCTAATGTACCAACGATAGCTAATAAAACAGTAACGCCAGTACCTTTTAAAAGTAGGGCACCATAATTATTTAAAATGACTTGTACCCAATGAAAAAACTCCAAAATAAGTCCTCCTCTCGGAATTATATGCATTATTTCTATTATAATACAAGAACCTGTCGAGATACAAGACAGAAAAAAAGAAATTGCTGAAATCGGCAATTTCTTTTTTATAACTTATTTTTAAAATATTTATTATTCTGCAGCTGGCTGATTTGCAATGGCATCTTTCATCAGCTGGTCGCGTTCTTCCTGAGAAATCCCAGCTAACACTTCGTTTACCTGAGTAGTCAAATCAGAATCCTTTTTGATACCCATTGCGATGGCAGCGTCGTCAACATTGTAGGTAAAACCATTTTCTAAATCAAATTCTACAAATGCAAAGTTGGAGTTTGCAGCGCTGGCAGAAATACCCTCAGGACGTTCAGAAACGTAACCGTCAATAATACCGCTTTCCAGAGCTACACGCATGGACGGAAAATCAGGCATTGCAGTAACATGTTCTACACCTTCGATTTGGTCAATGACGGTGTCATGGAATGTATTTAACTGGCCAGTAATTTTAGCGCCAGCGAAGTCAGCTAAGGAAGTAGCGTCAGCATAAGGGCTGTCAGCACGTACAACGATTACCAGGTCGGATACATAGTAGTTGTCAGAAAAATCAATACTTTCTTTTCGTTCAGCAGTTGGGGACATCCCGGCAATGATACCGTCAATCACACCAGACTGTACAGCAGGTACTAAGCCGTCCCATTCAGTTTTTACAATTACCAGTTCTTTTCCCAGTCCATCGGCAACCTTTTTGGCAATCTGTACGTCATAGCCGTTGGCGTATCCGCCGCCGCCTTCGATGGCTACTGCATCGTTGGAGTCATCTTGCTGGGTCCAGTTAAATGGTGCATATCCGCATTCCATACCGATACGTAGTTGACCGTTGTTTGTCTGTGTGTCCTGTCCGTTTTGTGCGTCGTTGTTGGCATCTTTATTACCGCCGCAACCAAACATTCCGATAGCCATGGCGCCTACTAAAGCTGCTGCCAATACTTTTTTCATTTTCATTCAAAAAATCCCCCTTATAAATATGAAATCATGTGATACTGAAACGATAGCACAAAATATTGATTTTAGCAAGTGGCAGAAGGATAAAAGAAACTTAATATAGTGTTTCTTTATAGTTAAGAATGAATTATGTATACAACTCATGCTGCTACAAGATTGTATATTGGTATGGATTAATAAATCTGCTTTTCTTCCAGCTATTTTATGGTATAATAAAAAACAAACATTCTTTTTTCGGCAAAAAGGCGAATAAAAGTGTATCTGCCTGAAAAAATTTTTTTTAGCAGGGTGTGAAATATAGAAGGGGAACAGGATATGATTATATTGGGTATTGATCCCGGTACCGCTACCACTGGCTTTGGCATCATTCGTGTGGTGGGAAATTCTATTAAACCGGTGGATTATGGGATTATCAGTACGCCGGCGGGTGTACCTATGGAGCAACGGTTAATGATGATTTATGAACAAATGAATCAGATTATAGAAAAGTGGCAGCCGGAGCAGGTAGCTATAGAAGAATTATTTTTTAATAAAAATATTACGACTGGTATCACTGTAGGACAGGCACGGGGCGTGTTGTTACTGAGCTGCGCGCAGAAAGGTTTGGCTGTGCATGAGTATACGCCGTTGGAAGTGAAGCAGGCGTTGGTAGGCAATGGCAGAGCGGAAAAGAAACAGGTACAGTTTATGGTAAAGACTTTTTTGGGGCTGAGAGAAGTTCCAAAACCCGATGACGCTGCGGATGCTTTGGCCATTGCCATTTGTCATACCCATTATTATCAGACGAAGATAAGGAGTGTCAAACGATGATCAGCTATCTGAAGGGAGCAGTGCTCTATAAAACAGCGAGCAGTGTGATGGTGCTGTGCGGTGACGTGGGCTATGAAGTGCAGATTCCAGCGGGACGTTTGCTGCAGTACAGTTTGCAGCAGTCCTGCGAATTTTATATTTATTATTTACAGCGAGAGGATGCAGTGCAGCTTTTTGGGTTTGAAAGCTGGGCAGAGCGAGAATTTTTTATTACTTTGACAGGTGTGTCGGGGATTGGGCCCAAAAGCGCTTTGGCCATGATTGGGCAAAGTACGCTTTCCGGTCTGTATCAGGCCATTGCCAATGAAAATGTGGAATTCCTGACAAAGGTGCCGGGGATTGGCAAAAAGACAGCGCAGCGTTTGGTGCTGGAGCTGAAGGATAAGCTGCCCGCTTCTGCGTTGGAAGAATTTGCTGCGGCGGGTATTGAATTGCCGGAATTGAAAGTCGCTCCGGCATTGCAACGGGATGATATTACCGAGGTTCT
Source organism: uncultured Peptococcaceae bacterium (assembly GCA_910585405.1). Taxonomy (GTDB): domain Bacteria; phylum Bacillota; class Peptococcia; order Peptococcales; family Peptococcaceae; genus UBA7185. Next base: position 90,355 of record CAJUDO010000001.1, on the reverse strand, counting down.
GCTGAACTTAGGTTATCATGAGAACGAGATTCGTAAAATTTATCCAGAGCTAAAGAAATTGCAGGGGCAGGATGAACAGGTCATCATCAAAAAGGCGTTACAGCTATTAGCGCGGATTTAGGAGGCGGACATGGACTTTGAAGAAGAACGATTGATTACACCTCATGCAACGCTGGAGGACAGTGCGGAGGGCAACAAAGTACGGCCGAAAACGCTGCAGGATTATATAGGGCAGGAAAAAGTAAAAGAAAATATGAGCATTTATGTGGAGGCTGCCAAGGCGAGAGGCGAAGCGTTGGATCATGTGCTTTTGTATGGTCCTCCGGGTTTGGGCAAAACAACTTTGGCCAATATTATTGCCAATGAGCTGAACGTGCAGATAAAAATTACTTCCGGTCCGGCTATCGAACGGGCTGGCGATCTGGCGGCAATTCTGACCAATCTGGAACCCCATGATGTGTTATTTATTGATGAAATTCATCGGATTAACCGTACTGTGGAGGAAGTGCTGTATCCGGCTATTGAGGATTTTGCGCTGGATATTATGATTGGCAAGGGACCCAGTGCTCGTTCTCTGCGTATAGATTTGCCGCCCTTTACACTAATCGGCGCTACTACCAAAGCCGGTATGCTGACTGGGCCTTTGCGGGACCGCTTCGGTGTCATTGAACGATTGGAGTTTTATACAGTGGCAGAATTGCAGCAGATTGTCACGCGCAGTGCGGAAATTTTGGCGGTACCCATTGAGGAAGCGGGCGCTTTGGAAATTGCCCGTCGCTCGCGGGGAACGCCCCGCATTGCCAATCGGTTGTTGCGTCGAGTACGGGACTTTGCGCAGGTGAAGGGCGACGGGTTGATCACGCAGGAAATTGCCGACAAAGCTCTGACACAGCAGGAAATTGACAAGGAAGGTTTGGACAAAATTGACCATCGTGTGCTGACGACTATTATTCGCAATTTTAACGGTGGCCCTGTTGGTTTAGAAACGCTAGCCGCCACGATTAACGAAGACAGCGGCACCATTGAGGATGTGTGCGAGCCATATCTGCTGCAGCGGGGTTTTTTGAGCCGTACTCCGCGAGGACGCATCTGTACGCCGTTGGCTTATGCGCATTTGGGGATTCCTCAAAAAGAAAAGGATACGCCTGTGGCGGCTGACACTTTGTGGGGGGATGAAGTATGAACGGCGCTGAACTGGGCAAATTGTTAATTGTTTTAGGCATGAGCGTCATACTGCTGGGCGCCCTTTTGGTTTTGCTGAGCCGTTTCACCAGTCTGGGCCATTTGCCTGGAGATATTTTTATCAAAGGGGAACATGGCAGCTTTTATTTTCCCATTGTGAGCTGTATTGTACTGAGTGTGGTGTTAAGTATTTTGATGAATTTATTTCATCGTTAAGAAATCCAGAAACGGACGCCGCATGGTTATGGGCGCGACGCTTTGATTGGAAAAGAAAAATTGTATTGAAGAGATTGGAGATAGATGTATGCGTACCGATGATTTTGATTTTGACTTGCCGGAAGATCTGATTGCTCAGCATCCGCTGGAAAAACGGGATCAGTCCCGTCTATTGGTACTGGATAAGCAAAGCGGCAGCATCGCCCATCGGCATTTTGATGATATACTGGAATATTTGCGGCCAGGCGATGTATTGGTGGTAAATAATACCCGCGTGATTCCGGCGCGACTCTTTGGCGTCAAGGTGGGCGGCACAGCCCATATAGAGGTTTTGCTGTTAAAACCTGTGGAAGGCAAAGAGGATCATTGGGAGGTATTGGTGCGCCCAGGCAAGCGGGTGAAGTTGGGCGCGCAGGTAGACTTTGGCGAAGGGCGTATGCTGGGCACCATTGTGGAAGAAACGGACAGCGGGCGCGTTATGCAATTTCAGTATGAGGGTATTTTTAACGAAATTTTGGATGAGTTGGGCACCATGCCGCTGCCGCCTTATATCAAGGAAAGTTTGGTGGATCAGGAACGATATCAAACAGTGTATGCCAAGGAGCGGGGTTCTGCAGCTGCACCCACAGCGGGACTGCATTTTACAAAAGAGTTGTTGGAGCAGGTGAAAGCGCAAGGCGTGGAGGTTGTAGAGGTGTTGCTCCATGTAGGACTGGGCACGTTCCGTCCGGTGCAGGTGGACGATGTATTGCAGCATAAAATGCACAGTGAGTTTTATCGTGTGACAGAGCAGGCTGCGAATACCATCAATCATGCGTTGGAGGAAGGACGCCGTATTATTGCGGTGGGTACCACTTCCACCCGCACATTGGAAAGTGCAGCTAAGGACGGACGGGTAGTTGCCGGTGAAGGGGAAACGAGTATTTTTATTTATCCCGGTTATCAGTTTCAGATTATCAGCGGACTTATTACAAATTTCCATTTGCCTAAGTCTACGCTGTTGATGCTGGTCAGCGCGCTGGCGGGACGGGATTCCATTTTGCATGCTTATAGAGAAGCGGTGCAGGAAAGGTATCGCTTTTTCTCTTTTGGGGATGCGATGCTGATTGCCGATGTGGAGCAAATAAATAAGAATGCTTTTGAAAATAAGAACAAGTAAGAGAAACAAGCGATGAATACAGCGATGTATTTTCGCTTGTTTTTATTTTGCATTGTATTCACGAGAAATTTAATAAATAAACAATAATTATAAATTTCATAAATGATTTATTGGGGAAGGGGGGAAAATGTACTGCAAAACACGTGTGTGCGTTGTTCGTGTTTTGCGGATATAACAGGGAAAACACACCTTCCTTGAAATAAAAATCCAATTACTATCCGATGGATTATAGCATTTCTTGTATTTTTCTGTCAGTTAAATTTTGCGATTTTTATGGGAAAAGCTATTTTTGTCGAAGGAATTTCATTGACAAAGGCGGTGTTTGCAAATATGATAACGCTATAAAATATTTAACAGATTTTTACATATTGCAATATCGTCTACAGAAAGGAAGTGGGTACAAATGAAATCGTGCATTTATCCGCCTACGGTGCGAGAACGGGCAATAAGGGTACAAGAGTCGCAGACAGTGCAATTCCATGGTATCCGGTATATATATTATTTGCAGGCAATGCATGTAAATGTGCAGGCACATATAAAGGAAAATCTAAGAAAGGCGTTTACAGCGCGAGAGATTCAGATCTTTATGCAGCCGCAAGTTTGCTTGAAAGATGGAGCTATTTGTGCAGCCCAAGCTTTTCCCTATTGGCTGCAGCCTGATGGAAGTTGGAATTTACCAGAACAGTTTTTGCCAGCTTTGGAAGAGGCGGGACTTATCGAGGAGATGGATTTTTATGTGTTGGAGGAGGTAGCACGGCTACAGCAACATTACACAAAAAGAGAGATGACATTTTTTCCTGTTATGGTAACGTTTTCTGCAGCTACATTATCCTTGCCCAACACAGTGGAACACATACAAAAAATCCTTTCCGATTATGGTTTAGAAGGAAAGTATATTCAAATTGCAGTGCAGGAACGATGTTTTTTTGAAAAAATAGAGCAGTTGGTTTTAAATCTAAAAGAATTGCAGCAGTTGGGATGCACGCTTTGCTTAGATAATTTCGGAAGCAGCAGTCGGTCTTTTTCTGTTTTGCTGCAATTACCGGTACATCAAGTGAAACTGAATCATCTCCAGGAGTGGAACGGGAAAGGAGAGCAGTCTGATAAGGAAAAACTGCATGATTTGGTGCAGTTATTGCGTGTGGTGGGTGTTGAGATTATTTTGAACGGCGTATCAACGGCAGAAGATCTACAGCTTTTACACAGGCTGTCAGTGGAAAAAGCACAAGGTTCATACTGGGGAGCATCATTGCATTGGCGTGATTTTTTGCATCAGGATATGTTGGACAAGCAGCAGGAAAGTTGTTATTATATAGAGTAAGATAAATATTTGATATCTCAATATATAATAATTTTGGAAGGTGAGCATTATGGGGATTCCCTCTTACGCAGAACGGATGGAGCATGTTTCTGGAAGCGCCGTTCGCGAAATTTTGAAATTGACACAGCAGCCGGATATGATTTCTTTTGGCGGCGGTTTGCCGTCAGCAGATTCATTTCCAATGGAGGATTTGAATACAATTATAAATAATTTGACGGAAAATATGACAGCGTCAATGCTGCAGTATGGAGAAACGGAAGGATATCGGCCTCTGCGTGAAGAAGTTGCAAAATTTATGGCGACTAAGGGTGTGCATACTACCGCAGATCATGTGCTTATTACATCAGGCTCTCAGCAGGGACTGGATTTGGTTGCTAAGGCATTCATCAACAAAGGTGACAAGATTGTGGTGGAAAGTCCAACTTATCTGGCGGCTTTGCAAACCTTCAAAATGTATCAGGCTTCCTTCATCGAAGCACCGGTGGACGAGGAAGGTGTCATTCCGGAAGAGTTGGATTGCATTTTGCGCACAGAAGCAAATGTAAAGCTGGTTTATATGATTCCCAGTTTTCAAAATCCCAGCGGGCGCACTATTTCTGCAGAACGCAGAAAGGCATTGATGCAGGTGATTCAAAAATATGATGTGGTGCTGATTGAGGATGCACCTTATGAAGATTTGAAATATACAGATGCCCAATATCCGTCTATGAAGTCTATGGATACGACAGGACAAGTACTGTATTTTGGCAGTTTCTCCAAGACAGTTGCGCCAGGTTTTCGGGTAGGGTATTCTATCGCCGAGGAACCGATTTTGTCGAAAATGATTATTGGAAAACAGAGCTGTGACTTGCACGTATCTATTTTCTCTCAGATGGTAATGGCCGAGTATCTGAAACGGGGCTTGATGCCGGGACACCTAAAACAGATTAATGCTGAGTACGCGAACAAACGGGATCTGATGCTGAAAACTTTGGACGAAACGATGCCGAAAGCTGTAACGTGGACACATCCTGAGGGTGGCTTGTTTCTGTGGGTGGAGTTGCCAGAACATATGAGTACCAACAATTTGTTTATGAAGGCATTGGAAAAGAAGGTCGCTTATGTCGCAGGAGATTCTTTCTATGCGGCAGGAGAACCCCACAATGCAATGCGAATTAATTTTTCCAATGCAACGTCAGAGAATATTGTAAGAGGGGTAAGGGCACTGGCTGATGTGATTCGAGAAAATATGTAGAAGAAACATTTTTCTGATGGATTGCATAGCTTGGCTGCTGGGCTTTTATTACCTGTAGAAAGTTGAGTAATTATGGTGAGGGACTGTCGTATGAAAATATGGCAGTCTATTTGCTTTTGCTACAAGATTTTTATTTCACTGCTTTTTCTTCTTTAATAGCTAAAAAATTAAAAAAGTTTTTGTTTATGGTATTATTTATTGATTATTTTAAAAGGTGGACTAGTAAAATTTTTTGAATTTATATTATAATATAAGACAGATAAATGTTATGAGAGAGGAGCTTTATTTATGCAAGTAACAAATATGCATCCAGAGCTAAAGAAGTATATTCCTTTAGCTGAGAGTATTTACGCTAATTTTGGGAAAAACACAGAAGTTGTAATTCATGATTTACGTCATCCAGAAAGTTCACTGGTATATGTGATTGGCAATGTAACAAAGCGAGAAATTGGAGCGCCAGCAACAAATTTAATATTAGAAACATTACAGAAGGACCTTGAACGAAAACCTGAGGAAGAGATGATTCGCAATATTTGTTGCTATAAAACAGTCACGAAGGATGGGAAAATTTTGCGTTCATCTTCGACATTCATTCGAGATGAAAATGAAGAAATTATAGGTTGTATTTGCATTAATTATGATATTACGGAGTTTTTACATTGCAGTAGAATCATAGAGGAATTTACGGCTTTTCCAGAAACGGAGATGGAGCAGAAAAAGAAAGAATTTTTTGCAAATCATGTGAAAGAAAATTTGGAGGATATTGTCTTAAGTGTGATACAACGCTCGACAATCCCAGTAGATTTAATGGCGAAAGAAGATAAGATAGAATTAGTACGCATATTTGAAGAACGGGGTGTGTTCTTAGTAAAAGGGGCAGTGGAGTATGTTGCAGAGGTTCTGAACGTATCTCGTTATACAGTTTATAATTATTTAGATGAGATCCGACATATAAGTTCTTGATGTATACAGAATTATTCTCAAAATTGATTGACAAGAAGTAAATATTTTCAAAAATATTTTTAGAAGATAAAATATTTTAACAATTTAATTTTATGTAGTGGCGAAGGGACAAAGGTGTTTTTTATCCTTAATGAAGATAAAAATGCTTTTGTCCCTTTCTGCATTATACTCCAAATATCAAAAAAATGATAAATGACAAATTATTGTATAAAATTTTCTATTGAAAAAGATAATCTAACATGGTATTATTAAAATTAATTAGTAAGCATCAAAATTTTATTGTAAATTAAAAGGGGGAATGGTGATGCAACAAGCTGTAAGTAAAATGCATGCCTATATTGAAGAAAATAGAGAGATGTATAAGCAATTATTTTATCAATTATTATCGTGCGATACTGTAAATCCACCTGGGAATGAAGAAAAAATGGCAAAATTGATTACAGAGTGTTTAGCGAAGAAAGGGGCTGAGACTGAACTGCAATATGTGGAACCTGGCCGGCCAAATGCAATTGCACGATTGCATTTTGGGAGGAATGGCAAAAAACTGTTATGGAATGCCCATATGGATGTGGTTCCGCCAGGAGAACAAGTGAATTGGCAAACAGAGCCGTTCTCACCTGTTGAAAAAGATGGGAAAATTTTTGCTAGAGGTGCTGCTGATGACAAAGGTGGATTAATGGCAATGCTGATAGCTTGTCTAGTGTTACAAGAAATGCAGCCTCCAATTAACGGCACCATTGAACTTTGCGGTGTGATGGGAGAGGAAACTGGTGGTATGGGAACAACTTACTGGGTAAAACAAGGCGGACGAGCAGATGCTGCCATTGTGGGAGAGCCCAGTAAAATGGAGCTAGTCGTTGCGCATAGAGGTGCTTACAGACCTATCTTTGGATTCAAAGGACGTACAGCTCATTCTAGTGAACCAGATTTCGGTGAAAATGCAATTTATTCAGCAGCGCGTTTTGCTTGCCGTATTGCAGAAATGAATGAAGCCTTTAAAACATATTCTCATCCTTTAACAGGTTCGCCGACTATTGCGGCGACGGTATTTCATGGAGGTGTGAAAAATAATGTCATACCTGATTATGCAGAGGTGTCAATTGACCGCCGTTTGAGTCCAGGGGAAACTTTTGCTGAAGCAGAAAATGAGTTATTGACTGTGTTGCAGGATATGCGGAAAAAAGGTGAAATTGGGGAATACGAACTGGTTCGCTATTTAAATAATAAAGGTGCAGCTTTAGTCGATAAAAACGAAAAAATTGTTACGGATTTGCAGGCTGTTTTGCGAGAACATGGTTTAGATGCGGAGCAGAAAGGAATGCGGGCAACTACAGATATGTATTTATTACAGGATGCCGGTATACCGACGGTTATTTTTGCGCCAGGAGACATGGCTTTAGCACATTGTCCAAATGAATTTATTCCATTTCAGGAAATTTTAGATGCAGCGAAAATTTATGTAGAGTTAGCAATTCGTTTCTTACAATAATTTTTTATAGAGGAGTGTTTAATCATGAGAAATTGGCAGAAAATGAATGAAATTGTTGGCAGTGTAAATAGGGGAACTCCTTGCGAATCAGGTTTGTGTACACAGTGCCGTACAGATTGCCAAGGAAAATGTGAAACTTTTGTATCATCGTTTAAAGGTAGAAGAACAATTTATTCACAAGAACCAACAGGTACTGTAATTTATGGGAGTGACAACATTAATCCAATTGGCGTGTCGTACAATTCGCTTCGCGTACAGGGAAAGATTTACGGTGCAAAAGGTATTGCAGATCGTAGCAGTGAAGCTTGCGTGTCAGCTAATGTAGATTACAGTACAGAATTTGGTGTGGCTTTAAAAACAAAATGCCGTGTTCCGATTTCACAAGGACCAGCTTTAAATGCAGTTAGTCAATATTGGCCTTCATATGCTACGGCGGCGGCAATTGTAGGTTATCCGCTAGTGATTGGCGAAAATGCCATGAATATGGATAAAGAAATGGTTGTAACAAACGGAAAAGTGACCAAAGCACCACGTATTGATAAAATGATTGATACTTTTTTGCGGTATGATCAAGGGTATGGCGGTATTGTAGTACAAGTAAATTATGATGATGTGTATCAGGGCGCTACAATTGATTATATTTGTGAAAAATACGGCAATAAAGTAATTATGGAAATTAAGTGGAGTCAGGGCGGGAAAATTATTAATGGTGAAGTCATTACGAAAGATTTAGCACATGCTAAATTTATGAGTCAACATTATCCTATTTTCCCTAATCCAAACGATTCTAAGATTGAAAAAATTTATGCAGAAGGAGGGAAAGTCAGATTTACAAGACAAAGTAGAGTGCCACATACGGCGTTGGATACTTATGAACAGGTTGAAAAAGAGTTTGTGTCTTTAGTAGATAGAATTAGGGCAAAGGGAATTGAGCGTGTATTATTAAAAATTGGTGGTATGGAAATGGGTAGCTTGGCCATGGCCTTAAAAGCAGCTTCCAAAGCAAAAATTGATTTGGTAACCATTGATGGGTCGGGTGGAGGTACGGCACATAGCCCATGGCCTATGATGGAGCATACAGGTGTTCCTTCTGTTTTGGTTCACGCGAAAGCCTATGAATACAATAAAATTTTAGCAGATAAAGGCGAATTTGCAGCAGATCTTTCTTTTGCAGGTGGTTTGGCTAGACCTGATCATATTTATAAAGCTATGGCTCTAGGCGCACCTTTCTGTAAAATTATTACATTAGGTCGAGCAATTATGATTCCGGGTTTTGTCGGTTCTAACATCGAAGGTGTGTTGTATCCAGAACGTAAAGCTGCAGTGCATGGAGCTTGGGATAAATTGCCTGCAATTGTGCAGGAATGCGGCTCTACACCAGAAGAAATTTTTGAAGGATATGATGATTTTAAAAATATGGTTGGTACGGATATGATGAAAGATATCCCGTTAGGCGCAGTGGCAATTTGGACATACATTGATAAACTAATGGTTGGCATGCAGCAGTTGATGGCAGGTGCTAGAAGTTTTAATATTGCTAGTATTAGCAGGGAAGATATAGCTTCGGCCAATAGAGAAACTGAACGGGAAACGCAGATACCATTTATTACAGAAGCGCAAGATGAACTGGCAAAACAGATTTTAAATGGTTGATGGCAAGTTTACTTGGGGAAATATAAAAGAACAAGAGGGTACGCAGAAAGGAGGTTGGAATGTTTATGGAACGTTTGTGTAAATTGATTGCGCAGATATCAATGTTTATTTCAGCTAGTTGTGCAGGAGTTTTAACAGTAGTTATGATTTTACAGATTTTCTGCAGAAAAGTATTGAATAATTCTCTGTCGTGGTCAGATGAAATGGGTGGATATTTGTTAGTATGGATTGCCCTATATGGAGCAGTAACAGCTTTATATGAACATAAGCATTTAGCCATTGATGCAATAGTGAACAAAATGTCAATTGGTGCGCAGCAGAAAGTGCGCCTAATTGTAAATTGCTTAGTGACACTATTTTTAATGATTATTTTTTATTATAGTTTGCCGTTGATGACGCAACTGAGCGGAATGACTGCGGTTTCTCTACCAATCCCTCGGTCTGTAATTTATTCTCCTCTGTTAATTACGTCAGTATTCAGCATAGTAATTTTGATAAATGACATTTTACAGGATGTAAAGATTATAATGGATAAAAAAGGGGGGATTGATTCATGATTGGAATCGTTGTGCTAATATTATTTGCCTTGTTTGCCATTGGAGTACCAATTGCATATACGTTAGGTTTGACCGGTGTTGCAGCAATGTTGCTAGCAGGTGGAATAAAACTAGAAGTTGTGCCCTTGATGATGTTTAGCGGTGCAAATGCTTATACATTAGTAGCAATTCCACTTTTCATGTTAATGGGTGAGATCATGAACCGCTCAAGTATATCTACAAGGTTAATTGATTTTGCTTGTGCGATTGTTGGTTTCATTCGTGGTGGTTTGGGGATGGCAACTATTTTGACAGGAACAGTCATGGCAGCTATTTCAGGGTCTGCTACTGCCGACGCAGCAGCGTTGGGCTCTATATTAATTCCTCAGATGGAGAAGAAAGGCTATAGTAAACCGTTTGCAGCTTCTACTGTTTCAGCAGCGGCCACATTAGCTTCCATGATTCCGCCGAGCATTAATATGATTTTATATGCAGTTATTGCAGGGTGTTCAATCAGCTCTTTGTTTATTGCTGGGATTATACCAGGGCTTTTGATGTCAGGATCTTTTATTGTATTAGTGTATGTTTTTGCCAAAAAAGAAGGATTGGTAGCTGAAGGAAAATTAGAATTTGCAGAGATATGGAGAACCTTTAGAAGAGCTATTTTGGGCTTGCTATTACCAATTCTTGTTGTTGGAGGAATTCTATTTGGTTTCTTTACGCCAACAGAAGCTGGTGCGGTAGGAGTAGCCTATTCATTGTTGGTTGGATTATTAATTTATCGTGAATTTAAGGTGAAAGATATCGTTCCTTCACTAATTGGGGCAGCAAAACAGACCTCTATAGTTATTATTATGGTTGGCACCTCTTCCATATTGGGATGGTTTATTTCACAGCAGAGAATTCCACAAAATTTAGCTACAGCAATGCTGGGAGTCTCAGACAATCCATATGTGATAATGTTTATGGCAGTTGTCGTTATTTTAATAGCAGGGATGTTTTTGCAGGCTTCTCCTTTAATTGTAATGATTTTGCCAATTCTTACGCCTGTAGTAGCAAGCGTGGGCTGGGATTTAATTCAGTTTGGCATAATAGCTTGCATTGCATTGTGTATCGGACAAATTTCTCCTCCTGTAGCCAGTGTATTAATGACTACAATGGGTATCGCTCAAATAGGGGTAGATAAATTATTACCATATATTTTGCCAGTTATAGGTATGATGATTATAGTATTAACGCTCGTTGTCATATTTCCCCAATTGGCATTATGGTTGCCGAGTGCTATGAGTATTTAAAACTTAGAGTTTATAAATAAAATGTGGGGGGTATTGTCATGAAAAAGCATAGAATAATCAGTCTAATTTTAATAGGGACATTACTTGCTGGAAGTCTAGCGGGATGTGGTAATCATGAATCTCAAACTCAAACAGCGGAAAAAATTACTATTCAATTAAATTCCTCACAGAGTGAAGGAAGCGTGGCGGTACAAGGTGCATACAAAATGAAAGAATATGTGGAAAATAAATTAGGTACAGATCGTATAGAAATTCAGGTTTTTCCAGATGCGCAGCTTGGCAGTGATGTGAATATTTTGGAGGGGATGAAACTGGGTACCCATGATGCGTTAATTGTGGGTTCTCCACTAACAAATGTTGATACAAAGTTTTTCTTGTTTGATTTACCCTATCTATTTAATACACAGGAAGAAGTGGAAAAGGTCACAAAAGGTGAAATAGGAGAACTCTTAAATGCATCCTTAGAAGAGAAGGGCTATGTTAATTTAGGGTATTGGTTCACCGGATGGAGACAAATTACGAACAATGTAAGACCAATTTATACCCCAGAAGATTTAAAAGGCTTGAAAATTCGTATTTCTACCAGCCCTTCGCGAAAAGCATTATTTGAACAATTAGGTGCTGCACCAGCTTCATTATCAGCAAGTGAAACTTTTAGTGCATTGCAGCAAGGTGTTGTAGATGGGCAAGAAAATCCTATTTATGTATTGGTTACAAGTGCTTATCAGGATGTGCAAAAATATGCATCTATCACAAACCACTTAGTGTTAGTATATGAAGTTGTTTTTGCAAAAGATAAATGGGACAGCTATCCAGAGGATGTACAGCAGGCGTTGAGTGAAGCGGCTCAGTTAGTACAAGATGAAAGCTGGACTATGACAGAGGAATTAGAAAAAGGAGTTTATGCAGAAATCAAGGGCAAGGTAGAGGTGAATGAAGCTGACATTGCGTCATTTAAAGCGAAAACAGAAGAGCTGTATAGTGATCAATACTTTGTAGATGCAATTGGAGAAGATCTATTAGATAAACTTTTAACAACATTAGGCCGTAAATGATGTAATGGTAGGAGGTGCTACGATGATCTGTAAAATTGACTGCTATGATTTAAGACTTCCCTTGAAAGTGCCGTATGGAAATTCGTTGGGTGTATTAAATGAATTTACTTCTATTGTTATTGTGATAACCGATGAATATGGTAGAAAAGGTATGGGAGAAGGAACTCCTGCCCAACCTGGTTATCAGCATGAAACACCTGAAGGCATTTGGGATTTTGTTTGCGCACAGGGGAAACGTTTTTTGAGTAAGTCCTTAGAAGAAGTGCATGAACAAATTTGGCAACAAAAAAATGAATATCCTTTTGGTGCTACGATATTTTTGACAGCGTTAGAAGAATTACAAGGCGTTTCTGTTTTACGTCCTCCGGAAATTGATGTAGCATTTCCTTTAGTAGGGATTGTAAATCCTCCAAAGAGTGAAACATTAGAAGAACACTTAGAAAAAAGGTTAACAGAAGGATATAAAACTTTAAAAGTAAAAATTGGATTTGGGTTGGATAAAGATATTGAAAAAGTGCAGAAAATTCAGGATATTGTTGGAAACCGTGCAATGTTACGGTTGGATGCAAATCAAGGATATACATTTGAGGAAGCATATCAATTTACACATCGGATAGATCCTTATAATATTCAGCTTTTAGAACAGCCTTTTGCTGCCGGTGTATGGGATTTAATACAGCGTTTAGCAGTTGATTGTCCATTACCTTTAATGCTAGATGAGTCTATTTTTGGGAAAGCTGATGTGATAAAAACAGGCGAATTAAATTGTGCCCAATATATAAAGTTTAAATTAATGAAATCGTCTAGTGCGGTTGCGATGGCTGAAGAAATGGCCACAGCAGCTAATTATGGTATAGATGTTTTGCTTGGTAATGGTGTGGCTGCAGATATTGGTTGTTATCATGAAACGTTGATCGGATATCATACAAACTGTTGGACGGCTGGTGAACAAAATGGTTATTTGAAACCAACAGTCTCATTATTTTCAAAACCATTAGGCTTTCAAAATGGAAACCTGATAATTCCTGCAGGCTATTTACCGGAACTAGACGAAGATGTATTACAACATTATAGCAGAGCACAATTACATTTAGAACGATAGGAGGATGTTAGAATGTTCAAGAAAATAGTTATTAATGCGGCAATTGTACTGATGATCGTTGCTACACTTTCTGGATGTGGAAATAATAACGTAAAGAATGATAAAGCCAATGAACAAAATGCAGAAAAAATCACTATACAGCTGAATTCTTCTCAGTCTGCTAATAGTGTTGCAGGACAAAGCGCAGTGCGGATAAAAGAATTAATAGAGCAAGAGTTAGGTACAGATAGAGTAGAAGTGGAATTTTTCCCAGATGGGCAATTGGGAAAGGACACTACTATATTAGAAGGTATGGCGTTAGGTAGCTATGATGCGCTTATTGTAGGAACGCCTGTTACGAATGTTGATAGCAAGTTTGGTATTTTTGATTTGCCCTATTTGATGAGTAATGAAGATGATGTAAAAGCATTAATCTATGGGGAAGTTGGGGATATCTTGACAGAAAGTATTGCAGAAAAAGGGTATATCAATACAGGATATCTATTTTCCGGTTTTAGACAAATCACCAATAATATTAGACCAATCGTAGAACCTGAAGATTTGAATGGAATAAAAATTCGTGTGGCATCCAGTCCGTCAAAAGAAAAATTATTTCGTTTGATGGGTGCCAATCCGACACCCCTGGGTTTTGATGAATTATTTAGTGCGATGCAGCAAGGTGTAGTAGATGGGCAGGAAAATCCTTTGTATGTATTGACAGTAAATTCTTTCAAAGATGCGCAGAAATATGTTTCTATTAGTAATCATTGCCCGACAATCTATGCAGTATTATTCTCAGAAAAGGTATGGGATACCTATCCGGAGGATGTACAACAAGCTATTCTCAAAGCAGTCCAAACAGCTTCTGAAGAAAGCTTTGCTATTAGCGATGCATTAGATCAAAGTGTGTTAGATGAAATTAAAGGTCAGGTAGAAATTAATGAAATTAATTTGGAAGCTTTTGAGAATGTTGCTTCAGAACTATACACAAATGCAGAGTTAGTAGAGCCTATTGGTCAAGATTTCGTAGATAAAGCATTGGAAGCAGTTGGGAAAAACAAATAATAAAAGTTCAAAGTAAGAAAAACTGTCGCAGTGTATATTTTTATCATTAAATATATAAATTTTTAAGATAGAAATATATAACCCGGCAGTTTTTTTGCTATTTATGAAGGAGACATTATTATGATAGATTTAAGAAGTGATACAGTAACAAAGCCTACAAAAGCGATGTTAGAGGCAATGATGCAAGCAAATGTCGGCGATGATATTTTACGGGAGGATATCAGTGTACAAGAATTAGAAAGTTTAGGTGCCAAAATTACAGGGAAAGAAGCAGGGCTGTTTACTGTTTCTGGAACCATGTCTAATCAGATTGCAGTTATGGCATTTACACAGCGTGGTGAAGAAGTAATTGTTGGGGCAGAAAGTCATATTTATAATCTAGAAGTTGGCGGTTTAGCTGCATTAAGTCAAGTTCAAGTAAAGGCGATTTCTTGTCCAGTAGGGAAAATACCGTTAGATACGTTAAACCGTAGCATCCGTTCGGCAGGTGTTCAAAATCCGAGAACGGGTTTATTATGTCTAGAAAATACCTATAATTTAAATCGAGGATATGCAATACCAGCAGAAGAAATACAGGTTGCTTCAGATATTGCGCATCAATATGAAGTTTCTGTTTATATGGATGGGGCAAGGATTTTTAATGCAGCAGAAAAATTACAAACGTGTGTTCCAACCTTATGTCAGTCAGTAGATGCTGTGCAATTTTGTTTAACAAAAGGGCTGGCAGCTCCTTTTGGGGCAGTATTGACTGGGTCGGCGGCATTTATCGAAAAGGCTCGTTGGCTAAAACAACGATTAGGCGGAGGGTTTCGACAGGCTGGATATATGGCGGCAGCAGGAACAATAGCACTTCAAACTATGCAGAAACAAATTGCTGAAGACAATCGAAAAGCGGATTTTTTGGCCGCGAAGTTGCAAAAAATTCATCCGGATTTAGTAGTATGGGATGGAAGTATGACTAATATTATCTCTTTAGACTTGAGTGGTTTTTCTATTACCGACGAAGCGTTCTTGCAAGGGCTTTTACAAAAAGGAATAAAAATAAAATCGTTAGATGAAAAAAAATACCGAATAGTTTGTCATAAGGATACTTCTTGGGATGATCTCAACTATGTAGAAACTGTAATAAAACATTTACTATTACGTGTAGATGCAGCACAAATATGATTTAAATTATGTGTAATCGTGAAAAGATGGAAAAGATTAAAGAGTTTATTTGGTAAGTCTGTTTTTGTTGTGTGTTTTCTTTATTTTTGGTTTGCACATTGGGAAAGGGAATCGTATAATGAAATCAATCAGAGATAAGATAACGGTGGATGGAAGGTGTGTGTATGAACGAGTATAGCTGTTTTGATATGATTGGACCAGTGATGGTGGGGCCATCCAGTTCCCATACGGCTGGCGCAGTACGGTTGGGACGTTTTGCCCGGGCCATTGCCCAGGAACTGCCGCAAAAGGTGGAATTTCTGCTGCATGGCTCTTTTGGAGAAACATATAAAGGGCATGGTACGGACTTAGCTCTTTTGGGCGGTCTTTTGGGCATGGATACCGATGATGTGCGTATTCGTAATTCGGATCAGTTGGCAGAGGAGAGCGGTTTACAGTATGAATTTATTGCTACGGACTTGGGCGAGGGATATCATGCCAACACGGCTCGCTTTGTTATGACGCTTGCCGATGGTTCGGTAAAAACTGTGACAGGCTGCTCTATAGGCGGAGGAAAGGTTCTGATCACAGAATTAGATGGATTTCCTGTTGAAATTGAAGGCATCTATCCTACCATTGTGGATACGCATCTGGATCAACCTGGTGTAATTCATAAAATTACTGGTGTATTGGTGAACTACCAGGTGAATATTGCTGCGATGAAGGTATTTCGGCAGGAGAGAAATTCGGTGGCTTATATGATTATTGAGACCGATCAGGATGTGCCTAAACAGGCGCTGCTTGAAATCGCCGCAATGGAGCCGGTATTGGAAGTAAAATTTGTGAAGCCCTTTTAGGCGGTGGCATATATTAAAACGGGAGGGAATAGAATGGTAATTGGTTCTGTAGAAACTTTGATTCAACTGGCGGGGAAATGCGGCGGAACCATCGGGCAAGCCATGGTGAAGCAGGAAGCGGCGCAGCAGCAAATTCCCGAAAAGGATGTTCTGGCGCAGATGGAGGAAAACTGGCGCGTTATGAAGGAATCTATCGCGACAGGAATTCAGCGGCCAGGGCGTTCAAAGGGCGGATTGATTGGCGGCGATGGGTGTAAGCTATATGATTATTGTCATAGTGATGCGGAGCTGCTGGCTGGCGCGAATGTGATGGAGGCGGTCAGCTATGCACTGGCAGTGGCGGAGGTAAATGCTGCGATGGGACGGATTGTGGCTTGTCCGACTGCAGGTTCCTGCGGAATAGTACCAGGCGTATTGAAAAAAATTCAGGAGCTGGATCATTTGACAGATGGGGAGATTGCCATGGGACTTATGACCTGTGCAGGATTTGGCATTGTGATTGCCAATCGCGCATCGGTATCTGGTGCGGTAGGAGGTTGTCAGGCTGAGTGCGGCGCGGCATCTGCTATGGCTGCTGCTGCGGCAGTGGAGCTGCGGGGTGGAACACCGGAGCAGGCAGGTGAAGCATGTGCAATGGTTTTGAAAAATGTGATGGGGTTGGTATGCGATCCGGTGGCAGGTTTGGTAGAAGTGCCCTGCGCCAAGCGGAATGCCATGGGTGCCTCACTGGCGATGGTGATGGCGGATTTGGCGTTGTCCGGTGTGACCAGTGTGATTCCGGTGGATGAAGTCATTACGGCGATGGGAAATGTGGGGCGCAGCCTGCCAGAAACATTGCGCGAAACTGCGCGGGGCGGTTTGGCAACCACGCCAACGGGGATTGCGTTGAACAAGAAAATTTTTGGTTGATGGAGGGAGATAGAATGGAGTATCAGGAAGCGCTAAAACGGGGAGTAGAGGCAAAAAATTATGAGCGGTTTGAGGAGGCGCTGGAATGGTTTAGCAAAGCCATTGCGCTGGACTGGAAGCAGCCTCAGGCATATTTTTATCGGGCGAATATTTATAATCACAGTTTGAAGGATTACAGTAAGGCGTTGGAGGATTACGACCGCGCTATAGCTTTGAAACAGGATGATGAGGGTTACTATTACAACCGGGCACTACTTTTTCTGAATATCGGCGATGTGGAACGGGCTTTGGCGGATTATGATGCGGCACTGCATGTAAATCCCGATTATGCGTTGGCCCTCTGGGATAAAGCGCTGATTGAAGCAGATATGGAAGAATTTGAGGCCGCACTTGAAGGTTTGGACAGAGTTTTGGAATTGTCCCCATATTCAGCGGCAATTATATACAAAGACAAAGGCAATATTTATTACAAAATGGAGGAATGGGAAAAATCTCTGCAGGCATTTAATCAATCCTTAGAGTTAGATCCTTATTATACGTATGCCTATAAAGGACGGGGGAGTCTGTATACTGCGCTAAATCGTTTTGATGAAGCAGAAGAGGATTTGAGAAAAGCTTTGGAATACGGGCCAGATGATAAGGATGCCATGCAGCGTTTAGAATTTTTACAGACAAAACGGCGATTGGCTGGGAAATAAGTGGGAAGAAAAAATTACGTAAGACTTGTAGTGAAATGATATTTTGCGCTGGTCTTGCCGCTGCGCAAATTTTTCATGCAGCTTGGAACCCTGATAGAAGCGGACCTTTGAATTGGTCTTTTCTATCGGGGTTTTATTTTGTACCTGTTAAGCTGAATTTTATGGTACGTTCTCTATGTTACATGGAGAATAGGATGAGGAAAACGGCTTGCCAAATAATAATATTATGCTATAATAGAACATATCTTCTCTTTTCTGCAAAATTTGACAGAAAGTTAAGTTTGCAGAGGGCGAAATTTAGGTATGATAGTAAGAGAATGTTGTTTGATAGAAACTGTGATTTGAGGTGAATCTATGCCGGATTTTAAGCTGGTATCAGAATATAAGGCGACGGGGGATCAGCCGAAGGCGATTGCTCAGCTGGTGGAAGGTTTGGATTTGGGCTATCCCAAACAGATTATGCTGGGGGTGACCGGATCCGGGAAAACCTTTACCATGGCCAATGTGATTGCAGAGGCCAATCGGCCAGCGTTGGTGATTGCACATAATAAAACATTGGCGGCTCAATTATATAGCGAGTTTAAAGAATTTTTTCCTGAGAATGCGGTGGAATATTTTGTCTCCTACTATGATTATTATCAGCCGGAGGCTTATGTTGCTTCTACGGATACTTATATCGAAAAAGATGCACAGATTAACGAGGAAATAGAGAAAATGCGCCATTCAGCTACATCTGCATTGCTAGAGCGGCGGGACGTGATTATTGTAGCCAGTGTATCCTGTATTTATGGCTTGGGTTCACCGGAGGAATATAGAGAACAAACACTGTCCTTGCGAGTAGGCGCGGTGTATGAACGAGATGCGATTTTGCGTAAGCTGGTGGATATTCAGTATGAACGCAATGACATCAACTTTCATCGGGGTACCTTTCGCGTGCGGGGCGACAGCATAGAGATTTTGCCAGCCAACGCCAGTGAGCGTGCAATTCGTATTGAAATGTTCGGCGATGAGGTGGACCGTATTGCCGAGATTGATGTGGTTACTGGGCATGTGTTGGGATTACGCAACCATGTGAGTATTTATCCGAACACCCATTATGCCACAGACCCTGAATATCTGGACACTGCCATTGCTGCCATTGAAGAAGAGTTGGAGCAGCAGGTGGATTATTTCAAGTCAAAAAATAAGCTACTGGAAGCACAGCGCATCGAGCAGCGTACCCGTTATGATATGGAAATGCTGCGGGAAGTTGGTTTTTGCACTGGCGTAGAAAATTATTCCCGACCACTGTCCGGCAGAGCTCCAGGTTCCACACCGAATACGCTGCTGGATTTTTTCCCTGATGATTTTATCACCTTTATAGACGAGTCTCATGTGACGGTGTCTCAGGTGGGCGGAATGTATGCCGGTGATCGTTCCCGTAAGGAGAACTTAGTGGAATTTGGGTTTCGACTCCCGTCCGCTCTGGACAATCGCCCACTGCGTTTTGATGAGTTTGAAGAGAAGACAGGACAGACGATTTATGTGAGTGCGACACCGGGAATTTATGAGCGGGAGCACAGCCAGCAGATTGTGGAGCAGATTATCCGACCTACAGGTTTGCTGGATCCAGAGGTGGAAGTGCGTCCAGTGCAAAATCAAATTGATGATTTACTGGAAGAAATCCGTATTCGTGTCGAAAAGAATCAGAGAGTGTTGGTAACGACCTTGACCAAAAGAATGGCGGAGGACCTTACCGATTATATGAAAAGTGTAGGGGTGCGGGTTCGCTATCTCCATTCAGAGGTAAAAACCATTGAGCGTATGGAGATTTTGCGGGATTTGCGTCAGGGCGAATTTGATGTATTGGTCGGCATCAATCTATTGCGAGAAGGCTTGGATTTGCCGGAAGTGTCGTTGGTGGCCATTTTGGACGCAGATAAAGAGGGATTTTTGCGTTCTGAGACCTCTCTCATTCAGACCATAGGACGTGCAGCGCGCAATGCAGAGGGCAAAGTGATTATGTACGGTGATGTGATTACCGGTTCTATGGGCAAAGCCATTGAGGAGACAGAGCGCCGCAGAGCACTGCAGATGCAGTACAATACAGAACATGGAATTACCCCGAAAACGGTTGAGAAAAATATTCGCGCAGTGATTGAAGCGACGATGGTTGCGGAGGAAACTGCAGATTATACGGTAGCGCGGCCTGTTCTCAGTGCGAAGGAGCGGGAAAAACGGATTCGCCAGTTAGAGAAAGAAATGAAGGCAGCGGCAAAACAATTGGAATTTGAGAAAGCCGCAATGCTGCGCGATGAGATTCAAAAACTACGAGAGGAACAAGAATAACTATGACAAATATAACACCAAAAAACATCATTAAAATCCAAGGTGCGCGGGTGCACAATCTAAAAAACATTGATATTGAGCTGCCCCGTGATAAATTTATTGTGATGACAGGACTGAGTGGCTCAGGAAAATCCTCTTTAGCCTTTGATACCATTTATGCAGAAGGGCAGCGGCGTTATATGGAATCCTTGTCTTCCTATGCGCGGCAGTTTTTAGGGCAAATGGATAAGCCTGATGTAGACTACATTGAAGGGCTTTCTCCGGCGGTGTCTATTGATCAGAAGACGACTAGCCGCAATCCCCGTTCTACAGTGGGAACTGTTACGGAAATCTACGATTATCTGCGTTTACTTTTTGCTAGAGTGGGTGTTCCTCATTGTCCCAAATGTGGGAAACCCATTAGTCAGCAAACAGTAGAGCAGATGGTAGACCAGTTGATGGTCTATCCAGAGCGCACGAAAATTCAAGTGCTAGCTCCCATTGCCCGAGGCAAAAAAGGCGAATTCCAGAAAACCTTTGAGCAGTTGAAAAAAAGCGGCTATGTGCGGGTGCGTGTTGATGGCGAGATGCGGGAGCTGGAAGAAGACATCAAGCTGACGAAGACGAAAAAACATGATATTGAAGTGGTTGTAGATCGCATTGTAATTAAAGAAGGGGTGGAAGGGAGACTGTCCGATTCTTTGGAAACTGCATTGAAGCTGGCAGATGGAATTGTCATGGTTGACGTCATTGACCAGGAAATGTTGACGTTGAGTTCCAATTTTGCCTGCGTAGATTGCGGTATTAGCATCGGAGAAATCAATCCCCGGATGTTTTCGTTTAACAATCCCTATGGTGCTTGTCCTGCTTGTGACGGTTTGGGCAGTAAGATGGAGATTGATCCGGCCTTGGTAATTCCCGATGAAACCTTGTCAATACGGCAGGGCGCTTTGGCGCCGTGGAGCAAAGGCGGCATCAGTACCTATTATATTCAAATGCTGGAAGCCATCGCAGAAAAAATGAATATTGATTTGGATTGCCCGTGGAACACCTTGCCAGATGAACACAAGCAGATTATTCTTTATGGTGCAGGCGATACAAGAGTAACCTTTCATTATGTGAACCTATTTAATGAGGAAAAGACACATACCAGCTTTTATGAAGGTGTGATTCCTAACTTGACACGGCGTTACCGTGAAACAAGTTCAGATTATGCCCGAGAAGAAATAGAAAACTATATGACGGAAAATCAATGCCCTGTTTGTAAAGGAAAGCGGCTGAAGCCAGAAGTTTTGGCTGTAAAAATAAATAATTATAATATTGCGCAAGTGACAGATATGACCATTCTGGAAGCTGCTGATTTTTTTGAAACGCTTCAGCTGACAGACCGGCAGCAACTGATTGGGCATCAGATTCTAAAAGAAATCAAAGCGCGTTTGAATTTTTTGGTGAATGTGGGATTGGATTATTTGACATTGAGCCGTGCTGCCGGTACCTTGTCAGGGGGCGAAGCGCAGCGCATTCGCTTAGCCACACAGATTGGCTCTGGTTTGGTGGGCGTCCTTTATGTATTGGATGAACCCAGTATTGGACTGCATCAGCGGGATAATGCCCGGCTCATTGAATCCTTGGAGCATTTACGTAATTTGGGCAATACCTTGATTGTGGTGGAACATGATGAAGACACAATGTATGCCGCTGACTATATTGTGGATATTGGGCCCGGTGCTGGCGTAGAGGGTGGCGAGGTCGTAGCTGTCGGTACGCTGGACGAGATTAAGGCCAATCCCAATTCTATCACAGGGCAGTATTTATCGGGAAGACGACAAATTCCGATTCCACCTGTGCGCCGTCAACCGCAGGAGGACCGTTGGCTGGTAATCGAGGGCGCGTCGGAAAATAATCTGAAAAATATTGATGTGAAAATTCCGCTGGGCGTTTTTACTTGTGTGACAGGGGTATCCGGTTCGGGGAAAAGCTCGCTGATTAACGAGATTCTTTATAAATCACTGACGCGTAGTCTGTATAAGAATGCAAAAATGCATCCTGGCAAACATAAAGGGATACAGGGTTTGGAACAGATCGATAAGGTGATTAATATAGACCAGTCGCCTATCGGTCGCACACCGCGCTCCAATCCTGCCACCTATACCGGTGTATTTGATGCTATTCGCGAGCTATTCGCGCAAACTCAGGAGGCGAAGATGCGTGGTTATAAGGCTGGCAGATTCAGTTTCAACATAAAGGGCGGTCGCTGTGAGGCTTGCAGTGGCGATGGAATTATAAAAATTGAAATGCATTTTCTGTCTGATGTGTATGTTCCCTGTGAAGTATGTAAAGGAAAACGGTATAATAGAGAAACGCTGGATGTGCATTATAAAGGAAAGAATATTGCCGATGTGTTGGAAATGACTGTTAATCAAGCAGTAGAGTTTTTTGAAAATTTGCCGAAAATTCATCGTAAATTAAAGACGCTGCAGGATGTGGGATTAGGTTATGTAAAATTAGGGCAGCCGGCTACTACGCTCTCCGGTGGGGAAGCGCAGAGAGTAAAGCTTGCTACAGAATTATCCCGAAAAAGTACCGGAAAAACGTTATATATTTTAGATGAACCTACGACAGGGCTGCATATTGCGGATATCCATAAGCTGCTGGAAGTGTTGAACCGTCTGGTTACAGGGGGGGACAGCGTACTGGTGATTGAACATAACATGGATGTAATCAAATCTGCTGACTATATTATTGATTTAGGACCAGAAGGGGGAAAAGGCGGCGGACGTGTGGTGGCTGCTGGTACACCGGAAGAAATCATCAAAGTGAAGAAATCCTATACTGGTCAGTTTTTGAAAAAATTTATGGATCGTCAGATTAATGGACCTAAACCAGAGTTGTAAAGGTATGAAAAAATGCTTTGCTAATTTTTTAGCAGAGCATTTTTTATCATGGGCAGAGATGTAAGAGCGGGACATTAACGTTGCAGGAAGATTCATAATAATCTCTTGTAAAGTGTAGGGAATTCGGTTATAATAACCTAGGATAATTATAGTAGCAATGTATCCAAAATACTTCAAATGCGACAAATACGTAAATATGGGCATACAAGTAATAAAAGAAGGGAGCTGTAAAGGTTATGAAAAATAATACGACAAAAATGTTAATAGGGTCAATGGTTGCTGCACTTGTATTCTGTATTGGCGTATTTTCCTTTTTAGCGATTTCCCTGAATCACAAGACTGCAGATCAAATTACGGAAGTGGGCACGATATATATGTCGGGGATGAGTGAGCAGATTTCGCGGCATTTTGAAACACTCATTGAACTGCGGCTGGATCAGGTAGAAACCATAGTGAAAACCAATTCAGAGAAGGACAGTGTTTATGGAGCAGAGTTTTTAGAAAAATTGGCTGACGGAGGTAAGGTACGGGATTTTGCTTTTTTGGCTTTCTACGACAAGAATGGCAAATTTGAAATGATTTACGGTGATCCAGTAGAACTGGTGGATCCGGAGCCCTTTTTCAATTCTATTGTTGAAGGTAAACATAAAGTAGCTGTAGGGATGAATAGTTCCGATGAAAAAGTAGTCATGTTGGGTGTTCCGGCCGCTTATCCTATGTCTGACGGAAATAAATCAATGGCTTTGATTGCAGGATTACCTGCTTCTTATATCAGTGAGATGTTGTCTTTGGATGAGGATGAAACATTAGTATACTCTCATATTATTCGGAAAGATGGCAGCTATGTGATTCGCAGTGCAGATGCCTATCGGAATAGTTATTTTGTGCGTATAAAAGAGTTATTTGATGAACTTGACGTAAAAAATGCCGAAAAATATATAGCGGAACTGCAAGAAGCAATGGCGCAGCGTGAGGATTATACAGCCGTATTACAGATTGGGGATGAGCGCAGGCACTTGTACTGTACACCTTTGAGCTATACAGAATGGTATTTGGTAACAGTATTGCCTTATGGCGCTTTGGATGAGATTATAAAGCAATTCGGTTGGGATTGGATGTACAGTGTATTAGGAAGTTGCAGTTTGATTCTTGCAATCTTATTACTGGTGTTTAGCTGGTATTATCGTTTAACGCGGCAGCAAATTAAAGAATTGGCGCAAGCAAGAGAAGAGGCTGTTCAAGCAAACATTGCAAAAAGTGAATTTTTATCTAATATGAGTCATGACATCCGCACACCGATGAATGCCATTGTAGGAATGACTGCCATTGCCCTGACCAATATAGATAATCGACAGCAAGTGCAGAATAGTTTGAAAAAAATTGCTCTATCCAGCAAGCACTTATTGGGTTTAATCAATGATGTGTTGGATATGTCTAAAATTGAAAGCGGAAAACTGACTTTGAGCGTAGATCGCGTTTCTCTGCGTGAAGTTATGGAAAGCATTGTGAGCATCATTCAACCTCAGGTGAAGGCGAAAAATCAACAGTTTGATATCTTTATCCATGATGTGGAAGTGGAGAATGTATATTGTGACAGCGTGCGGTTAAATCAGATCTTGCTGAATCTTTTATCTAATGCGCTTAAATTTACGCCGGATGGTGGTCAAATTCATGTATCCTTGTATGAAGAGATTTCACCGAAGGGAGAAGATTTTGTACGTGTACATTTCGATGTAAAAGATAACGGAATCGGTATGTCTGAGGAATTCCAAAAGAGAATCTTTGAATCCTTTGTGCGGGAGGATAATGCCCGTGTGAAGAAGATTCAGGGTACAGGCTTGGGTATGACGATTACCAAATATATTGTGGATGCAATGGGTGGTACCATTAAAGTGGAGAGCCAGTTGGAGCAAGGCAGTACATTCTATGTAACTTTGGATTTAGAAAAAGCTTTGGTAGAAGAGAATGAAATGATTCTACCGGAATGGAAAATGCTGGTGGTTGACGATGATGAACAGCTTTGTGAAACCGCAGCAAATTCTCTAAAAGAAATCGGGGTTCGTGCAGATTGGGTTTTAGATGGTCTTACGGCAATTCGCGTTGTCGAAGAGCATCATGAAAAACACGATGACTATCAAATTATTTTGTTAGACTGGAATATGCCTGACATGGATGGGATTGCTACTGCTCGTGAACTTCGCAAACGTTTAGGGGACGATATTCCAATTTTGCTGATATCAGCTTATGATTGGAATGAGATTGAGGCGGAAGCCCGAGAGGCGGGAATCAGCGGATTTATCGCCAAACCGTTGTTTAAATCAACCTTATATCATGGTTTGAAGTCATTTTTTGACGGAACGCCAGAAGACAGCGAAAAAAATTTAGAGGAAGATAAATTTACAAATACAAAAGTGCTTGTGGCGGAAGATAACGATTTGAACTGGGAAATTGCCAATGAGCTGTTATCAGAGCTAGGCTTAGATTTGGAATGGGCAGAAAATGGGAAGATTTGTGTTGAAAAATTTGAACAGTCTCCTGTTGGATATTATGCAGCGATTTTAATGGATATTCGTATGCCAGTCATGACGGGCTATGAAGCAGCAGATGCCATTCGGGCTTCAAAACGTGTCGATGCAGATATTCCGATCATTGCCATGACAGCAGATGCTTTCTCAGAGGATGTACAAAAATGTCTGACTCATGGGATGGATGCCCATGTGGCAAAACCCATTGATGTCAGTCTGGTGGCTCGTCTCTTGAAGAAATATATAAATAAATAGTTGCGCACTCCAAAATAAAAGGTCGGCATGATGCAAGAAATCATTTTACATTGTGCCGACTTTTGTGTGTAAAATGCAAAATTAAATCAATCGCTTTATTAATGCTTGATTAATAGAATTTCAAGAAAAATAAATGATTGAAAAATGACGACTGCGGGTATAGAATAATATGGAAGCGGATATGCTAGAAATATTGTAATAAAGGAAAAGGAGAGTTGTATTATGAAAGATGTGATTATGGCAATTAGTATTGATAAACGGAGTTCTGCGGCTCCTACAGTACAGGAGATCCTGACAAAATATGGAGAGATGATTCACTTCCGCTTGGGTTTACATGATTTGCACCATAGTGAAAAAAATGAGAACGGCCGCATTTTGCTGCAGGTAGTCGGTGAAGCAGGCAAAATTCAAGCCCTGCAGGATGCTTTGTCTGAATTAGATCTGGTAAAGGTACAGGCTATGGAGCTTGAATAATTTTTTTATTGAACATAAAAAATAGGGGAAAAGAAAAGGCCATGAGAGAGGATTCTTTCATGGCCTTTTGTGTTAGTTTGATTTATTTAAAGATTAACGCATTGCTAATATCTTTTGCCGGTGCAGAAAGTGCTGCACCAGGTGCATACAGACCGGAAGAAGAACCGCTATCCATACAAATAGCATGTTTTGCACCTAGCTGAGACATAATAGATGCCAACTGTTCTAATGTGCACTTTACATCACCAACCAGTAAAATATCACCATCAGCGGTAACACCTATTGCGCTGCGTGTAACAGTCATAGAGAACCCTGTGGAATCACTAAAACCTTCCCGTTCAGGATTCACAATGTTATTGCCGTCTTTCAACAATAAAGGACCAGCGCCCACTGCTGTTTTTACATTGGAAAAATCAATCGCATGACCGTCGCCGTTTGTATAGCTGATGTTGTAGGATACTTTCGTCCCTTTCTTAAATTTTTGCGCTGTGGTGGCTTTTTCGCCGGTAAAGAGCAGTACGTAACCATTGCTGGGAATGCTCACAGATTGTTTACTCTCGATTGATATGATTTCTCCGTTTTGTACAGTGACAGAAGTCCCCAGCGCACAATTGGTATTGTTGCCGTAAGCACTGTTGTACAGTACTACCGTGTTGCTGTTTGCATTGGGCGTATGA
The DNA here is from genome assembly GCA_910585405.1 of uncultured Peptococcaceae bacterium. Classification (GTDB taxonomy): domain Bacteria; phylum Bacillota; class Peptococcia; order Peptococcales; family Peptococcaceae; genus UBA7185. The sequence continues at coordinate 63,364 of CAJUDO010000001.1, read as the reverse complement.
TTGAATAGAGATACGCTGTAATGTGTGCCGCCCACGGAGGCCGTGATGACACTGCGCACAATATCCATTTTGACGCTACTGCTGGTAAAAGCAATGATACTGCCAGTGTTTTCTGCATGCAGCAAGTTCCCGTTCTTTATGATAAGCCCATAAGGTTCTTGCGATTTGGAGCTATCATAACTTTGAAAATAGCTTCCGTTGATTGCCGCTTTTGCTGATGAACGACGTGCCAGACTTCGCAGAGATTCGGTCTGTCCCACGGTGTTTTGTGCTAAAATGACATCTGCGTGTAGGTCGGATGACTTGGGAACAAGTATATAAGAAACAGGTGTATTTTTTCCGCCGATAGAAACAGGTTGTTCTTTTACGAATACTTTTTCAACAGCAGGCACATGTACTTCCTTACCATCGGTACGGATATATAATGTTTGCTCGTTCCAACCATAGCTGGCGCCCCATATTTCTTTAGCGGCCTTTAATGGAATGTAACTGGTATTATCTACAATCATGGGGGAGGCATCCAACGCTACTTTTTTATGATTGAGTGTAACACTGCTGGATCCGACTCTGAGAACAGCGTTGACTTTTGAAGTTTTTAAGGTTAGTTCTTTTTCGTCGGCATCATATGCAAGATCTGCATGGAATAAGTTTGCCATATCGCGAGCCGAGATGAAGACTAAATTGCCAGTGGTAATGGCCTCAAACTGCATAGCTTTTCCATCAACTTGTACATTGAGTGTATCGGTTGCAGCAAAAGACGGCTCGAAAATACAGAGCATCAATAAAAGAAAAAGACTGATGAATAGAGTGTTTCTTTTTAAAGGATGCATACAAAACCCCCTTTCTAATTCAAAATGTAAAAAGTAACAAAAAAGTTACATTTATAGTATATCTGTTTTTGCCGAAAATGTCCAGCCCAAATTCTGAAATTTTCAGGGAAAAATTTCAGAATTTTATCTCTGCTATGATTTCCTATAGATTCAGAAAGGATACATATAACAATGTAAATATAAAATGTTAAAATTTTAACTAAAAATATATTTTTATTTATTGATTTTAGATGCTATAATCGAAACATAGTAAGGATAGAATATAAATATTTTATAAATTATAATGGAAACGGAGTGAGTGATGATGGAAACACTGTATTTCAACGGCGACATAATCACTATGGAAGGAGAACAAGATTATGCCGAGGCGGTTTTGGTGGCTGACGGAAAAATCAAAGCGGTAGGTGCGTACGATACAGTTGCAGCGCAGAAGAGTGCTGACTGCCAATTGCGTGATTTAGAAGGAAAAACATTAATGCCTTCTTTTATAGATGGACACGGACATGTAACAATGGCAGGACCACAGTATAATACCAGAGCAATACTGGAGGATGCGGAAAATTTTGATGACATTGTATCCATTCTGAAAAAATTTATTGCAGAACATCACATTCCTGCTGGGAAAGCGGTGATGGGGTGTTTGTATGACCATAACTATTTGGCAGAGGGAGTCCATCCGGACAAAAAAGTGTTGGACCGGGCATCTGATGTGCATCCCATTTTGATTTCTCATGCTTCTGGGCATATGGGTGTGGCCAATTCCTTGATGCTGAAGCTGGCCAATGTCAATGAGGAAACACCGGAAATAGAAGGCGGTGTCATCGCCCGTTATCCTGGGACAAAAGAACCGACGGGATATTTGGAAGAAAATGCATTGCTGTCCTTAGGTGACAGAAGTGTACTTAGCGGAGAAGAAGATGGAGAAGACCTTCTGGTAAAAGTACAGGATGTTTATGCAGCAAACGGGATTACTACTGTGCAAGACGGCGGAACCTCTGGAGCAGGATTGGCCATGATGCGTCGTGCCGGAAAAGCGGGAAAGCTGAAGCTGGATATTGTGACCTATCCCAGCCCATTGAAGACCATGACGCCTGAGGGCTTGGATGGAGTGATGGCAGAAAATCAGGATATCGTAGGTGTTTATCAAGATCACGTGAAAATCGGTGGCTATAAAATTTTGCTGGACGGTTCACCTCAGGGTAAATCTGCATGGATGAGCAAACCTTATGAGGATTCCGGCGATTATTGCGGGTATCCGTGGCTGCAAGATGAACAGGTACACGCTTGCATCAAGCGTGCTTTGGCAGACAACCAGCAATTGTTGACTCATTGCAACGGCGATGCGGCTTCTCAGCAGCTGTTGGACATTTATGAAAAGGAACTGGCAGCATCAGAGAACCCAAACAAAAATAATTTGCGTCCGGTTATGATTCATTGTCAGACAGTGAGGGATGATCAGTTGGATCGAATGGCAGCACTGAAGATGATTCCATCTATTTTTGTGGCGCATACTTGGTACTGGGGCGACGTGCACTTGAAAAATTTCGGGGATGAACGGGGACGCAGAGTCAGTCCGGTGAAGTCCGCGCTGGACAGAGGATTGATTTATAATTTCCACACCGATACGCCTATTGTACGTCCAAAATTGCTACACAGTGTGTGGGCTGCGGTAAACCGAATCACCCGCGGCGGTGTGAATATAGGGCCAGAACAATGTGTTGGCGTTTATGATGCATTAAAGGGAATCACTATCAATTCTGCTTACGCATATTTTGAGGAAGACACGAAGGGTTCTATCAAAGCAGGAAAACGGGCTGACCTAGTTATCCTGGATCGGAATCCGTTAAAAGTAGATAAAATGGAGATCCGTGATATTCAAGTATTAGAAACCATCAAAGACGGCGAGACCATTTATCAGGCGAAATAAACGACAAAGATGGGCAATGAAAATTCTTGTCCGTCAATTGGCAACAGAGATGCAGTAGAAACCCCTTCCTGCTGCATCTCTGTTTTTATGTCACAGGTATTCTCTAAAAATACCATAATTGTGTTATGGCAGAGTCATTTTTTATAGTAAATTATACTTCCAGTGTATTTTTAGGACTATAAGGAATAGAAAAAATGTGCTATAATATCTAGATATAAAATAGAGAAGAGGGCGTTTAATGGAGATTACAGCAGACAGAACAATTTTCAATATGGATTTGGAGATGCTAAAACAACAGCCTATTTGGTCGGTACGTCGCAGCTCTGCTGAATACTATATGGGAAATTCCTTATATATTCTCGGGATGGTTTCCTGGCGAGAAACGGAAGAAAGTCCTTGGTTTTATTATGGCGTTTCACTCACGGAGACACTGGCCTGCACTAATGTGCCACGATGGTATCAGATAAATCTTGCCAATCTGTATGACAATACGTTAATTGATCACGTGGTTTATGCAGACGCGGAAAAAGTTTTTCAGTCGCAAATGTAAACAAAGAAGGCCACAGCTATACTGACGCATATGTATAGCCGTGACCTTTCGTTTTGCAAAAAATACTTTCGGCAGAGGCATTATTTGCAAAAAAAATTTTTTTTGCTCTGTGAATCCGACATTTTTTACAGCTGTGATGGAGTATTATGGAAACATATGGATTTTGCAGATGGAGGAATCACAGTGAGGAAAACGGAAATGGCAAGATTAACGCAATTGGGCGGCAGTTTTATAGAATTGGGAAATGCAGTACAGCAATTGGAATTGGAACAACCACAGCCGGAGGAAGAGATGGCGCAGCAATTGTATAGCAAGGTATATCAGCAGGTGTGTGCTTTCTGCCATAAAAAGACATGGTGCTGGGAAGAAGAACAGGGATATACGGTGGATGCTCTGACAGCGGCATGCAATGTATTGGAAGATCAAGGATTAGGCGGGGAAACAACATTTTCTACCAAATTTCAAGGACGCTGTCATCGCACCGGAGTTTTGGAGGTGGCGCTGTTCAATCAGATTGAAAATTATCAGCAACAGAGAAGTCGTTATTGCCGGCTAGAGGAAAATAGAGAAAATATCGCCCAGGAATTGATTCAATTGGGGGAACAGATGCAGCTCATGCGGCAAAGTAATAATGAAGATTCTCATCCTCAGCGATTATTGGTGGGCTATGCGTCCAGCAAAAAGGAATTGGTTTCGGGAGACAGTTGGGGCGCTCAGGATTTGCAGGATGGACGCATGGTACAAATCCTATGCGACGGGATGGGGAGCGGAGAGCTAGCAATGCAGCAGAGCAAACTGGCGGTGCAGCTTCTGCAGACATTGCTCTCCGGTGGCTTGAGTATGCGTTTGTCCTTGAATATTATCAATACTGTTCTGTCTTTTCAATATGGCGGAGTGCGGTTCAGCACTATGGACATCGCCTTGTGGAACTTAAATAGTAATAAGATAGAGTTGTATAAATATGGTGCCGCGCCGTCCTTTGTGAAAAACAGAAAACAGGTGACAGCTTACCACGGTGATTCCCTTCCGGTAGGAATCTTGCCGCGGGTGGAGGCCACGCAGCTGGAGCATGAGATTTCAGCGGGCGATTTGTTGATCATGATGAGCGATGGGCTATATGAATTGCATGATGAAGGCTTTCAGTGGGAAAAAATTATCGGCTGTTTACCCACGACCAATCCCCAGCTGGCTGCTGAATATTTATTGGCCATTGCCACCAGTCGCCAGCGTAGCCAGCAGAAACGGAATAAAGCATTATACCCCGATGAGAATCTGCACAGGGATGACATGACTGTGGTTGTCAGCTGCTTATTGTAAAAAAACTTGGGTATAAAATACGTACACTTTCATATATATAAAGAAATGGACAATGGAGGTGTTTGGGGTGCAGAGTGAAAATCTGTCCTGTCTTTGGAATGATGTGGCACTCCTGACGGATCAGCGAGCATACACGTTCGTGTGCAAAACAATGCTGCAGATCCCGGAGCAAGAGGTGGAAACGTTACAGGAAATTATTTTAGCAGATTGGCAAAGCAGTTCCGCTGCGTGTGATTGTTTGCAGTTTCACGGAAGCATGGTGTTGCAAATTGGTTATCTCAGTACAAATGGGAAACAGGAAGCTTTTACGGCGGAAATTCCACTGCAGGGGCAATTGCCTAAACCCTTAGCGGAACATGCTGCTGCTCGTTTATTGTATAGTCATGGTCAAATTGCTGATACTTGTTTGCTTTTGGAGATTGTACTGCAAATCAGTCAGCAGCAGGAATTGCAGCGCGGCCAGGTGATGATTGGTTCGTTTAAGATGCGAGAGCAATTAGAGTTTCCTTTTCCTTGGCCGGACTGTGAAGAAGTTCTAGCGACCACAGCTACAGCTAAGGTGGAGGAATTTCATATCGCAGAAAATCAGCTGCAGGCTTGCGGTCAATATGACTTGACCTTGGTGTATGCCAACAGAGAGCAGCACGGGGAAAATGTATTTGCTTATCAGCAGCAACGTCCCTGGCAAGCGGTATGGGATGTCCCCGCAGGGTTACAGGAGCTGGATTGCATAGAGCCTTTTTATCAGGAGATTACCGTACAGATACTGGATGGTCGTCATATCCTGTTTTGTGGAGATGGTGTATTGTGTACTGCTGGAGTGGAGCATGATGCTGCACAAACGAAGCAAGAGGACACCTCAAAGGAGAAGCGTGTAGCGTCAGAGCAGTTGAATACGCAGATAGCCATGGTGCTGCAGCAATTGATACAGGAGTTGCAGCGCTGCAATAGAGAAAAAGCGCAGCAAAAAGAAACAGAGGAGACCGCACCAGATGAAGACAGCGCATCTTCCTGTGATGAGGTTTGTCCTGTACGAAAGAATGGAGAAGCAGGCAAGGTTGTTCATCCATCGGTAGTGAATAGCCGTGGTTCTCGCAGAGCAAATTTATTCAAATATATGCGAGATTTGAATAGCTCCATGCAAACGCCCAATTCTATGCGCAATTTTGAGTTCGGTATAGAGAATAAAGAAGAATAAGCGTATAAAAAGAGGAGCCGGATTTTTTAGAATCCAGCTCCTCTTTGGCTGTAGAAATATATTTTAGAAAATTGGTACAACAGCGCCTTCAAAGGTGGTGTTGATATAATCTCTTACTTCATCGCTGGTGATTGCCTTTACAAGAGCCTGAATCTTTTCAGAATTTTCTGCCCCTTCTTTTACGGCAATGACATTGGCGAAGGTTTGTGCAGCTTCAGAAGCAGCGTCTTCACAAGCTAATGCATCATTGGCTACGTTTAAACCGGCAGGAATTGCATAGTTGCCGTTGATGACAGCAAAATCAGCGCTGTCCAGTGTTGGAGGCAGAGCAGCAGCTTCAACTTCCTGGATATCTACATTGTATGGGTTGTCTACGATATCCGCTTTGGTAGCGTTCAAACCCGCATCTTCTTTTAAGGTGATGATGCCCTGTGCCTGCAACAGCTGTAAAGCACGAGCCTCATTGGTGGTGTCGTTTGGTACAGAGATTACAGCGCCTTCAGCTAGTTCATCTAAAGAAGCGTGCTGTTTGGAATAAATACCAAATGGCTCATAGTGAACAGCTACAATAGATACCAAGTGGGTGTTGTTTTCTGCATTGAAATCATCCAGATAAGGCTGATGCTGAAAGTAGTTGGCATCAATTTCACCATTTTCTACTACATTATTAGGCTGTACATAGTCGGTAAATTCTTTTACTTCCAAAGTATAACCATCCTGTTCTAATACGCCTGCAACGGCTTCTGTTAAAATCTGTGCATGAGGCGATGGAGAAGCGGCAACGGTGATCACCTTGTCTTCTGCATTGGCATCAGCGTCTTTTTTGTCATTTCCGCCGCATCCTGCCAGCAAGCCGACAGATAATGCTGCTACTAAAGCAACGGTTACAAATTTTTTCATTGGAAAAATCCCCTCTCAAAAATATTGATATATGCTTACAGAGCGTGCTCTGTGAAAGCCACAATTAGTTAATGGAGCCGTTTATCAGATTTTACCGAAATGCGCAGGCCTGCTTCCTGCACAATCTGGGTAATGATAACCAGCAGAATAATACAGATATACATCAAAGGCTTCTCATAGCGGTAATACCCATAACGAATGGCCACATCGCCTAATCCGCCGCCGCCCAATACGCCGGCCATAGCCGAATATCCTAAAATCGTTGTGGCAGCAATGGCAGCGCCTACCAGCAAAGATGGACCGGATTCGGGCAGCATAACCTTGGTGATAATTTGCCAGTTGCTGGCGCCCATGGACTGCGCTGCTTCAATCACACCGAAGTCAATTTCGCGCAGAGAGGATTCAATCAACCGCGCCACGAAAGGCGCTGCACTGAATACCAACGGCACGATGGTAGCATTGGGGCCGAAGCTAGTTCCCGTGATGGCCATGGTAATGGGCATGATCATAAAAATCATTAGCAAAAACGGCACGGAGCGCAATAAATTGACAATAACGCCTAAAATCTGGTTGAATACAGGCATAGGATGAATCCCATCTTTGGCAGTAACTACCAGGACGATGCCTGTGGGAATACCAAATAAATAAGAAAACAAGGTGGAGAGCAGCACAATATAAATGGAAATTCCTGTGTTCTCCAAAATCATCTGTCCGTTTTGCGCGGTGGTGGCACACAAGCTCATGATAAATTCAAGCATTCGGATACCTCCTCCACAGAAATATGTTTATTCTCCAAATAGACTAAGATTCGCTGCAGGTTGACCTGGTTGACCTCATCGGGAATCTGAATGATCATTTGTCCAAAGGTTTCTCCTTCGATGACGCGGGTATCAGCCGCCACAATATTAACCGGTGTTTTGCACTCCATAATCATATTGGAGATGACAGGTTCTTTGGCAGCAGTACCGTCAAAAATCAGACGGTAGCAATGGGCTGAGCGAAAATCGGGCAGTTTGCGTTCCTCTGGATAAACCAAGCGTTTGGTCGCTTCCTCTTTAGGTCGAGAGAAGACATCGGCCACCGTTCCTGTCTCGGCAATGACATGGTTGTCGATGATGGCCACGCGCTGACAGATCTCCTCGATGACAGCCATTTCATGGGTGATGATGATGACCGTGATGCCTAACCGTTTGCTGATGTCCTTCAGCAGATTCAAAATGGCTCGGGTGGTTTTGGGATCCAGCGCACTGGTAGCCTCGTCGCACAAAAGAACTTTGGGATTGGTAGCTAAAGCGCGAGCGATGGCCACACGTTGCTTTTGCCCACCGGATAACTGGGAGGGATAAGCATCTTCTTTGTTTTCCATATCGACCAATTTGAGCAATTCTCTAGCGCGGGCGATGGCCTGTTCCTTTTTGGTACCGGCGATTTCCATAGGAAAACAGATATTTTGCAAAGCTGTGCGCTGCATCAGCAAATTAAACTGCTGAAAAATCATACCCATGGATTGCCGGGCCTTACATAGTTCTTTGCGTGATAAAGCCGACAAATCCTGACCATCAAAAATAACTGTGCCCGAAGTGGGCTTTTCTAAAAAATTAATACATCGCACCAATGTGCTTTTACCAGCGCCGCTCATGCCAATGATGCCGAAAATTTCGCCAGGATAAATATCTAAGTTGATATGCTCCAACGCTACAGCGAGACCGTTCTTGCTGGGATAACTTTTATATAGATCCTTAATCTGTATAATTGGCTGGTTCATAGTGGACTCCTTCCTGATAGAATGAAAAATTTATGGAGAGCGCAGTGCCCGTGGTTTCAATAAATAATAAAACCCCACTGCTAGCGGCAGATGGGGTAGGGTTTTCAAACAAACCGTTCTTATCTGCCAGAATTTATATCTGCTGGATTTAGCACAGCGCCTTGCGGAATCATCTGCTAGGCCAGTTGCCGGGTTTCATCGGGCCAGTCCCTCCACCTCTCTGGATAAGAGAAAAATTATGATGTTTTTATTCTATGAAACTATAGCATGAATGCAGGAGGATGTCAATATTTGCGCGATATATTTTTACTGAGAATCTGTGATGTAAATAGATATGAACCATTTCAATAAACAAAGGCTATTCCGAATGCGAAATTAATAGGTTCTATTTTGTTAACTGTTAGCTGTTGCTAAAATAGGATCTCTGACATGGCCACCAGACCGTGTTTATTTACCGAGTTTCCGGCATGTGTTTTTCAAAACCATACACAAATCGAATTCTGGTACATACATCCATTGATATAAGTGCTTTCCATCCCGTTTTGACGCACCTCTCACGCAACAATACGGCACCTCTTTCACATCAATCTGGATGTTTTCACGGGCACCATTAGTTCTGGATACCGCCGTTCCCACTTTTGTGGCTGCTTCTGGTTCTGTTTTCTACCGCACACTCCTATCCTTTTTGCGGCATAGAAGAAACTGTTATAGCTTTTGCTGTATCCGGTTTCATATGCGTCTATTTCCAATCATATCGGAAAAACAATTTAGACAAGCTTATACGTATCATTGTCTCCTCTTTTGTGTGTCACTTCAGGTAGCTATGAGGATGATGTAAATTTTCCTTTGAGCACAGCTAGGTTCCATCGTATCGTTTTGCACCACTGCTCCACACTATTCAGGTTTATATTATATTTCTCTTTTCTCTACTTGATTTTTAATAGTTGTCCTTCCTACTATTTATTTTCGGCTTCGTCAAAAATTCCTGTGCCAATATCAATGATACTTTGGTTTCGTAATTCTTTAAAATACAGAGGATCGCATAAATATAAATCTTTGAAACTGTTTTTCAGTTTTTTTGCACAAGGTTTAAATGTTATATAAGATAGACCGCCAGTAACAGCACCACCAATGACTGGGACTACTTTAGAAACACTTTCTGCAAAAATTTGTTTTGTCATCTTAATTCCAACTGCTTGAGCAATTTTTTTGATAATGGGGTAAACAGTTCCTTTAGTAAGTGTTTTTTGAGCCAATGATTTTGCTACTTTTTTTGCAGCTGCATCGGCGATTTTCTTTACACCTGCATTTGCACCTTGAACGCCAAACATAACACCAAGAAAAATCATTATTTGATTCATTGTATCATCGTTGATTGTATCTTCATTAAGTTCAAAATCTTCAAAACCATAAAGATACGCTAGCTTTTGCATAACTCGAATCATGTACGCGAAATATTGAGCTACATCGGCGGGTACTGTGGCAACCATAGCAAATCCACCTGGGATACCTGCTACAAAAGAAATAGCAGATACTTTATTAGTTTCATAATTTATGACTTGTTTTGATATTTCACTGATTCTTTCTTTTTCTATTCCAGCATATGCGGGATTTTTTTTTATTGCTAAATCGACCACATCTTCAGGATAGTATCTGATTAGCTCTTTGTGCAAAAATTTTTCTCTATTAATTTGTGCAACAGGCAATTTTATTGCTTGTTGCACAATATCTTCTATACAAAAATTATTAACCGCATTAGAAACCGTATTTTTAGCTTTGATTAAAAGATTTTCTGTTTTGTGTTTATCTTTTGGCATATTTAGAAACCTTTCTATATTTTTCTTACATTTGTTAAGATGTGAATTTCTTGTTGTATTCTAGCATAATTCAATTATTACAGCAACAAAAACTTATTAAAATGCTATGTTTAATAATATGTCCCATCTTCACTGGTTTGTCCGGTGAAAGGAGCATATTGCAAGCAGAATCTCGGCTTTTCTGTTTGCTAAATACGTTGCAGCCTTGCGCCAATTTCCAATTAGTTTGCAGTCTTTTTTCCGTGAAGTGGCAAAAGAAAAATGGTATAATAATTTTATAAAACGGACAGGAATTTCTTTTATTAAAGAAGAAGGCATTTTCTAATCATACAATCCGAAGAAGGGGACGATGCAAGTGGCTTACAATGAACGCATAAAAAATTTTGAAAAAGTCAGAGCGTATATGCGTGAGTTTTATGTATATGGCTTTAAAAACAGAAATGAATATGATGCCAAGAGTGCACGTTCTTATGATGATGAGCGCCGCAGAATTGAGAGCTGGTTGGGGGAATACATGCATTTTACGCAAACAGCCGAAGGAAAGAACGTGTTTCTCTCAGTGGACAGCCGTATCATTCGCAAAAATCCTTTCTATAAAGCGTGGAAAACAAAAAGTTTTACAGATGGGGATATTACGTTGCATTTTGCAATTTTTGATATTCTCCATACGCCGGAAATTAGGATGACGCTTGCGGAACTTATTGAGGAAATTGACCGGAGGTTGTCTTCTGGTATAACTTTTGATGAGTCTACGCTCAGAAAAAAATTAAAGGAATATACTGAGGAAGGAATCATTCAAACCGAAAAGGAAGGCCGTAAAGTCCTGTATTGCAGAAGTGCTGATATAGATATCTCTGCTTTGGATGATGTGATTGATTTCTTCAGTGAAATTGCTCCTTGCGGTGTGATAGGCTCGTTCTTGCAAGACAAGCAGCCAAGGCATAACGAATTATTCTCATTCAAACACCATTACATTACACAAGCTATGGACAGTGATGTGATGGCGATACTTTTTGAAGCGATTCAGAAAAAATGTTATATCACAGTGGACAATTTGGGCAAGTATGCCAATAAACTCAAAACAATACGTTTGGTGCCGCTTAAGATTTATATAAGCGCACAAAATGGCCGTCAAAATTTGATTGCCTTTCATGAACAGGCAAATCGTTTAAATTCCTATAGATTGGATTATTTGTCGAACATAAGAATAGAAGGGACCTGCGAGAAGTTTGACGCGCTGAGAGATACACTTGGCAAAGTGGAGGGGCATATGTGGGGTGTGAATTGCCGCTGGAACATCAAGCATCTTGAGCATGTTGAATTTGAACTAAAAATCGAAAATGATGAGCAGTTTATTGTACGAAGACTTGAGCGTGAAAAACGATGCGGTTATGTCGAGAAACTAGATGAGAAACATTATCGGTACACAGCAGATGTGTTTGATACCATGGAGATGGTTCCCTGGATCAGAACATTTCTGTCCAGAATCACGAGAATGAATTTTTCTAACCGTACAGTTGAGAATAAATTTAAAGCTGACATTGAGGAAATGTACCGGATGTATGGGATTGATGGAGGCGATATACATGATATTCAGTGAATTATACTCTGTTTACTATAACACTGTCGCCAAAATTATTGCAGTCGCTTTTGAGCCGAAAACGACAGAGGAAGATCTTCAGTGCTGTGTGTTGGAGGAGGCCTTTTCTGAAAGTGTGCTAACGATTTTACCTGCGCTTAAATCTAGAAAATGGCCGTTGCTGCATGACGATTTATCTCCGGCGTTGCACCATGAACCCACAATGCCGTTGACGACTCTGGAAAAACGGTGGTTGAAGGCCATAGCTGAAGATCCGAAGGTGAAATTGTTTGATGTGGAGTTTCCTGCACTGGATGATGTACAACCTCTTTTCACAAAAGAAGATTATAAGATTTATGACCAGTATGCAGATGGAGATCCTTTCGAAGATGAGAATTATATCCGGCACTTTAGGTTGATTCTTTCCGCTATCAAGAATGAACGTCCTGTCAGAATTAAAATGAAAAATCGATATGGAAAAGAGGTGTGGATTCGTTTTTACCCTAAGGGTTTTGAATATTCTGTAAAGGACGATAAAGTTCGCATTATCGCTGCAGGGTGCAGATTCAGGCAGTTTAATCTGGGGAGAGTTATTGCTTGTGAATACTATGATGGACAAGGTCCCTGGACAGAAAAACCTCAGGTGGAACAGAAGAAAGAGCTTACCTTGTTGATCATAAATGAACGGAATACGCTGGAAAGAGCGATGCTTCATTTTGCTCATTTAGAAAAAAAGGCAGAGCGATTGGAAGATGAACAATACGTTTTGCATTTGAGATATTATGAGAGCGATGAAACAGAAATTGTGATTCGCGTTCTCTCTTTCGGTCCTTGTGTAAAGGTGCTGGAGCCAGAAAGTTTTGTGAATTTAATAAAAGAACGATTGATTTTGCAAAAAAGCTGTGAACTGAAATGAGTTCGCAGCTTTTTTTCCGTGAAATATATGGAATTCATTCGTATACTATATGTATAAGATGCAGATGAGAAACAAATGCTTCTGAGAAAAGGTACTTACAGCAAATCTGAGAACCAAAATACTTGTCGTGAAAGGATGTACCTTGTAATGAAAGATGCATACAGCAGCTATTGTGACCAGAGATGGGTATTCCTTATGGGGATGCACAATGGAAAGCCGAAAGGTTGCATCTTGAAAAGGCACCGACAGCAATGATGAATCGCTAAGTGGTGATAGCCGGTGATGGAGAGTCACCGTTCACGGGTTCGAATCCCGTTTCAAATGGTGCCTTGATTTTTCTTAAAGACGCGAACAGCAATCCTATATCTAATCATACAACATTAGCCGGATGAACTGGTACTTGCGGTTTCAGCAAGGGCGGGTGAGGTGAAAGACCTTGCATGTTATAAAAGAAGAGCGTCTTGTCGTAAAGGCATCTACAGCAATGAATAGGGACGATCAACTGAAGTGCAGCTCTCTGGTGAGCAGGAACTGCACTGACAAGCAGTTTTACGGGTTCAAATCCCGGTGATGCCTTGTAACAAAGAAATCTGCGGAAAGGAGCAGCGCTATGTTAGAAATCAAAGGGAAAATAAATACAGCAATATGTTATGCGACAGTGGTAGAGGAAGAGGCTGTCGAGCAAATCCGAAGAATGTGCGATCACGATTTCACACGGGGAGCAAAAATCAGAATTATGCCTGATGTGCATGCCGGAAAAGGATGTACTATCGGCACGACAATGACAATCGTTGACAAAGTGGTTCCCAATATTGTAGGCGTCGATATTGGATGTGGTATGTATACTGTAGAACTTGGACAGATTGATCTTGATTTTGCAAAAATAGATGCGGCTGCTCATTATATCCCCAGCGGCAGAGCCGTCTGGGAGGGACGGGTGGAGAGATTTGCACTTTCCGATCTTCGCTGTTATAGAAATTTAAAGCAGACCAAACGTCTGGAAAAAAGTCTGGGGACATTGGGAGGCGGCAATCATTTTATTGAAATCGACGCTGCGGCAGATGGCACCAAGTACCTGGTCATTCATTCAGGAAGTCGTAACCTTGGCAAGCAGGTTGCCGAGTATTACCAGCGGTTAGCCATTGATTTGAACGCAGGAAAGGCTGATTACTTTGCAAAAAAAGATGAGCTGATTCGTACATATAAGGAGCAAGGGTGCCGTGCTGAAATCCAAAAAGCCTTAAAAGAAATGGAGAAAGAATGGCAGGGGAAAGCGCCTACGATTCCTGCGGATCTTTGTTATCTCTATGGTACGTATCTGGAGGACTACCTGCATGATGTGGATATCTGTCAGCAGTTTGCGAAACGCAGCCGTGAAAAAATGGCGGAGATTACTTTGGAGCGTACAGGTATGAGAGCTTTGTCTGCCTTTCATACTATCCACAATTATATCAATACAGAGGAGATGATTCTCCGCAAAGGCGCGATTGCTGCACATCAGGGTGAACTAGTTTTGATCCCGATTAATATGCGAGATGGAAGCGTTCTGGCAAGAGGAAAGGGGAATTCTGAGTGGAACGATTCTGCACCGCACGGTGCCGGTCGAATTATGTCGAGAACAAAAGCAAGAGAAATCCTTGATTTGGAATCATACAAAAAGATGATGGAGGGTGTTTATACTACGTCTGTAAATAAAACCACGCTGGACGAGGCGCCTATGGCGTATAAGTCTCTAAAGGATATCATTGATGTGATTCAGGAAACTGTTGATGTGATTGAAATTTTGAAACCTGTTTATAATTTTAAGGCGTCAGATTAAAAGCATCTGTTGCGCCGTATATGAATGGAGGAAATGATATGTTAAACTATTTGAAAAAAGAGTCTTGTATAACTCGTACAGAAAACGGCGCAGCAACTTACGCAAGCACAGCATCAAACTGTCTGGATTTGTTTGCCACCATCGGTGCAATCCGCAGAGAGCCTGAGCAGGAGATCATTAGCCGATTCATAAAAGCCTATGCGGAGGAACGCGATATCGCAATGAAAATTTTGTTTTTCGGCCGTGATGTGCGCGGCGGTTTGGGTGAACGTCGAGTATTTCGTGTCATTGTAAACTGGTTGGCAGATCACGAACCGGAAGCTCTGCAAAAAAATATCGCTTTGATTCCTGAATACGGGCGTTTTGACGATTTGCTGGCTTTAATGGGAACAGCTTGCGAAAAAGACGCGATGGATGTCATTAAAAATCAACTGAAAAAGGACATGGAAGCCGATACAGAGGTATCTTTGCTTGCCAAGTGGCTTCCTTCTATAAATGCGTCCAGTAGAGAAACTGTACGTTTAGGCAAGCGAATTGCCCGATATTTAGGCATGTCTGATGAACAGTATCGCAAAATTCTTGTTCAATTGCGCAAGAAGATCCAAATTATTGAAAATAATCTGCGGGAAAAAGATTATTCTTTCGACTATGGGAAACAGCCGTCGAAGGCACTGTTTAAGTATCGTAAGGCCTTCGTGAGAAACGATGGTGTGCGTTATGCGCAGTTCCTTGAGCAGGTGAAAGCGGGTACTGCCACCATACATACTGGCACTTTGATGCCTTATGATGTGATAGCCCCCTGTTTTGACGGTTGGTCTGCGAGAAGTAAGCTGTCTGAAGCAGAACGTAGAACGATGGATGTTACCTGGAATTCCCTGGAGAATTTCGGTACGAACGAGAATGCCCTTGTTGTTGTCGATGGCTCTGGTTCTATGTATGGTGGCGGTCAACCCATGCCGATGGCAGTGGCATTGTCCTTGGGGATTTATTTTGCGGAGCGTAATACGGGTGTATTTCACAATCATTTCATCACATTTTCAGCAAGACCACAGCTGGTGGAGCTCAAAGGAAGGGATATTGCCGAAAAAGTAAGGTATTGTGCCGAGTATAACGAGGTTGCCAACACGAATCTTCAGGCTGTATTTGAGGTGATTATCAAAACGGCAGTTAAGCATGCTGTTCCACAAGAGGATATGCCGAAAAAAATTTATATTGTTTCAGACATGGAATTTGATAGCTGTATCAATCATGCCGATATCACCAACTTCGCATATGCACAGAAGTTGTTCAAGAAACACGGATATCAGTTACCGGATATTGTGTTTTGGAATGTTGCCAGCAGAAATAAGCAGCAGCCTGTTGCAATGAATGAAATGGGTGTGGCGCTTGTTTCCGGCTGCACACCTCGGCTCTTTTCCATGGTAGCAGGCGGTGTGACGACTCCCTACGCCGCCATGATGGAAATCATTGAGTCGGAGCGCTATGCTCAGATTTCAGCATGACATTATTAAAGAGGTGATGCTCACAGCGTCACCTCTTTTAGTATTTGGGGAAGGTGTATACTTTTGCAGTTTTTGGAATCAAAAATTTTGACTTCAAGATAAGCTTTTTATATAGCGACATAGAGTTAACCTTCGGTTAAGTCTATGCCTATTTTGGTCTTGTTTGAGGTATGGTATTTTCTTTCATTATCTTTATCAAGTAAGTTTTTTCGCATCTAAATAGTGCTTGGCGGGATAGGCAGCGCCGATAAAGCGTATAGGCAACCAATATTGTACAAACGGTCATTATTCATATATAGTAAATATAAGCAATGGCCATAATGCTTATATTTATTATAAAAGGAGTGGACGCTATGCCACCAATGATTAACAATGACAATTGTGTGAGATGTGGGCTATGTGTAGAAATTTGCCCATTAGACATTTTGCGGTTAGAAGTAGTTGAGAATGGAAAACAGGTAGTAGTGAAATATCCAGAAGAATGTTGGCATTGCAGAGCATGTGCCATTGACTGTCCAAAACAGGCAATTACAATGAGATATCCATTATCCCATATGCTGCTGTGTGTAGATGTACCAAAACAAGAGGGGAGTTGTGTGTGATGAAACGACAAGAAGAAATTGTACAGGCTGACGTCCTGGTCATTGGCGGCGGCATTGCGGGAATGCAGGCAGCCATTGCTGCTGCAGAACAGGGTGCAAATGTTGTAGTGGCCGAAAAATCAGATACGCGTCGCTCTGGTTCTGCAGCTACTGGGACAGACCATTTTAAGTGTTATATTCCCGAATACCATAAAGTTAGTTTAGATGAAATGTTGGCGGAAACGAGTCAATCAATTGTAAGAGGGATTCAGGATTTAGACTTGATGCGGATTTCTTTGGGCCGTTCTTTTGAAATTGCACAGAAATGGGAATCCTATGGGATCAATATGCGGCCTACTGGTGAGTGGAATTTTGAAGGACATACGATGCCGGGAAAACCGAAAATGTGGTTAAAATATAATGGCTGCAATCAAAAAATATTGTTGACCAAAGCAGCAAAAGAAAGAGGCGTAACTATTCTAAATAAAGTAGTTATCAACGAACTTCTGACAGAAGATAACAGGGTTATTGGTGCGATTGGAATCAATATTCGCGAGGAAAAAGGTGAATTGATTCTTTTCCAAGCTAAAACCGTAATCATTACCACTGGTCATACCATGCGACTGTATCCAGGTATTAATCCGGCGTATTTGTTCAATTTATCCAACTGCCCTGCCAATACAGGTTCAGGAACTGCGATGGCATTGCGGGCAGGAGCAAGGGTAGCCAATCTGGATATGCCATATCTGCATGCTGGTCCTCGCTTCTTCTCTCGCAGTGGCAAAGCAACTTGGATTGGCGTTTATACAGATTTTTATGGGAAAACAGTAGGCCCATTTGTGACGGCACCGACCAGAGAATTGGGCGATGTGACACCAGATGTTTGGAACGATGTTTTTAGAGAAAAGATGGAAAATGGTACGGGACCGGTTTATATGAACTGCTCGCAGACTAGTCAGGAAGATATTGATTACATGATGACGCAGTTTGTTTCAGAAGGCGATACATCGCTGTTAGACTATTTTGCACAGTATGAAATTGACGTGAGAACTAAAATGGTTGAGTTTGGAATGTATGAAAATAGTTTTGCTGCGAAGGGTGTGGAGATTGATCAAACAGCGATGACAAGCGTATATGGTTTGTTTGCTGCTGGGGCAACAGCTGGCAATGTGCGTTCTGATGTGGCTGACTGTGCTGTTTGGGGTCAGGTAGCAGGGGAAAATGCTGCTCAATTGGCAAAAGAGATTTCCTTTAGTGAAATCGAAGAGCATCATACAGTTAAAGAAAAAGAAGCTTTTTATCAGGCAATGCTATCTCGGCAGGAGGGGGCGTACTGGAAAGAAGCAAATTCCACATTGCAGCAGATTATGGGTACTTATGTTGGAACGAAAATTCGCTCTGAGTCTTTATTGAAAGCAGGATATTGTTATCTGGCTGATTTGAAAAAATATGCAGAAAAACAGCTAAAGGCTACTGATAGCCATGAATTGATGCGTTGTTTGGAGGTTTTGGATTTAATTGACGTGGCGATGGTTGCTGCTAAAATGGCAGAAAATCGTAAAGAATCGCGGGGTATGTATCACAAACGTTCCGATTTTACATTTACCAATCCGCTTTTGAACAATAAAATGCAGTGGGCGCAGAAGACAGAGGATGGATTCCAGTTGGGCTATCGTAATGTTAGAAAATAAGGGGTGATCATATGTCTGTAAATAAAAATAAACTGTACTGGATGCACTCGTTTATTTCATTGGCGTTGATGTTTGGTTTTGGATTTCTACCACCGATAGAACCTATCACAGCCATGGGTATGAAGGTATTGGGCGCGTTTTTGGGTTTATTGTATGGCTGGATGTTTATAGAGTTAGGCTGGCCCAGTTTGTTTGGAGTTTTAGCTTTAAGTATGAGCGGATGCATGACAATGGACCAGATTTTAGTGGCAGGGATTGGTAGTTCGACCTTTTCGCTTGTATTGTTTATGCTGATTTTTGCAGCATTGGTTGATTCAGTTGGTGGTTGTCAGTATATTGCTACCTATTGTATTACCAGAAAGTGGACGGCAGGGCGACCATGGCTTTTTATTACGTTGTTTTTGTTTGCCGCTTATGCTATGGGTGCAGCGATAAATTCTGTGCCAGTTATTCTGGTTTTCTGGGCAATTTTGTACAGCGTGTGTAAACAATGCGGGTATAAACCTTTTGACTCATTTTCTACTTTTATGGCCGTTGGCGTATTTTACAGCAGCGTTATGGGTCTAGCATTATTTCCTTTTAAGACGATGCCGTTGATTGTGTTAGGTACTTTTGAAAAACTGGGTGGTCCAGCCATAGATTATCTTTCCTTTGTACTATTCACATTACCTCTAACGATTTTAGGTTTAATTGTTTATATTCTTATGGGCAAGTTTGTTTTCCGCATTGATGTGACAGCTCTAAAAAAATTAAAATTGGAAGAAATTGACCAGAATGTTTTGCAGCTGAATACACAAAAGAAAATGGTATTGTGGGCGTTGGTGTTACTGATTGTTTTGATGTTGGTACCAAGTTTATTGCCGAAAGAACTTGCTGTTACGCAGATTCTAGCTAAATGGGGTGCAGTAGGTATCCCGATGCTTTTCATTGGGTTCTTTGCACTAGTCAAAATCAATGGACAGCCAATTTTGCCACTGCAAAAAGTAGCGGCGAGCGGAGTAAAATGGGATGTTTTACTCTTAGTTATGGCAGTATTTCCATTTTCATCAGCACTGCAAAACGCAGATTGCGGAATTACTGCTTTTGTATTGGAACAATTGGCGCCGATTTTATCTGGACAATCGGTCATGCTGTTCCTAGTTGCTGTGATGGTAATTTCCTTATTCCTAACCAATTTGCTGAATAATGCATTAGCGGGTTCTATCTTATTACCAGTTGTTTGGCCGTTTTTAGATACGATGGGAATTGATCCCGTTATGATGGTTATGCTTGTGATTATTGTATTAAACTTGGCCATGTTGACACCAGCTGCATCCCCAATGGCAGCAGTATGCTTTAGTAATAGCGATTGGGTCAGAATAAAAGATATTTATCGAATTTGTATTCCCAACTGTATTATTACATTTATTCTCTTTGTGATATTAGGGATTCCATTGGCAAACATTATTTTCTTATAAATTTTATAGTTGATGCTGTCATGAAAAGTAGCGGATAAAATAGTATTCGCTACTTTTTGTTGTGATTCATTCTCCTTATGTTATAATGGAAAAGCAAGTATTATTGAATTGGCGTAAAAAATGAGAAGTAAGGGGATTATCATTATGCGTTTGAATCAGTTTCAATATTTATTAAGTCTTGCTGAACACGGTTCTTTTTCTAAGGCGGCTCAAGAACTGTTTGTGGCACAACCGTCGATTAGCCAGGCCATCAAAGAAATGGAGGAAGAACTGGGAATTCTTATTTTACGACGCAGTAATAAAGGAATTAGCTTTACGCCTCAGGGAAAGGTAGTTCTAGAAAAAGCGCAAAATATTATGGATGAAATTGATAGCCTGAAACTGTTGGCACAAACAGATCGGAGAGATGTACAAGGGAATGTTACAATTGGAATCAGTCCTCATATGTTGTCATTTTTATTAACGGACATTTTGATTGACTTCAAGTCAAGTTATCCAAATATTAATTTAGAATTAAAAGAAGCAGATATTTTGAGCATTGTGAAAGATTTAGATAATACGAAGGTGGATTTGGGTTTGATTTTTGTTTGTAAGCCTGATCGTTTGGGCGTTGGTAATAAAATGAAACGGGAACAGCTAGAAATTTATGAATTATTTACAACCAATATGCGTTTGGTGGCTAGAAAGGATCATCCGTTATTTTCTGTTCAAAAACCGCTGATGCTAGAAGATACATTTCATTATCCTCATATTGTTTATAGTGAAGTCCTTCGACAGATGGTGTTAGATTTGTACAGTCATTGTGGAAAAATGGGAAAAATGACGGTTATGAATAATCTGGATAGTATTCGGCATTGTGTAGCGAAAACAGACGGGATTACATTGATGATAGACTGTTTGCTGGGGGATGGAAGTACTTCTTTCGAAAACGAGCAACTTTTATCGTTGCCTGTAGAGGATTTTCAATCTGTTTGCACAGCTGTTTGTATTCGTAATCATGGTACAATGACGCTCTGCGAGGAAGTCATCTTGGAACATTTACTTGAAAGTACTTCATTTTACAAAAACGAGGATGTCGCTAAAATCTTAAATCCATAAAAAATTAGAAAAGAGATTATCTCCCTATCAGGCGAATAACTCGCAAAAATAGGGAAAAGGGGCAACGATTGTCAATAGACATTCATTGCCCCTTTTCTGGTTTTGGTTTGTAGTTATCTAATTTCAAGAATTGGAATTTCAGATTTTAGCTGTTTGCGGAGGTTTTCCAAAAAGCTTTTGTCCATATTTTTATAACCAGCAAAGGTGTAAGGTTTTCCCTGGAACTCATATTTGCTGCTGCCAAAATTGTGGAATGGTAATAATTCATATTTAAGATTTTGAGCATGCTGCCCAGCCTGGTTAATAAAGTCTGTGATAGTTTGCAGTTCTTCCAGGGTATCATTAAAACCGGGTATTACCGGGGTACGGGCAACGATAGGTTTTTCTGGAAACTCTGCACACAGCTTTGCAAAGTTTTCCAGGATCAACTAATTATCCTGACCGGTAAACTGTTTATGTTTTACAGGATCTACAGTTTTGATGTCCATGTGGATATAATCTAATTCCTGAAATACCATGCGTGCCTTTTCCCAGGGGACACAGCCTGTTGTTTCAATTGCTGTTTCCAACCCATCGGCATGTGCCTGCTTTAATAGGCGAGTAACAAAATCTGCCTGCAATAAAGGTTCTCCGCCGCTCAATGTGATGCCTCCGTCAGAACGTTTGTAGAAAGTTTCATCTGCAGATACCTCTGCCAGAATTTCCTCTACGGTCATCCAGCGCCCCATTTGCTCCATTGCTTTTGCCGGACAAGCCTTTGTACACTCCAAACAGGAATTACATTTTTTGCGGTTGATAAAGGCTTTATCCTCTTTATCTGCTATAATTGCATCTTGTGTGCATGTTTTGGCACAGTAAGCACATTTTGATATGCCAATACATTTATTTTTCTTATATGAAACCTCTGGCTGAACAGCGATTCCTTCGGGATTTGAGCACCACTTACAGGCCAATGGGCAGCCCTTAAAAAATACAATGCTGCGAATCCCCGGGCCGTCATGTACACTGTACTTTTAAATGTTAAAAACCAATCCTTTGTCTTTGTTCATTATGAATCCTCCTTTGTTTCAAACTATAATATGAATGACAATTATAGTTTATCAAATAAAAAGATACTTGAAAAATACATATTATACATAATGATGTGATGCAATATGGAAAAAATGAATAACGGAATTTATTCTGGGAAATTGTTTCGTTATAGAAAAAGTGAATAATGGAAAAAACGGTATAACAGGATGTGTATTTCTCAAAGACAGATAGAATGTATAAAATGGAAATATGACAAAGAAGTATTGCATTGCAAAAGAGACTTCTAAAATTATTAAACATATTAAGGAAAAGTTTTATTTATGAGTTGTTGTGTAAGAACACCACAGGAGACATGTTTGGAAAATGGGATCCTGGAAACCAACACAGATCCGCGAAGAGAACGTAATTTCAGACGTCTGGATTCCATTAGAAAATCGCCCATTTATCTGTGTACCGACCGGGCAAAATACTTTACAGAGTCCATGAAGGAGACAGAGGACCTGCCGATGAGCACCCGCTATGCTTTTGCTCTGAAACACATGGCAGAAAAAATGCCGGTCTATATCAGTGAGGATGAATTGGTTGTAGGTCGTGTAGAAAGTCGTCCAGGCCGTTGCGGTACCATGCATCCGGAAGTAGATGGCGGGTATATCAATCTGGTTGGCGGAGAGAAATTGTGCGATCGCTCTGATGCTGCCTACACCGTGCCACCAGAAGATGCTCTGTTCTGGCAGAAGAAATTGCTCCCTACTGGCAGCATAAATCCTTTCCAGAAGCATATGCAGCGATGCTGCCGGGAGATACGCGCAAAATCATTTACGGGCCGGATATGGATAATATTTATTATCAGTCTGGGATTTTGTTCATTTCTGACAACAACCGTTCTTCTCAGAACTGGGTACAGGATTATGAGAAAGTTTTAAAACGGGGTATCAAGGATATCAAAGAGGATGCGCAGAAAAGACTGACTGAAATTCGGGCATGGGATAAAATGACCAAAGGGATATTCCTGGAAGCTTGTATTACTTGCTGTGATGCAATTGTAACATGGGCCAACCGTTATGCCGATGAAGCAGAAAGACTTGCAAACTTAGCAGAAACAACAGAAAAACGCAGACAGGAGCTGAACAAGATTGCAGCCATCTGCCGTAAAGTGCCAGAATATCCAGCAGAAACATTCCAGGAAGCACTGCAGAGTGAATGGTTTGTATATATGTTCACCCGTCTGGAAGAATTGGTTGCTGGTTCCTTGAGCTTAGGCCGTTTGGACCAGATTTTGTGGCCATATTATGAAAAAGATATTCGGGAAGGTCGTATCACCCGTGACGAGGCTCGGGAGCTTTTGGAAAGTGTCTGGGTTAATTTATCTGAAGCATTGGTTATTCTGGTAAGTCCTGCAGGCCGTTCCTTTACAGAAGGTTATGCTCATTTTGAGGGCGTAATCATCGGCGGTCAGAAAGTAGATGGCAGTGATGCCACCAATGATCTTTCTTATTTGATTCTGGAGTCAAAACAGGGTATGCCAATTACCTATCCAGACTTAGCAGTACGGATTCATGCGCAGACACCGGAAAAATTCCTGCATAAAGTAGCAGAAGTGATTAAAGATGGACAAGGGTATCCAAAACTGCTCAATGATGAAGAGATTGTCCCCATGTATCTGGCCAAAGGTGTGCCTTACGAAACAGCATTGGATTATGTTGTAACTGGTTGTGCGGAACATCGTGTGCCAAACTATGAAACTTATATCCATCCTGGTGCTGTTGTAAATATGGGTTCCGCGCTGGAAATGGTTCTGCATAACGGCCGTGTACCGAAATTTGGGGATGCTTTGATGGGATTGGAAACAGGAAATCCAGAAGATTTTAAAACATTTGACGAGTTCTTCGAGGCTTACAAAAAGCAGCATATTAATCTGGAAAAACATGCACTGATTCAGCAGAGCGCTTTGGATGTTGTTTT
Organism: uncultured Peptococcaceae bacterium; assembly: GCA_910585405.1. GTDB lineage: Bacteria > Bacillota > Peptococcia > Peptococcales > Peptococcaceae > UBA7185. The sequence goes on along the minus strand of CAJUDO010000001.1, from coordinate 39,423 downwards.
CCCGAAATATATGGCTGCGCCATTCACTTCCATGATACATGTTTTATCCTATGAACAGTGCATTGATTTGCATGAACATGTTCAGGGCGGTATGCGTGAAATCTTTGTAGATGCCTGCGGCTTAGCTACCTTTGCCGATTCTATGGCGGCTATCAAAAAACTGGTTTATGAAGAGAAGAAATTTACCATGGGTGAATTGATCAAAGCTCTGGATGCTAACTTTAAAGGTTACGAAGTAATTGAACAATTGTGCAAAAATGCGCCAAAATACGGCAACGACGACTCATATGTAGACCAGTTTGCCAAAGAAATGGAACGTTTCCACACGGAATATCTGGCTACACAAAAAGGTAGTTCAGATGAAGTGATTTCCATACGTTTCTTGCCCATAACACTGCATATTGCCTGAGGAAAAGTGGTAGGCGCTACTCCTGATGGACGAAAAGCTGGTGCACCATTATCTGAAGGGACTGGTGCAACACATGGCTGCGATACCCATGGCCCGACAAGTTTGATGGCATCAAATGCAAAATCCAAAACAAGAGGAATTGCAAATCGGCAGGCCCGTCTTTTCAATATGAAGTTGAGTCCTACTACTGTAGCAGGCGAGGAAGGAACTCGTCGGTTGATGAGTTTGATTCGGAGTTGATGTGACTTGAAAATCAATCACATTCAGTTTAACATTATTAATCAGGAAACACTGCAGGAGGCAAAAAAAGATCCTGATAAATACAGAAGTCTTGTAGTTCGTGTGGCAGGTTACAGCGCTTACTTTACCGAATTGTCCTCTGAATTGCAGACGGAATCATGACCAAATCCTCATTTTTAGTATAATCATTTGTTGCTAAAATATTGTTTGTGATTAATATAGCAGGATATGCTGTTAACAATGTTTGAATTACTCGCGAATTATCACTACGAAGTAAAATGTCTAATTTTTTGTGATATACCTGGGGTTGTATGATCTTTTCATAAAATGAATCCACTGTAAAATCATATTTATGTAAGATCAATTTATAGTCTAAAATTTCTTCAATATCTAAAAATTTTCGCCTTGCTAAAGGATGCTGTCGATCTATTACAACGGAAAAGCTATCTGTAAAAATTGTTTCCATGACAAAATCATTGCTGTGAACTGATTCATTAAAGGTATCATCAACATTGGTTCCAATAAAAAGATCATAGTTGGATAAATCGGGAAGATTATAAGGATCATCGTGTTCTGAAATTGTAATAGTGAATTCTGTTTTCGGAAAAGCATGATTCATTTCGTCAAAGGCAAATACTAAGATACTATCGGCGATAGATTGTGTGGCATAGATGCGAAAACTTTTTGCCACAATGTTTCATGTTCTGAATTTAGTAAAATGGCCTGTTGTTTTAAATTATCTAATTGCTGCAAAATGTTCTGTACAATAGGTAAGAGTTTTTTCCCTTCTGTTGTAAGCCGTACGCCATCGGAAGAACGTATAAACAAATCCAATCCCAATTCCTCTTCCAATAATTTCAAAGAACGACTCAACGAAGGCTGGGTAATGTATAGATTTTCAGCAGCAATACTAATAGATTTGGAACTTGCCACCTCTAAAAAAGACCGTAGTTGTTCAATTCGCAAATCATTCACCTCGTTTCGAAAAATTCTATAATTTTATTGATTTGTGTAGATAATAAAAAACGAAACAGGTTTGTTTGAGAAAGCATATACGATTTTTTAAAATATTATCTGTTACTATATGAGGAGAGCTATGTTACAAAGCGGGTATTTTATATTTACTGGAAACAAAAAATATATTTTATTTTCTTGATAAGTATGATATGATAGTGCTATAAGATAGTATAAATAATATGTGAAATAGTTTTGAGAATGACGTTTACTTATTTTATTTATGGAGAGTATGTTTTTAAAAAAAATCATAGAGCGAGGATATGCGTATGGTTCAGATTGTAACAGATTCATCAACATTACTTACGAGAGAAGAAGGAGCAGATGCTGGAATTGATGTTGTTCCTCTGTGTATAAATATTTTCGGTGAAGATTATCGAGATTTGCAGGTGGACATGGATTACTTCTATGCACAGATTGCCCAAGGCGGTGTGCCCCGCAGTTCACAGCCCCCATTAGGTGAATTTTTAGAAACGTACAAGCGGCATCAGGGGGAGAAAATTCTGAATATTTCTATGGCAGATGGTTTATCTGGAACATATCTCAGTGCTTGCAGTGCGAAGGATATGGCGGAAAATCGAGATGATATCGTTGTCTATAACAGTCGTACTTTGTGTGGTCCTCATCGCTATCTGGTGATGAAGGCAAATGAAATGGCAAGACAAGGAGCTAAGATGGAGGAGATAGTGCGGGCCTTGGATGAATGTCTTATGCATTGTGAATCTTTTTTGCTTGTTCAGGATTTTGAATTTTTACGTCGCGGCGGGCGGCTGACACCGCTGGCTGCAAAGTTTAGTTCGGCGCTGCAGGTGAAGCCCATCATGCAGCAAACTGCTGACGGTAAACGTTTGGATGCTTTTGGAATTAGTCGTACCATTAAAGGCGCTGCGAAAAAAGTGATGCACCATTTTCAGAAAAAGCATGTAGGGGAAGGATATTTGATTTCTATCGCTCATGCCCGTGCCGCAAAGGATGCTCTGGAGATTGCTCATATTATGAAGGATGCTTTTGAGAAAGCAAAGGTAGAAATTTTGGAGCTCTCACCGGCATTTATCACGCAGGGCGGGCCGCAATGTATTGCGATCCAATATATAAAATTATAAAACGATAAGCGAAACTGTTTTGTTTGTATTGCAGACAAAGCAGTTTTTTTATGGGAAAAAGGATTCTGTCTATATTGGGATAATTACTATAGGAGAGGATAAAGCGGAAACAGATATTTATGAGGTGATGAGATGGGGAGAGGCAGACAGGAAACTATGAAAAAACGATATGGCGCTGTGGCATTGGTAGGAATCTCTGTGATGGCTTCTTTGTATTTACGGTTTGAGCCGGGCTGGCAGTTGGCCAAATTTATGGTACTGGGTGTTCTTTTATTGACGATTGCCATAATTGATGCCAAATGGTTTGTGATTCCAAATAGCCTTTTATTGTTTGGTTTATTGTTTTATATATTGGGAGCGCTGTGGAGCGGGATGACAGCTATAGATTTATTTTTCTCCATTCTCCTTGGCGGCTGCGCAATAGCGGTACCGCTATCTTGCTTTGTTTTGTTAGCAGACAACCTTTTACAGAGAGAGACAATGGGCGGCGGCGATCTCAAATTATTTTTTGTGCTGGGTGTGTATTTGGGACCTGCCCTTACCATACTGACCTTGTTTTTTGCTTGCCTTGTGGGAATTGGGATTTCGTTATGCCAAAGAGCAGAGCGGGGCCAATTGTTGCCTTTTGCCCCATCTATTGCGTTGGCTGCGTGGTTTGTTGTGTTGTGGGGAGAGCAGTTGCTGCAATGGTACGGCGGTATTATATAAATTGTTATTTTTCCTGCGGATGCAAAATAAGAAGATTCTTTGCTTGTTTCTCTAGTGAAACTTTGTTATCATAAAGGAGCATAAGTAGTTTCACGGAAAAGAATCATAAAGTAATTTGGAAGGGAGCAATTGTCATGAAAAGTTCTAATTTTGTGATTATTACAGGCCTTTCCGGCGCGGGAAAAAGTAACGCTGTGAAGGTTTTTGAGGATATGGGTTATTTTTGCGTGGATAATTTACCGGCGCCGCTCATTCCCAAATTTGCAGAATTGTGTCTGCAATCGTCGGGCAAGGTAAACAAGATTGCCCTGGTCATTGATATTCGTGGCGACTTATTTTTGGATGATTTGAATCACAATCTGGAAGAACTGAACAGAATGGATATTCCCTATCAGATTTTATTTTTGGAAGCATCGGATGATATTCTGATTCAGCGTTTTAAAGAGACGCGGCGGAATCATCCTTTAAGCCCGCAAGGAACGATCAGTGAAGGGATTCGCTTGGAACGGCGAAAGCTGAGCGAGCTGCGGGGAAAGGCGGATAAAATTATTGATACTTCGAGGTTGAAGGCCAGCGAGCTGCGCAGTGAATTGCGGAGCCAATGGTCGGAATGCAGTGATGCGTTATCGGTAAGTATTATTACCTTTGGATATAAGCACGGCATTCCCATTGATACAGATCTGCTCATGGATGTGCGTTTTATTCCCAATCCTTTTTATATTCCAGAATTGCGCCCTCTGACAGGGCGGGATCCTGCTGTGCAGGAATATGTATTTCGCTCGCCGGAGTGTCAGGAATTTTTGCAAAAGTATACGGATTTATTAAAATTCTTATTGCCAAACTATAGTAAAGAAGGGAAAACCCATCTGACTATTGGAATTGGCTGTACTGGTGGACAGCACCGCTCCATCGCTCTGGGAATAAAAATTGGACAGATTCTGGAGCAGGAAGGATACCAGGTCAATGTGAAGCATCGGGATAATTAATTGCTGTGGGAGGAGAGTATCATCGAGTATCAAAAATACAAATTGCGAAAAAAACGCAGGAGTCGTAAAGAAAATGCAAAATGGCGTACTCTACAGCAAGGTCCGCATATTGTAGTGATTGGCGGCGGCACAGGACTCTCTGTATTGCTGCGGGGGTTAAAAGAATATAGCAGCAACATCACTGCAATTGTATCCGTAGGGGATGACGGGGGAAGTTCCGGCCGTATTCGCGAAGAATTCGGGATGGTGCCGGTGGGTGATGTGCGAAATTGTATTGTGGCTTTGTCGGATCGGGAAGATCTGATGGAGCAGCTTTTTGATTACCGTTTTGAGCGAGGCGACGGCTTGGATGGTCATAGCTTGGGCAATCTTCTTTTGGTGGCGATGGCTTATCTTACTGGCAGTTTTCATGATGCGGTGTCTGACATTAATGAGGTGCTGCAGATTCGTGGGAAGGTTTTGCCCGTAACGGATGAACCCATTACATTGAAAGCTATTCTGGATGACGATACGGAGATTATTGGTGAGAGCTGTGTGTCCCAGGCAGATCGTCCCATTGTGCGTTTGACCATTGAGCCGGAAGATGTGCAGCCTTTGGAGGAAGCCTTGGAGGCGATTGCTTCAGCGGAAGCTATTATCTTGGGACCGGGAAGTTTGTTTACCAGTATTATTCCCAACTTACTGGTGGACGGCATTGTGGAAGCGATATTGAAAAGCAAAGCGATGAAGTTTTATGTATGTAATGTGATGACACAAGCGGGGGAAACTGATAATTTTACGGCCGAGGATCATTTATTCTCGTTATTGGAGCATGGCAGAAAAGGGATTGTAGATTATATTATCGTAAATAACCATGAAGCCATAGACCGGGAGATTTTGCAGCGCTATGCGGAGGAAGGCGCCATACCAGTGATCTACCACAAGGATAAGCTGGAACAGCTGCAAGTCAAAGTTGTGGAGGCAAATTTGCTGAATGAGCAGCAGGTTTTGCGGCACAATTCAGAGCGGCTGGCAGAAACAATTATGGATGAAATCTATGAGAGAAGCGGTTTTTGGGATACGATTAATTGGCGGCATCATTATAAAGCTGTGAAAAAACAGAATCGTCGTAAAAAGGGAAAAGCATAAAGGGAAGGTGAACAAGGTGTCCTTTTCCAATGAAATAAAAAATGAATTGGCACATTTGGAATATGACAGACCGTGTTGTGAAATTGCGGAATTGGCGGGTCTGGTGCGTATGGATGGTACAATTTTGATTGGCAGTAAAAAAGGTATCGGACTGGAATTGAACACAGAAAATGCAGCAGTGGCGCGCAAAGCGTTTAAGTGTTTAAAGAAGATTTTTAATGTAGAAACAGAGATTACAGTGCAGCGACGCAATCGTTTGAAAAAAAATAATGTGTATTTAGTGCGGGTTCCAGGACAGCCGAAGGTAATGCATGTGCTGGATAAACTGGGATTGATGAAAGATGGGCTTATGTATAATCCAGAAATCAGTGCAGCGTTGGTAAAAAAAGATTGCTGCAAACGCAGCTACCTGCGGGGGGTATTTTTGGGTGCGGGCTCGTTAAGTGACCCTATGAACAGCTATCATCTAGAGATTGTAGCCAATAGTGAAGAGTATGCAAGTTCTTTGGTGCAGCTTATAGAAACATTTGGTCTTCATCCCAAAATCAGCAGCCGAAAAAATGTATTATTGGTGTACTTAAAAGAAAGTGAACAGATTGCAGATTTCCTCAACATTATAGGTGCTCATCAGGCGCTGTTGGAGTTGGAAAATATTCGGATTCAAAAGGGTATGCGGAATCAGGTAAACCGTTTGGTAAATTGCGAAAGTGCCAATATGAATAAAACCATTGATGCAGCTTATCGACAACGTATGAATATTGAACTTATTCAGCAACATTATGGGTTGGAAAAGTTGAACGAGGGTCTACGGGCTGTGGCGGAGGCTAGATTAGCTTATCCAGAGGTAAGCCTAAAGGAATTGGGAACACTAATGGATCCACCCATTGGTAAATCGGGGATTAATCATCGTATGCGGAAATTAGAGGACCTGGCTGATGAACTGCGGGGAAAAGGATATGATAACGATTAGTACAAGATAAAGCGGAGGAGGAGGTATATGTCAAATTGGAGAAAAGTTTGTACTGTGCTGTCAGTGCTTTTATTGTCAGGTATTTTGTGGCTGAATCTGTTTGGATCGCCGCTGGCCGCTTATCATTTGAAACAGGATGTAAAAGAACATTTGGCGCAGCAAGGGTATCATATAGAGGAGCTGAGCCAGTTTGACGTGATGTATGACCGCAATGGCCGCAATAAATATATGGTGAAGGTGGTCTACAGCGATAGTCCGAATGAGGTGCACTATTATTGCTATGACGGAGATCAGGAACTGCAAGAGCTGGAGCAAATCGGGAAGTAACTATGGAAGTATGAGATAAAACGAAAATGCGTTGTTGGACAATCGTTTAGAAGATGATGCAACAGCGCATTTTTGTGCAAAAGAAAAAATGGGAATGAAATAAAAATTTATTAAAAATTTTTTCAGATTTTCACCAAATATACACATTTTTCTGTTATACTAAAAAACAGTGATAAAATGTAAGATTAGTGCCGTTTCTCTGATGGAGAAATAGCCAGACAGGGAGTGAAAACAATTCATGATTCAATTTATCAATGTGTCCAAAGAGTTCCAAAACGGAACGATTGGGCTCAAAAAGATTGATGTGAAAATAGAAGAGGGCGAGTTTGTTTTTTTAGTAGGAGCCAGTGGGGCAGGAAAGTCCACCTTTACAAAGCTGTTAATCCGTGAGATTCTGCCAACGGAAGGCAATATTTTGGTAAATGGAAAAAGTATTACTCGCTTGAAACAACGTCAGATTCCTCATTATCGCCGCAATATCGGTTTTATTTTTCAAAATTATCGCTTGCTGGGTGACCGCACTGCTTTTGAAAATGTAGCTTTTGCGGTGGAAGTGCTGGGCGCCACTCGCAGAGAGGTGGAGCGTAAAGTAGATTATGCGCTGCATTTAGTGGGGTTGGATGATCGCAAGACCCATTTCCCTGATGAGCTTTCAGGGGGAGAGCAGCAGCGCGTGGCTATTGCCCGGGCAATTGTGAATAATCCGCAAATTATTATTGCGGACGAACCTACCGGCAATTTGGACCCGGAGACAGCAAAAGGGATTATGGATATTTTGAATGATATAAACATAAAGGGAACTACTATTGTGATGGCGACCCATGACAGCGGCATTGTAAACAGAGCCAGTCACCGTGTGTTGGAATTAGCGCATGGTGAGTTAATTCGGGACGATAAACAAGGAGGGTATAAAATTGATCTTGTTTAGATATCTGCAATATGGATTTCGTGACACCATGCGTTCTTTATGGCGGCACAAAGGAATGGTACTGGTGTCTGTATTAACTGTGGCTACGATGTTGGTTGTGCTGGGGGCGACGGTGCTGTTGGCGGCCAACAGTGAATATATGGCAAAAAATATGGAAGAAGAGTTGGAAGTTGTAGTCTTTCTGCATACCGATGTGAGCAGGGAAGATGCTTTGGCTTTGGAAGAAAAGCTGCACAGCGTAACCGGTTTTAAGGAAGCGACCTTTGTACCAAAAGAAGATGCATTAGAAAATATGAACACGCAGTTGGACAAAAGTCAGCTGACCAATGCCACCGGCGGCAGCAATCCATTACCAGATGCATATCACATTAAGTTGGAGCAAATGGAGCAGATGGAGGATGCGGTAGCGTATTTGAGCAATACCGAGCTGTTTCCTCAAATTGAATTGGTACGCTATGGACAAGATGTAGTGGACAAAATGATTGCGCTTACCAATACATTGGAAATCGTTTGTATTGCTATTGTGGCAGGTATGGTACTTATCGCGCTGTTTTTAGTAAACAGCACAATTCGTTTGACCGTAGCAACTCGTGGTGAAGAAATCAGTATTATGAAATATGTTGGTGCAACGAATTTTTATATACGGGTTCCTTTTTTCCTGGAAGGTTTGCTCATTGGAATTGTAGGTGCACTGCTGGCAGATGGGGTGTTATTCTTTGGTTATGATGCTGTCTATAATTATATTGGTGCGCAGTTAAGCTTTATCACATTATTGCATAATGACCAACTTTTAATTTTTATTATGCTGGTTCTGTTGGCAGGCGGTACCTTGTTAGGCGCATTGGGCAGCAATATTGCAACCAAAAAGTATCTAAAAGTATAAATATCATGTCAGAACGCACACAGCCGTGCGTTCTATTTTTTGTAGAGATTTTGGCATAGATGCAGAAAAAAACCGTATAATAAATAAGACGAAACTGGGAGGATACCGAAATGAACAAAGCATGGAAAGTGCTGCGGGATGTTGTGTTAACTGTATGCTGTTTGACAACGCTGGCTGTGGCTCTGTTGATTGTGACCAACTTTGACCATGTGCAAAAAATTGTACGTACTGTGACGCTCATTGAAAACAACTACTTGTGGGAAAGTGATGCAGAGACGTTGACAAATGGTGCAGTAAAAGGGATGCTGGATAGTTTAGGAGATAAGTACACGACCTATATTGATGCGGAAACCTTTAATGGGTTTATGGAGCAGGTGAGCGGGGAGGTGTATGGAATTGGCATCTATACTGCGGAGGATGAAGACGGACAGTTTGTAATTTTATCTCCGATGAAGGATAGTCCAGCGGAGCAGGCAGGGATTAAGGCAGGAGATATTATCAAAGCCATTGATGGAAAAAGCACGGAGAATATGACTTTAGATATGGCAGTGTCTCTGATGCGGGGACGTCCGGATACCAGCGTGGATATTACGGTGAGCAGAGATGGCGCGGAAGAAACATTCTCGGTGAAACGGTTTAAATTAGGCAGTATAAAAACAGTGACGGGCATGATTCTGGAGGAACAGCCGGATATTGCTTATGTGCACATTAACGAGTTTTCTGTACAGACCGGTAAGGAGTTTGCAGAAGAAATAAATGCGTTACTAAAGGAAAATTTCCGTGGACTTATTTTGGATTTGCGAAACAATGGCGGCGGTGAAGTGAATGCGGCAGTCGATGTGGCGCGGGTATTTGTACCGTCTGGACCTATCGTGCATGTGGTATCGGGCAATGGGAAGGTGGATACCAAAAACGCCACAGAAGCGCAGTTGGAAATACCGTTAGTAGTGTTGGTGAACGGGAATACAGCCAGCGCCTCGGAAATTTTATCCGGCGCCTTAAAAGAAAGTGGCGTAGCTACACTTGTAGGCACGCAAACTTTTGGAAAAGGATTGGTGCAAGGAGTATATCTGTTTTCTGACGGTACAGCGATGAAAATTACGGAAGCAAAATATCTGACACCGAAACAGAACGACATCAATGGGGTTGGCATCAAACCTGATGTAATCGTAGATTTACCAGAAGATGCGCAGGTAGACACCCAACTGGAAAAAGCCATTGAAATATTAAATCAAAAGATGAGGTGAATCTATGCTGGCAATGGAGCTGTTATGGCAAATGCTTGGGCAGATGGGGACATTGCTCTATACGCCGGTGTTTTGGCTGGCTGTAGGATTGGTATATCTGCAGACACGCCGGTGGGCCCATATGCGGCAGGCATTATTTCAACTGCGGCGGGAAACGATAGCGGGAAGGGTAGCAGCTACTGTAGCGATAGGAATGGTGGGCGGACTGTTTGCCAGTGTATTACTTTTTTTATTGGGTGTGTCGGTAGACCAGATTGGATTATTCTATGTCTGGGCAGTGGCGCTGCTGTTGATGTTATTTCGGCAGCGCTTTTTTTGTTTTGCTTATGCTGGCGGGATATTGGCACTTTGCAATGTACTATGGGGCTGGCCAGTGCTACAAAGCCATCAGCTTTTGCTGTTGGTAGCAATATTACACTGCACAGAAGCCTTTTTGGTGCTTTGCAGCGGCCACCTACAGGCTGTACCTATTTATTTATGTGATAAACAACAGCGGATTACAGGGGGATTTTTGCTGCAAATGGCTTGGCCTTTGCCCTTGGTGATGCTGTTCACATTAGATAACGCTGTCGTTCAGCCCCAGGCAGGTTTTTTGCTTCTGCCAGAGTGGTGGCCAGTATTGGGCGGAGGGCATGGCAGTACATTGCTTTACATTTTGGTACCAGTGCTGGCGGCGTTGGGCTATAGTGATTTGGCAGTATGCCATAGTTTGCGGCAAAAAACGCGACAATCGGCGATGGTGTTGGCAATCTACAGCATAAGTTTATGTTTGTTGGTTTGGATTACGAAAGATAATGGTTTGTGGATGCTTCTGCCCGCTTTATTTGCGCCGCTGGGACATGAAGCGGTGATCTTTTATGGACGGAGACAGGAAAGGTGTGGTGTGAGCCATTTTATTGCGCCGGAGCACGGCGTGTTGGTGTTGGATGTACAGCATGGTTCTCCAGCGGCGCGGGCAGGGTTGCGCAGTGAAGATTGGATTTTTCAGTTGAATGGTGCTGCGGTAGAAAATCGAAAGCATTTTCTTTCCCAACAGTATCTGCTGCCGCAGAAGACAACAGTTAGATATTTGCGCAAGGGAAAATCGCATCAATGCATATTGCGTATGGGGCGTTGGAGCCAACCAGGAATTATTACTGCGCCTGACAGTCAATGCGATTTATATTGGAGCATGGTTGAGGATGAAGGAATTGCAAAATTCTTATATAAAAAACTTGCAAAGACATTGAAAAAAGTTTGATATTGTGTTTTAATAAAATAGTATGCTTTACATGGAAAAGCGTTGTGCAATAAGATTATAAGAGTATATCGGGAACGATATCATAGATGATGTAAAGCGAAAATGAGTTTATGGAGGTGGAAAAGGAGTGGCGGAAGCAATCAAATTTACAGAAAAAACACTGGACTATGCAAAAAATCCACGTAACCAGGGTGATATGGCAGATCCGACAGCGATTGGCGAGGTAAGCAATCCTGACTGCGGTGATTCTACGATTATCTATTTAAAGGTGGAAGATGATATCATCAAAGATGTAACGTTTGAAACTTTCGGTTGTGCAGCAGCTGTAGCCAGCAGTAGCATTTTGACTGAAATGATAAAAGGAAAAACGGTAGAAGAAGCATACAAAATGACTGAAGAGGCCGTAGCAGAAGAATTGGGTGGCCTGCCGGAAAAGAAAATGCATTGCTCTGTAATCGGAGTAGAAGCAATGCGGAAAGCCATTGAAAATTATCGTAATGGTGTTGTGAACAGCGAACAAGATTAGGAGCGTCGCATAAAAAAAGATTGCTTTATTGTCAGGGATGACAATAGGGCAATCTTTTTTAGTAGTGCGCCAAGGCCAAGCTATTGCGCTGTGGAATTGTATAAAGGTAAAAAAGTATATGCTGCAGAACTTTGTTCTGCAGCATATTGTGCTTGATTTTTTCAGTTGTTCGTAGCAGATATTGAAATCTACTTAAGTTTTTTGTCCAGCCAGAGCAATACCTTGAAGCTTAACAATCCCCAAATAATAAAGAAACCATAAGCGGCGATGGGATTTTCAAATCCCAGATGCAAGGTCTTATCGCTGAGAAAAATTTCTTTCCAAATAGGAATATCGGAGTAATAGTAAGAACCTGGTCCGAAATTCCATCCTTCAATGAGTCCTGCATCCTGCGAAATTAAGTAAATCGCTATGAGTAGAGAAACAGCGCAGATAAAAATAGCAAGACAATTCATAATTTTTACAAGCTTTTCTCTTGTCTCTTCACGCATAAAACGTCACATCCTGTTCTCGTTACAATATTACCGAACCAGTATATCAGATTTAAAGCGTAAATGCAATTAAACGGTGGCGATATTTGGAATTGGTAAGAAAATGCCGCTCAGCATAATCCAAGCTACTAACAGAGTCAAAACAATGTTGAAGGTCTGACCAACTACGTACAGTGTCAGCGGTTTACCGCCCTGCATATAGTAAGCCATTTCCTTGAAGTTGGATTCCAGACCGATGGATGTGAAGGCCAGGCAGAAGCACCAGCCTTTGTAGTTGCTGAAAGTTTTCAGAATTGCACTGTAAGTTTCCTGGCCGAAGGTAGGCATGATGATGAAGGAGAAAATTACAGAAGCAACGAAGAAACCGATAATAAACTTGGGGAAACGATGCCAGATTTCGCTGGCCCCCACTTTATCACGGGAATCATCCACGTCTACTTTCATAGCAAAGAAAATAGAAATTGCCAAAGCGATGAAACCGATGAGAATATTCTGAATCATTTTTACCAGAGCTGCCACTTGACCGCCTACAGGGCCTAATGCTTCACCGGCCAGAACAACAGCGCCGGTAGAGTCCACTGTACCGCCGATCCAAGCGCCGCCAATCATAGCATCCATGCCGATGGCTTTGATAATGATAGGCATAAACACCATCATCAATACGGTGAACATCAGGGATAAGCCGATTGCGAAGGTCAAGTCGTTTTTCTTGGCGCCAGAAGCAGCTGCAGCAGCGATTGCGGCAGATACACCGCATACGGAAGTTGCGGTAGCGATTACAATAACCATTGGTTTGGAAACCATTTTTAAGAATTTGGTACCGAAAATCCACATAAAAATGATAACAATCGGGGTTACAAACCAGGCAATTGCCAGACCATAAATACCAAAGTTGGTGATATTGGAGAATAATACTTCAGCACCCATTACTACCAAACCGGTTTTTACGTAATATTCAGTCTGAATACCAGGTTTAATCCATTCCGGTGTACCGATGGTGTTACAAATCAGTAAGCCGACTACCAATGCCCAGAAAGCGTATTCTACGTAATTACTCATGGTCTTTTGAGCAGCTAATGCGTAAGCAACCCAAGCGCAGATGAATACACCGGTGAAGCCTAGTGCAAATTTTGGTACGTTTTGCCCCATAAAGTAAGCTCCGATGGAGAATAGTGCCAATAATACAACAAATGTAATCAATAAGCTGACGAAGTACCCGCCGTTTAAGCCGCTGACAATGCTAGGCGCTTCTGCTGTACCCCATGTTGGGAATTTTACAGCTTTAAAACTAAATGCGCCAGTGGTGACAGAGATAATCCCTGCCAGAATAATTATAAAGCCTAGCCAAATAGCCCACCAATCTTCTTTTTTGTAAAGGTCGGACCATTGAAATTTGTCGGCCACAACTTTTTCGCTTGATTGTGGATTTGCCATAATGAAAACCTCCTTATTTTCTGGTTTAAAATAAAAATAGAATTAATGCGTGAATCAGAGAAATATGATGATTCAACAAAAGTTTTGCATTTCTGAATAAAAGGAATGCTTTGTCCCTCCTTTCATAGTACTATTTTATTCAGAAAATAGACTATGCACAAACTGCTGGTGTGCTATTTTATAGTATATTCTTAGTTCCGGCATTTTTTGCATAATCCTAAGTAAATGAGATAATGATGAAAACACAAATTCTTAACATGACATTAACACAAAAATCCCAAAGAACAATAAGATTGAAATCCAGGAACAGTTGGGTATATGTAATTTACACTAACTTGTGAAATCAAGAATTATCCCAAATAAAGGATAACATATATTAAGAAAATGTCAATATATAATTACAAAAAAATTTATAGAAATTATTCTATATGTCTTTTGAAGAAGGATAAGAAAAAAGGAATACAAAATAAATACAAAATACATGAGGTCTCCTTTATTGCGTATCTGGTAAAAAATCAGTATAATTGAGAGAATAACGTAGCATATATATTTTTGCGCGAAAAGGCAAATGAATCAATATTAAAGAAGAGCTTTGTCTTGTGAGTGATAGAATTTTCAAAAGAAAGTGGGAATGGAGCAATGAGTATTTTAGCAAAGCATACAAAGGGCAAAGGCGGTCCTGATAAAATTTTCCGTATCAGTGGTATGGCAAAAGCGCGGGCAGCTGAAGTGGGCAAGGAAAATATTACGAATGCTACTACCGGTGCATTTTTAGATGGTAGCGGTCAATTGATAACTTTAAAGACAGTTGAAGATACAGTAAAAGAAATCCCTTTTTACGAATCGGCAGAATATGCCACGATTGAAGGTTCTCCGGCTTTTATTGAAGCAGCGATTGAAGCATCTTTTCGCGAGTATCGTCCCAATGCTTTTATTGACGGTGTGGCTACGCCTGGCGGCACAGGCGGTATTCATCATGCGCTGTTCAATTATTTGGATGAGGGCGATACAGCTATTACGATGGACCGTTATTGGGCTGCATATAAAAGTATTTGCAGAGAAACAGGGCGTAATTTTGATACCTTTGTGATGTTTGATGCTGAGGGCAATTTTAATGTGCAGGGCTGTATTGACAAATTGCAGGAGTATGCAGCCAAGCAGACCAATGTGTTTTTAATTATGAACACACCGGCAAACAATCCTACCGGTTATAATGTGAAACAAAATGAGTGGGAAGCTATTATGGCTGAGTTGACCTCTATTGCCAATAATGGACGAAATAATGTAGTACTTCTAATGGATATAGCTTACATCGATTTTGCCGAGCCAGAATGTCGGAAGGTTTTTCAATTGTTTAATAACCTGCCGGAAAATTTCCTGGTGCTGGTTTCCTTCAGTATGTCCAAGGGATATACGATGTATGGTTATCGTTTAGGTTGTCTGTTATGTGTTTCGTCTAATAAACAGGAAGTAGAAGATTTTATCGCTGTGAACAAATTTTCCAGTCGGGCGACATGGTCCAATTGCAGTCGTTTGGGGATGCTTGTGATGGAAAAAATAAACGGGGATCCAGTGCGTAAAGCTGCTTTTCGTGCTGAGCAGGAACAACTGCGCTTGAGCTTACTGAAACGCGCTGAATTGTTCCTGGAAGAGGCGCGGGAGATTGCTTTGCCAGTCTGTCCTTTTGACTCGGGATTTTTTGTGACGGTTCCTACAGAAAAGGCAGAGGAAGTAGCTGCAGAACTGCGTAAAAGCGATTTATTTGTGGTACCTTTGGGCGAGGGTGCAAATGCTGGTTTGCGCATCGCGTTATGCGCGATTCCTGAAGAAAAAATTACAGGGATTCCGCAAAAAATAAAGAGTGCCTTAGATATAGTAGAAAACAAATAAGTAATTTACAGAATAAAATGATAGCATGTTGTATGAGTCGGCTCAGTATGAGCCGACTTTTTTGTGGGGTGAAATAGAATGCTGTTTGTATAGGAGAAAAATTCTCCAGGCAATAAAGAAAAAAATGCTACAAAATAGGACAAATCGCGAGGAAAATAAAGCGGTTTGCATAAAACCTCTTCATAGTTTGGAGGACAAAAAGGAATTGCCAATTTCAAGGAAAAATCTATTATAGATTGAATTTAAAATAAAAAAGACAAAGATAAGAATGCAAAAAAGATACTGC
Organism: uncultured Peptococcaceae bacterium; assembly: GCA_910585405.1. Lineage (GTDB taxonomy): Bacteria > Bacillota > Peptococcia > Peptococcales > Peptococcaceae > UBA7185. The sequence continues at coordinate 23,613 of CAJUDO010000001.1, read as the reverse complement.
ATCGAATTGACACAGTATCTTTTTGAAACATATTTTTTTTATAAAGGAAAAGAATGTGACGGCGATTCTTGTTCTGTGGCGGATTAGAAACGAAAATCGCGTTGTCCTTCTTCAATTTTTTTCAGATTTTCTTTGCACAATTTGGATGTCACAGGGTTAGTAATGAAAGGCAACTGTTCAGCAATCACCCGTTCTCCCACTGCTTTGGTTTCAGGTGAAGCATAATCTTCTAAATACTCTTTCAAGGTCATGAGTGCATTGGGATGACAGAAGTTGTGAATTTCTCCTGTTTTGGCAAATTGCATGAAGCGATCTCCAGTACGGCCAGCACGATAGCATGCTGTACAGAAGCTAGGCACATAACCTGTTTCCAGAAGCCATTTCATTACTTCATCCAGAGTGCGGGTATCGCTGACATCAAATTGGGTAGTATCTTCTGGTCGAATTTCTTCAGTATAGCCGCCTACGCTGGTGCGGGAACCACCGGAAATCTGCGAAATTCCCAAATCCAATACCCGTTCACGGGATTTCTGTGATTCACGGGTAGAAACAATCATACCGGTGTAAGGCACGGCGATACGCAATACTGCTACGATTTTGGCGAATGTATCGTCATCAATCGCATTGCTGAAATTTACCGGGTCAATATCATCAGCAGGACAAATACGGGGTACGCTGATGGTGTGAGGACCAACGCCGTAAACCGCTTCTAGATGTTCCGCATGCATTAAGATGCCGACAAAGTCGTAGCGGTACATATTTAAGCCAAAGAGTACGCCGCAGCCTACATCATCAATACCTCCCTGCATAGCGCGGTCCATGGCTTCAGTGTGGTAAGCATAATCAGATTTTGGCCCAAAGGGATGCAACTGTTCATAGCTTTCTTTGTTGTATGTTTCCTGGAATAGGATATAGGTTCCGATGCCCGCTTCCTTCAACTTGCGATAATTTTCCACAGTTGTGGCGGCAATATTAACATTGACACGACGAATCGCACCGTTTTTATGTTTTACGCTGTATACTGCATCAATGCAATCTAGGATGTATTCGATAGGATTGTTGACAGGATCTTCTCCAGCCTCCAAGGCCAGACGTTTATGCCCCATATCCTGCAGTGCGGTAACTTCTTTTACAATATCTTCTCGAGTAAGTTTTTTTCGAGTGATATGTTTGTTTGGTCCGTGATATGGACAGTATACACAACCATTGATGCAATAGTTGGACAAATACAGGGGGGCAAAGAGAACAATGCGGTCTCCGTAAATCTCCCGTTTGATTTTTTTTGCTAGTGTGAACATTTTTTCATTTAATTCAGGAATGTCACATTCTAGAAGAACTGCGGCTTCTCTGTGGCTCAAGCCTTTGCAGTCAGCAGCCCGTTCTATAAGAGAGTTGATTAATTCGTAATTACTTTTATTCTCTTGTGCGTAAGCTAAAGAATCACGAATTTCCTGATCATCAATAAATTCAGTTGCAATAGTAGATTGGGGATTATACATAATAAAGAGCCTCCTTATTGATGGAAAGACGGCAGAAAACTATGACCAAGGTCGATAGCTACGCTGCGCCCTTCTTTTTCGATGAGTTGTTTAATACGGTTAAAATAGTCGGTTATAGAATCATGGTGATTCAATTTACCGGGATAAATTTGATATAGGCTGCGGAATTCTTCCGGGCTCACGTTAGGCATGATGACGTTGGCGCCTGCCCGTAAAGCTAATTCTCGTCCTTCAGGGTGTAGGCTGGCTAATGCTGTGGTAGCAGGTAGGAGCAACCATGGCATATAGAGCCGCGCGACAGCCAGCATCTTTAGTGTAAGGAAGATACTGCCAGTACATCCCAAATGCAGCGGTGTTTTGGGATGGGGAATGAAAGGCCCCATACCGCTCATGTCGATGTGCATTTCTTTCATCAGCTGCAGGTCTCGCGCCAGAGTTTCTACTGTTTGTCCTGGTAAACCAATCATACAGCCCGAACCTACCTGATACCCTAAATCTTTCAGCCAATGCTGACATTGCAGCCGTTCCTGAAGTGTATGTCCAGGGCGAATACATTTGTACAGTGCGGGATCGGCAGTTTCCTGTTTGATAAGGTAACGGTCCGCGCCGGCTTCTCTCCACAACTGATAGGTTTCGTAGCTGCGTTCGCCGCAGGAGAGTGTGACTGCTACGCCCATTTTTTTTATTTCAGCGGTTAGTTCGGCAATCGTTTTTGGCGAAAACAACGGGTCTTCACCGCTTTGCAGCACCAGTGTGCGATAACCTGCTTGCGTGGCGGTACGGGCAGTATCAAGTATTTGTTCCGGCGTAAGGCGATAACGGTCGATATCGTTGTTATTGGCGCGCAAACCGCAATAGCAGCAATGCTGCCTACAATAGTTGGAGAATTCAATGATGCCGCGGAGATGCACTTGATTTCCCACTGTGCGTTGCCGTACTTCATCGGCAGCTGCCATTAATGAGGGGAGTTGTTGTTGAGGCAGATTGAGTAATTCCACCAACTCCTCGTGAGATAATTCTGCTGTACTGCGTGCTTTTTCTATTGTGGCATTATGCGTTTGTTTCATCATAGGGTTTCTTCCGTGATGATGTAATTACTTAATGCAGAACGTACCATAATACCTTTAATGGCGCCCAATTTTCCTGTGAGAGCTCCGATTTCGTCGTTATTTCCTTCAATAATGACAACAATCACATTCACTGCGCCGTGATGGGGAATTCCCATACGCCCCATAATCAGGTGACCATATTGACTGAGTAGATCGTTTAATTCTTTTACACGGTTTTTTTCTTCTACGATGATACCGATAAAACCAATTCGTTTTTCCATGCCGTCAACTCCTTTACAAAATAATTTGGGAACGCAAAAAACCCCGTATTCCATAACGGAACACGGGGAAATTATGTCAAAATTTTCAGCTATGCCGCGATGTGTTGCAAAAAATCTTTGTCCGACAATGTCAAAAATATATCATATTCTTCACAATTCGCTTGGCAGACTGTATTTGTCCGTTCCCCGTCCCTCAGGAATTCCCTTGGTATAGGTGTGGTCACATATAAGATTTACCTCCTATTTCATCCGTCTGTTTGCCTAAGCCTACAGACCAATTAAATAGGTTAACTTCAGTATAAGCTCATTTTTTCTGTTTGTAAAGGAGTTGCATGATAATGGTTACTGATAGATATTATTTTCGTAGACATCCTCTATGGTGGGTGTTAGCTGTTTTTGCGTTGGGCTTATGTTTTTTGCTTCCTTATCTGGAAAGGACTCATTCCCCTTTATATATGCAAGCAGGTCAGCGTGTGGAGCTGATTGGTATGGTACAGGAAAGCAGTTGTGGAGATGGGTATTTGTGGCTGCGTACAGAACCAGTACAGCAGGGAGTAAAGGGTCAGATGGTATATGTACAGTTGCCTCGGTTAATAGGTGAAGATGGAGAATTGACGGAAACGATATGGTATCCGGCAGGAAGCCGTTTGCGCGTGCAAGGTGTATTAGAAGTGCCTTTAGGACGGCGTAATCCGGGAGGATTTGATGAAGCACACTGGCTGCGAGGAAAAGGTACTGATGTAAAATGTGTGGCGGATGAAATTACATGCTTAACACCGCCGAAGGGAATTCATTATCTTTCATGGCAAGCACGACATGTTTTGTACGATAAGGCGCATAATTATTTGCGTGAGGAAGAAAGAGGTTTGGCCTTGGCCTTGCTTTTAGGTGATAAAGGACAATTGGAGCAGAATTTTTATCGTTTGACACAACGCATGGGCATTGCACATATTTTTGCTGTATCAGGGTTGCATGTGGGATTTGTGAGTGTGCTGCTGTTGGGCTTGTTCCGCTTGTCGGGTTGTCAGCAAAGCTGGTTTTCTTTCTTATGTCTGTCAGTGGGTCTATCTTTTTATTGTATTGTAACTGGGGGAGCGCCTTCTGCATGGCGCGCGACGCTGATGGTTTTGCTGGGTACCCTTGCTTTGCGTCTGCGGCGGGCTCCTGCTCCATTGGATTTTTTGGCTCTTGCAGCAATAGTTCTTTTATTGCGCAATCCGTTTTTGATTTACACAGCAGGATTTCAGTTGTCCTTTGGAGTGACGCTGTCCTTATTGCTTTTTGTACAACCGTTACGGAAAAAATTACATTGGATATACTATCCTCGGCTGCGTGACAGCCTTGCAGTGGTAATCGCTGCTTACCTAGGCAGTGTTCCTTTATCAGCTTGGCACTTTTATACGTTATCCTTATGGGCGCCGATATATAATTTTCTGTTGGTGCCGCTGGTAGCAGTTACAGTCCCCGTGTTACTCCTGGCAGTATTATTGACGGTTACGCTGCCTGCGGGTGGGTTGTTTTTTCTGCCAACAGCATGGCTGTTGCGTTTGCTGCGCTGCAGTGTGTTGTGGCTTGGAAATCTGTCAGATGGTGGACAATGGAACATAGGACAGCCTAGCAATTTGGCAACTATTTGTTATGGGATATCGTTATTGTGCTTTTGGTGTTGGCTTCAAGGGCAGATTCCTTTTTGGACGGCAATGACGGAGACGGTACAGAAAATGAGATTAAAACAGATAGGACTTTTGGCAATGAGTTTGTTTTTACTCACTGTATTTTTCTGCATTCCAAAGCCACCAGAGGAAAATCAGCTCCTTTTTTTAGATACTGGACAGGGAAGTTGTGCTTTGCTGCGTACCAAGGCTGGAGAAGTAGTGATTTTTGATGCCGGAGCTAGCGCACGGGAATTAAATAGTTGTTTGGCGTGGTATGGGATTAATAAGGTTCAGGCGGTTATTCTTTCCCATGGGGATAATGATCATATTTGCGGGCTGGAACAGACATTAGAAAGTGTATATATAGAAAATCTCTGTGCAGAAACAGGACAATTGGGTCGCCAGGATTTATGCAGACTAGCAGAAGCAGCTCAAAACAAAGGAACTATGGTGCGAGCTATTACGAGCAGTGCTCGTCTACAGTTACGAGATGGAACGATAAATCTCTATGTATATGATGATGGGACAGAAATCAATAATGGCAGAGAACTAACGGCATTACTGCAATTAAAAAAGGCAGCAGTTGCTTTTCCTGGTGATTTAGCCTTGCAAGGCGTACAACAATTTGTAGAAAAACAAGTATCTATCACTTTATGGGTTGTACCGCATCATGGCAGTCGGTTTAGTGCCAACAAAGAATTGTATCAGCAGCTACAGAAGAAAGGCGTGCGTCTCGCGATAATTTCGGCGGGAAAAAACAATCGCTACGGGCATCCTCATCAAGAAGTAGTGTATATTTTACAGAAAGTAGGGATTCCCTACAAACGCACAGACTTACAAGGAGCAATTCAAATTTCTTTGGGAAAATGAAAGAGAATAAGCAAAAATGTTGTAGAAAAATTGAGAAATGTATAAATTACCAGAAAAAAATTTTACCATTTTGTAATCTTTATGTTATAATATAAAATAAGATTTTTGTATATAGTGAAATTTACATGTTGTTTAAAATATAACAAAGTATTTTTTGATAAAGAGCCTTATAGGGTGGAAAGGTGGAGCTTATGCGAAGAAAGAAGATTACAGCAAGTTTATTGATAATTATGATGTTGTTTACGATAGCACCTCATATGGCTTTTGCAGATGTCATTACTACGTCGGTGCCGGAAATTAATGCAGTGAGTTATATTGTGGTGGATAGTAGTACAGGGGAAGTACTTTTTGGGAAAAATTATCAGCAACAATGTGCACCAGCTAGCATCACAAAGATCATGACCGCTATTTTAGCTATTGAGAGTGGAAAACTGGACAGTAATGTGACAGTTTCAGATCTACCTGATTTTGGTGATAGTGGTGCAGTAACGATTCATTTGGCAAAGGGTGAAAGTTATTCTTTGAAAAGTCTCGTGGAAGTTATGCTGGTAGCATCAGCCAATGATGCTGCATATGTAATTGCAGATGCAGTAAGTGGTTCTGCAGAAAAGTTTGTCACAAAAATGAACGAAAAAGCAAATGAACTGGGGATGTCTGGAACAGTATTTAAAAACCCTCACGGCTTGGATGAGGACGGACATCTGGTGACAGCTGAGGATATGGCAAAGCTGGCACGGTATGCTATGCAAAATGAAACCTTTCGGGAAATGGTAAAGGTACAGCAGGTGAACTGGCAGGGTGGAAGTTATGAAAAGCCGTTGCCCACTACGAATAAGCTCTTTAGTATTATGCCAGAAGCTATCGGTGTAAAAACTGGGCATACGAATAATGCTCAATATACATTGGTAGGAGCAGCACAGAAAGATGGGCGGGAGCTGATTGGCGTGATTTTAGGTGCGCCTGATGAGAATATCTTTCAGAACATGAAAAAGATTCTCACTTATGGATTTGAACATACAAAAGTAGTTCCTGTCATTCAAAAAGACGCATTAGAAACAACCTTGCAGTTTGGCGAGAACAAGCAAGTACGAGTTGTTGCCGGTGAGGATTATAGCGTATTGCAATCAACCGACAATGCATCTATTGTATCCTATCAACGCAAATTGACCGATATAGAATTGCCAATCAAAAAAAATACGCAGGTAGGCGTATTGGAGGTGTTGGTAGATGGAAATGTAATTCATGAGGTGCCTTTAATGGCGCAGGATGATATGAGAAAACCAATCAATTGGTTGTTTATTATAACTATATTTTTGTCGGTAGTGTATATCGCTTCTATTTGTAGCCGCATTGTGAATAATGTGCGGCGAGCTCAACGGAAGAAAGCAGCCAATCGCACTGTAGCATCAGCACCTGTAAAACGGAATCAATATGAAAATTTGGTCAGCTCAGTAGAACATCCTAAACAACAGACAAGGACGTCAGGTAAAAGAACATTAAGCAGTAGTCGAGATAGGGATACAAGACGGTAGGTAGATAAAAACCATTTTGTGTGAATTATGGAAAGGACATTCCCTATGGACTATCAAACATTTGTTCAACAACTGCAAAAAGAGGCGTGCCAGCCGATATATTTCTTTTATGGAGAGGAAGTTTTACTGCGGCAGCGGGCGTTGAAAATACTGGAAAAACAGATATTGCCAGAGGGACTTGAAGACTTTAATAAGGATATACTTTTAGGAAATGAGGCAAGTCCCAAGCAGATTGCTGAGATGGCGATGAATTTGCCCTTTATGGCTAATTATCGATTGTTGATTGTACAGTCACCGTTATCCTTTTTATCAATTCCCAAAAGTGATAAAGCGGGACAGGAAGCGATACGCTATCTATTAGATTATCTGGAAACGCCCAATCCCCAATGTTGTCTGGTTTTTCTAAGTGAAGAAGCTCTAGGAAAAACAGGAGTATTAAATAAAAAGTTGCAGGAAAAGGCTGTGCAGGTGGAATTTGCTCCTTTAAAGGGTAAGGTACTGGAAAAGTGGATTGTTGATTATGTAACGGCAGCGGGGCAAAAAATAGATTTGGCTGCGGTGGGATATCTGAGCAGCATGAATCGTTTCGATTTGCAGATTATGGAGCAGGAATTGCAAAAATTACTTTCATATTGTAAGGAGACTCCGGTCATTTCGTTACGACACGTGCAGGACATTGTGACAAAAACAGTAGAGACGAATATATTTTCTCTTTCTGATAGCATTGGCAATAAAAAAGGCACTGAGGCTTTACGAGTATTGAGAGACATGTTTTATTTGGGAGAGACGCCTTTTAAACTGATTGGCTTTTTGGCGCGTCATTTTCGAAATTTGGTCTTGATAAAAGATTATCAGCGTATGGGTTATAATGAGACGCAAATAAAAGAAAAAACGAAACTGCACCCGTTTGTAATTAAAAAGAGTTTGCGGCAGGCAGAGCAATTCTCTATGCAACAGTTAGTAAAGGCACTGGAGCGACTGTTGCGTGTGGAAACGGAATTAAAGTCTACAACTGCCAATGGGGAAGAACTATTAGAACAGTTCATAATAGAGTTGTGTTATTTGTAGACGGTAGGAGGAAAAGCAATGGAAGCAGAATTTAGTAAAAAAATGACACAGCGGTTGGCTGAATATGAAGAATATATTGAAAATGAGTGCAGATCCCCTTTGTTGCAAAAGGACAAAGTATTGGTAGACAGAGAAACCTTGCTGGATTTATTAGCAGATTTGAAACGATTTCACAGTGCCGACCAGCACTTGGAGGACAGTGGTGAGTTGGACCTTACCACTGTGCAAATGACCAAGGAACAACTTTTAAAAAATGCTGTATGGCAGGCGCGACAAATGATTTCAGAAGCGGAAGTTGTTCGTACATCTACCTTGGAGAATGCGATGGAGGACGCTAAAAAGGAGGCACAAAAGATTTTAGCTGAGGCAAAGGCCTATGATAAAAAGGTGAAGGCAGAAGCAGAGGAAATTGTAAGTATGACGTTGACAGAACGGCGGCAGGAGTTGGAAGCTGCGCGCAAAGAGCTGGAAGATAGTCGGGAAAGTGTGTTAGCACAGGCGCGGCAAGAAGGTGAAGAAATTTTAGCGGCTGTAAGACAGGAGGCAGAAGAACTGCGTCAAAAATTGGATGAGGAGATCGACGTTTATCGCAGGGAACGAGAAGTGGAACTACGTGAATCCTTAAAAGAGGCGCAGCAAATAGCACAGACAACATTGGAGGAAAAAACAAGAGATGCGTTGAAATTGTATGCGGATACAGTTCATGACGCAGAAGACATGGTAAATCTGATTGTAGGTTTATATGACCAACAAATCGAGGTCATTCAGCAGGACCGCAAGGAGATTATAAATATTATTGAAAAACTAGAGCGGCAAGGATTACAGCGTAGCCGTCCATGAAAATAGACTGCCTGTGCATCACTATACGTACGGAAACGAATGTTGGAGTGATCGGAGGTAGTTTTTGTTTTTGCTGAATTTGTTACTTGATTAAAAAAGTTACAGAATTGAGAAAAAAGTATTGAATAAAAGGAAAAAATAACGTATTATATTTAAAGAAAATCTGTATATAAAAACATAGTGAGCATGGAAATCTGGAAATACATATAATTATGGCAAAGGAGTTATCATGAATAACTGCAACAATGAAAAACATAAAATTTTAATAGCAGACGATTCCGAAATGAATAGAGATCTTCTTTCGGAAATTTTAGCAGATAAGTATGAAATTGTAGGAGTAGAGGATGGTTTGCAGGCCATTGCTTATCTGGAGCAAAATTTTCATTCTGTATCGTTACTATTATTAGATATTGTAATGCCAAAGGCGGATGGTTTTGAAGTATTGGCCTACATGAATAAATATCACTGGATTGATGATATTCCTGTGATTATGATTTCTTCGGAAACAGCTTCATCTTATATAAAACGGGCTTACGATTTTGGAGTAATGGATTATATCAGCCGTCCATTTGATATCTCAGTGGTGCAGCGTCGTGTTGCCAATGCAATTATGCTATATGCAAAGCAGCGAAAGCTGATTTCTATCGTTGCAGATCAAATTTATGAAAAAGATAAAAGTAATAATATTATGATTTCTATCCTCAGCCATATTGTAGAGTTCCGCAATGGGGAAAGTGGCTTGCATGTTTTGCATATCAATATGATTACAGAGATGTTATTGAAACGGCTAGCCCAGAAAACAGATCGCTACAATTTGTCTATGGCAGATATTTCACTTATCAGTATGGCGTCGGCTTTACATGATATTGGAAAAATTGCGATTCCCGATGAAATTTTAAATAAGCCGGGACGCCTGACTGATGAAGAGTTTAAACGTATGCAGTATCATACGGAGGCGGGATCTGAAATGCTGAGTAGTTTAGATTTATATCAGGATGAGCCTTTGGTGAAGTTTGCCTATGAAATTTGTCGCTGGCATCATGAACGTTATGATGGGCGAGGTTATCCTGACGGTTTAGTGGGAGATGATATCCCCATTGCGGCGCAAATTGTAGCAGTCGCTGATGTATATGATGCCTTAACTAGCGAGCGCTGCTACAAAAAAGCATATTCTCATGATGTTGCTTTACAAATGATAGCAAATGGGGAGTGCGGGAGCTTTAATGCATTGGTATTGGAATGTTTAGAGGATATCAGTGAAGAACTTCGCCGAGAAATGCAGATTAATTCGCCGGATCATAAAGTAAGTAAAGAAATTCAGGAGCTTTCTGCGAAAATGCAGCATTATGAGGAACTTTCCTCTTCTACAAAGATGTTGTGGCAACTGGAGTTTGAAAGGGTCAAATCGCAGTTCTTCGTTTCGGAATTACCGGATCTTGCGTTTGTGTATCAAATAGAACCGCCAATTTTAACATTATCACAGCCAAACAGTTTATATGCTGGGATGAGTGAAGCGATTATAGACCCCTTTCATAATGCGCAGTTTGAAGAATATATACAAAATGGGGAACAGCTTATTGACATTATTACAGAAAACGTGCATCAGACCACAATGCAACAGCCTTCATTTCAGGTAACTGGTTTACTTAAATTGAATGGTGTGACAAAACTGTGTTGTTGTATTTGTCGTGCTATATGGGTATTTCGTGATCAACCGCGCTATATGGGTGTTGTAGGAAGAATTATTGAACTTGATGAGCAGGATGCTTTATTAAAAGTAGAATAGAAAACAGATAAAAAAGATAGAGTATTGGATGGATGATTAATATTCAACTATTCTGATGATAAGGAGAATCATATGACATTACAGGAATTTTATACCGTGACAGGCGGCAACTATGAAGATGCGCTGGGACGTTTGCACAGTGAACGCCTTGTGCAGAAATTTGTACTCAAATTTTTGAATGATGACAGCTATTCTTTGCTGTGTCGTTCTTTGGAAGAACAAAACATGGAAGAAGCTTTCCGTGCAGCACATACCTTAAAAGGTGTTTGCATGAATTTGGGTTTTGAACGTTTACTCCATTCCAGCAGTATGTTGACAGAATCATTGCGCAATGGTGTAGGAGAAAATATGACAGAACTTTTTCAGCAGGTACAGCAGGACTATGAGCAAATCATCGCCGCTTTAAAACAGTTTAAAGAAATACAAGGACTATGACAATGAAGAAGCTCGAGAAATCGAGCTCTTTATTTTTATAAAAAGTTTGATGAAGAATGGGAGGAAGTATTATGAGTTTGAATGCAACACCATCAGGAGAAAGGGTACATATTGGCTTTTTTGGACGTCGCAATGCAGGAAAGTCCAGCGTGGTGAACGCTGTCACAGGACAGGATCTGGCGGTTGTATCTGACACACGTGGTACAACCACTGACCCAGTAAGCAAGGCAATGGAGTTGTTGCCTATTGGGCCGGTAGTTATCGTTGATACGCCAGGGATTGATGACGAAGGAGCTCTGGGTGAGCTGCGAGTGCGCAAAACCAGACAGGTGCTGAATAAAACAGATGTTGCTATTCTTGTAGTGGACAGTACATTGGGATGTAGTGAAGCAGAGAATGAATTGATTCAGATTTTTGAAGAAAAGAAAATCAAGTACCTCATTGTATATAATAAATGCGATTTGTTGTCTGATGAAAAACGGCTGGAATTGGAAAAAGAGGCATGCTTAGTAAGTGCGACAGAAAAAATAGGAATTTATGAGTTGAAAGAGGCTATTGGAAAACTGGCAGCATCTGAAGGGCCTAAGCAGCCTTTGGTGGCAGATTTGGTACAGCCCAATGAATTTGTAGTGTTAGTGGTTCCCATTGATTCTGCCGCGCCGAAAGGGCGTTTGATTTTACCTCAGCAGCAAACGATTCGTGATCTGCTGGAAGCAGGCGCAGTGCCCATTGTGACGCGAGAAACAGAATTGAAAGCAACATTGGAGCAGTTAGGGAAAAAACCAGCAATAGTTATCACTGACAGTCAGGCTTTTGCAAAAGTGTCCGCAGAAACGCCTCGTGAAATCCCGCTGACGTCGTTCTCTATCCTAATGGCCCGTTATAAAGGACAATTGCGTGGTGCAGTATTGGGTGCGGCTGCCATTGAAAAACTGCAGGATGGGGATACAGTGCTGATTTCCGAAGGGTGCACTCATCATCGTCAGTGCGATGATATTGGCACTGTAAAGCTTCCACGTTGGTTGAGAGAACATACGGGAAAAGATTTGCAGTTCCAGTTCAGTTCTGGGATATCTTTCCCTGAAGAATTATCCCAGTACCAGTTGATTGTGCACTGTGGGGGCTGTATGTTGAACGAACGGGAAATGCAGTACCGGCAAAAATGTGCTGCTGACCAGAATATTCCTTTTACCAATTATGGGATTGCCATTGCCTATATGCAGGGCATTTTGCAGCGCAGTATTGAGATTTTCCCTCAGCTTTTACGAGATTTAGAGGGGTAAAAATGATGCCTCATAGATAACTTGTATGGCCATATTGGTGGAAGCTATGTGAAAAAACCATAAATTTGTTATATAATAATAACAGAATCATTTATATAGTGAATTCCCAATTATCAGATAATTTATTTAGGAGGTTATTTTCATGGCAGAAGAATTATATGATTTAATTATTATCGGTGGTGGGCCTGCAGGCTTGAGCGCTGGAATTTACGGCGGACGTGCCAGACTGAAAACATTAATTATAGAAAAAGGTTCCTTGGGTGGACGTGCATTTACTACAAGAGAAATTGTAAACTATCCTGGTTATAAAGCTTCCAGCGGTCCTGATCTGACAAATGATATGGCAGAGCATGCAAAGAGCTTTGGTGTAGAAGTGAAAAAGGAAGAAGTGAAGTCGGTAGACTTTAGCGGCGATATCAAAATTGTAAAAACCAAAAAGCATGAATATCAGGCAAAAGCAATTATCATTGCCACTGGCACGGAAGCAAGAGTATTGGGAATTCCTGGAGAACGAGAATTGACTGGTATGGGTGTTGCGTATTGCGCAACCTGTGATGCAGAATTTTTCCAGGATCAAGAAGTGGTAGTCGTAGGCAGTGGCGACCAGGCAATTGAAGAAGGTATGTATATCGCAAAGTTTGCTTCTAAAATTACTGTTGTAGTACTGCATGACGAAGGCGTGCTGGACTGCAACAAGCAGGCAGCGGAAAAAGCCTTTGCCCATCCAAAAATGAACTTCATCTGGAACTCTGTGTTGAGTGAAATCGTTGGGGAAGATGAAGTAGAAGGTGTAAAAATTAAAAATCTGAAGACCGGTGAAATCACCGATTACCCATGTCAGGGTGTGTTCTTCTTCGTAGGTATGGTACCAGGTACCGAATGTGTGAAAGGACAGATGGAGCTGGATCAGAGAGGCTGGATTCATACGAATGATCGTATGGAAACTTCCGTGGACGGCGTATTTGCAGTAGGTGATGTGCGTGATAAATATCTGCGGCAGGTTTCTACAGCTATCGGTGACGGCGCTACGGCAGCCACAGCAGCAGAACGCTATATTGAAGAACAAGAAGATTTCAGAAGAAATGTGGTAGAATCAGAAAAACCTGTTCTGTTAGGCTTCTGGAGCCCAGAATTTGGCGATAGCTTGGATAAAATGGGAAAAGTTGATGAAGCAAACCGCGAAAATGGTGATAAATATAAATTTATCGAAGTAGATATTACCCGTAAAAAAGGTTTAGCTAAAAAATATAATGTGTCTGTAGGCGCAGATAAAACCGCTTGTGTTCTGGAATTGAACAAAGGCGAACTGGTACGGGAACTTTCTTTGGACCAGGATTTGAGAGGGCAAATGTAATTGTAAACCAAAGAGTAACACTCCAAACATCAAACACGAAAATAAAAACAAACAGAACTGGAAGATAATTTTCCGGTTCTGTTTGTTTTTTACAAAAAATCAGGTATGGCAAGGCTCGGGAAACAGATAAAAGCGGAATTGCGCAGATAATATGCCGGTTGATGAATGGTTACTTCCATGCTTCTCTTAACAGCGCCACGCCGTGCTGAATTTGAGTATTGTTTAGAGCGCCGAAACCCAGGAGCACTTTACTTTGGTGTTCCTGTGGAACAGGACCGTTAAAATAAGGAGAAATAGGATAAACTTTTACTCCCTGATGATGAGCACGGTAACACATTTCTTTTTCAGTAAGCCCATTTTTAAGTTGTGCAACTAAATACAGTCCAGCCCCTTCCCCAGAAATTTGTAAATCCGTTCCGAATACAGAGAGTGCTTGCGTTAATTCCTGACAACGGGTACGGTAAACCTTGCGCATTTTGTTCAAATGGGTTTCAAAATGGCCGGAAAGAATAAATTCGTGGAGTACAGCTTGTTCAAAGCGGGACACTGCCGATTGAAAAGAAAGGTACTGTTCCAGATAGATATTTAAAAGTGAAGGAGGAAGCACCATATAGCTGATACGCAGCGATGGCGCAATGGATTTAGAAAAAGTACCTAGATAAATTACACGGCCGTTTTGGTCCAAACTCTGTAATGCCGGTATTGGTCGGGAATTGTAACGAAATTCGCTATCATAGTCGTCTTCAATGATATAGCGTTGCTTACTCTCTTGTGTCCAATTGAGCAATTTGATTCGACGGCTTACTGGCATGGTGATTCCCAACGGAAATTGATGTGATGGTGTCACATAAACAGCAATATTAGTATATGGCTCTAAAGGCGTCACCTGCATCCCCTGAGAGTCCATAGGAAAAGAGAGAACAGTGTGTCCCATGCGCTGGAAAAAATGCATGGCTTTGTGATAGACAGGGTTTTCCATGCCGATAACACAGTTGCTGTCTAAAATATAGCTGAGCATTTGCAAAAGATTATCGTTGCCTGCACCAATGATAACTTGTTCTGCAGTGCAATTTACGCTGCGTGCCTGATACAGATACTGGGCAATAGCCTGTCGTAATTTGTAATCTCCCTGAGGAGGCGTACTTGTTAAAAGATTGGGGTCATATTCGTTAAAGCACTTATTCATTGTTTTGCGCCAGACCTGAAAAGGAAATTTATCGCGGGCGACGTCATTAATTGAAAAATCCACGAGAATAGAGTCGGGCTGCACAGGCTGAGACTGTTGTTCCTCTTTGATATTGCCTTGTATGAGTTCGTCCAAATGACAAACAAAAAAACCTCGCTGGGGTTGTGCTGATAAAAAACCTTCAGACACCAACTGGCTGTACGCGGCGCTGACAGTATTGACGCTGATTTGCATTTGCGCTGCCAACTGGCGCTTGGAGGGAAGCCGATAATTATCAGGCAGGACACCAGCGCGGATTTGCTGTTTTATTTGTTGATAAATTTGCATATAGAGAGGTCCGTCATTTTCTTTGAGTGTAAGATGAAGCATCACTATCACCAACTGATACTATAAATTTTTTAGAAACTGATACTTTTAATCAGTTCACTATGGAAGTATTATAATAGCATGAACTGAGTCAGTCAAGAGAAATAAATAAAGAAAAAAGAAGGTATCAGACATGGGAAAGATGACAACAAAAGAGATTGTGATTACAGGGTTAGCCGTTGCGCTAGTTTTTACAGCGACAATGATTCATATTCGCTTACCCATTGGACAAGGTGGGCTGATTCATTTAGGCAACATTCCGCTATTTTTGGTGGCGATTATTTTTGGCAGAAAAATGGGCGCGATAGCTGGTGCCTTCGGGATGGGGCTTTTTGATTTGATGGGCGGCTGGACGCCATGGGCGCCTGCTACATTCATCATTGTAGGCTTAATGGGTTATGCCGTGGGCGTGATCAGTGAAAAGAAGGATAATGTTGCAGGCTATGCAATGGCAATTCTGGTAGCCTGCGCTATGAAAATAGTGGGCTATTATATTGCAGAAGCGCTGATTTACGGAAACTGGGTGCAGCCAGTGTTGTCTATTCCAGGCAACTTAATTCAAATTGGCGTAGCTGCGGTGATTGTACTGCCTATAGCAGGAATGTTAAAACAAGCGTTACGGAGAGAGGTGGCTACGATAAAATGAAAAAAATTATGACGCCGGGACCTACTCAGGTTCGTGAGAATGTAAGAATGGCCAGAAGTCTGGTCACGACCAATCCTGATTTGGATTTGGAGTTTTATGAATATTACAGGGATACCTGTGATTTGCTGAGCGGTTTACTGCACACGAAAAATGTGTGCTACATTTTAAGCGGGGAAGGTATTTTAGGGTTAGAAGCGGCCTGCGCTTCGTTGACCGAACCCGGTGACAGGGTGCTGGTATTGGACAATGGTATCTTTGGAAAAGGCTTCGCGGATTTTGTGCGGATTTATGGCGGCGAGCCGATTCTGTACACTGCTGATTATCATGAAGATTTTGATGTCACGGCGCTGGAAGCATATTTGAAGCAGGAACATGATTTCAAATATGCAGCAGTGGTACATTGTGATACTCCTACCGGTGTACAGAATCCTATTGAGAAGATTTGCCCGCTGTTAAAGCAGTATGGCATTTTGTCCGTGGTAGACGCGGTATCCAGCATGTTTGGTGTAGATATTGATGTGGATGCCTGCCAGGCGGATATCGTGTGCGGTGGCTCCCAAAAAGCTCTGTCCGCTCCGGTAGGGCTAACCATGCTTTGCGTCAGCAAGGAGGCTTTAGAGGCGATGGAGCAGCGGAAAACGCCAATCGCCTCGTTCTATGCCAACATTTTGAACTTTCGTGATTATTATAAAAACAAGTGGTTTCCTTATACCATGCCGATCAGCGATATTTACGGATTGCGCACTGCTCTGGAAAATGTACAAGCCGATCCCGATATCCATGCACGGCATAAAAAAATCGCCGACGCTACTAGACGTGCCATAATTGAGGCAGGACTGAAACTTTACCTGCGCAAAGGTTACTGTCCTACCGTGACAGTTATGGAAGTGCCTCAGGGCGTGGATTCTGCCCAACTTTTACAGCGAATGGATGAAACCTACGGCGTGATGATAGCAGGATGCTTTGATATTTTAGCAGGAAAAGTAATCCGTTTAGGACACATGGGTGAAAATGCCAATATAGAAGATGTAACTATGATGTTGGATGCTTTGGACCACACCTTCGCCGATTTGGGCTATCCGTTAAAAGCGTCCATGAAAGATGTATTTTTGCGGGAAATGAAATAAAAAATTAGCAGATTCCTTTATGGATGGATATAAGAAAAGCAATGGGTCATTGAACCGATCTTCAATTGTTAGATTTTTTGGTCTAACTTTCTTGGGGCGGTTTGGGATTCATTGCTTTTTGTGTTATATAATGAAATGTTTTTATTAGATCTTTTTAGAGCTTAGATAATTTTCATAAGCGTCTCGAGAAAACGCTCGATAAGTGGGGAATTTGCATTGTCTCGATGGATAATATAACTGGCATGAAATGGAAAGAATTCTTTAACAGGGATGTTTAGAATTTTTCCGTTAAAATCATTGAAGTAGTAGGGCAGATAGTTGTTCACTTTCACTGCCAAGGAAACCGCCAAATTATCACAGACCAATTGTTGTGAAATACCATAGTAATGTGTAGGCAAAATATATGGTTTTCCGTATTTTTTCAGCTCATTCAATAAATCGACGCCACAAGCCTGGTCATTTAAAGCCAGCGGGTAGGTTAAAAGTGTCCGTAGTGAGATAGAGCTTTCCAAAGATAATGGGGACATCTGACTGATTCTAGCTAGTAATTGAAAATCAATAATTTCTTTAACAATCAACTCCGGAGAAGGTATTGTATCAGTGTCATTGGTTGAATATTCATAAGAAGAAATGACCCCTAGGTCATATTCTTTGTTTCGAATGGATTCCTTGATAGCCTTACGAGACAGAGTTTTACTGACCAGTCGAATATTAGGATAATATTTATAAAAATGAGAAGCAATTTTAGGCATAATCAAGGTATTGATTCCGGGCTCCAGGACAATGGTAAAATCACCGGATAGTTGCGTATTGTTTTTAGCGGCGATCTTTAATTTTAATTGATCCAACTGGATAAGCATCTGTTGAGAGATATCAATGAGTTCCTGACCGATTTCAGTAGGGAATACACCATGATAGGTACGCTCTAATAATTTGGTATCCAGTTCTTTTTCTAAATTTTTGATAGCTGTGCTGAGTGTCTGTTGGCTGACAAAGAGTTTATTGCTGGCAAGATTCATTGATTTGCGCTTTGCAATTTCACATAAATATTCTAGTTGTTCTAATCTCATACAGATATTCCTCTCTGAAGTATGTTTTATAGACATGTTTATACTAAAATTATACCGTATTTTGAGATAAAAAGTAAAGAGTGCGGCAGAGCGTAGTGCAGGGAGAAACATATAGTAAAGAAATAGACAAAGAAAAAGATACTTGGTGGAAAATCCATTTGTTAAGCTCATTTTTGCTATTCTTGCAGAAATTATGCTACAAAAAAATAGAGAATATTTTTGAAAATATTGTCTATTTTTTTGCTATACATAAGAAATGAAAGGTGTCTATAATAAAGAAAAAATGAAAGATTTTAATTGAGGTGAATAGTCTTATGACACAGGAAAATTTGACGCTGAACCGCTTGCATGAGTTGCGGGAACGCAGTGCCCGTTGCTGCTGCAGATTTTGCGGCGGAAAATTAGAAATTCGCAAAATTATCTTCACGGGGTATAATGCGCGAATAGAGATTTTTTGCTCAGAATGCAATCGAATCGAATATGGCACGGAGCCGGAAATTTATCTGAGCGCGAAATATTTTGTCGAAGCGATGCAGTTTAATTACTATCCAGATTTGGATGACAATGGACAGACGAAAAAAATGAATATCGCGAAGGTTTGCGATATTATGGCCTGGGAGAACAAACATATGGGTTTTTTGAAACCGGAAGGCTTTGCAGTACCGGTTGAACTGAATCCGGTTATTTTGGGAGATATGCTGGTGATGGATGAAGAGGAATTGGCACAGCAGAATTGTACGGAAAGTCAGGGTTGACGCGATGGTAAAGATAGTGATAAAAGCGGAAAAGGTGTGTTGCCAATCAGGTCAGCATTATTTGCTGAAGGACATAGACTGGGAAGTCAAACAAGGAGAGCATTGGATTGTATTTGGACTGAACGGAAGTGGAAAGACAACATTGCTCAGTGCCATTGCGGGATATAAGCAGCATACTGCGGGAAAATTGGAGGTTTTGGGACAAGTTTATGATGATACAAGCCTTTTTTCCTTGTCGAAACAGATTGGCTGGGTGAGCGCTTCTTTTTTTGATAAATATTATAGCAGTGAAACCGTTTTATGCATTGTATTGTCAGG
The DNA here is from genome assembly GCA_910585405.1 of uncultured Peptococcaceae bacterium. GTDB lineage: Bacteria > Bacillota > Peptococcia > Peptococcales > Peptococcaceae > UBA7185. Next base: position 4,493 of record CAJUDO010000001.1, on the reverse strand, counting down.
GCTTTTTGGTACATTGGGAATCGGGGCGGAGATCAGCGACCAGGATGTGCAGAAAGCGAGAGCTCTGCTGGAGCAATGGCACATAGGGCATAAAAGTGATATGCCTTTTTCTATGTTGTCCAAGGGCGAGCAGCAAAATGTTTTAATTGCCCGCGCTCTGATTTCTGATCCGAAAATTTTGGTCTTAGATGAGCCTGGAACGGGGTTAGACGTATTTGCCAGAGAAAACCTGCTGCAATGGGTAAAACTGATTGCTGAGACTACAGAGACCACCATTATTTATGTCACCCATTATCCGGAAGAAATTCAACCATGCTTTGAAAAATGCTTGTTGCTGCAGCATGGTCAGGTATTGGCCAATGGGAGCATTGACGAGGTTTTTCAGAGCGATGTGCTTTCAAATGTATTGGGCGAACCAGTAATGGTGCAGAAAAACGAAAACGGGACAGTTATGCTACAGAGAAAAAATAGAAAAGAGGAAGATTTATGACCTCAATACGAGATTTGACATGTATCCATAGCGTTGCACATATGGCGGAATGTGGGAAATATGAGGAGGAGTTTATTGTTTATGGCTGCTCCAGTGTAGAAAATGGGAAAATTGTTTATCGCATCAGTCCTTCTGTACGGGAAATTCTTCAGTTCAAGGAACAGGCGGTTTTGGACAATCAGCTTGTTTCACCGGTGCATACTTTGATGAATCGCTGTCTTGTGCAGACCGGACAGCATGAACAACGCTTATACGAAACGGAAATCCGTCTGGCAAACACGTTGCGAAAATTGTATTCACATCTGTTTTTTGAACAGCTGGCAGTGTGCAACGAGGCGCTTTTTAACGATGACGCAAAAGAAATTTTTGATAATTTGCGGTTTCAAATGAGCGGTATTTTTTCTTTGGATTACCTACAGATTTTGCAAGGATTAGTAGCAATGGCCTATTTTGCCCACGTGCTGACACCGGCAGCACTGCTAGAGATTCAGCAGTGGCAGAAAAAAGTGCAGCAGCAGCTGGAGCATGATGTATTTATCGCAAAACCCTTCAAACGGACCTTTTTCGGAATTTGTTATTTGAATCAGGAGGGAAAACCGCAATACAAGGTGAACGCACAGGAATTTATGATTATGATGGAGCAACGGAAATTAAAACAGCGGAGGATTCCTGTCACGCCCATCTTTCAAAAAACCTACTGGTATGGTTACGGTATAGAACCAAAAGAGATAAAAGAACAGTTCAAAAAGCAGCTGGCAACCTATTATGGGGAAACCTATTGGCTTTATTGGAAAAAAATTAAAGGTTTGGCTCCTGTAGTGGAAAAAACGAAGTTTCAGCAGGCATTAAAATTGATTGAGGTGACGAATGTGCCGGAACAAAAGGATGCATTTTTAGAGTTTGGTTATGATTGGAATGTGGTTGCCTTAGATATATAACAAATGGATTGATAGGAAATTTGTGAGAAAAAATAGTTAGGGAAGAAAGAGGACTTCACATCGTAAGACGCGAGGTCCTCTTTTATATGTGGAAGTTGTGCGGAGGTACAAAAATTTTCAACAATTTTCTATAAATCTGGTCTGTTTCTATGTTATGCAGAAATAAATTTTATAGATATAATAAAGGTGAAAAGTTTGTTAATACTTTTATTACCAAGAAAAGGAGAGGATTGAAATGGTAAGAGAAGCAAAAACCAATAAAATTTTGGTTTTGGGTGTAGACGGCATGGACCCACGCCTGACAAAGAAATTTATGGATCAGGGTAAACTGCCGCATATTAAAGAATATGTAGAAAAAGGTGCTTGCCGGGAAGATTTGATTTTGTTAGGCGCTATGCCGACTATCACACCTCCACTGTGGGCAACCCTGGCAACAGGAGCCTATCCAGAAACCCATGGAATTACATGTTTCTGGAATCAGTCAAAGGAAAGTCTGGATGAAATTGTGTATGCTTTTGACTCTCTGACCTGCAAAGCAGAGCAGTTGTGGAATGTGTTTGCAGAAGCCGGTAAAAAAACGTTGGTATGGCATTGGCCAGGTGGGTCTTGGCCACCTAGCTCTAACAGTGAAAACCTGTATGTAGTAGATGGGACACAGCCAGCTAGCGTAAGCATGGGTTCTTCCCTGAGAGATATGGAATTGTATATTCATGCAGATGTGAATATTCAAGATGCCGTTATGGTAGAAGGGGAAAAACATGATAACGGCGCAGGCTGCATTATCACAGATCTAGAAGATATGGGAGATGAAGCAGTACTCGATACATCTTCCAGTAAAGCTTTAGAAGCTCTGGACAAAGCGTTGAATCGTAAAAAAGTTACCAGTATTATGAGAACCTTAGATGAAGGGGACTTTGGAACAAAAATTTCCGACAGATCTTCAAAAGTTCCCCTAAAGGACGCAAAAAACTGGAAAAATGCCAAACTTGGCGCCAAAGAATTCAGCATTATACTGGCAAATGGTATGAAACGTTGGGTTTGTCTGTTGGAGCCTAATGCAGAGGGCATTTACGATACAGTAGCAATCTATAAGAAAAAACAGGATGAACAGCCATTGGCCATCGTGAAAAATAATGAACTTGTGAAAAATGTGATTGATACAGTTCCGTATAAAGATGGGACAACACGGGTAAGTCGTTCTGTACGTGTCTTTAACATGGCGGAAGATGGGAACAGCGTTGAAATGTGGGTTAGCAACGGTATGGACATTGATAATGGCGATATGCTGTTTCACCCAAAAAGCTTTTACAATGAAATTATTGAAAATGTGGATTATGTGCAACCGGTTATGGTTACATTGGGCGGACAGGAAACCGTGGTTCGTGAAATCATGCAGCCGGGCTGGGAAGTATATACACAATGGCAGGCTGATTGCTTGAAATACGCCATTGAAGAAAAAGGGATGGAAGTTATCTTCTCTCATATTCACAACGTAGACAATATGGCTCATGTATTCTGGAACTGGGCAGAAGAAAGAGATTTTCAGCCTGGTTTGAATGTAGCAGCCTATGAGAAATTCATTGAAAATGCCTATATTGATACCGATAAATATTTGGGGAACTTCCTGCACTTGCTGGATGAAGACTGGACAATCTTCATTGTTTCCGACCATGGTTTGTTAGTCACAGAAGAGTTGCCTCCTGTATTGGGAGATCCATTTGGAGTAAATGCCGGTGTAATGTGTGAACTGGGTTACACAGTGCTGAAAAAAGATGAAGAAGGAAATGATCTGCCGGAAATTGATTGGACACAGACTAAGGCAATCGCAACTCGTGGCAATCATATTTGGATTAACTTAAAAGGCCGCAACGCGACTGGGATTGTAGAACCAGAAGACAAATACGAATTGGAACGTCAGATTATTTCCGATTTGTATAGCTATCGCGATCCAAAAACCAATAGACGTGTTGTTGCTATGGCAATGCGCAACAAAGAAGCAGCTATCATTGGTATGAGCGGTCCAGACTGTGGGGATATTATTTACTTCTTGGAAGAAGGATTTAATCGTGTACATGGCGATTCCTTATCTACCTATTTTGGCTGCAAGGATACCTCTGTATCGCCAATCTTTATTTCAGCAGGGAAAGGCCTGAAAAAAGGCTGTCTGACCAATCGCGTTATTCGTCAGGTAGACGTTGCAGCAACAATTGCTCATTTAGGCGGTGTAAGAATGCCTGCACAATGTGAAGGGGCACCAATTTATCAGATTCTTGAAGAAGAAATGTAATTTCTCCCGAAGTATAGCTGGCAGAGGGATAAGCATTTATATGATAGGGCTTTATCCCTTTGTCAAAAAATAGGATTTATAAAAATTTATAGCGCAATACTGAGAGATGACAATAGAAATGGAGGCATCTATATGTCAAGTGCAGCAACGAATAAAAATAAAGTGTATTATATCAATGTAGTTATTTATCTGGTTATTTTATTTGGTATCGGATTAATTCCACCCTTTGGTGCAATCACAGAATTGGGTATGAAAGTTTTGGGCGTTTTTATTGCTACAATTTATGGTTGGATGACGTTAGGTTTGATTTGGCCGAGTATTTTTGCTTTGGTAGCATTAGGTATAGCTGATTATGTTGGAATTCAGCAAGCTTTTTGTGATGGGTTTGGGTATATGAACATTCCGATTTTAATTATGTCCTTTGTGTTTGCAGCAATTGCAGATCAAACGCATATTACCGAATATCTGGCCAATTGGCTGACGTCCAGAAAGATTATTGTTGGTCGGCCATATGCCTTGATGGCAGTGTTATTTTTTGGAATGGAAATTTTGAATCTTTTAGGGACCGGTTTTGTAGGTGTATTTATCATTTGGGGTTTGATTGTATCATTGGCAGAAGCAGCAGGGTATCAAAAGGGAAATGCCTTTGTGAATTTTATGATTCCTTCTGCATTGGTAATTTTCGTAATATCGGGGTTTGTGTTCCCCTTTAAAACAAGCTCCTTGAACACAGGTTATTGGGGAAAGGGAAAGCAAACAGGCAAAAACCCAGTATTCA